>NZ_JBFPKN010000016.1:0-196081 GCF_040948805.1 Paraburkholderia sp. BR13439 | reverse complement strand
GCGCCGGCGTCGTCGACGGCTAGGTGCCGCTGCTTCTTCAATAGTGTTCACGTGTCCACCTATTTAAGTGAACACGATGCTCCCAAGACTTTCACCGTGACTCAAGATGGGATGACCGGGCGCTTACAAGAAGGCGGCCCAGTTGTGCGGTCATTAACGCCCTCCTTGTGTCAAATTATGTTTCGTTATTTCGCCGTGAAACCGTATCAGTTGTAGTTACGTCGATAGTTTGATGTTCGGTATTAAATGTTCCTTTGCTGGAGAATAAATGTTCGGTGTCGTTTTACGATTGTTCGGCATGGTGCCGTTGTCAGAGTACGGAGCGGGCCCGGTTACGGAAGTAGTTCGACGCGGCATACATGGGGCGACCAATATTGCAACTGGCGAGCCGTGCTTGCTGGTACTGCGGGCGGTTGGAACCACCTGCGGGGATCACGAACATTTGTTCGGCCTAAAACAGCACACTTGTCATCGACTTGCTGGCGGACTGCTAGCACAATAGTCTGTAGCTGCCCCTGATTCCAGCCCGGAGGCCTGTTATGGCGTCCTGTTCTCGAACATCAAGTGATTCTGACGCGCGCGAAAATGTCAGGGCCAGAACGCCAGTGGGCGTGAGTGAAACGATTCAGGAAATCGTGCGCCGCAGGTTCGCTGAATTCAGAAAATTTTTTGTCGGACCGGTTGCCGTTGCAGCACTCAGTGCTGAACAGAACCTCCTCGTCAAACGCAAGTTATTGCAATCGCTGTCCCGCCGGTCGGTATATTGGATCGCGCTTTTGTTGGTCGTAAGCCCGTTCTGGTTCATAGTTGGAGCCTGGACCAAAACGTCGGATATCTATCCATGGTTCCGTGTCGTCTGGATCATGGGACTCTGGGGGCTGGCCGCTCCTTTCGCAGCATACTTACTGAAAAAAACAATGATGCTCCCGAAGCACGCCGGCGTCAGCGCGGTCGGACAGCTACATTGGGCATGGGCTGCATTGGTCATGCTGACATCGTTCTGGTGGGCTGCGGCCAGCTTTGGGCTAATACCACCCACCTACGTGACCGGCGTGATCGTCCATAGCCACCACTTCAGATTTGCCAGGTATGGCTTCATGGAACTGACTATGATCGGCCAGGCAATTACGTTGCTGCTGCTCGCACCAAGTTTTCGTGCGGCTTTAGGTGCACTGCTGGTCGGCACGATCCCATTCGCATTTGACATGGCACCCGGGTTTTTTATTCACCGGCCGGGAATGTTTGACTGGTATACGGCTCAACTAATTGGCTATTGCGTCGTCGCCTGGTACATCTGCAACGATCAGCAACTCATATGTGTAAAAGAGGTTGTTCTCGAGGAAGCGCGAGCTCAGGCGGTAGCGGCAATGCTGGAAAAGAACCAGTTTATGGCTGCCATAAGCCATGACTTGCGCCAGCCGCTCACCACGCTCGGCCTGAAGTTAGGTTTTATCGAGCGATGCGTTAAATCGACCAGCCTGGCCGTAGACGTCTCAATTGCGCAAAGGCAGGTGGCTGCGATGGAAGGGATGATTAACGGGGCACTGGATATCTGCCGCCTCGAGTCCCGCACCTGGAATGTGGAAATTCAGGAGGTAGCGCTGACTTCCCTTTTACGCGGCATAGTTGCGGATATGCAGCCGCTGGCTGAGGCGAAGGGGCTGAGGTTAAGACTCCATAGTCGCCCCTATCTGGTCCGCACCGATCGACATGCGCTGGACAGGATCGTGCGAAATATGGTGACCAATGCGGTCCGTTACACGCCTTCCGGGCAGGGAGGAAAGAACGGACATGTTCTGGTGAGTTGCCAGAGGCGTGGCACCTGCGTAAGGATAAGCGTCTGGGACAACGGGATCGGTATCCCGGAAGGTAGACAGGCGGATATCTTCAAAAGCTATGTACAGGTCGACAATCCCGAAAGGAATCGCGATAAAGGGTTCGGACTGGGTCTGGCCATTGTCCAGGGGCTCGCGAACCTTCTTGGTCACAAACTGGATGTGAACTCGGCACCCGGGCGGGGATCGCGTTTTTCCGTGACGGTCCCCTTCGTGGAACGCATACCGCCGGAGTTGCTCGGCGAGGTTCAAACGGTTGAAGACGGCGAAGCGGACCTGACCGATATGGTCGTGGCGATCATCGAAGACAACAGCGACCTGAGAATCGAAATATCGATGCGCCTGATCGAGCATGGCTGCTACGTCGTGGCGGGGGAATCATCATCCGACGTCATCGAACAGTTGCGCATTGAAGCGCTGGCAAGTGGTCCTCACTTCATCCTCTCAGACTACCGGCTGGAAAACGAGGACGGTATTGCTGCGATTGCGGCGGTCCGCGCGGCTACCGACGCTTCGATCCCGGCGATCCTGTGGTCGGGGGACACCTCCTCAGCCGTGCTCAAAAAAGTCGCCGCCAGTGGCATGAAGCTTTTGTCGAAACCGGTTTCCGAACAGACGCTATTGACCTTACTTGCAGAATATAAGCCAAAAAAATTGACCGATGACGGGAGAAAGAGAGGGCAGGCAAACACGAAGCCAGCACAACGGAGCGAAGCTGCACCTGATTGCCGGCCTGTTATGGCTTCCTGTACTCGAACACCACGTGATTCTGACGCGAGCGAAACGCCGCCCCGGCCCAGAACATCACGGTTAGCGGATGAAAAGGCCCACTCAACCGGGCGCCGCAGATTCGCTGATTTTGTGAATCTTTTTGTGGGGCCTGTTGCAGCACTCAGTGCTGAGCAGAATCTCTACGTTAAACGCGAGTTATTGCAATCGCTGTCTAGGCGAGCGCTATGTTGGACCGCGCTGGTTTCGGTCGGAGCCTCGCTGCTGTGCGTGTATGGCTCGTGGATCAAAACGTCGGATAGCTATCTTTGGTTCCGCGTCGTCTGGCCCCTGGGACTATGGGGGGTGGCGACTCCCATGGCAGCATACTTACTGAAAAAGACCATGGCGCTCCCGAAGCACGCTGGCGTCAGCGCGGTCGAGCAGCTACATTGGGCATGGGCTGCATTGGTCACGCTGACATCGTTCTGGTGGGCAGCGGGTAGCTTTGGGCTAACCCCACCCGATTTCATCTCGCCCCAAGCTCGCTACGTCAAATTGGCCAGTTCTGGCTTCCTTGAGTACACGCTAATCAGCCATACATTTACCTTGCTGCTGCTCGCCCCCAGTCTTCGCGCAAATTTGGGTTCATTCGTGCTCGGCGCTATCCCGTTCGGATTTAGCCTTGGCCCCCCCCTGTTTATTCACCGGCCATTTATGCTGGTCTTTTATACGGCTCAACTAGTTGGCTATTGTGTACTCGCGTTTTTTGTTTTTTACAATGAGAAACACGCATATGTTAAAGAGATTATTCTCGATGAGGCGCGAGAGCGGGCTGAAGCGGCGAAGGAGGAGAAGAGCCTGCTTGTCGCTGCGATAAGTCATGACTTGCGCCAGCCGCTCACCACGCTCGGCCTGAAGTTAAGTTTCATTGAGCGGAGCATTGAAGCAACCAGGATGGTCGATGACGTCTCGATGGCGCAAAGGCAGGTGGATACGATGGAAGGGATGATTAACGGGGCACTGGATATCTGCCGCCTCGAGTCCCGCACCTGGAATGTGGAAATTCAGGAGGTAGCGCTGACTTCCCTTTTACGCGGCATAGTTGCGGATATGCAGCCGCTGGCTGAGGCGAAGGGGCTGAGACTACGACTCCATAGTCGCCCTTATCTGGTCCGTACGGATCGGCATGCGTTGGACCGGATCGTCCGAAATATGGTGATCAATGCGGTCCGTTACACGCCTTCCGGGCAGAGGGAAAAGAACGGACATGTTCTGGTGAGTTGCCAGAGGCGTGGCACCTGCGTAAGGATAAGCGTCTGGGACAACGGGATCGGTATCCCTGAAGATAGACAGGCGGACATCTTCAAAAGCTATGTACAGGTCGACAATCCCGAAAGGAATCGCGATAAAGGGTTCGGACTGGGTCTGGCCATTGTCCAGGGGCTCGCGAACCTTCTTGGTCACAAACTGGATGTGAACTCGGCACCCGGGCGGGGATCGCGTTTTTCCGTGACGGTCCCCTTCGTGGAACGCATACCGCCGGAGTTGCTCGGCGAGGTTCAAACGGTTGAAGACGGCGAAGCGGACCTGACCGATATGGTCGTGGCGATCATCGAAGACAACAGCGACCTGAGAATCGAAATATCGATGCGCCTGATCGAGCATGGCTGCTACGTCGTGGCGGGGGAATCCTCATCCGACGTGATCGAACAGTTGCGCATTGAAGCGCTGGCAAGTGGTCCTCACTTCATCCTCTCAGACTACCGGCTCGAAAACGAGGACGGTATTGCTGCGATTCTGGCGGTCCGCGCGGCTACCGACGCTTCGATCCCGGCGATCCTGTGGTCGGGCGACACCTCCTCAGCCGTGCTCAAAAAAGTCGCCGCCAGCGGCATGAAGCTTTTGTCGAAACCGGTTTCCGAACAGACCTTATTGACCTTACTTGCAAAACATAAGCCCCAGGAAAATCGGCCGAAGGCGGGTGCTAGTGTTCGCAGCGCAACATAAATCGCGGTATAGCAGAGATCTTCATGACGATCCCTTGTCTGGCCCGCTTCCACCGCCCAACTCGGCATTGACTCTAAGTGCCGCTTCTACGCGGTTTCTGACTCGAAGTTTGTCGTAGATAACACAGGATACCTGTCTGACATGTCCTTCGGTGACGTTAAGCTCTCTAGCGATCTGTTTCCCCGAGAGGCCACGTGCAATGCAACGCCCCACGTCCCACTCTCGAGGAGAAAGCCCAAGATGGTGCTCATTCCGGCTAGCTGACGGCGCTGGTGTCGAGCGGGCAAAGCGGAGCAGGACTTCTTCCGGAATCCAGAGTTCACCTCCCAGGATCCTGCTCAGTCCAATGAACATTTTTTTGTGCGCGCCTCCTTTCAACAGGATTCCCCGAGCGGCGTAGTCACGCATGCACATGCGCAAAATTTCAACTTCCTGATCGTTCCCGGGAGTGAGTCCTGTGCAGACGACCACGGGAACTTTAGATGGATTTCCCGCCTGGAAATGCTCAAGTGTCGCGGCGCCACGGTTCTCGTCATCCAGATTGAGATCCAGGAATACCAGATCGGGGGAAGGTGTCTTGTTGACTTCTTCAAGCGCGCGGGCAAGCGAAAAGACGGGCGTGACGTCGATTGGGGTTGCGCTCAGCTCCGAAGCGTGTGTTTGTAAATATTCGGAAAGAGCGACGCAAAGAAGTTCGTGGTCATCGACCCACAGGATTTTCATGGTCGCTTCTCCTCTTCGGACATCCGAGAAAAGCAATCGATCGCCGCTACGTTTGTCCGCAGCACTACTCTGACAGCGAGGTAAGTCGTATTGGGCTGCTCGACCTGGGACGTGCATCCCTGCAAGGAAAATGCTACTGATTTTACAGCGTCCGCGATCGCGAATGACATCATCGCAAAGCGCCCAAGGGTGAAACGGTCTTGCGAAGTATAGGCTCGCGAAACTATGCCAGCGATGATGCTTTGCACCATTCTTGCGTTTGGCGTGTCAGTACTGACTTGGGGCGCGTCATGCTGCCTGAGCAACCGAGGCTGGCCGGTGTGGTTTGGGACCGCCGCTACGTACCGCTAACTAGCTCGAACAACAAGACGCGTAGGCGCGGGCATTGCCATACCGTCCGCTACGCCGCGGCACCCCCGTGTGCACCGGTAACGCATTTTCTACATCATGTGGTGAACGGCAGACAGCGACTGGTCGGCTAGCGTCGATCCGGCCCACATCCGATATGGGTCAATTCGCTGACGAAGCGCGGGGCTTAGAATGGTCGCTGAATGACTGGACTGGCATCGGCAGCCACGCTGATGCTGCTCGATTCGCACGGCGCGAATCGCGGGCTGGAAGAGCGACCGACGTCACGGCCCTCAACGGTTCGCACCCATCTGCGTCATGTCTTCGTGAAGGCCGCCACGCGTGGCCAGTTTTGCCGGAAAGCTACGGGTTCCCAGGCGCATGCGATATCAAGCGCCCGATGAGTGAAGCGGCTACCAATGCCGCGCTTCGGCGACTTGGCTACGATGCGCGCACGGAGCTAACCGGCCGCCGCTTCCGGGCGATGGCGCGCACGATCCTGCATGAAGAACTGGAAGAGCCCTTTCCGTTTCTGCCTCAAGGCAGCGGAAGCTTGCTGTCATCGAGCCGGCGCGGAGGATTGGCTCCCCAACGTGCTCTTATCTGTTCCGGAGTCTCGGGAGGCCATTTCATGCCCATCCTGATGATGCGATCCCGGATTTCGACCAGCTTCCTGTAGGCCGGTGAATCAGGCGCGAAGGTATTAATGTCGTCCCAGATCCCTAATGGGAATGACTCGCCGTTAATGTTGTAGGTGTTGGGGTTTGCCCCATGATCCAGCAGGTAGTCAATCTGATCTAGTGCGCGATTTGCCAGCGCTTCATACAGCACTGAATTGCGCAACGAATCGCGTCGGTTCACATCCGCGCCACGCTCCACCAGCAGTTCGAGTGAGCCAGATGTCGACTCTCCTGCAACAAAGAAAATTAATGGATCTCCCTTGTAAACCAGATTGGGATCAACGCCCCCGTCCAGCATCGCACGCAGGAATTCCGGGTGCGAGCTGTTGAGTATGACCCCGAGGGGGCTGCCAAAATCCGGTACGGCCTGCAAGGGATCGGCCCCGGCCCTCAGCACCGCCGACGCAACCGCAAGCCGATGCGGGTCGCGCTGCAACGCCTCCTGAAACGCAAAAAACAGCATCGTCATGTTCTTGCGGCCAGGCGTGTTCAGGTCCGTCTTCGGTGCCAGTCGCGTGACCTGCTCCATGTCACCGCGCTCGATGGCCTGCGCCAGTTCGAGTTGCGGGCCGCTAAAGAAATCAGTGGCGGGAAATTTTTTCATTGCATGAACCACAGGGAATATCGCCAGTAACAGCACCGGCACGATAAGGATTCGGCTGAGTCTTTTCATCGCTTTCAGCCCCGTCATGACAGTGTTTCAAGTACGGAGATGTCCTCCGCCTTCTGCTGCTCGATGCCGTCAATGGCCTGCGTGATGAAGTGCCGCGACACGGGCGAGCCGCTGCCATACAGGGGATAGGGTGTACCGGCTGCACCGGGCAGGGGCGTCCACGTCTGTACCACGGTCAGAATGTCGCCGTTCACATGGTAGGCATTGATGTTCGATGGCGTAATCTGGCCGCCGTAGTGTTCGACCGTCTTCGGGTGCAGACCGGCGGCGTTGAAGCTCCAGCAGTCCTTGCCGCTAGCCAAAGAAGCGGCAGAACACAGACCGCCACCTAGCGAATGTCCGGCAATATCAATTGGCGCCTGTGTGCGGCGCATCTTCCATCCAATATCTACGGCCCGCCTATAGTAAGGCGATGTCATATCCACGCTCTGGTTGAAGTTGTTCGACCAGTCGCTCAGGCTCGTCATTGCGGTTCCCTTGAACGCGAGTGTCGGATTCATGTCGGCGCCGAAGATCGCCGCATCCGGTTCGTATAGCTGCGCCCTGAAGTTCGCGCCTTCGATTTCCAGGTCTATTGGCTTCAACCCGTACTGCCGTAGAAATCCCCTATCCCCGCTGCGGTTCGCCCACCCTTCGGGCACCGGCCCGGACGGCTCGTAGACATGATCGGAGAGTCTGGCCTTCTCCACCGCGACATTGTTGCGCGCGAGCCGTTCAGCCGCCGCCCGCACGCGCCCGGACATGGCCGCATTGCCCGTCGCAATCAGCGCCTTGCGGGTCTGCCACCGCTGCGCCTTGGTCAGTGCCTGTGGTATCTCGATGTGTGGCGGTGTCGCCCTGGCTGCGCGCGCAGCGGCTAACTGGGCTTGCCAGGTGGCCGGATCATACTCGACGGACCGAATGGGTTCGCCGTCCGGATGACTGCCGCTCCTCGCTACGGGATTCCTTAGCGGCGTGCTGCTGTAGGGTGACGGAAACAGGCCATTACGCGGACCTTTAACGGCAAGCAGTTTGCCCCGGCGAACCTCTTCGAGAAGAGCCACGATAACCCACCATCCATCGGTGTCGGGGTCACGGTGCCGCGCGCTATGGAAAAACAGCCAGCCACTCTTCTGGATGCGCCTGACCAGCTTCCGGTCCTCCTCCCACTCCCTGTGATTCAGTGCGGCAATCTCGAGAAACTCCCGGGTCTCCGCCCGGGCCCTCTGACGGTCTGCGGCCTTGCCAAGGCACGCCTTATAGTGCCGCTCGTCACAGATGACATAACAGGCACCCAGTGGCCGCTAGCAGAACAGCTCCACGGAGTGCATCTCAAATACGGACAGGGACATAGGTGTGTCGATGGTCTATCTGAAGCCGCTGCCGGTGTTGACAGCATTCAGATAATTACCGTGCGACAGGCAGTCCGTACATGGGCGACCGCCCAAAATGTCCGCCTTCCGAAGAAACAGAAAAGCCCCCGCAAGAACATGGAGGCTCTCCGCGCCCGCAGGCTCACGAACTTTGCATCCTGCTCCGCGAGCAGTTCTCTGATTCCCATTGCACCTTCATGCAAAGCCCTTATGAGGAGCCGCGCCACACCAGGATCGTTCATCCAGGCTGGTAAGCCCGCTCTCGCCATCCCACCTCTGACGGTGGAAAGTACCTTGCAACACAGAGTCCGTAAATGACGAGCGCCGCGACCGTATAAGACACAAACCGCGCCGCAAAGAACAGCAAGACCACGACGACCGCGACCAGCAGCATCTCCAGTTTCGGACCGAGCGCCGACAACTGCCCGTCGCGCGCTTCGAATGCGGTGCCCAGCAGAATCAGCAACGGGATCAACGCGAGCACCATGTGGATCGGCTCGAGGATCGGATAAGCCACGAGCATCGTCATCGAGGCGAGCGCGTAGTCGATGCGGCTGTCCCGATGGCGGCGAAACACCAGATACGCGGACAGCAGGCAGACAGCCAGCACCAACGCATGCGAGGCAATCGACAGCAACGTACCGGACATCGGCATGCCGAGCGTCGCCGATAGCGTCTGCAACGCGCCCCGCACGGCGTTGTTCATCGGCGCGCCGCCAGCGCTCATCGCCAGTGCCATGCCGTTCAGGCGCGGCATGTCCGACACGAAGTAGTGCCACAGAACGTCGAAGCCGAGGCGCGCTCCGGTAATCAGCGTCAAGGCAATCGCAACGACGCTCGCCATCACGAACGTCCGCCATTCGCGGCGCAGCAACAGCAGACCGGCGACGGCGAGAGGCGTGAGCTTGATCGCGATCGCGAAGCCGAGAAAGAGCCCAGCGGCGTAGCCTTTGCCACGCTCGATCAGCGCGAAGGTCGCAACCAGCAGGAAGAACAGCAGTTCGTTCGACTGGCCGTCGTAGGTATCTTCGACGAGCGGAAAGCTCAGCAGCGCGACCGCCACCAGCAGCAGGCTAACGCTGCGCTCCGAGCCGCGGTACGCCATCGTGACGACGAGATACAAAGCCAGCGCGAACAACACGATCGACGCACTCACCCAGACGATTTTGGCGGCGAGCGGCGTCAGCAGCGCGAGCGGCGCAAACACCAGCGCGAACTGCGGCGGGTAGGCGTAGAAGATGTCGTCGCCCGTCGAGCGCGCGCCGATGCCCTGCAAGAACGCGATCAGCGCGTCGTGATCGTACAGGCGCGCCGGGTCGTGCAGCACGACGTTGAATGCGTACAGGTAGAAATTGAAATCGCCGAAGGCGTCGGGGACGTCGCCACGAAACTTCGCGACGACGTGCAGGATGCGCAGCGCGAGGCAGGCTACCGCAATCAGCAGAAGGAGCGCGGCACCCGCGCCGAAGTTCGACCTGGTCCGTACCGCGCCTGCGTTGAACATGGTGTCTCTCCGCGCCGGCTTCGTGCCGGACGACCGGACAGAGATTACCGGTTCGCAAAAATCGATCTGTGCGCTCGCCCACACGGGAGCGACCTATGTGGGGAACTTCGCCGCGTGAAGATCAGCTCGCAATCCCCACGCTAGCGCGAGTCGCCTCGCGGCGCCGCTTGATCACGTAGCCGCCCCACATCAGCATGAGCCATGCCGGCACCAGCCAAACCGAGACCGACAAGCCCGGCGTCAGCGCCAGAATCACGAGGACCAGCGCCATGAACGCGAGGCAGATCCAATTGCTGAGCGGAAACCAGAACGAGCGGAACACCAGCGTCTCGCCCGCGGCCACCATCGCCTTGCGCGACTTCAGATGCGTGAGGCTGATCAGCGCCCAGTTCAACACCAGCGCCGCGACCACCAGCGACATCAGCAGACCGAGCGCTTCGGCCGGGATCACGTAGTTGATGATCACGCATGCGAACGTCGCGAGCGCGGACAGACCGATCGCCAGATACGGCACGCCGCGCCGGTCGACCTTCAGCAGCGCGCGCGGCGCGTTGCCCTGCTCGGCGAGACCGTACAGCATGCGGCTGTTCGCGTAGACGCCGCTGTTGTACACCGACAGCGCCGCGGTCAGCACGACCACGTTCAGCACGTTGGCAGTCAGTGACGAGCCCATCTGCGAGAAGATCATTACGAACGGGCTGCCGCCCGCCGCCACCTCGTTCCACGGATACAGCGACAGCAGCACCGCGAGCGAGCAGATATAGAAAATCAGGATCCGCAGGATCACCTGATTCACGGCCTTCGGGATGCTTTTCTGCGGCTCGGCGGCCTCGGCCGCCGTAATGCCGATCAGCTCCAGCCCGCCGAACGAGAACATGATCACAGCGAGCATCATGAACAGGCCGTGAAAGCCGTGCGGGAAAAAGCCGCCGTGACTCCACAGGTTCGCGACCGTCGCCTGCGGGCCGCCGTGACCGCTGATCAGCAGATAGCCGCCGAACACGATCATGCCGATCACAGCCGCGACCTTGATGATCGCGAACCAGAACTCGGTTTCGCCGTAGGCCTTCACGTTGGCGAGATTGATCGCGTTGATGATCGCGAAGCACACCAGCGCCGACAGCCATGTCGGCACGCCCGGCCACCAGTAATGCACGTAGGTGCCGACCGCGGTCAGCTCGGCCATGCTGACGAGCACATAGAGCACCCAGTAGTTCCAGCCCGACAGGAAGCCCGGGAAATCGCCCCAGTACTTGTATGCGAAGTGGCTGAACGAGCCGGCGACCGGCTCCTGCGCGACCATCTCGCCGAGTTGGCGCATGATCATGAACGCGATGACGCCGCCGATCGCGTAGCCTAGGATCATCGACGGACCCGCGGCCTGCAGCACGCTGGCGGAGCCGAGAAAGAGGCCGGTGCCGATCGCGCCACCCAGCGCGATCAACTGGATGTGACGATTCTTGAGCCCGCGCTTCAGGCCCTCTTGCTGCTTTGCACTATTCATTACGCCCTGCTGTGTGTAGATCGCTGCGTGTGGCCGCTGCGTGTAGAGCGCCGTCGAAGGCAGCGCTGTGGCCGATTGCATGGCCGGACAGCACGATCCGGTCCGGCAAAACCGATAATTTTACCCGACCGATATTTCTCTGACGTTCGTAGCCGCCCGGCTTCGTTGTGCGCCGCACTTAAGCGCGCGGATTGTGATTGTCACCGGGATGGCACGCGAGTATGTTGCCGGAGTCCACTTTTCAAGCTGCGGAGCTTCAACATGTTGCCCAAACGTCTGCTTTGCGCCGCTGTGTTGTGCCTCTGTTTCGCGGGCGTCGGTACGCCCGCGCTTGCGCAAACGGCGGCCGCCCCCGCTACCGCCAGCACGCCGCCTGCCGCCGCGCTCGGCGGCCCGGTGCGCAACATCGTGCTCGTGCATGGCGCGTTCGTCGACGGCTCGAGCTGGAACGGCGTGGTCGCGAAGCTGCAGCAAAAGGGTTATCACGTGAGCTCCGTGCAGAACCCGCTGACGTCGCTCGCCGACGACGTTGCCGCGACCCGCCGTGTGCTCGATCGCGAGAACGGCCCGGTGCTGCTGGTCGGGCATTCGTGGGGCGGCGTCGTGATCACCGAGGTGGCCGCGAATGCGCCGAACGTCGCCGGGCTCGTGTATGTCGCCGCGCTTGCGCCGCAACTGCACGAATCGGCGATGGACGTGATGAAGGCCGGCGGGCCGATGCCGGCCGGCCAGAGCATCAGCAAGGACGCGAACGGTTTTTTGTGGCTCGACCGCGCGCGCTATCACGCCGACCTCGCCGCCGACGTGCCCGAGACCGTCACCCGCGTGCTCGCCGCCGCGCAGGTGCCAATCGCCGCGAGCGCATTCGACGAACCGGTCGATCAGGTCGGCTGGAAAGACAAACCATCGTGGTACGTGCTGACGACGAAAGACCGCGCGGTGTCGCCCGACTTGCAGAAAATGATCGCCGGGCGCATCGGCGCGAAGGTGGTGCTGGTCGCGTCGAGCCACCTCGCGCCGGTGTCGCATGCCGGAGCGGTGGCCGAGGCGATCGATCATGCGGCGCGCGAATTGAGCCGGCAGCAGCAGTAGGCCATCGCAATAAGCTGTCAGCGGCTCGGCGTGCCGCGGCTCAGCGCAACATGAACGACATCGCCGATAGACAGTTCAGCATCCGCACCGCATGCTCGGCCGACGCCGCGCTGAAACGCAACGTCACGCCATCGACACGCGTGAGCGTCGGCCATTGGCAGAACAGATCGGCAAGCCCGCTTGTTTGCACGCGCAGTTCGCAGTCGACTGCTCGCGGCTGCCCACGCGTCGCGGCCGGCGCGCGGCCCGCTTCGATATGCTGACGGACCACGTCGCGCGCGGCAGCCCGCAGCGCCTCGCGCACGCTCGCGGGCGACTGCGTGACGCCGCTTGCCTGACCGGTCGCGGTCTTCGTGACGACGAAACGCGCGCTGGGAAAACGCGGCGCGGTTTCCTCGGCGAACACGTCGTCACCCGATAAAAGCGCGACACGTGCGCCATATTCTTCAGCGAGCGCGCCGTACAGCCCCGCTTCGCCTAGCTCCACGCCATTTAACGCGACGCGCGCGAACGCGAAGCTGTTGATCGTGTGCGCGAGGATGCCGCGCGTTTGCGCCTTCGCGTGATAGCCGATCATGAAGACGAGTGCCGCACCGTATTCGAGCCCGGCCATCATGCCGAGCGTGCGCGGCTTGCCTAGTACGACCTGCGCGCGCGGATCGAGCAGATCGGGCAGCAGGTTGCGAAAGCCGCCGTGCGAATCGTTGACCCACACGTCGGTCGCGCCGCCCGCGAACGCGCCTTCGATGGCGGCGTTGGCTTCGAGCGTCATCCAGCGTCGCGCGGCTTCGTATTCGCCGTTGCCCGCGCGCGTCTGCTCGGCATGAAACACGCCGGCGATGCCTTCGATGTCGGTGGAGATCAGGACTTTCATCGCGCGGAATTCCTCAGCAGTTGGGCAAGATCGGGCACGCTGTCGCGCAGCGACAACCGCCGATGGCCGTCTCGACCGGTGACGGATTCGGCGCTCCACAATGCATCGACGATCGCCTGTTCGACGCTGGCGGCGCACGCGCGAAACAGCGGGTCCATACAATGATCGGCGACGAGCGGCGGCAGCGCGACGAAGTCCGCGCCGTGCGGCACCGTGTACGCGGTCGAAAACGCCAGCGCGATATCGCCGCTGCCGTGGCCGTACACCGAGCCGGTACGCGCGAGACCCGCCGCCGCGCGCAACGACAGGCGTTTCAATTGGCGCGCGTCGAGCGGTGCATCGGTCGCGACGATCATGATGATCGAGCCTTGCTCGGGTTTGTCGGTGGTTGCGCTGGCAGCAGCATTGGCAGCATTTGCCGCCTCAGCCGCAGCCGCGCGTTCGGCCAGCACGCGGCCGAGCGGCGTGCCGTCGATCGTCAGCATCGGCAGACGGCCGAAGTTGGCCAGCACGAGCGCACCGACGATGTAGTCACGGGCCGCCGCACTGACCACCCTTGACGCGGTGCCAATGCCGCCCTTCAGATCGAAACACGACATGCCGCGCCCCGCGCCGACCGCACCGCTCGCGACATCGGTACTCGCGGCATCGAACGCTTCGTTGAAATGCTGTTCGGTCACGGTGAGCGCCTGAATATCGTTCAGGTAGCCGTCGTTGCATTCGAACACGAGCGGATTAACGGTCGACCATTCGCGGCCGATGCGCGGATTCGCGCGAATCGCCGCGCGGATCTGCGCCTGCGCGAGCGTACCGACGCCGAATGTGTTGGTCAGCGCGATCGGCGTCTCCAGCGCGCCGAGTTCGTCGAGCTGCATGAGCCCGACGCTCTTGCCGAAGCCGTTGATCACCGACGCGGCGGCCGGCACCTTGTCGACGAACGGATCGCCGCGGTGCGGTCGGATCACGGTCACGCCGGTTTGCAACGCGCCTTCGGCAAGCGTGCAATGACCGACGCTGACGCCGTCCACGTCGGCGATCGTGCCGAGCGCTCCGGCCTGCAACGTGCCGATATGCGGCGCACGCTCAGCCGAGTGATGGCTACTCGTGCTCATGGCCGATCCAGCTTCGGATCGAGCGCATCGCGCAGACCGTCGCCGAGCAGGTTGAACGCGAGCACTGTCAGAAAAATAGCGAGGCTCGGAAACAGCGCGATATGCGGCGCGGTCACCATATCGGCGCGCGCTTCGTTGAGCATCGCGCCCCACTCCGGCGTCGGCGGCTGCGCGCCCAAGCCGAGGAACGACAGGCTCGCCGCCGTGATGATCGACGTGCCGATGCGCATCGTCAGATACACGACGACCGATGAAATCGTGCCCGGCAGAATATGCCGCACGATGATGGTCCAGTCCGACGCGCCGATGCTGCGCGCCGCCTCGATATAGGTGAGCTGTTTGAGCATCAGCGTATTGCCGCGCACGAGCCGCGCGAACGCCGGGATGCTGAAGATCGCCACCGCGCTGATCACGTTGATCATGCCGTTGCCGAGAATCGCGACCACGCCGATCGCGAGCAGAATGCCGGGAAACGCGAACAGCACATCGGCCACGCGCATCGTGATGCGATCCCACCAGCCCTCGTAGTACCCGGCAAGCAGACCGAAGAACGTGCCGATCACCGCGCCGATCGCAACGGACAGAAAGCCCGCTTCGAGCGAAATGCGCGAACCGACGAGGATGCGGCTGAAAATATCGCGGCCCAGCGAATCGACGCCGAACCAGTGCGCGGCCGACGGCCCCGCGTTCAGCGCGTCGTAGTCGAAGAAATTCTCGGGGTCGTACGGCACGATATGCGGCGCGATGATCGCGATCACGATCAAGAGCAGCACGAACACGCCGGCGGACAGCGCGACATGCTGCTTGCGGAACTTGCGCCAGAACTCGCTCCACGGCGTGCGGATCGCGCGTTCGGCGAGCCCGGGATTGGCCGCGTTCGGCCCGGTGGCAGTGGTGCTCATGCGGGCCTCACTTGAAACGGATGGTCGGGTTGATCACCGCGTACATCACGTCGACGATCAGGTTGATGATGATGAATTCGAGCGAGAACAACAGCACCTCGGCCTGGATGATCGGATAGTCGCGCATCGACACCGCATCGATCAACAGGCGCCCGAGGCCCGGCCAATTGAACACCACTTCGACGACGATCGAGCCGCCCAGCAGAAAGCCGAACTGCAGGCCCATCATCGTAACGACGGGAATCAGCGCGTTGCGCAGGCAGTGCTTGATGATCACGAGCCGCTCGGGTACGCCCTTCGCGCGCGCGGTGCGCACGAAGTCCTCGTGCAGCACCTCGACGAACGAGGCCCGCGTGAAGCGCGCCATCACGGCCGCGACCGCCGCGCCGAGCGTCAGCGACGGCAGCACGTAGCTGCGCCACGAACCGTCGCCGACGATCGGCAGCCAGCCGAGCTGCACCGAGAAAATCTCCATCAGCAGCATGCCGAGCGCGAACGCCGGAAACGAAATACCCGACACCGCTAGCGTCATGCCCAGCCGATCCGGCCAGCGGTTGCGCCACACCGCCGAGGCGATGCCGATTGCCATGCCGATCACGACCGCCCACACCATGCTCGCGATCGTCAGCCACAGCGTCGGGAAGAAGCGTTCCGCGATCTCCTGGCTTACCGGCCGCTTGCTGCGCGTCGAAACACCGAAGTCGCCGTGCGCCATCCGCCAGAAGAAGCGGACGAACTGCTGCGGCATCGGCTTGTCGAGGCCGAGGTCGGCGCGCACCAGCGCGACGGTCGCTTCGTCCGCTTCGGGACCGGCGGCGAGCCGCGCCGGATCGCCCGGCAGCAGATGCACGAACAGGAACACCAGCACGGCGACGATGAAGAGCGTCGGCAGCAGGCCTAGCAGACGTTTGACGAGGAAGTTCAGCATGAAACCAGTCCGGCAAATGAGCGGCGAATGTGCGGCAAACGAGGCGGGCCACGACGAAACGTGTGCCGCCTCGTCCGCTCATCACTTGATCGCGATCTCGTCGAAGTTGAACGAGCCGTCCGGCGCGACGTAAGCGCCCGACAGACGCTTGCTACGCGCATACACGACCTTCTCCTTGACGAGGAAGATCCACGGCGCGTCGGCCCAGATGCGCTTTTGCGCGTCGGCGTACAGCGCGGCCTTCTGCGTGCGGTCGGTGGTTTCGAGCGCCTGCTTCAGATCGTTGTCCACCGCGTCGCTCTTGTAGTACGACGTATTGACCATCTTCGGCGGCATCGAGTAGCCTGCGAGCAGCGGGCTGATCGCCCAGTCCGCCTCGCCGGTCGACGACGACCAGCCCGCGTAGTACATGCGCACCGGCGCGGTCGCCGGGTCCTGCGCGCTTTCGACCTTGGCGACGCGCTGACCCGCTTCGAGTGCCTCGACGCTCGCCTTGATGCCGACCTGCGCGAGTTGCTGCTGCACGAACTGGATCACCTTCTGCGCGGTCGAGTAGTTATACGCGGACCACAGCGTCGTTTCGAAACCGTTCGGATAGCCCGCTTCCTTCAGCAGTGCGCGCGCTTTCGCCGGATCGTACGGCCAGGGCCCGAGCTTGACCGCATAGTCGACACCTTCCGGCACCACGCCGTCGGCCGGCGTCGCGTAACCGGCGAACGCTACCTTCGTCAGCGCTTCCTTGTTGACCGCGTAGTTCAGCGCTTCACGCACCTTCGGGTTGTCGAACGGCTTCTGGTTCATGTTCATGCTGATGTAGCGCTCGATGATCGACGGCGCTGCGATCAGGTCGACCTTCGGGCTCGACTGCAGTTGCGCGGCCTGCTCGAACGGCACCTGGAACGCGAAATCCGCTTCGCCGGTGCGCATCAGCGCGGCGCGCGTGTTGTTGTCGACGACCGGCTTCCAGTCGATCGCATCGATCTTCGGATAGCCCTTCTTCCAGTAGCCGTCGAACTTCTTCACGGTCAGGTCGCCGGCCGGGTCCCACTTCACGAGTTCGAAAGGACCGGTGCCGACCGGATGAAACGCTATGTCCTTGCCGTACTTCTTCAATGCGTCCGGCGAGATCATCACCGCCGACGGATGCGCGAGCACGTTGATGAACGCCGAGAACGGCGCCTTCAGCGTGATGCGCACCGTGTACGGATCGACCACTTCCGTCTTCTCGATGCGGCTGAACATGTTGTAGCGCTTCAGCTTGTTGGCCGGATCGGTCACGCGGTCGAAGTTGGCCTTCACGGCGGCCGCGTTGAAGTCGGTGCCGTCCTGGAACTTCACGCCATGGCGCAGCTTGATCGTATAGACGCGCGCGTCGGGGCTCGCCTCATAGCTGTCGGCGAGCACGTTGCCGAGCTTCATGTCCTTGTCGAAGCCGAACAGCCCTTGGTAAAACGACTTCGCGACTGCCTGCGACAGCGTGTCGTTCGCGTCGTACGGATCGAGCGACGTGAAGGTCGACGCGACGGCCATCACGGCCGTGGTTTCGGCGCGCGCCAGATTGCCCGCGAGCATCGCGAACACCACCGCGCCGCCGCTGACGAGCGCGCGCAAACGAAACGGAGAGGACGGGAACAGCAGGTTCATGAGATTGCTCCGGGCTGCGAGTTAAGGGTGTGACAGGGTCTTTATGGTTGGCTCGTGCTTCAGTTGGTTTGTGCCGCGGTTGCCGGTCCTGCGGTTTTGCTCCAGCTCTTTCTGCTTCAACGCGATGCGGCGCTTCGCTCAATACGCGCCGCCGATGCGATGCTGTGCGACGAAGTGATCCGGTCCCACCGCGACGAGCGGCGCGACCACCGGCTCGTCGTGCAGCGCGCGGATCGGGCTCGGAACATCGTCGGCGGCAAGCAGGCGTTTCGCGTGACGGCGCGCGGGATCGGCGACCGGCACCGCGCTCATCAGCTTCTTCGTGTACGGATGCTGCGGCGCCTCGAACACCGCGCGACGCGGACCGATCTCGACGATCTGGCCGAGATACATCACCGCGACGCGATGACTGACGCGCTCGACCACGGCCATGTCGTGCGAAATGAACAGATACGCAACGCCGAGTTCGCGCTGCAGATCGAGCATCAGATTGACGATCTGCGCCTGCACGGAGACGTCGAGCGCGGACACCGATTCGTCGGCGATCACGACTTTCGGATTCAGCGCGAGCGCGCGGGCAATCGCGATACGCTGACGCTGCCCGCCCGAAAACTCGTGCGGATAGCGACGCGCGGCTTCGGCCGGCAAGCCGACCTTCTCGAGCAGCCAGGCGACGCGCGCCTGCGCTTCGGCACCCTGCGCGACGCCGTGCACGAGCAGCGGCTCCATGATCGAGAAGCCAACGGTCAAGCGCGGATTCAACGACGCGAACGGGTCCTGGAAAATAAACTGGATATCGCGGCGCAGCGCCTGCAACGCGGGCCCGCTCAGGGAGCTGATTTCCTTGCCAGCGAATTCGATCGAGCCGCTCTGACTTTCGACGAGCCGCAGTAGCGACCGGCCCGTGGTCGACTTGCCGCAGCCCGACTCGCCGACCAGCGCGAGCGTCTCGCCGGGCCGCAAATCGAAGCTGACTTTTTCGACCGCATGCACGCGGCCCGTCATGCGGCCGAACAGGCCGCTGCGAACCGGAAAGCGCGTGACCAGATCGCGCACGCGCAGAATCGGCGGCGTGTCGTCGCGCACCGGCGGCTGCGCTTCTTCGGCGACGGCGGCGGCTGGCTGCACCGCGGCATCGGCGCCGTTCGCGCCGGCCTGCTCGACGGTCAGGATCGGGAAGCGCGCGGGCTGATCGGTGCCGTGCATCGAGCCGAGCCGAGGCACCGCCGCGAGCAGCGCCTTCGTGTACGGATGCGACGGCGCGGCGAACAGCGCGTCCGATGCGCCCTCCTCCACCTTCTCGCCGCGATACATCACGAGGACCCGGTCGGCCACTTCGGCGACCACGCCCATGTCGTGCGTGATGAAGATCACTCCCATGTTCATCTCGTCCTGCAAGCCGCGGATCAGTTGCAGGATCTGCGCCTGGATCGTCACGTCGAGGGCGGTGGTCGGCTCGTCGGCGATCAAGAGCGCGGGCTTGCACGACAATGCCATTGCGATCATCACGCGCTGGCGCATGCCGCCCGACAGCTGATGCGGATAGCGCGCGGCGACGCGCCTCGCCTCCGGAATCCGCACGAGTTCGAGCAGACGCAAGGTTTCGGCGCGCGCGGCCTCGCGGCTCTTGCCCTGGTGCAGCGCGATCGCCTCGCTGATCTGGTCGCCGACCGTGAAGACCGGATTGAGCGAGGTCATCGGCTCCTGGAAGATCATCGCGATATCGGCGCCGCGCACCGTGCGCATCGTGCCGGACGACGTCTTCGCGAGATCGAGCACACCGCCGTCGCGCCGCCGGAACGCGATGCTGCCGCCGGCAAGTCGTCCGCCGCCGTGCTCGATCAGCCGCATCAGCGCCAGCGACGTGACCGACTTCCCGGAGCCTGATTCGCCGACGATCGCGAGCGTCTCGCCGCGCTCGACCGTAAAGGACAGATTGCGGACCGCGTTGAACATTGAGTCGCCGCGGCGGAACGCGACCGTCAGATCCTCAACCGCGAGCACGCGCTGCGGCGGCAGGGTTTCGATGAGCGGGCTGGCGGTATGCGAGGAAGTCGGCACGGTGATTCCTTTGCTTTGAATTCGAACGCGGTTAGCGATAGATCGCCGTCACCGGCGCTTCGCCCAACCGCGCGAAACCGCGGTACATGCCTTCGGTGTTGAACGGCAGCGTGACGTTGCCATGCACGTCGACGGCGACGAGTCCGCCGCGTCCGTCGATCTTCGGCAAGCGGTTCATCACGACGTCGTGCGCGGCCTGTTCGAGCGACACCTGGCGATAGGCCATCTGCGCGGCGACGTCGTAGGCGGCGACCATGCGCATGAACATTTCGCCGGAGCCGGTGGTCGATACCGCGCAGGTCGCGTCGTCGGCGTAGCAGCCGGCGCCGATCAGCGGCGTGTCGCCGACACGGCCCACCTGCTTGTTGGTCACGCCGCCGGTCGAGGTCGCGGCGGCGAGATGCCCGCGACGGTCGAGCGCGACCGCGCCGACGGTGCCGAACTTGCGGTTGGGATCGATCGGCTCGTGCGGCATCGGGTCGCCGTTGCCCGAAGCCGCGGACGCGAGCGTCGCGGCGTCGTGATCGAGCATCGGACGCTGCTGCTCGCGCGCGAGCTGCCATTGGCGATAGCGCGCGTCGGTATCGAAGTGGCTGTTATCGACGAAGTCGAGCCCCTGCGCGGCCGCGAACGCTTCCGCGCCTTCACCGGTGAACAGCACGTGGTCGCTGCGCTCGAGCACGCGGCGCGCGGCGAGAATCGGATTGCGCACGCGCTTCACGCAGCAGATCGCGCCCGCGTCGAGCGTGCGGCCGTCCATGATCGCGGCGTCGAGCTCGTGCGTGCCGGCCGCCGTGTAGACCGCCCCGTGACCCGCGTTGAAGAGCGCGCAGTCTTCAAGCAGCCGCACCGCTTCACTGACCGCGTCGAGCGCGCTTCCGCCGTCGGCGAGCACGCGCTGGCCGGCGCTCAGCACCGCGTTGAGCGCCGCGTGATATTCGGTTTCGGCGCTAGCCGACATCGACGTGCGCAGGATCGTCCCTGCCCCGCCGTGAATGGCAATGACTGCGTTGGAGTTCATCGTTTGGATTGTGGAGTGCGGTTGGTTCGGGGAGTGCGGACCGCCGGGATGGCTTTCGCTTCGGCATCCGTTGCTTCGATGCCCTTGGCCTCGCTGTCGTCGGCCTTTGCGCGCGCGGCTTTGCTCGCGGCGCGCGCCGGTTCCTGCGCGGCGCCGGCCGCGCCGGACTGCGGATCGACCAGCCACGGCAGCACGAACTCGCTGACCTCGGCGGCCGCCTTGACCGAGCGTTGCGCACGATACGCGACCGCGTCGCACAACGCCTCGATGACCGCGAGCACGGCCGAATCGGCATTCGACGCGAGACGCCGGTCGGTGCGGACATACAGCGCCAGGTCCGCGAACCGCACGAGCGGCGAGCGCGGACCGTCGGTGAGCGCAAGCACGCGCGCACCGCGTTCGGACGCGCGGCGCGCAAGCTCGATCGTGTCTTCGACATAGCGCGGAAACGCGATGCCGATCACGAGATCGCCCGCACCGGAACGCACGAGGTGCCGCGCCGCATGCGACGGCCCGCCGCTCAGCGCAAGCGAATGCACGTTGTCGTGATAGGGCAGCAGCCCGTGCTCCATCAGGCTTGCCAGCAACGCGCTGGCGCCGAAGCCGATCACGAATACGCGGCGCGCGGCGATGATCGCATCGACGGCGGCATCGGCGGTCGCGCGATCGATCGAGGTACGCGTTGCGTGCAGATTGTTGGCGGCCTGCTCGAGCGACGCGTCGATCAGGTCGTCACCGGCCGCGAGCGTTTCCTGTGCGCTGCGCAACCGCTCGACCGGCGCGAGCGTCGCCTCGAAGCCACGCACGAGCGCCTCGCGAAACTGCGGATAACCGTCGAAGCCGAGCGCGCGCGCAAAACGATTCGCGCTCGCCACCGACGCGCCGACCACGCTCGCGAGTTCGTCGATACGCATCGTCGCCGCGCGGAACAGATTGGCGAGCACGTACTCGCCCATGCGCTGGTGGATCGGCGTGAGCGTCGGCATCGCGGCGGTGATACGCGCGGCAATGGCCTGCTCGGCGGGGTTCGACACAGCGGACGGGTGATGGATCATGCGTGCGGACAGGCGCGGTTGGGCTAGGTGGACTCGATGAAAACATATTTACATGAACCCGGCGCCGAAAAAAATTCATTTTCATACTTCGAGGGTTTTCACCGACCAAAGCCCTTCGGACAACCGTCTCCAGCATCCCCGATAAGCTGCGCCCCGATGAAAATGATTTTTCATCGGGGCGCCTGGAAGGCTTCAGCGCGCGCTTGGCGCCGCGCTCAGCACGCCGCCGCGCTCTGCTCGGGAATGTCCGTCAGCCGCGCCACCGGCGACATCACGATGATCAACGCCTGCACGAGAAACGCAAACGCCGCCGCAACCAGACACACGTCGATGCTCCAGCGCGCGCTGAGCGCAGCGCCCAGCAGCGCGCCCACCGGCCGCGCGCCATAGGTCGCCGTGCCGATCAGCGCGGACACGCGGCCGATCATTCGTTCGGGCGTGATCGCCTGACGCAGCGTGGTCGAGGCGACGACCCACAGAATCGGTCCCACGCCGAGCAGGAAGAAACTCGCGAGAGCGAGCCAAAAGGATGGCGCGACGAGCGTCGCGACCATCGCGAGCGACGCGAGCAGCCCGCACGACGGCCCGATGATCAGCAGACGGCCGAACGCCACACGCCGCGCGACCGCGGGCGCCGCGAGCGCACCGCACACCATGCCGACGCCGTACGCGCCGAGCGTCACGCCGACCGCCGACGCGTCGAGCCCGAGCCGATGCACCGCGTACGGCACATAAACCGCCTGCAGGATGAAGAAGCCGAGGTTGAAGAACACGGCGGTCAGCAGGATCGGCAGCAGCAGTGGATCACGGAGCACGAAGCGGGTGCCGTCGCGCAGCTCCAGCATGAAGTGCCGCCGCGGCGCGGCCGCGCGCGGCGGCTCGCACAATCCCGCCAGCAACGCGACCGCGAGCGCCGACAATCCCGCCGCGGCGCCATACGCCCAGCCCGCGCCGATCCAGCCGACCAGCACGCCGCCGAGTGCCGGCCCCGCCGAATACGCGACGCTGCGCGCGAGTTCGAGCCGGCCGTTCGCGCTCGCATAGGCTTCGCGCGGCACGATCGACGGCACCAGCGAAGGCGCCGCGACGTTGTAGGCAACCGTGCCCGTCGCCGCGACGAAGCCGAGCGCGGCGAGCAGCGGCAGGTTCAGCGCATGCGTGAGCACCAGCAGCAGCACGCACAGCATCGCGCAGACCCGCACGCTCTCGGCGAGCGTCATCAGCACGCGGCGCGAGCGGCGGTCGGCCCAGACGCCGAGTGGCATCGACAGCAACAGGAAGGGCAGCGTCTGCGCGGTTTGCAGCAGACCGGTATCGCGCGCGTTCGCGCCGAGCGCGAACACCGCGACGAGCGGCGCGGCGGCGAGGCTGATCTGTTCGGCCGATTGCGCGCACAGGTTCGACCAGGCGAGGCGCTGGAAGGCGCGGGGCAGCCGTTGCGCGTTGGACGGCGAAGACGACGAAGACGTGGTGGCGGACATCGATGCACTCCCGAGATGTGACGTGAGGCATTCATCGTCGGCGTTTGGGGCCTGCGGGGCGCTCCGGTTCTTGCGGTGTTATTCTTCGCTCGCCATGAATCTCGAAAGCATCCTCTTTACTCAAGGTTTCGGTTCACGCCGCCAGTGCCGCGCGCTGATCGGCGACGGCCGCGTCGGCATCGGCGGTGCTGTCTGCACCGATGCCGACGCCGATTTCGCCGTTGATAGCGGCGCGTTGCGCTTTAGCGTCGACGGCGTCGAGTGGCCGTATCGCGAGCACGCGTATCTGCTGCTGAACAAGCCGGTCGGCTACGAATGCTCGCGCGATCCGCAGCATCATCTGAGCGTGTTCAGCCTGCTGCCGCCGCAGTTCGCCGAGCGCGGCGTGCAGTGCGTCGGCCGCCTCGATCAGGACACCACGGGCCTGCTGCTGCTCTCCGACGACGGCAAGTTCGTGCATCAGTTCACGTCGCCGAAACGCAAGGTGCCGAAGCTCTACGTCGCGACCACGCGCCATCCGCTCGATGACGCACAGCTCGCCGCGCTGCGCGACGGCGTACTGCTGCACGGCGAGACCAAACCGAGCGCCGCGCTCGACGCACAGGCGCGCGACACCCACACGCTCGCGCTCACCGTGCTCGAAGGCAAATACCACCAGGTCAAGCGGATGATCGCGGCCTCGGGCAACCGCTGCGAGGCGCTGCATCGCGAGCGGATCGGCGGCCTCGCGCTGCCCGCGACGCTCGCGCCAGGCGCATGGCAATGGCTCGACGAAGCGGGCCTCGCCGCGCTGCGGGCCGGGTAAACGACTAGCGCGCGGTGAGCGCCACCTAAGCCCTTGATGCGCCGAAGAAAGCCCGCGCGCATTGCGGTGCACCGCACATAGGCCGCTGCGTTGCAGCATGCCGTTGCTTACATGTCGCCCTATACTCGTCTAAACAAACGACTACAAAGGTTTCAAGGAGGGGCGCCATGCATATCGACGGCACGATGGCGTTTTCGCGCGCGATGATCGCGTTTATCTGCTTCGCGCTGCTGCTGGTCGGTGGATTGCTGGTCATCATGCGGCGGCGGCACCAGTACCATCCGAACCTGATCGGCGCGTTGATCGGCGGCATGCTGTGCTTCTTGTTGCTGGAAGTGCTGCCGACGCTGACCTGATGCCGGTTGGACCGCGGCTCGTTTTGCACGGTGCATTGATGCGGTGCGGCGCAGGTGCTATTTCTGCGGGGCCAAGTGGCCTCGCGAGGCGGCATTTTGTTTCTGTTGTTAATCTAGCCGCCCTTCCCCTTCGCTTCGCGCAAGAAATCGTCGACGCTCGGATAGCGCAGACGTACCCGTAATTCCTCCTTCAGACGCCGATTCACAAGGCGGCGCGACTCGCGCATGAACGACAGCAGCATCGGATCGATCTGCCGCTCCGCCTGCTCGCGCGTGATGCGCGGCGCTCGCGCGAGCCCGAACGCATCGGCGACCGCGTCGAAATACTCTCCCATCTTCAGCGACGAATCGTCGGACGCGTGCAGCGCACGCGCGGGCCGGCCATGCGTGGCGAGACGCACCAGAATGGCGGCGAGGTCGTCGGCGTGGATGTGATTCGTGTAGACGTCGTCGGCATCGACGAGCGCTGGCGTGCCTTTTTCGAGCCGCGCGAGCGGCAGGCGGTTGGCCGCATAGATGCCCGGAATCCGCGCGATGCTCACGGCGACGCTGCCGTGCGCGGTCGCGCGCCGCAACTGCCGCTCGGCCGACACGCGACGTTTGGCGCGCGCATTCGCGGGCCGCGTCGCGCGCGTTTCGTCGATCCACGCGCCGCCGCAATCGCCGTAGACGCCCGTCGTGCTTGCGTAAACGATGCGCACCGGTGCCCGCCAAGCGCCGGTCTGGCACACCCCGTCGGGTACAATAGCGGGTGTTTCAGCGTCCAGACCTGAAGCGCGCGCGCGGCGCAGCCGCGCGATCGGCGCGACCAACGGCCTCGCCGCGCTAGCGTTCATGCGGCCCGCTGCACCTAGCGTCGCAAGCAGCGCGCGAGTGCGCCGGTCGTCGTCGCCGGACTTCTGCGGTGGCGCGAGATGCAGCACCGTCGGCGCGAGGCGCGCGAGCCGTTTGAGGCTGCGGCGCGCGTCGAGATCGCCGACGAGCGGCGTCACACCGGCGGCGCGCAACTCGTCGCAGCGCGCGGCGTGGCTGGTCAATGCGAAGACATGCGCGCGCGGCTGCAACAGAGGCACGCAGCGCATGCCGACGTCGCCGCATCCTACGATCAGCACGCGCGGCCGGCGGAAATTTCGTGTCGCTTTCATGGTGGGCGCATTGTAGCGGTCACACGCAGCAGGTACCGCGCGGTTGATCCGGCGGGTCCGATTTCGATTCCGTTTTTTCGATTCCGAACACTTTATGGCATTTAACGTCACGCTCCGGCAAACCGGCCGGCAGTTTCAGGTAGAACAGGACGAACCGGTGCTCTCCGCAGCCCTGCGGCAAGGCATCGGCCTGCCGTACGGCTGCAAGAACGGCGCGTGCGGTTCGTGCAAGGGCACGGTCGTGAGCGGCGAGGTCGAACAGCGCGCGCACTCGTCGTCGGCGCTGTCGAACGACGAAAAGACCCGCGGCATGGCGCTCCTGTGCTGCGCGACCGCGTGCTCCGATCTCGAAGTCGACATCCGCGAAGTGGCCGGCGTCGGCGACGTGCAGGTCAAGAAGCTGCCGTGTCGCGTGAACGCGATCGAGCGCAAGGCCGACGACGTGATCGTCGTGAAGCTGCAACTGCCCGCGAACGAGCGCCTGCAATATCTGGCCGGCCAGTACCTCGAATTCATCCTGAAGGACGGCAAGCGCCGCAGCTATTCGATGGCGAATGCGCCGCACGTCGAAGGCCCGATCGAGCTGCACATCCGCCATATGCCCGGCGGTGCGTTCACCGATCACGTGTTCAGCACGATGAAGGAGCGCGACATTCTGCGCTTCGAAGCGCCGCTCGGCACGTTCTTCCTGCGCGAAGATTCGGACAAGCCGATCGTGCTGCTCGCATCGGGCACCGGCTTCGCGCCTCTGAAGGCGATCGTCGAGCATGCGGTGTTCAAGAACATCACGCGCCCCATGACGCTCTACTGGGGCGCGCGCCGCAAGAAAGACCTGTATCTGCTCGAACTCGCCGAACAATGGGCGCGCGAGATTCCGAACTTCAAGTTCGTGCCGGTGCTCTCCGAGCCCGATGCGGGCGACGCATGGACGGGCCGCACGGGCTTCGTGCATCGCGCGGTGATCGAGGATGTGCCCGATCTGTCGGCCTACCAGGTGTACGCATGCGGCGCGCCGGTGATGGTCGAATCGGCGCTGCGCGACTTCACGCAGCATCACCAGCTGCCGGAAGACGAGTTCTACGCGGACTCGTTCACGAGCGCGGCCGATCTCGTGAACGCGGTCTGATTGCACGCCGGCAATTTCGCCCCGATGCAGCACCAGTGCAAATTCATGGTTTACACCGGTGCTTTTCTTATCGTATTCTTTCGCGCATGAACCGCATCCAGTCCGAACTCCGGCGTCGCCGCTCGCCGCTCCCCTAGGGACGCCGCTGGCTTCGTCACGGACTCGCGCCACACACAAACCTGGGCGCAAGCTGTTCGAATCATGAAAGCCACGGCATGCCGTGGCTTTTCTGTTTTTCCGGCCGCCGTTTTTATTGGCCAAACCGTCACCGTTTCTTCACCCTGCTCTTACCCTTTGCCCGGAGCCTGCCGACATGAATTTCAATGAGTATCCAATCGATTCGCTGATGTACATCACGAACCGGCCCGAAATCGTTTTCACGCACGGCAAAGGCTCGTGGATTTACGACAACAACGGCAAGCGCTACCTGGATTTCATTCAGGGCTGGGCAGTCAACAGCCTCGGCCACTGCAACGACGGCATGATCGAAGCGCTGAACAGCCAGGCCAAGCTGCTGATCAACCCGTCGCCGGCGTTCTACAACGAGCCGATGGCGAAGCTCGCGGGTCTGCTCACCCAGCACAGCTGCTTCGACAAGGTGTTCTTCGCGAACAGCGGCGCCGAGGCGAACGAAGGCGCGATCAAGCTCGCGCGCAAGTGGGGCAGGAAGTTCAAGGACGGCGCGTTCGAGATCATCACGTTCGACCACAGCTTCCACGGCCGCACGCTCGCGACGATGTCGGCCAGCGGCAAGCCGGGCTGGGACACGATCTATGCACCGCAGGTGCCGGGCTTCCCGAAGGCGGACCTGAACGACATCGCGTCAGTGGAAAAGCTGATCAACGCGAAGACCGTCGCGGTGATGCTCGAGCCGATCCAGGGCGAAGGCGGCGTGATCCCAGCAACCCGCGAATTCATGCAGCAACTGCGCGAGCTGACGAAAAAGCACAACATTCTGCTGATCGTCGATGAAGTGCAAAGCGGCTGCGGTCGCGCCGGCACGCTGTTCGCGTATCAGCTGTCGGGCATCGAGCCGGACATCATGACGCTCGGCAAGGGCATCGGCGGCGGCGTGCCGCTCGCGGCGCTGCTGTCAAAGGCGGAAATCGCCGTGTTCGAAGCGGGCGACCAGGGTGGCACCTACAACGGCAATCCGCTGATGACGGCGGTCGGCTACTCGGTGATCTCGCAGCTGACGGCGCCGGGCTTCCTCGAAGGCGTGCGCTCGCGCGGCGAATATCTGCGCACGAAGCTGCTCGAGCTGTCCGAGGAACGCGGCTTCAAGGGCGAGCGCGGCGAGGGTCTGCTGCGCGCGCTGCTGCTCGGCAAGGACATCGGCAACCAGATCGTCGAGAAGGCGCGCGAAATGCAGCCCGACGGCGTGCTGCTGAACGCCGCGCGTCCGAACCTGCTGCGCTTCATGCCGGCGCTGAACGTGACGACCGAAGAGATCGACCAGATGCTGGCGATGCTGCGCTCGGTTCTCGACTCGCTGTAATCAGCCACGGAGCGCACCGATGACGACGAACACGACGCTGTCGATCCGCCGCTTCGACGCGAGCGATACCGAAGCGGTGATCGCGCTATGGCAGCAGGTGTTTCCCGAATATCGCGACGTGACGCGACCGCAGCGCAATCCGCGTCTGTCGATCGCGAACAAGCTCGCGACGCAACCGGAGCTGTTCTTCGTCGCGGTGCTCGATCGCCGCATCGTCGGCACCGTGATGGGCGGCTATGACGGACACCGCGGCTGGCTGTATTCGCTTGCGGTCGACGCATCGCTGCGACGTCATGGCATCGGCACGCGGCTCGTCGCGCACGTCGAGAGCGAGCTGACGAAGCTTGGTTGTCCGAAGCTGAACTTGCAGGTATTGTCGTCGGCGTCGGCCGAAGTGCGCGCGTTCTACGATGCGCTCGGCTATCGCGCCGATGCGGTGAT
This sequence comes from Paraburkholderia sp. BR13439, assembly GCF_040948805.1. Taxonomy (NCBI): domain Bacteria; kingdom Pseudomonadati; phylum Pseudomonadota; class Betaproteobacteria; order Burkholderiales; family Burkholderiaceae; genus Paraburkholderia; species Paraburkholderia sp. BR13439. The sequence goes on along the minus strand of NZ_JBFPKN010000016.1, from coordinate 167,203 downwards.
CAGCCTCGGCAAGCGGCTCGGCCAATACGCGGACGCAGCCCCGGCGGGTTGATTCGCGTCGTACACCTGATTAAAGAAGGCCGCATGCGCTGGTTGGCGCATGCGGCCTTTTTCATGGTTCTCTCACGTGCGGCGCACATATCGGCGGATTCGGACAAATAGCAGATGGCGGCAGACGGATTGCCTAGAATCGTTTACGCAAGAGACGACGCCGGGCTGGATGAGACGTTCGCGGCAGTTCGCGACGCTCCCCGCGGCGGCTCATGCATCTGAGTCCCAACGTGTTTGAATCCTAAGGGGAATCTTCATGGCGACTTATGTGGTGCTCCTGCAATTCACGGATCAGGGGATCCGCGCGATCAAGAACACAGCGCAGCGAGCCGGGCAGACGGCGGAGATGGCGAAAACTTTTGGCTGCGAGATGAAGCAGATCTACTGGACCTTGGGGGAATACGACATTGTCTCGGTCGTCGAAGCGGCAGACGAGCAGAGCTTCCTCGCCTTCGGCTTCGCGCTCGGCTCGGCCGGCAATGTCCGCTCGCAAACACTGCGTGCGTTCACCAAAGACGAAATCAGTGCGGTTATCGGGAAACTCCCATAATTCATGCACGGGTCAGCAAGAAAAAACGCGCCGCACGATGTTGCATCGTGAGGCGCGTTGCAAGAAGGAGGTGTGCGAGAAAACGGCACACGTCCAACTCATCAGCTACTTATTCACCGACTCGTTCACCCACTCATTCACCCAGGTAAGCGGCCCGAACCTTCGGATCGTCGAGCATCTGTTTCGCGTCGCCCGACATCGTGATCAGACCGGAGTCCATCACGTAGCCGCGATTGGCCGCCTGCAGCGCGAGACGCGCGTTCTGCTCGACGAGCAGCACCGTCATACCTTCAGCGGAAATCGAGCGCACCACTTCGAAGATCTTCTCGACCATGATCGGCGACAGACCCATCGACGGTTCGTCGAGCAGCAGCAGTTTCGGGCGCGAGATGATCGCGCGCGCCATTGCGAGCATCTGCTGCTCACCGCCCGACAGCGTGCCCGCGTATTGCGAGGCGCGCTCCTTCAGACGCGGGAAGAAGCCGAACATGCGCTCGACGTCCGACTTGATACCGTCGGCATCGTTGCGCAGATACGCGCCCATCTGCATGTTCTCGACGATCGACATACGCGCGAAGATGCCGCGACCTTCCGGCACCATCGCGAGACCGCGCTTGAGCAACTCGTGCGCGGGCAGGCCTTTGATCGACTGGCCCATGTACTCGATGTCGCCGGCCGCGTACGCCTTCAGGCCGGTGATCGCCTTCATCGTCGTGGTCTTGCCCGCGCCGTTCGCGCCGATCAGCGTGACGAGTTCGCCCTGCCCGACTTCGAGGTCAACACCCTTTACCGCCTGGATGCCGCCGTAGTTGACCTGCAGGCCCTTGATTTTCAACATTGCTTGCGTCGTGGACATCAGTGGACCCCCGCACCCAGATAAGCTTCGATCACCTTCGCATCCTTCTGCACGTCCTGCGGCAGACCCTGTGCGATCACCTTGCCATAGTCGAGCACCGTCATCTGGTTGCACAGGCCCATCACGAGCTTCACGTCGTGTTCGATCAGCAGAATCGTCTTGCCGTCCGCGCGGATCTTGTCGAGCAGCTTGGTCAGCTCGACTTTCTCGGTGGCGTTCATGCCGGCCGCCGGTTCGTCGAGCGCGAGCAGCTTCGGATCGGTCGCCAGCGCACGCGCGATCTCCAGACGACGCTGGTGGCCATACGACAGGTTGCGCGACGTGTAGTCCGCGTACTGCGTGATGCCGACGTAGTCGAGCAGTTCGAGCGCGCGCTCCTTGATCTCGCGCTCTTCCTGGCGTTCGGCCGGGGTCTGGAACACCGCGCCGAGCAGACCGTGTTTGGTGCGCACATGACGGCCGACCATCACGTTTTCGAGCGCGGTCATGCCGCCGAACAGGCGAATGTTCTGGAACGTGCGCGCAATGCCCGCCTTCGCGACCTGATAGACCGCGGTCGGCGTGTAGTTCTCGCCGTCGAGCTTGAACTCGCCCGAATCCGGCGTGTACAGACCCGTGATCACGTTGAAGAAGGTCGTCTTGCCGGCGCCGTTCGGGCCGATCAGACCGTAGATTTCACCCGCGCGGATCTGCAGGCCGACCTCGGAAAGCGCCTGCAAACCGCCGAAGCGCTTGTTGACGCCTTTCACCGACAGACGGATCGCCGCGTTGTTGCTTACGTTATCGCTCATGTCTTTTTCTCCACCGGACCTTATGCGCGCACCGGCTTCTTGCCGCTACGCTTCGCCAGCTTCGCAATCTTGTCTTCGTGCTTCGGCGCGGGCCACAGGCCTTCCGAGCGATACAGCATGATCACGACCATCGCCAGACCGTACAGCAGCTGACGGATCACTTCGGTATCGACGACTTCATGTCCGAAGATCATGTTCTGCAGCGGACCCATCGTGGAGCGCAGGAACTCGGGGAACACAGCGAGCAGCACCGCGCCGAGAATCACGCCGGGAATGTGGCCCATGCCGCCGAGCACCACACAGGCGAGCACCACGACCGATTCCCAGAACGTGAACGATTCCGGCGACACGAAGCCCTGGAACGCACCGAACATCGCGCCCGACAAGCCGCCGAACGACGCGCCCATCGCGAACGCGAGCAGCTTCACGTTGCGGGTGTTGATGCCCATCGCCTTGGCGGCAATTTCATCTTCGCGGATCGCGGCCCACGCGCGGCCGATACGCGAATGCTGCAGACGCGTACACGTCCAGATCACGAACAGCGCGCACAGCACGAACAGGTAGTAGTACAGGTACACCGCCGGGAACTGCATGCCGAACAGCGAGTGCGACTGCGCGAAGCTGAAGCCGCCGATCTGCACCGGAGCGATCCCGGTGATCCCCTTCGGACCATTGGTGATGTTCACCGGACGGTCGAGGTTGTTCATGAAGATCCGCACGATTTCCCCGAAGCCGAGGGTCACGATCGCCAGGTAGTCGCCGCGCAGACGCAGCGTCGGCGCGCCGAGCAGAATCCCGAACATCGCGGCCAGCGCCATCGCGATCGGCACGATGATCCAGATCGGCACGTTCAAGCCGTGCGGCGCGAGCGCCGCGATCCATTCGAATTGCGTCGACAGGTGCGGCGAGCTCAGCAGCGCGGCCGTGTAGGCACCGATCGCGTAGAACGCGATGTAGCCCAAGTCGAGCAGGCCGGCAAAGCCCACCACCACGTTCAGGCCCAACGCGAGCATCACGTACAGCATCGCGAAGTCGAGCACGCGGACCCAGTAGTTGCCGCCCGCCGCGCCGATGATCATCGGCGCGGCGATCACGAAGATCGTCGTAAGGATGCCGATGGTCAGCGTCTTGGTGCGGTTCTTTTCGGGGATGAGCGTTGTGGACGGCTCGATCGGTTGAATTGAGGTCATGATTGTTGACTCCTTGTGGCCCGGGATCAGGCGCGATCCGCGACACGTTCGCCGAGCAGACCCGACGGACGGAACACGAGCACGACGATCAGCACGATGAATGCGAACACGTCCTGGTAGTTACTACCGAACACGCCGCCCGTGAGGTTGCCGATATAGCCGGCGCCCAACTGCTCGATCAGGCCGAGCAGCACGCCGCCGACCATCGCGCCGCCGAGATTGCCGATACCGCCGAGCACCGCCGCGGTAAAGGCCTTCAGGCCAGGGATGAAGCCCATGTAGAAGTGCGCGTTGCCGTATTCGGACGCGATCATCACGCCGGCGAGCGCCGCGAGCGCCGAGCCGATCATGAAGGTCGCCGAAATCACGAAGTTCGGGCTCACACCCATCAGGCTCGCGACGTTCGGATTCTCGGCGATCGCGCGCATCGCGCGGCCGAGCCTGGTCTTATGCACGAGCAGCAGCAGGCCGCCCATCACGATGAACGCCACCACGATGATCACGATTTCGGTCATCGAGATCACGGCGCCGGGCGTCGTGTCGGTGGCCTTGATCACGTTGATCGGGTCAGTGGGCAACAGCTGCGGGAACGGCAGCGGATTGCGCGACCAGATCATCATCGCGAGCGTCTGCAGCAGAATCGACACACCGATCGCGGTGATCAGCGGCGCGAGACGCGGTGCGCGGCGCAACGGCCGGTAGGCCACGCGTTCGATCGTGTAGCCGACCACCGCGCAGACCGCCGCCGCGATGAGCAGCGCGATGACCAGCGTCAGCACGTTGCCGAGGCCGGGGAAGTGGTTCTGCAGCACACCTATGGCGGAGAGCGCAACCATCGCGCCCACCATCAACACATCGCCGTGAGCGAAGTTGATGATGCCCAGAATGCCGTAAACCATCGTATAGCCCAGTGCGATGATGGCGTAGACACTGCCAAGCACCAGTCCATTCAGGATCTGCTGGATGAAGATATCCATTTATTGCTCCTTAGCCCGTGCGACTGGATTCGCGTTTTTCATCTGCCGGTGGGCGGTGATGCACTACGAATCTCAACGGCACTGCGGGTACTGATGTAAAAGACCGGTAAGGGTTATCCGCTGCCGGCTTGCCCTGACGACCGTGATGCGGTCGCGAACTCCCCTTGGGCGGATGCAAAAACGGCACCGTTGGATGGTGTCGGTGCCGTCAGGCCGAACTTCCCGTCATCACATCTTTACGACGTCGAGCACTGCTTTCTTGCCGTCCTTGAAGTCGTAAAGTGTAATGGCGCCCTCTTTCAAATCACCCTTGTCGTCGAACGCGATGTGGCCGATTACCCCGTTGTAATCGGTCGAAGGCATCGCAGCCAGCACCTTGGGCGCCTCGATCGAATTAGCGCGCTTCATTGCATCGACGATCACGTACACAGCGTCATACGTGAACGGCGCGTAAATCTGCACCGGCGTGTGGAAGCGGTCCTCGTACTTCTTTTCGAAGTCCGCTCCATTGGTCATTTTCGAAAGCGCGAGTCCTGCTTCCGAACAGACCAGGTTTTGCACGGCGGTACCCGCCAGCTCACCTACCTTGTCGGTACACACACCGTCGCCGCCAAGGATTTTTGCCCTGATACCGAGCGCCGCCGCCTGCTTCGTAAACGGCCCGCCCGTCGCGTCCATGCCGCCGAACATAATCGCGTCCGGCTGAACACTCTTGATCTTCGTGAGAATGGCCCGGAAATCCGTGGCCTTGTCGTTCGTCGCCTCCCGCGCGACGATCTTCGCGCCGCTCGCCTCGGCGGTCTTCGCGAATTCGTCCGCGAGACCTTTGCCGTAGGCGGTCGCATCGTCCACGATCGCGATGCGTTTGGCGCCCAGCGCCTTCATCGCGTAATTGGCGAGCGCCGGACCCTGCTGTGCGTCGGTTGCGACCACTCGATAGGTCGTCTTGAAACCCTGCTGCGTATACGCCGGATTGGTCGACGACGGCGAGATTTGCACGATGCTCGCGTCGCTGTAGATCTTCGACGCCGGAATCGAGACCCCGGAGTTCAGGTGCCCGATCACCGCGACCACGTGATCGTCCACCAGCTTCTGCGCGACGGCGGTGCCGGTTTTCGGGTCCGCCGCATCGTCCTGCGCGTCGAGTTGCAGCTGGATCTTGCGACCGTCGATCGTCAGGCCCTGCGCGTTGATTTCCTCGACCGCGAGGCGCGCCCCATTTTCGTTGTCCTTGCCCAGGTGCGCGATGCCGCCCGTCAACGGGGCCGCGTGACCAATCTTTACGATAGTCGCTTCGCTCGCGGTGGCAACCGCAGCGGACGAAGCCGCCGATGCGCCCGCTCCCGCTTCGCCATCCTGTTTCTTGCCGCACGCGGTCAGCATCGCAACCGCGGCCGCGATGGACACGGCGTAAGCAAATTTGACTCGCATCAAGTAAGGTCTCCTGCGCCTTGCAAAATCCACTGTCCAGGACCTCAAGGCCTTGAGAACGCGCGCATTGTAACTCCAATTATGCGGGTGGCAATATTGTTGAACCGGTGGGGTTTTCCTGCATTGCAACCTGATATTGAACGCAAAGTCCGCGAAAAAGAGCAACCCGGTTGCGATCCGTTTGCGTGCATCAGTTGCACCGTCGCCGAACCCGATGGCACCAAGTGTTGCGGTCCCTCGGCGTGAATGCCGGCTAGGCCGGGGCTTGCGTCGGATATGTCCTTTTATCCCACGCGCGGCAAGAGCACCAATTCAGTGCATGATTAATTCGTCTTAAGCTCTTGGCCTAGATTAAAACAGGGGCACATCGCTCGAAAATCAATAAAACACCCGATCACAATTCCAAAATAGTTTGTGCGCGAGAGCACTGAAACGTGCGAATTCATTCGATCCGGCACCTAATTTTCTCAGTGCCCCACAGACTCGCGCCATAAAAAAAGCGCGCCCGAGGGCGCGCTTTCCTTTCAGCGATGCTAACGGATTGTCAGGCTGGCAGACCGAGCCCGCGCGGCAGCGGAAACGCGATGTTTTCCTCGATGCCTTCGAGCGCGCGCACGTTGCGCACACCCAGTTCACGCAGACGCGCGATCACTGCCTGGGCCAGCACCTCGGGCGCCGACGCACCGGCGGTCACACCGATGCGGCGCTTGCCCTCCACCCAGACCGGATCGATCTGATCGGGCGAATCGACCATGTAGGCCGGTACGCCGAGCTTCTCGGCGAGCTCGCGCAAGCGGTTCGAATTCGAGCTATTCGGACTGCCGACGACGATCACGACGTCGCACTTCGGCGCCATGAACTTCACGGCGTCCTGGCGATTCTGCGTGGCGTAGCAGATGTCCTGCTTCTTTGGCTCACGGATGGACGGATACTTGGCCTTCAGCGCGCCGATGATTTCGGCGGCGTCGTCGACCGACAGCGTGGTTTGGGTGACAAACGCGATCCGCTCGGGATCGGCGAGCTGCAGCGCCTGCACGTCTTCGATGTCCTCGACCAGATGCATGCCCTCGGCCGCTTGACCCATCGTGCCTTCCACTTCCGGGTGGCCTTTGTGGCCGATCATCACGATGTCGAAACCGTCCTGACGCATCTTGGCGACTTCGATATGCACCTTGGTCACGAGCGGACAGGTCGCGTCGTATACCCGCAGCCCGCGTGACTCCGCCTCCGAACGCACGGCCTTCGACACGCCATGCGCGCTGAAGATCACCGTGTTGCCAGCCGGCACTTCCTCCAGGTTCTCGATGAAGATCGCACCCTTCTTGCGCAGGTCTTCGACCACATAGGCGTTATGAACGATTTCGTGACGCACGTAGATCGGTGAGCCATACAGCTTGATGGCCCGCTCGACGATCTCGATCGCCCGGTCGACGCCGGCGCAGAAACCGCGTGGCTGGGCCAGCAGGATCTCCGCTTCGGCAAGAGTCGTATCCGTGATGCTCATGTTTACAAAATCCCGATGATTTTCACTTCAAACGCCAGCGCCTGGCCGGCAAGCGGGTGATTGAAATCGAACAGGGCCGACGTTTCGCCGACTTCCTTCAGCACGCCGGCGTAGCGCCCGCCGCCCGGCGCGTTGAATTCGACCAGATCACCCGGCGAAAAATCCTCGCCGATCATGCTGTTCTCCCGCAGCGTGGCGAGGGACACGCGCTGGATCAGGTCCGGATTGCGCGAACCAAACGCCTGCCCCGGCGGTAGCTGAAAGGTCGAATGGTGGCCCACCTTCAAACCCAGCAAAATATCTTCCAGCGGCGGCGCCAGTTGACCGGCTCCGAGCAGCAGCGTGGCCGGCTTGTCGTTAAACGTGTTGATCACTTCGGCGCCATCGGCAAGGGAAAGCCGGTAATGCAGCGTGACGTGTGAACCGGGTTTCACCTCGGAAATATCGATGATGCTCATGCAATGCTCGCTCAGTCGAAGCGCGCTGCACGCGTGCGCCGCGGGCGCAGTCGACGCGTGTGGCAAACCGTCGGGTGCCGTGCGCAAAGCGTCTATTGTAAGCCACCTAGCGGGCGCCGGCTTGAGTCCGTCGCGCGTGAGGGTGGCACGGCACTCCGGCGCGCTGCGCCGCGTGTGCGCCGTCAACCTTACGCGGAGGACTCTATATATATGGCTGATTTCGCCAGCACAATCGACGAAACACCTGCGGCAAAACTGCGACCGAAGGCGCGCCCACGCGCCACGGGCGGCGCGAAAGCCGCCTCCAATCGGTCGGCCAGGACTCCCTCAGAAACCGCCGACTCGGCGGTCCGCAGCCGGCGGCAACTGTTCCGGGGCAAATGGCTCCGGCGCGACATGCCGCGCGAGCGACTGATCGACCAGGGCCCCGACGTGCTGTCGGACACCGAAATGATCGCGCTCGTGCTCGGCTCCGGCCTGCCCGGTCACGACGTGTTCAGCGTCGCGCGGACACTGCTCGATCGCTTCGGCTCACTGCGCGCGATGCTCGACGCCACTTATCAGGATTTCGATGGCATTCGCGGCATTGGCCCGGCAAAAAAGGCGCAATTGCTCGCGATCATGGAAATGGCGCGCCGCTCCCTCGTGGACAAGATGCGCAAGCGCCAGCTGATGAATTCGCCCGAAGCGGTCGAAAGTTATCTGCGCCTTCTGATCGGCGGACAGCCGCAGGAGGTGTTCGTGTCGCTGTTTCTCGACGCGCGGCATCGGCTGATCCGCTGCGAGGAAAGCGCGCGCGGCTCGCTCACGCGGATGGCGGTGTATCCACGGGAGATCGTGCGGCGGGCGCTCGCCGCGAACGCGGCCAGCCTGATCGTTGCGCACAATCATCCGTCCGGCGCTGTCGAGCCGAGCGCGAGCGACTGCCGCCTCACGCAGACACTGCGCGACGCGCTCGCGCTCGTCGATGTGCAGCTGATCGATCATCTGGTGATCGGCGCGGACAGCGTATACTCGTTCGCCCGCGCCGGCTGGCCGGAGCTCGCACGCAAGCCCGCTGGAGCGCGGGAAGCGGAAGGGCCACCGCACGGCGCCGTGCCCCGCGTCGCAAATAAGGTTTGATTTTGCGGCTTTTTTTCTGCTAGAATTCCGGTTTGCCTATTTCCAACCCCCTGTTCCGAAGCCATCAAGGCGTTCCGCAAAGGTCAGGCGGCTGTGGTAGCGAAGTGCCTCGATGCAAATTCGGCGCAAGTTCGCACACTCTCAGCGCGGCTCTTTTCGGGAAACTTTCACGGCGTTCGAACTCAGAATTAGCGTATTAGGAGTGCTCTCATGGCACGCGTATGCCAAGTAACTGGGAAAGCGCCGATGAGCGGCAACAACGTTTCCCACGCGAACAACAAGACCAAGCGCCGGTTCCTGCCGAACCTGCAAAGCCGCCGTATCTGGGTGGAAAGCGAAAACCGTTGGGTGCGTCTGCGTATTTCGAACGCCGGCCTGCGCCTGATCGACAAGAACGGTATCGACGCTGTGCTCGCAGACCTGCGCGCACGCGGTGAAGCCTAAGGAGTAAATCATGGCGAAAGGCGCACGCGACAAGATCAAGCTGGAATCGACCGCAGGCACGGGTCACTTCTACACGACCACGAAGAACAAACGCAACATGCCGGAAAAGATGCTGATCAAGAAATTTGATCCGGTCATCCGCAAGCACGTTGACTACAAGGAAACCAAGATCAAGTAATCTTGGCTCTCCAGCCTGACGAAGGCAAAAACATGAAAAGCCTCGCATCCGTGCGAGGCTTTTTTGTTTTTGGGCGGGCTTCGCGATAGCGCAGCAATGCCCGCGTAAATCGCCCTATTCCGTTCGGGCTGCTTTCGCTAGTGCGTCGTGGCGCGTATCCTTTGTCGTTTTCGCGGCGTGCGGTTCGCACGCCGTCATCGCAAAACGAAAGACGGAGATGTGGGTAATGGAATTCGATGTGGCGATTGTCGGTAGCGGTCTGGCTGGTTTGAGCGTCGCGCTCAACCTCGCGCAGACACGGCGCGTTGCTGTGATCGCCAAGCGATCGCTGACCGAGGGCGCGAGCGACTGGGCGCAAGGCGGTATCGCCGCGGTGCTGGATTCCGCGGACAGCGTCGAAAATCACGTGCGCGACACGCTGATCGCGGGTGGCGGTCTGTGCGACGAGGCTGCGACGCGCTTTATCGTCGAGCATGGGCGCGATGCGATCGAATGGCTGATCGAACAGGGCGTGCCATTCACGAAAGACGACGCCGCCGAGCTGGGCTTTCATCTGACGCGCGAAGGCGGCCATAGCCATCGCCGGATCATTCACGCGGCCGACGCGACCGGCCATGCGGTCGTCGCCACGCTCAGCGAGCAGGTGCGCCATCATCCGAACATCACGCTGTTCGAAGATCATCACGCGATCGACCTGATTACGTCCGAACGCCTCGGCCTACCTGGCCGGCGCTGCCATGGTCTGTATGCGCTCGATCTGCAAAGCGGCCGCACCGTTACGATCGAAGCGCCGCATACGGTGCTCGCGACCGGCGGCGCGGGCAAGGTGTACCTGTACACGACCAACCCCGACACCGCGACCGGCGACGGCATCGCGATGGCATGGCGCGCCGGTTGTCGCGTGGCGAACATGGAATTCATCCAGTTCCACCCGACGTGCCTGTTTCACCCGTACGCGAAGTCGTTCCTGATTTCGGAAGCAGTGCGCGGCGAAGGCGGCATTCTGAAGCTGCCCGACGGCACACGCTTCATGCCCAATCACGACGAGCGCGCGGAGCTTGCGCCGCGCGATATCGTCGCGCGGGCGATCGACTTTGAGATCAAGAAACGCGGCATCGACTGCGTGTACCTCGACATCAGCCACCAGCCGGCCGCGTTCCTGCACGAGCATTTTCCGACGATCCTCGCCCGCTGCCTCGAGTTCGGCATCGACATCACGAAAGAGCCGATTCCGGTGGTGCCGGCCGCGCACTACACGTGCGGTGGCGTCGTAACCGATCTGGCGGGGCGCACTGACCTCGCGGGTCTCTACGCGGTCGGCGAAACGTCCTGCACCGGCCTGCACGGCGCGAACCGGCTGGCCAGCAATTCGCTGCTCGAATGCCTCGTGATCGGCCGCGCCGCTGCCGAGGCGATCGAAGCGGAAGGCTTCGCCGCCGCCGTGCACGCGCCGCTGCCGGCTTGGGACGAAAGCCGCGTGTCCGATCCGGACGAGGAAGTGGTGGTCGCGCACAACTGGGACGAACTGCGCCGGCTGATGTGGAACTACGTCGGCATCGTGCGCACCGACAAACGGCTCGAACGCGCGAAGCACCGGCTCGCGCTGTTGCGCGACGAAATCCACGAGTACTACGCGAACTTCAAGGTAAGCCGCGATCTGCTGGAGCTGCGCAATCTGGTCGACGTGGCGTCCCTGATCGTGGACGGCGCGCGCTCGCGGCGCGAAAGCCGCGGCCTGCATTTCAGTCGTGACTGGCCGGCCACATTGCCCAAGGCGCTGCCGACGGTGCTCACGCCAAAGTATGTCCGCAGGCCGAATGCCTGATGGCATCGCGCCGGAGCGTACGCTGAAACGGCGCCGCAAATAACAAGGCCATTGCCGGCAAACTCCGGCAATGGCCTTGTTCAGTCGTCATGGGCGTCGATCGATGCGCTAAGACGCGCGACGCTCAAACGATCCGCATCGAGTAGTCGGTCGCGCGCACGTCCTTGGTCAGCGCACCAATCGACACGCGATCCACGCCCGTCTCCGCGATCGTGCGCACGGTCTCGAAATTGACGCCGCCGGACACCTCGAGCACCGCGCGCCCGGCCGTGATGCGAACCGCGTCGCGCATCATGTCGAACGAGAAGTTGTCGAGCAGGATCGACTGCGCGCGATGCGCGAGCGCGGTTTCAAGTTGTTCGAGCGTTTCGACTTCGATCTGGATCGGCACGCCCGCATTCAACGTGAGCGCCGCGTCCATCGCCGCACCCACTCCGCCGGCCGCGGCAATGTGGTTCTCCTTGATCAGAATGCCGTCGTACAACGCGAGTCGCTGATTGGCACCGCCGCCGACGCGCACCGCGTACTTCTGCGCGAGCCGCAAACCCGGCAGTGTCTTGCGCGTATCGAGAACGCGGGTGCTCGTGTGGGCAATCGCGTCGACATAGCGGCGGGTTGCGCTTGCCACGCCCGACAGCAGTTGCAGGAAATTCATCGCGTTACGCTCGGCGGTCAGCAGCGCGCGTACCGGCCCGCGCAGATCGCAGACCGTCGTATCGGCGCTCATGCGGTCGCCCTCGCGGTAACGCCATTGAACTTCGATGCGCGGATCAACCGCACGCATCACCGCGTCGAACCAAGGCACGCCGCATAGCACCGCTTCCTCGCGCACGATGATGCGCGCGTTGCGAACGTCATCGGCAGGCACGAGGCGGCCGGTCTGATCGCCGCTACCGATATCTTCGGCGAGCGCATCGGCGACGTTGCGCGCGAGCGCAGCGTCGAACGCCTCGCCGTACTGCGCGTGAATCTCCGCGAAAAGCGGCGATATTGCGTTGGCCCCATCGCGCGCCACTGCCTGCTCAGGCGCCTCCTGCACCACCGTCATTACGCCGCTCCCACGTTCGAATAGAGTTGCGCGTCGCGCGCGAGATCGCCGCTCGCCTGCACGCGCTTCTTGTGACGCGCCGCGAAATCGAGCATACGGTCGATCGGCAGACGCGCCCGCTCGCCGATCGCGCGATCGACGAAGATCTCGTTATGGCCGCGCTCGAGCACATCGGCCAGATTCGCCAGGCCGTTCATCGCCATCCACGGGCAATGCGCGCAGCTCTTGCAGGTCGCGCTGTTGCCGGCCGTCGGCGCGGCAATCAGCGTCTTGCCGGGCGCGGCGAGTTGCATCTTGTGCAGGATGCCGAGGTCGGTCGCGACGATGAAGTGCGTCGCGTCGAGCTTCTGCGCAGCGTCGATCAACTGCGTGGTCGAGCCGACGACGTCCGCCAGCGCGACCACGTTGGCCGGCGACTCCGGATGCACGAGCACCTTCGCGTGCGGATATTCGGCGCGCAGCAGATCGAGCTCGATGCCCTTGAATTCGTCGTGCACGAGGCACGAGCCCTGCCACATCAGCATGTCCGCGCCGGTCTTGCCCTGAATGTAGCTACCGAGATGACGGTCCGGTGCCCAGATGATCTTCTCGCCGCGCGCATGCAGATCGGCGACGATCTCCAACCCGATCGACGACGTCACCATCCAGTCCGCGCGCGCCTTCACGGCTGCGCTCGTGTTCGCGTACACGACCACCGTGCGGTCCGGGTGTGCGTCGCAGAACGCCGAGAACTCGTCGGCCGGACAGCCGAGGTCGAGCGAACAGGTCGCGTCCAGATCCGGCATCAGAATGCGCTTGTCCGGACTGAGAATTTTTGCGGTCTCACCCATGAAGCGCACGCCCGCGACCACCAGCGTCTGCGCTTCGTGATCGCGCCCGAAGCGCGCCATTTCCAGCGAATCGGCCACGCAACCGCCGGTTTCGTCTGCGAGCTCCTGCAATTCAGCGTCGACATAATAATGCGCGACCAGCACCGCTTTCGCGCGCTTGAGCAATTCGCGGATGCGCGCCTTCAGCGCCCGCTTCTCTTCCGCGGACGGCGTCTCGGGCACCTTCGCCCACGCCTGCCCGATCCCGCAGGTTGTGCCCTGCGCCTGAGGCCGATCGAATTCGACGGTCCTGATCGCCTGCTGCTCCATCATCTCCTTTGCCCTCACCTGGCCGCCGCGGCTTGCCACTCGCGCAACACGCGCAATGCATTTCCACAGCCCAAAAAACGCAAAACCCCGCCAACGCGGGGTTTTGTGACGTCCTGAAATTTTAATAGATTTCAGGCATATCGACGCAGTCGCATCGCGAAGTCTTGCAGCGCCTTGATGCCGCTCTGCTCGGCGCGATGGCACCAGTCCTGCAATTGCGCCAGCAATTGCTCGCGCGACGCGTTGGAGCGCTCCCACATCGCCGCCAGTTCGTTGCGCATATCGATGTAGGTCTTCAGCTTCTGGCTGCTCGCAAAAATCTGCGGCAGCTGAAGCCTCTGCGGCTCGTTAAGGCCCGCCTCTTCCTTGTGGAACCAGCTACGCGCACCGCGCATCACCTGATACTTCTCGCGCGCGCCGACTTCCTTCAGATGCGCGAGCTCCTGACGGTACGCGCGCTTGATCGCCTTCGCGTAACGCTCCATCACTTCGTAGCGGTTCGCGAGCACGGCCTGCAGCGTGTCCTGATCGAGCACGAGCTTGCCGGTGGTCAGGCGCGGCGTCGGCGCGATCTTCTTCACCTTGGCCAGACGAAACGCCTGCATGATGCGGATGTACATCCAGCCGATGTCGAACTCGTACCACTTGTTCGACAGCTTCGCGGACGTCGCATACGTGTGGTGATTGTTATGCAGTTCCTCGCCACCGATGATGATGCCCCACGGGAAAATATTGGTGCTCGCATCCGACGAATTGAAGTTGCGATAGCCCCAGAAGTGTGCAAGACCGTTGACCACGCCCGCGGCCCAGAAAGGAATCCAGACCATCTGCACGGCCCAGATGGTCAGACCGACGACGCCGAACAGCGCGACGTTGATCACCATCATCAGGCTCACGCCGAGGATCGGGTATTTCGTGTAGACGTTGCGCTCGAGCCAGTCATTCGGCGTACCGTGACTGAACTTGCGCATCGTTTCTTCGTTTTTCGCTTCGGTGCGATAGAGTTCGGCGCCTTCGAGCAGCACTTTCCAGATGCCGCGTGTCTGCGGGCTGTGCGGATCTTCTTCGGTTTCGCATTTCGCGTGATGCTTACGGTGAATCGCCGCCCACTGGCCGGTCAGCATGCCGGTGGTCATCCACAGCCAGAAACGGAAAAAATGGCTCGCGATCGGGTGCAGATCCAGCGCGCGGTGCGCCTGGCAGCGATGCAGATAGACGGTCACGCCGATAATCGTGATGTGCGTCACGATCAGCGTGTACACGATGAGTTGCCACCACGAGAAATGCAGCAGTCCGTGGGCAAGGAAATCGAGCAAAGAATTCAACAAGGTAAGTTACCTGCAGAACGAGAGATACGAAGCACACGCGGCGCGCGTGTCATGAAAGTGAAAGCATACAGCGGGATAGGACGTTATTCTACTGGAAGCGTTCCAAGTGTTTGTAACAAATAGGGATTTTTTGTTCACTATCAAGCCGATAGCGATTGCCTCGGCACTGGCGCATCACTTGCAACGGCCAAAAGCTGGGTCTAACGATCGCCGCTGGCGGCCCCGTCGGCGCGCCCGAGCGCTGAATCGGTCGCGGCGTCGTGCGCCGGATCGGTCATTGCTGCCGGGTGCGGCATTGCGCCGCCTGCCCGAGCGACGATGCGCACCTCGCGTTGCGCAAGCGGAATCCTGATGCCGTGCTCGGAAAAGAGACGCCAGATGTTGCGGTTGACCGCAGAGAGCACGCCACGTGTGCCGCTCGCCGCGTCTTCGATCCAGAAGCCCAACTCGAGATTGACGCCGTCCGGGCCGAAACCGACCAGAAATGGCGTCGGCGCCGGCTCGCTCAACACCCGCGGCACGTCGGCGGCGGCCAGGGCGAGCAGCGTCATCGCCTGTTCGACGTCGGATGTGTAGGCGATCTGCACGGGCACCCTCGCGTGGCCACGAGTCAGAAACGACGACTGGTTCTGCACGACGTCGGTGATCAACTTCTCGTTCGGAATCAGCGTTTCGATACCGTCGAGTCCGCGCACGACGGTATAGCGCGTGCGGATTTGCGTGACGCGGCCCTGCAGGCCGCCCACGTTGATCGTGTCGCCGATCCGCAACGAGCGGTCGAGCAGGATGATGAAGCCCGACACGTAGTTGCTCGCGATCTTCTGCATGCCGAAGCCGAGCCCGACGCCGAGCGCGCCCCCGAACACACCGAGCACCGTGATGTCGATGCCGACGATCGACAGGCTCATCAGGAGCGCCGCGAGCACGAAGGCCGCGCGGCCGACGCGCGCGACCACCACCTTCAGATTCGCGTCGAGCGTCTTCGAGCGCATCAGGCGGTCTTCGAACGACGAGCCGAGCCACATCGCGACGATCATCGTGACCGCGACCCACAGCAGCCCAGTGATCAGCGACAGCAGCGTCATATGCGCATTGCCGACGCGGAAGCTCACGCTGTCCATCCATGCGATCACGGCGTTCTGAATGCCCAACAGCGTGAGCACCATGCCGACCCAAACGACCACCGACACGATTTTCTCGACCAGAAACAGCCACGGATGCTCGCCCCCTTCGCGGTTGAACACCCGCCGCGCGAAGAAGAACACGATGTAGATCAGCCCGATGCCGACGAGCGGCACCAGCGCCAGATCGAGCAGCGCGGTATCCATGAACTGGCCGGCGATCGCCCGCGCGAGCCACACGAGCGCCGCGCCGATCAGCGGAAAAGCCGCTCGATCCAGACTTTCCATGCCGAAGCGCAGGCTCTCGTAGCGCGGCGATTGCGACCGCTTGATCCGGCGGCGCAGCGTCCGCGCGAGCAGCCACGCGACGAGCAGCGTCCCGAGCAGGATCGCGACCTGCCACAGCATCACGGGCTGACCGAAGTCGCGCGCGATATCGCTGAACATATGGGGAAAAGTCGTGTGCATGGATGTCGCCGAAATCGCCCGCACGTGCGGATTATCCGCGCGCGCCGGCCTGCAGCCGGTTGCCTAGCTCTGGCGCTCGAGCACGGCGGCGAAGAAGCCGTCGGTCGCGTGGCGGTGCGGCCACAGCGACAGGTAGTCGCCCATCTCCAGCTCGATGCGCTGCTCGGCGAGCACGTCGCGCACGGGCACCAGCGCGAAATCAGTGTGGTCGGCGAGGAACTGCTGCACGACCGCCTCGTTTTCCGCGTCGAGAATCGAGCACGTGGCATAGACGAGCCGGCCGCCCTTCTTCACGAGACGCGCCGCGCTCGCGAGAATCGACGCCTGCTTCGGCGCCAGCTCGGCGATCGACTCCGGCGACTGGCGCCACTTCAGATCCGGATTGCGGCGCAGCGTGCCGAGGCCGCTGCACGGCGCATCGACGAGCACGCGGTCGATCTTGCCAGCCAGACGCTTGATCTTCGCGTCGTGTTCGCTGTCGATCAGCACCGGATTCACGTTCGACAGGCCGCTCCTCGCGAGCCGTGGCTTCAGCTTCGCGAGACGACGCTCGGAGATGTCGAACGCGTAGAGTCGGCCGGTCGAGCGCATCGCCGCGCCGAGCGCCAGCGTCTTGCCGCCCGCGCCCGCGCAGAAATCGACGATCATCTCGCCGCGCCGCGGCGCGACCAGCGAGCACAGCAGCTGGCTGCCCTCGTCCTGCACTTCGAGCCAGCCCTGCTGGAACGCGTCGAGCTTCGTCAACGCCGGCTTGCCGACCACGCGCACGCCGAGCGGCGCGAACGGCGTCGCGCCCGCCTCGATGCCGGCCTTGGACAGCGCGCCCAGCACGTCGTCGCGGCTCGCCTTGATCGGATTCGCGCGCAGATCCAGCGGCGCCGGGTAGTTCAGCGCGGCGGCCAGCTGCGCGAGTTCGGGACCCTCGAAACGCGTGCTCAAAGCCTGGCAGATCCAGTCGGGCAGATTCAGGCGAATCCGCAGCGGCAGGCTTTCCGGATCGATCTTCGACACGTGTTCGAGCCACGTCGCCTCGGCCTCGCTGACGAACGGCTTCAACGCCGAGCGTCCGACCGTCTGCATCAGGCCCAGCAGGGCCATGCGGCGCGCGGGGCTGCCGGTGCCGCTTTCGGCCAGATGCGCGAACTCCATCCGGCGGCGCAGCACGGCGAACACCGCCTCGGCGATCACACCGCGCTCGGCGTGGCCGAGCTTCGGATGCGCGCGGAAGAAGCGGCTCGTGGTGGCGTCGGCGGGGCCGTTCAGCCGCAGTACTTCGGCCAGCAGCGTTTCAGTTTGTCCAATCAGGAAACCATGCAATCTCATGCGCCCTCTCCGGCGGTGTGACCGGCAAAGAGCCATTGCGGCTCCGACGGCGTAAGCGTGACGCGCGAGCCGTCCAGAGCGAGACGCCCTTCGACGAACCAGCGCACCGCGCGTGGATAAATGATGTGCTCGGTGGCGAGCACGCGTGCGGCGAGCGTCTGTGCGGTATCGCCCGCCTCGACGGGCACGGCCGACTGCACGACGATCGGCCCGTGATCCAGCTTTGATGTGACAAAATGCACTGACGCGCCGTGGAACCGCACGCCGGCGTCGAGCGCCTGCTGGTGAGTCTTCAGGCCCGGAAAGCTCGGCAGCAGCGACGGGTGCACGTTCAGCATGCGCCCGGCGTAATGGTCGACGAAGCGCTCGGTCAGCACCCGCATGAAGCCCGCGAGCACGACGAGGTCCGGCGCGATAGCGTCGATCTGCTCGGCCAGCGCCGCGTCGAAGCTGTCGCGATCCGGAAACTGGCGGTGGTCGACCACCGCCGTGGCGATACCATGCGACGCCGCGAACGCGAGCCCCGCGGCATCGGGACGGTTGGCAATCACGGCGGCGACCCGCGCCGGCCAGCCTTCGCTCGCGCAAGCGCGCACGATGGCTTCCATGTTGCTACCCCGCCCGGAAATCAGGATGACGAGTTTTTTCATGCGCGGATTTTATCATTCGGCAATCGCCCGACCGCGACCGCGCAGCCGTCTATTGCGCCAAGCGTTTATAATCGATTGTTTTGCGGCACCCTGCCCGCGTCCCTATTGCAATCGCAGCAACCGCTGCAACCCGCTATCGTGAGAGTCTTCCGCGGTCTTCCCAATGCCGAGAGCCGTGCGCCGTGCGCGCTGACCATCGGCAACTTCGACGGTGTCCACCGCGGCCACCAGGCTCTGCTCGCGCACGTGCGCGCGGCCGCCAACGCGCGCGGCCTGCCCGTCTGCGTGATGACCTTCGAGCCGCACCCGCGCGAGTTCTTCAACCCGGCCGGCGCGCCGCCGCGCATCGCGATGCTGCGCGACAAGCTCGAGGCGCTGCGCACCAACGGAGTCGACCGGGTCGTCGTCGAGCACTTCAATCACACGTTCGCGAGCCAGTCGCCAGATGCGTTCGTCGAGCGGATCATCGTCAACGGCTTGCACGCGCGCTGGATCATGATCGGCGACGACTTTCGCTACGGCGCGAAGCGCGCCGGCGATTTCGCGTCGCTGCGCGAGGCCGGCAAGCATTACGGCTTCGAGGTCGAACAGATGGCGACGGTCGCCGATCCGTCGGGCGCGCGCATCTCGAGCTCGGGCGTGCGCGCGGCGCTGGTCGCGGGCGACCTCGACTCGGCGCGCGCCGCGCTCGGCCGCGACTATCTGATCAGCGGCCACGTTACCCATGGCATGAAGCTCGGCCGCGATCTCGGCTTTCCGACGCTTAATCTGCCGATCGCGCACAAGCGTCCGGCTCTGGCCGGCATCTTCGTCGTACAGGTGCACGGCATCGCCGAGCACCCGCTGCCGGGCGTCGCGAGCCTCGGCCTGCGCCCCACCGTCGACGATTCCGGCCGCGTGCTGCTCGAAGTGCACCTGCTCGACTGGCACGGCGACGCGTATGGCAAACTCGTGCGCGTCGAATTTCTGAAGAAGCTGCGCGACGAGGAGAAGTTCGTCGACCTCGAAACGCTGACCGCCGCGATCGCGCGCGACGTCGCCAACGCGCGCGCATGGTTCGCCGCGGTCGGCGCCGGCACGCCGGGCAGCCGTTCCACCGGTTTCGCCACCTCGGCCACCGACCGAATTAGATAACCGCCGCGTTCGGGCCGGCGCGCCGCGCCGCACGAACCGTCGCCGCGCATCGAAGGGCATCCGGGTTTCACGCGGAGCCGCCTGCCGGGCGCGCCCCGCTCCTCGCGCAGCGCGCAATCCGCGCGCCGCTACGCATAGAAACGAATTCACCGCCACCCACATCATGAGCAACAAGAAAGCCGATTCGAAACCGCAGTCCCGCTACCCGGTAAACCTGCTCGACACGCCGTTTCCGATGCGCGGCGACCTGCCCAAGCGCGAGCCGCAATGGGTCAAGGACTGGCAGGAACGCAAGGTGTACGACAAGATCCGCGCCGCCTCCAAGGGCCGCACGAAGTTCATCCTGCACGACGGGCCGCCGTATGCGAACGGCGACATCCACCTCGGCCACGCGGTGAACAAGATCCTGAAGGACATGATCGTCAAGGCGCGCAATCTGGCGGGCTTCGATGCGGTCTACGTGCCGGGCTGGGACTGCCACGGCATGCCGATCGAAATCCAGATCGAAAAGCAGTTCGGCAAGTCGCTGCCGGCGGCCGAAGTGATGCAGAAGGCGCGCGCCTACGCGACCGAGCAGATTGAGAAGCAGAAGGCCGGCTTCCGCCGCCTGGGCGTGCTCGGCGACTGGGACAATCCGTATAAGACGATGAACTTCGCGAACGAAGCCGGCGAAATCCGCGCGCTCGCGAAAATCATGGAAAAGGGCTACGTGTTCCGCGGCCTGAAGCCGGTCAACTGGTGTTTCGACTGCGGCTCGGCGCTCGCTGAAGCGGAAGTCGAGTACAAGGACAAGACCGATCCGACCATCGACGTGCTATTCAGCTTCGCCGAACCGGAGAAGACCGCGCAGGCGTTCGGCCTTGCCGCGCTGCCGCGCAACGAAGGCGGCATCGTGATCTGGACCACCACGCCGTGGACCATTCCCGCCAACCAGGCGCTGAACCTGCATCCGGAAATCGTTTACGCGCTCGTCGACACGCCGCGCGGCCTGCTGATCCTCGCCGAGGAACGCGTCGAGGCGTGCCTGAAGCTGTACGGCCTCGAAGGAAACGTCATCGCGACGACGCCGGGCGAAAAGCTCGTGAACCTGCGCTTCAACCACCCGCTCGCGTCCGCGCATCCGGGCTACAAGCGCACCGCGCCGGTCTATCTCGGCGACTACGTGACGACCGAAACCGGCACCGGCATCGTGCACTCGTCGCCGGCGTACGGCGTGGAAGACTTCGTGTCGTGCAAGTCGCACGGCATGGCCGACTCGGACATCATCAACCCGGTGATGGGCGACGGCCGCTACATCGAATCGCTCGCACTGTTCGGCGGCCTTTCGATCTGGGCGGCGAATCCGCAGATCGTCGAGGCGCTGCAAGGCGCCGGCGCGCTGCTGCGCACCGAAAAGTACACGCACAGCTACATGCACTGCTGGCGCCACAAGACGCCGATCATCTACCGCGCCACTTCGCAGTGGTTCGCCGGCATGGACGTGAAGCCGAACGACGGCGACAAGACGCTGCGCGAGACCGCGCTCGAAGGCATCGAGAACACGGCGTTCTATCCGTCGTGGGGCAAGCAGCGCCTCTTCAGCATGATCGCGAACCGCCCGGACTGGACGCTGTCGCGCCAGCGCCAATGGGGCGTGCCGATGGCGTTCTTCGTGCACAAGGAAACCGGCGAGCTGCATCCGCGCACGCTGGAGTTGCTCGAACAGGTCGCGCAGCGTGTCGAGAAGGAAGGTATCGAGGCATGGCAATCGCTCGATCCGCGTGAGCTGATCGGCGACGACGCCAACCTGTACGAAAAGAACCGCGACACGCTCGACGTGTGGTTCGACTCGGGCACCACGCACTGGCACGTGCTGCGCGGCTCGCACAAGGACGAGCTGCAGTTCCCGGCCGACCTGTACCTCGAAGGCTCGGACCAGCATCGCGGCTGGTTCCATTCGTCGCTGTTGACCGCGTCGATGCTCGATGGCCGCCCGCCCTACAACGCGCTGCTCACCCACGGCTTCACCGTCGACGGCGAAGGCCGCAAGATGAGCAAGTCGCTCGGCAACGGCATCGATCCGCATGAAGTGGCGAACCGCCTCGGCGCGGAAATCATCCGCCTGTGGATCGCGTCGACCGACTACTCGGGCGAACTCGCGATCTCCGAGGAAATCCTGAAGCGCGTGACGGAAGGCTATCGCCGTATCCGCAATACGCTGCGCTTCCTGCTCGCGAACCTGTCGGACTTCGACTTCGCGCAGCACGCGCGTCCGGTGGAAGACTGGCTTGAAATCGACCGTTACGCGGTGGCGCTGTCGGCGAATCTGCAGAACGACATCCTCGCGCACTACGAGAAGTACGAGTTCCACCCGGTCGTCGCCAAGCTGCAGACGTTCTGTTCGGAAGACCTGGGCGGCTTCTACCTCGACGTGCTGAAGGACCGCCTGTACACGACCGCGGCGGATTCGGTCGCGCGCCGCTCGGCGCAGACCGCGCTCTATCACATCGCACACGGCCTGCTGCGCGTGATGGCGCCGTTCCTGTCGTTTACCGCGGAAGAAGCGTGGAAGGTGTTCCAGCCGGACAGCGAAACGATCTTCACCGAGACTTACCACGCGTATCCGGCCGTACCGGACGCGGGCGCGCTGCTCGACAAGTGGACTCTGCTGCGCGCGGTCCGCGGCGACGTGACCAAGGCGCTCGAAGAGGCGCGGGTCGCGAACCTGATCGGCTCGTCGCTGCAGGCGGAAGTCGAAATCCGCGCGAGCGGCGCGCGTTACGACGCGCTCGCGAGCCTCGGCGACGACCTGAAGTTCGTACTGATCACGTCGGCGGCAACCGTCGTCAAGGTCGATAGCGAAGCGGACGAAGGTGTCGAAGTGATCGCCTCGAAGTACCTGAAGTGCGAACGCTGCTGGCACTATCGCGCGGACGTCGGCGCGAATGCCGAGCATCCGTCGCTGTGCGGCCGCTGCTTCAGCAATCTGTTCGGCAGTGGCGAAACGAGGAGCGCGGCATAATGGCGAGAACCATGTCGAAAACGTCCACCGCAAGCGGCTCGCTCGCACCCTGGCTCGGCATCGCGCTGATCGTCATCCTGTTCGACCAGCTGACGAAAATCGCGGTGCGCAAAGTGTTCGCCTACGGTGTGCCGCACGAGGTTACCCCGTTCTTCAACCTGATTCTCGTGTTCAACCGCGGGGCCGCGTTCAGCTTCCTGGCGATGGCGGGCGGCTGGCAGCGCTGGGCGTTCACCGCGCTCGGCGTGGTCGCGGCGCTCGTGATCTGCTACCTGCTCAAGCGGCATAGCGGGCAAAAAATGTTCTGCACGGCGCTCGCGCTGATTCTCGGCGGCGCGCTCGGCAATGTGATCGACCGGCTCGCGTACGGCCACGTGATCGACTTCCTCGACTTCCACGTGGGCGGCTGGCACTGGCCGGCGTTCAATCTCGCCGACAGCGCGATCACGATCGGTGCGATCCTGCTCGTGATCGACGAGTTGCGGCGGGTACGCGGCACACGCTAACGTCGCCGACGTGAGGCACGGCCGCGGTTGCGAGAGCCGCGCCTCACGTCCGGTTTGAAACGCGCGGCGACGGCGACGGGCAACGCCCTCGCGCCGCCTCGCGATCACGCTTTGTCGGAGGCTTTCGTTGGCAACCGCTGAACTCGCAGGCAAACATCTCGTCCTCGGCATGACGGGCGGCATCGCCTGCTACAAGATCGCCGAACTCACGCGTCTGCTGACCAAGGCAGGCGCGACCGTGCAGGTCGTCATGACCGATGCGGCCACGCAGTTCATCACTCCCATCACGATGCAGGCGCTGTCGGGCCGGCCGGTCTACACGAGCCAGTGGGACGCTCGCGTGCCGAACAACATGGCGCACATCGATCTGTCGCGCGAAGCCGATGCGATCGTGATCGCGCCGGCGTCGACCGACTTCCTCGCCAAGCTCGCGCACGGCATGGCCGACGATCTGCTGTCGACTCTGTGCATCGCGCGCGACTGCCCGCTGCTCGTCGTGCCGGCGATGAACCGGCAGATGTGGCAAAGCCCGGCCACGCAACGCAACGTCGCGCAATTGCGCGCGGACGGCGTCGAAGTGCTCGGCCCCGATTCGGGCCCGCAGGCCTGCGGGGAGATCGGCGATGGCCGCATGCTCGAAGCGGCCGCGACCTACGAGGCGATCGCGTCGTTCTTCGCGCCGAAGATCCTGTCCGGCCGGCGTGTGCTCTTGACCGCCGGGCCGACCTTCGAACCGCTCGACCCGGTGCGCGGCATCACCAATCGCTCGAGCGGCAAGATGGGCTTCGCGCTCGCGCGCGCCGCGCAGCAGGCCGGCGCCGACGTGCATCTGGTGGCTGGTCCGGTCGCGC
This sequence comes from Paraburkholderia sp. BR13439, assembly GCF_040948805.1. Taxonomy (NCBI): domain Bacteria; kingdom Pseudomonadati; phylum Pseudomonadota; class Betaproteobacteria; order Burkholderiales; family Burkholderiaceae; genus Paraburkholderia; species Paraburkholderia sp. BR13439. The sequence continues at coordinate 143,257 of NZ_JBFPKN010000016.1, read as the reverse complement.
TGGAAACGCCGTGGGGCGTCTTGCGCGAGGACGTGCAGACCGCGCAGCAGATGCACGACGCGGTGATGCGCGCGGTCGCCCAAGCGGACATCTTTATCGGCGTCGCGGCGGTGGCCGACTGGCGCGTCGACCACGTGAGCGATCAGAAGATCAAGAAGACCGCCGAGCGCACGCTGCCGAGCTTTTCATTCGTCGAAAATCCGGACATCCTGGCCGCGGTCGCCCGGCTGCCGAAGCCGCCGTTCGCGGTCGGCTTCGCCGCCGAAAGCGACAATCTCGAAGTCCACGGCGAGGAAAAGCGCGCGCGCAAGAACGTGCCGCTGCTGATCGGCAATCTGGGGCCGCAAACGTTCGGGCTCGACGACAATGAAGTGATTCTGTTCGAAGCAGGCCGCGCGACGAAGCTGCCACGCGCCGACAAGCAGACGCTGGCGCGCGCGCTGATCACGGAAATCGCGAAGCGTGTGCCGGCCGGCATCAGTCCGGTTGGCTGAACGAGCGAGCGGCGGTGGGCCCGTGTGGCCCTACCGCCTTTGCCCGGCTAGCCGACCGGAATCATCTGGAGCACTACTGCCATGACGCTACTCTCCGTGCTCGATCAAACACCGGTGATCGCCGGCCATTCGGTGGCGAACGCGATCGCCGCGACCATCGAACTCGCGCAGCTCGCCGACGACCTCGGCTACACGCGCTACTGGTGCGCCGAGCACCACGGCCTGCGCGGCGTGTCGAATCCCTGCCCTGAAGTGATGCTGGCGCGCCTCGGCAGCGTGACCAAACGCATTCGCATCGGCTCGGGCGGCATCATGCTGCCGTACTACAGCCCGTTCAAAGTCGCCGAGCAGTTCATGATGCTCGAGGCGCTATTTCCGAACCGCGTCGATCTCGGCGTCGGACGCGCGCCGGGCGGCGACATGCGCACCGCGCAGGCGGTCGCCGGCGGCGCTTACAATCGCGGCGAGATTTTTCCGCAGCAGGTCGCCGAGCTGCTCTGCCTCATGCACGGCGCGCTGCCCGACGATCATCTCGCGCAGGGTGTGCTGCTGCAGCCGCAGATCGATACGCGCCCGCAACTGTGGATGCTCGGCTCGAGCGAATTCGGCGGTCTGCTCGCGGCGCAGCTCGGCATCCGCTTCTCGTTCGCGCATTTCATCAACGCGCATTTCGGCAAGCAAGTCGCGCTGGCGTATCGCGAGCGCTTCCAGCCTGGCAACGAGGCGTCGCAGCCGTATCTGGCGGCCGCGGTCTTCGTGATCTGCGCGGATACCGAGCAGGAAGCCGCGGACCTCGAAAAAGCCGTCGATCTGCGTCGCGTGCAGATGGCGTATGGCCTGAACGAACCGATTCCGTCGATCGAGCAAGGCATCGCGCAGGAATATGGCGAGCGCGAACAGCTCGTGATCGACCGCGAAAAGCCGCGCAGTATCATCGGCACGCCTGAGCGCGTGACCGAGCGGCTCACGGATTTGCAGCAGCAGTTCCAGGCCGACGAGCTGATGGTGCTGACCGTCGCGGGCAGCTATCGCGCGCGCTTGCGCTCCTACGAACTGCTCGCCGACGCATTTCAGCTCGGCTCGAACCAGGCGGCTTGATCGCAGAGGTTTTGCCGGTCAGCCGTGTGCCCCTCCACCACCCCCCCCCCACTCTCGAACCTGAATGAAACTCGACCTGAAGATTCTCGATCAGCGCATGCGCGAACAGCTCCCCGCTTACGCGACGACCGGTAGCGCCGGCCTCGATCTGCGCGCCTGCCTCGACGAACCGCTGACGCTGAAACCCGGCGAAACTGCACTGGTGCCGACCGGACTCGCGATCCACGTCGGCGACCCCGGTTATGCGGCGCTGATTCTGCCGCGCTCGGGTCTCGGCCATAAGCATGGGATCGTGTTAGGCAATCTGGTCGGGCTGATTGATTCCGACTACCAGGGGCAACTGATGATTTCGACGTGGAATCGCGGCGAAACGACGTTCGTGCTGAATCCGATGGAACGCCTCGCGCAACTGGTGATCGTCCCGGTCGTGCAGGCCAGGTTCAACATCGTCGATGACTTCGAGGAAAGCGTGCGCGGCGCGGGCGGGTTTGGCAGCACCGGCAAGCATTGATCGATTGCTGCGACGCGGCGGCTGCGGCGTTCAGCGCGCGCCGCGAGCAGAAGATCAGAGCATAAAAAAACGGCGCGGGATAAAACCCGCGCCGTTCTGTTTTTGGCGTCTGGCCAGCTTAAGTCAACGCCGGCCTGACTGATATCACTCGACTTCCACCGCCTCCGGATTCGGATTACGCGGCGCCGGATGCTCGTCGAAGGTCAACTGCACCTTGTCGTCCGCATCGACGTCGACCGTCACGCGGCCGCCGTTCATCAGCTTGCCGAACAGCAGCTCGTCGGCGAGCGCGCGACGGATCGTGTCCTGGATCAGGCGCTGCATTGGCCGCGCGCCCATCAACGGATCGAAACCGTGCTTCGCCAGATGCTTGCGCAGCGCATCGGTGAACAGCGCATCGACCTTCTTCTCGTGCAGCTGATCTTCCAGCTGCATCAGGAACTTGTCGACCACGCGCATGATGATTTCCTCATCGAGCGCACGGAAGCTGATCGTCGCGTCCAGACGGTTGCGGAACTCCGGCGTGAACATGCGCTTGATGTCGACCATCTCGTCGCCCGCCTCGCGGCGATTCGTGAAGCCGATCACTGCCTTGCCCATCGCCTCGGCGCCCGCGTTCGTCGTCATGATGATGATGACGTTGCGGAAGTCCGCCTTGCGGCCGTTGTTGTCCGTCAGCGTGCCGTGGTCCATCACCTGCAGCAGCACGTTGAAGATGTCCGGATGCGCCTTCTCGATTTCGTCGAGCAGCAGCACGCAGTGCGGCTTCTTCGTGATCGCCTCGGTCAGCAGGCCGCCCTGGTCGAAACCGACGTAGCCCGGCGGCGCGCCGATCAGCCGGCTCACCGCGTGACGCTCCATGTACTCCGACATGTCGAAGCGGATCAGCTCGATGCCGAGCGTGAACGCGAGCTGCTTCGCGACCTCGGTCTTGCCGACACCGGTCGGACCGGAGAACAGGAACGCGCCGATCGGCTTGTCGAGCTTGCCGAGGCCCGCTCGCGCCATCTTGATCGCCGCCGACAGCGCGTCGATGGCCGGGTCCTGGCCGAACACGACGCTCTTCAGGTCGCGGTCGAGCGTCTGCAGCTTGCTGCGATCGTCTTGCGACACGCTTTGCGCCGGCACGCGCGCGATCTTCGAGATGATTTCCTCGATCTCGTTCTTGCCGATGGTCTTCTTCTGCTTCGACTTCGGCAGAATGCGCTGCGCCGCGCCCGCTTCGTCGATCACGTCGATCGCCTTGTCCGGCAAATGACGATCGGTGATGAAACGCGCCGACAACTCAGCCGCCGCCGACAGCGCACCCGACGAATACTTGACGCCGTGGTGCTCCTCGAAACGCGACTTCAGCCCGCGCAGGATCGCCACCGTCTGCTCGACGGTCGGCTCGGTCACGTCGACCTTCTGGAAACGACGCGACAGCGCCGCGTCCTTTTCGAAGATGCCGCGATATTCGGTGAAGGTGGTCGCGCCGATGCACTTCAGCGTGCCCGACGAGAGCGCCGGCTTCAGCAGGTTCGACGCATCCAGCGTGCCGCCGGACGCGGCGCCCGCGCCGATCAGCGTATGGATTTCGTCGATGAACAGAATGGCGTGCGGACGCTCCTTCAGTTCCTTCAGCACCGTCTTCAGACGCTGCTCGAAGTCGCCGCGGTACTTGGTGCCAGCGAGCAACGCGCCCATGTCGAGCGAATACACCTGGGCATCCGCGAGGATATCCGGCACTTCGCCTCGCGTGATGCGCCATGCGAGCCCTTCGGCGATCGCGGTCTTGCCGACACCGGCTTCGCCGACCAGCAGCGGATTGTTCTTGCGCCGGCGGCACAACACCTGCACCACACGCTCGACTTCCGACTCGCGCCCGATCAGCGGATCGATGCGGCCGTCCTTCGCCATCTGGTTCAGGTTCTGTGTGAACTGGGCAAGCGGCGTTTCCTTCTGCGCGGCGGCTTCGTCGGACTCGGCATTCGCGTCGCTCGCTTTCGCGGCGTCCGAACTGCTCGTCTTGGCGATGCCGTGCGAGATGAAATTGACCACGTCCAGACGCGTGACGCCCTGCTGCTGCAGGTAGTACACCGCGTGCGAATCCTTCTCGCCGAAGATCGCGACCAGCACGTTCGCGCCGGTCACTTCCTTCTTGCCGTTCGAGGTGGACTGCACATGCATGATCGCGCGCTGGATCACACGCTGGAAACCGAGCGTGGGCTGCGTGTCGACGTCGTCCGTGCCCGGCACGGTCGGCGTGTTGTCATGAATGAAGTTGCGCAGGTTCTGACGCAGATCCTCGATATTGGCCGCGCATGCGCGGAGTACCTCTGCCGCCGTCGGGTTATCCAACAGCGCGAGCAAAAGATGTTCGACCGTTATGAACTCGTGCCGTGCCTGGCGCGCTTCCATGAACGCCATATGCAGGCTGACTTCCAGTTCCTGGGCAATCATGCTTCCTCCATCACACACTGCAGCGGATGCCCGGCCTGCCGTGCGTGGGTAACGACTTGCTCGACTTTGGTCGACGCGATGTCCCGCGTATAGACCCCACAAACTCCCCTGCCCTCGCGATGCACCTTCAACATGACCTGCGTTGCGGTTTCACGATCCTTATTGAAATATTCCTGCACGATCATCACGACAAATTCCATCGGCGTGAAGTCGTCATTCAGCAGCACCACCTTGTACATGGACGGCGGCTTGAGTTTCTGCTCCTGCCGTTCCAGTACGGTGCCGTCCTGCTTGTCCGGGATAATCGCCATACACCCATTCTAAACAACTAGGACAGGCCCGCAATCCTGTCAAAACCCGGCCGCCCGGCCGATGAGCCCGTTCGCTGCCGCCCGGCTGTCACGACGCTGTCATGATCGGCGCGGCCTCTCGCGTTATCGACGGGCCGATTGCGGTGCCGGCCCCCATCCTGTCATGCACGGTGCGTGCTGCACCGCGGTCGGATCGAGTATCGCACAACCTGCCGGTACTGGCTGCGAGCGCTCGCAGCGCTGGGCGTCGGCGCCGCGGGCACAGTCAGCATGTGAGTCGATTATGCGACTTTTCAAGCCACGCCGCTTGCGCCACCGCACATACGGAAGCGGTAAAAACCCTGGAAAGCGACCTGTTTGCAACGCGACAACGACGTCTCAAAATTTTCTTGACACTCGAATAAAGAGCCCCAACAATCAAGCTGGCACTTTTTTCACTAAGCCATAATTTCGAAAAAATGCCGATGGTGAGCTTGTGAGGAGGGGACGACTGCCTCGCGCAGTCGTGGCTTTTCGAGGGCTCGTGGTAGTGACATGAGTTACAGGGGAAGTTGGAAATGGCAACTGGTACGGTCAAATGGTTTAACGACGCCAAAGGTTTCGGATTCATCACGCCTGATGAGGGTGGCGAGGATCTGTTTGCACACTTCTCGGCCATCCAGATGAATGGGTTCAAAACCCTGAAGGAAGGTCAGAAGGTCACCTTCGAGGTTGTGCAAGGCCCGAAAGGCAAACAGGCATCGAACATTCAGACTCCTGCCTGAGGCGGCTCTGCGGCGGTTCGTTACCCGTCCTTTTTGAAACCCGGCTTCGTGCCGGGTTTCTTTTTTGCGGTGGCTTTCTGTTGCAGCGGATTTTCCCGCCGGAAAATCGCGCGAAAATCCCGGGTATAAAAATACCCCGGCCGTTTGCTGGCGCCGGGGTATTTATGCAAACTGGATAATCCCGGCGCATCAATTACATATTTTCGATCATCACTTGGCCAAATGCGGAACACGACACCTGGGTCGCGCCTTCCATCAGACGGGCAAAATCGTAAGTCACGCGCTTTTGCAGGATCGATTTTTCCATCGAGCTGATTATCAGATCCGCCGCCTCGAACCAGCCCAGGTGGCGCAGCATCATTTCCGCCGACAGGATTTCCGAGCCGGGATTCACGTAGTCCTTGCCCGCGTATTTCGGCGCCGTGCCATGAGTCGCCTCGAACATCGCAACCGAATCCGACATATTCGCGCCCGGCGCGATACCGATGCCGCCCACCTGCGCGGCGAGCGCGTCGGAGATGTAGTCGCCGTTCAGGTTCAGCGTGGCGATCACGTCGTATTCGGCCGGGCGCAGCAGGATCTGCTGCAGGAACGCGTCGGCGATCACGTCCTTCACGACGACGTCGCCGCCGGTCTTCGGATTCCTGACTTTCATCCACGGACCGCCGTCGATCAGTTCCGCGTTGAACTCTTTCTGCGCGAGCGCGTAGCCGTAGTCGCGAAACGCGCCTTCGGTGTACTTCATGATGTTGCCCTTGTGCACCAGCGTCACCGAGCGGCGTTCATTCTCGATCGCATACTGGATCGCCTTGCGCACCAGACGTTCGGTCCCTTCGCGCGACACCGGCTTGATGCCGATGCCCGACGAATCCGGGAAGCGGATCTTCTTCACGCCCATTTCTTCGCGCAGGAACCTGATGATCTTCTTCGCCTGTTCGGATTCGGCCGGCCATTCGATGCCCGCGTAAATGTCTTCCGAGTTCTCGCGGAAGATCACCATGTTGGTCTTCTCGGGCTCACGCACCGGCGACGGCACGCCCTTGAAATACTGCACCGGACGCAGGCACACGTAGAGGTCCAGCTCCTGGCGCAACGCGACGTTCAGCGAGCGGATGCCGCCGCCGACCGGCGTGGTGAGCGGCCCCTTGATCGATACGATGTATTCCTTGACCGCCTGCAACGTTTCGTCCGGCAGCCATACGTCCGGGCCGTACACCCGGGTCGCCTTCTCACCCGCGTAGATTTCCATCCAGTGGATTTTCTTCTTGCCGCCGTACGCTTTTTCGACCGCCGCATCGACGACCTTGAGCATGACCGGCGTGATGTCCAGACCGGTACCGTCGCCTTCGATGTACGGGATGATCGGCTCGTCGGAAACGTTGAGCGAGAAGTCGGCGTTGACGGTGATCTTATCGCCACCTGCCGGAACCTTGATGTGCTGATACGGCATGATCGGACTCCAGTGAAAGCCGTGCAAAAGCTGATGGGAGACTGCGAAAGAGATACGCTCGCCACGCAATGCCGAACCGCCGCGAGCGGCCTGGCCGCTATTCTAGCCCACGCCCCAGGCACGACGCGGCCGCCGCGGGCTCCGTGTTTTCCCACATCGACGGCCCCTCGACCGCGCCACGCTCCTCTATAAGATACAAGAATCTGCTTGCCTATTTATGCATTATCATCGCGCCGTACCGCTCTGCCGTCTCGCTCTCCTATGCGCCTTCTCGCCCTCAACAAGCCGTTCGGCACCATTTGTCAATTTTCGCCACATGAGACGCGCGCGTCGCTTGCAGACTGGGTGAAGGTACCGGGTGTCTATCCGGCCGGCCGCCTCGACTCGGATAGCGAAGGCCTGCTGCTGCTCACCGACGACGGCGCGCTGCAGGCGCGCATCGCGGAGCCGCGTCACAAGCTCGTCAAACGCTATTGGGCGCAAGTCGAAGGCGCGGTCGACGACGCCGCGTTGAAACAGCTCGCACGCGGCGTCGATCTCGGCGACTACGTGACACGCCCATGTCAGGCGAGCTATGTCGAACCGTCTGGCTCGCTATGGACGCGCACGCCGCCGATCCGCTATCGCGCTGCGATCCCGACCACGTGGATCGAACTGTCGATCACAGAAGGCAAGAACCGCCAGGTGCGTCGCATGACGGCCGCGGTCGGTTTTCCGACGCTGCGTCTCGTGCGCGTCGGCATCGGTGCGCTTGACATTTTTTCACTCGGACTACAACCGGGTGAGAGCATCGAGTTGCGAGCGAACGCGCCGTGGGATGGCGTCGCCTGAACGCGAATCAGCCTGCACGTGATCACTGGAAACACGTTTCACGGCCGTGACAATCAACGCTAACTCGTTGTAGCAGCACACAAAACAATGCGTGAAACGCAAGCCCGAAATGCGTGAAACAAATGAGCTCGCGCGAGCCTGCGTGATGCAGTTCGATCGCGTGTGATGACGACAAAAATTTCCGCGCAATCCACGTCAACCGCCGTACAAGTCCACGCGTTATTCGACGCAGATGCCGCCGAAGCTATCCGGCATTCAGCCTTAAAGACCTTTGCATAAGCCGTTTTTGCGCGGCGAGTACGAAAGTCCGAACGCTAGCAGACGCGTCGAAAAATTTTGTTCGATGCGGCTGTCAACCGAAAGGTGGATGGCACGTTTACCGACATGACTCTACATTTGCCGGGTCATTTGGTTAATTAACTCAAGCTGAGGATTCACAAAATGAACAAACTGATCGCCGCTCTGGTCGCTGGCCTCTTCGCAACGGCAGCATTCGCACAAGCATCGGCACCGGAAGCAGCTTCGGCAGCTCCGGCAGCAGCAGCCTCGTCGGCAAAGAAGACCACCAAGCACGCTCACAAGAAGTCGCACAAGAAGGCAGCAGCTGCTGCAGCTTCGGCAGCTTCGGAGTAAGTTGCTTGTAAAAACGCAGTAAAGAACTAGCTTCATTGCCGTTCTTACGGCGTTGTAAGGCAGATCACCGCAAGGCGATCTGCCTTTTTGTTTTTGACACGCTCGCGTAACATGCGCGGGTCGATTTCAGCAAGGAGTCTTGTCGTGCGATTTTCCATCCGCTCGTCGGTGGCGCGTTTCGCCGTTGCCGTTGCATTGCCGCTCGCGGCGCTGTCGTTCGCCGCTACCACGGCTCCCGCCCTGGCGCAGCAGATGCCGCCGGGCGCCAAGCAGCCGGGCGAGTTTCCGCGGGTCAAGCTGACCGCTGGTATGTTCGTGATCGACGCGGCCGTCGCCGCCAACGACGCGGATCGCGAACAGGGCTTGATGTATCGCACGAAGCTCGGGCCGAACGAAGGCATGCTGTTCGTGTTCAACGAGAACGCGGGCCACTGCTTCTGGATGAAGAACACGCTGATTCCGCTGTCGATCGCGTTCATACGCGCCGACGGCACGATCACCGACATCGACGAGATGCAGGCCGAGACCACCAACAACCACTGCCCGACGCACAACGGCGTGTTCGCGCTGGAAATGCCCAAGGGCTGGTTCACGGCGAAGGGCATCAAGCCGGGCATGCAGATCCAGGGCTTGCCACCGGTGCCGGGTATCACGCAGTAAAGCGCCTCACCGCCGGGCTGCGCCCCTGCGCGGCGCCCCGCAGATGGCCTCTCCGTAAGCTGCCACTGGCCAGCCCGGCCGTCCCGCCCTGCTTTCCCGCAAAAACTGGCGCCTCAACCCGCGGCGCGCCGGTTTTTTTCCGCCCGCAGAGCCCCGCGCGGCCAGCCTTCGCGCCGGCTGGCAGGATTCATGCAAAAGACCAATCGAAGCGCTATCCTTGTAATCTCGATTTGGTAACGCCACATAAAGCACCACCCAGACTCCCCGGGCGGCTGACGCGGTCGCCCGGCATGCGTTTCAGGCGCGCCATTACAAGGAGATTCACGTGCCCCGCAAGACTCCCATCGAGCGCTACCGGAATATCGGCATCAGCGCTCACATCGATGCCGGCAAAACCACCACCACCGAACGGATCCTGTTCTACACCGGCGTGACCCACAAGATCGGCGAGGTTCACGACGGTGCGGCGACGATGGACTGGATGGAACAGGAGCAGGAGCGCGGCATCACGATCACGTCGGCGGCCACAACCGCGTTCTGGAAAGGCATGGCCGGCAACTATCCCGAGCATCGGATCAACATCATCGACACCCCCGGGCACGTCGACTTCACGATCGAAGTCGAGCGCTCGATGCGCGTGCTCGACGGCGCGTGCATGGTGTACGACTCGGTCGGCGGCGTGCAGCCGCAATCGGAAACCGTGTGGCGCCAGGCGAACAAGTACAAGGTGCCGCGCATTGCGTTCGTCAACAAGATGGATCGCGTCGGCGCGGACTTCTTCCGCGTCCAGCGGCAGATCGGCGAACGCCTGAAGGGCGTCGCCGTGCCGATCCAGATTCCGATCGGCGCGGAAGAGCACTTCCAGGGCGTGGTCGACCTCGTCAAGATGAAGGCGATCTACTGGGACGACGCGAGCCAGGGCATCAAGTTCGAGTATCGCGACATTCCGGCTGAACTCGCCGCAACGGCGAAGGAATGGCACGACAAGATGGTCGAGGCCGCGGCCGAGGCGAACGAGACGCTGCTCGAAAAGTACCTGGGCGGCGAGCATCACCTGAGCGAAGAAGAAATCAAGCAGGGCATTCGCGCACGCACGATCGCCAATGAGATCGTGCCGATGCTGTGCGGCAGCGCGTTCAAGAACAAGGGCGTGCAGGCGATGCTCGACGCGGTGATCGACTATCTGCCGTCGCCGGTCGACGTGCCCGCGATCACCGGTCACGACGAGCACGACAAGGAGATCGAGCGTCATCCGAACGACGACGATCCGTTCTCGGCGCTCGCCTTCAAGATCATGACCGACCCGTTCGTCGGCCAGTTGATCTTCTTCCGCGTGTACTCGGGCGTCGTCAATTCGGGCGACACGGTCTACAACGCGGCCAAGGAAAAGAAGGAGCGCCTCGGCCGCATCCTGCAGATGCATGCGAACGAGCGCAAGGAAATCAAGGAGGTCTACGCGGGCGACATCGCCGCGGCCGTCGGCCTGAAGGAAGCGACTACCGGCGACACGCTGTGCGATCCTAATCATGTGATCATCCTCGAAAAGATGATCTTTCCGGACCCGGTGATCTCGCAGGCCGTCGAGCCGAAGACCAAGGCCGATCAGGAGAAGATGGGCATCGCGCTGAATCGTCTCGCGCAGGAAGATCCATCGTTCCGCGTGCAGACCGATGAGGAATCCGGACAGACGATCATCTCCGGCATGGGCGAGCTGCACCTGGAAATTCTGGTCGACCGGATGAAGCGCGAGTTCGGCGTCGAAGCAACTGTGGGCAAGCCGCAGGTCGCCTATCGCGAAACGGTGCGCAACAAGGTCGAGGACGTCGAAGGCAAGTTCGTCAAGCAGTCGGGCGGCCGCGGCCAGTACGGCCACGCGGTGATCGCGCTCGAACCTTCCGAACAGGGCAAGGGCTACGAGTTCGTCGATGCGATCAAGGGCGGCGTGATCCCACGCGAATTCATCCCGGCGGTCGACAAGGGCATCCAGGAGACGCTGAAAGCCGGCGTGCTGGCGGGCTATCCGGTCGTCGACGTGAAGGTCACGCTGACCTTCGGTTCGTACCACGACGTCGACTCGAACGAAAACGCGTTCCGCATGGCTGGCTCGATGGCCTTCAAGGAAGCGATGCGCAAGGCGAAGCCCATACTGCTCGAACCGATGATGGCCGTCGAGGTGGAAACACCAGAGGACTTCATGGGCAACGTGATGGGCGACCTGTCGAGCCGGCGCGGCATGGTGCAAGGCATGGAAGACATCGCGGGCGGCGGCGGCAAGCTGGTGCGTGCGGAGGTGCCGCTCGCCGAGATGTTCGGCTACTCGACGTCGCTGCGCTCGGCCACTCAGGGCCGCGCGACTTATACGATGGAGTTCAAGCATTACGCCGAAACGCCGAGCAACGTCGCCGAGGCCGTGATCAACGCGAAGAAGCAATGACGCTGACGCGACACCGCCGAGTGTCTTGAGTCGAAGCCCGCTCCTTGTGAGCGGGCTTTTTTTTCGTGGCGCCCTTGCCATCATCACGCCACGCAGCCGTTTTTTGAACGTGCCAGAATGGCGAACAGGTACGCGGCACGCAAGCCAAGGAGGGGACACGATGAGCCAGGATCACGAACATCCGCATTACCGGGCCGAGCACGAGACCGCCGAAACCGGCGGGCAGATCGACTGGCGCGAGCACGGCGTGAAGGTCATCCGCGGCGATCAGCTCGATAGCAACACCGCGCAAACGCCGGGCATGAACCGCGCGGCTGCGATCAACGCGGCGCGCGTCGGCGCGCAGAAGATCTGGGCCGGCACCGTGACGATCCATCCGAACGCGAAGACCGGCGCGCATCATCACGGCGCGCTCGAAAGCGTGATCTACGTGGTCCGCGGCCACGCGCGCATGCGCTGGGGCGAGCATCTGGAATTCACCGCCGAGGCCGGTCCCGGCGACTTCATCTTCGTGCCGCCCTACGTACCGCATCAGGAGATCAACGCGAGCACCGACGAGCCGCTCGAATGCGTGCTCGTACGCAGCGACAACGAAGCGGTCGTCGTCAATCTGAACATCGATGCTGTCGAGCAGCCGGAAACGGTCTACTGGGTCGATCCGATCCACAAGCATCCGCACGATCACTGAGTCGCTCATTTGCCTGCTCATTCACCTGCTGACTGATCCGCCCGCGCCACATGACGCCTACCGCTTCGCTGCGCCGTCGCCTCGTCACGCTCTACGCGGCGCTGATCGCCGCCAACCTCGGCACCTGGCTGTGGGCGCTGATCGCGTTTCGCCACTACCCGCTGCTGCTCGGCACCGCGCTGCTCGCGTATGGCTTCGGTCTGCGTCATGCGGTCGACGCCGACCACATCGCGGCGATCGACGCGGTCACGCGCAAGCTGATGCAAACGGGCAAGCGGCCGCTCGGCATCGGGCTCGCGTTTTCGCTCGGACACTCGACCATCGTGATCGCGGCGACGATCGGCATCGCGTGGACCACGCATTCGCTGCACGGGCGCTTCGAGAGCCTCAAGGAACTCGGCGGCACGCTCGGCACGCTGGTTTCGGCGACGTTCCTGCTGGTGCTCGCGGCGGTCAATCTCGTGATCCTGCGCGATGTGTGGCGTCGCTACCGGCACGCGCAACACGATGGCGCCGTGGCGACCGCGTCAACCGATTCGCTCGCCCCAGCCGGGCTGCTGTCGCGTGCGTTCCGGCCGCTGTTCCGGCTGGTGACCAAAAGCTGGCACATGTACCCGGTCGGCGTGCTGTTCGGGCTCGGCTTCGATACCGCGACCGAGATCGGCCTGCTCGCGATTGCCGCGTCGCAGGCGAGCACCGGTCTGCCGCTCTACTCGATCCTCGTGTTCCCCGCGCTCTTCACGGCCGGCATGACGCTCGTCGATTCGACCGATAACTTGCTGATGGTGCACGCATACGGCTGGGCGATGGATGACCCGAAGCGCAAGCTGTACTACAACGCGAGCATCACGTTCGTGTCGGCGGTGGTCGCGATCGTGATCGGCGGCATCGAGGCGTTGGGACTACTGTCGGACCGCTTCGGCTGGAGCGGCGGCGTGTTGGATGCGATCGCCCGCATCAACGATCACTTTGGCGCGCTCGGCTATGCGATCGTCGCGGCCTTCATGGCGTGCTGGATCGGCTCGGTGCTGTTTCATCGCTGGAGACGGCCAACCGCGGCGACAGGCGCGGCAACAAGCGCGGCGCCCAAATGACTCGTTCCGGTATAACTCACTCGACCCATGCGAGGCGATCGGTAATGATTCCAGCGCGATGCCGTCATTCTGTCCGCTACGGCGGGCACCGCTCGCAAGCATGCATCGCGCAATCGTTGCGACGACGACACACCGCGCGCCGTTTATCGCCCGATCGGCTGGCGCGGTGCGCCGCCGGCGCGCCAGAGCCGCGAGCAATCGCTTACACTGAGACGGCTTTTCTCGCGCTGTCGCGCCGCTCGCGCGACGCTTCGGAACCGGCAACAGAACGGACTGGACACGCCATCGATGAAAACGCCAGCGGACCGACTTCTCGCATCTGACGCACTAAACACAGCCCGCCTCACCGCCGACGCCTACGGCAACCACGCCCTCGACGAATTCCTCGCCGGCCGCATCACGCGCCGCGAACTGCTGCGCTACGCGAGCGTGATCGGTCTTTCAGCCGCGGGCGGCGGCTTGCTCGGCGCGCCGCGAGCGAGGGCGCAAGGTGCGCCGGCCCCGTCGAACCAGACGATCCGCGTCGCGCATCTGACGCCGGCGGGCGCCGTCGATCCGCTGACGGTCACCGACGCCGCGAGCCTCGCGCTGCTGAACCAGACCGGCGAATTCCTGATCGATGACGACGGCGAGAAGCTGATGCTCAAACCCGCGCTCGCGCTGTCGTGGAAGCCGAACGACAAGGGCGACGTGTGGACGTTCAAGCTGCGCCCCAACGTGAAATTCCACGACGGCCAGAGCTTCGGCGCGAAAGACGTGGTCGCCACCTTCGACCGTCTCGCCGATCCCGCGAGCGGCTCGGCCGCGTTGTCGGTATTGAAGGGCGTGCTGTCCAAAGGCGGTGCGAAGGTCGTCGACGAACACACGGTCGAGTTTCATCTCGACGCGCCGATCGGCAATTTCCCCTACTACGTTTCCTCGGATAATTACAACGCGGTGATCCTGCCCGCGAACTTCGCGGGCAACTACGAAAAGAGCTTCATCGGCACCGGCCCGTTCAAACTCGAAAAGTATCAGCCGAAGGTCGGCGCGTCGTTCGTGCGCAATCCCGACTACTGGGGCGACAAAGCGTTACCGCAACGGGTACAGTTTTCGTTTTATGCGGACGAACAGGCGCAACTGCTCGCGCTGCAAGGCCACCAGGCCGACGTGATGGGCACCTTCACCGTGCAGGGCGGCGCGGCCATTCTGAACAATCCGGACTACAAGGCAGTGGGCGTGAAGTCGAGCGCGCATCGGCAGATCCATATGCGCAACGACAGCCCGCTCTTCAAGGACAAACGCGTGCGCCAGGCGCTCGCGCTGTCGCTCGATCGCGACGTGCTCGTGCGTGGTCTCTTCAAGGGTCGCGCGCAACTCGGCAACGACAGCCCGTTCGCGCCGGTGTTTCCGTCGTCGGACGCGGGCGTGCCGCAACGCAAGATCGATGTCGCGAAGGCGAAGCAACTGCTCGCGCAAGCCGGCGTGCCGAACGGTTTCGATGTCACGCTGACCACCGAAAAATACATGGAGATCCCCGACCTCGCGGTCGTCGTGCAGAACGCCGCGAAGGCGATCGGCGTGCGCATCAACCTGAAGGTCGAGAGCCAGTCGCTGTACTACGGCGCGGGCACGCCGGGCAAATCCGACTGGCTCGACTCGCCGCTCGGCATCACCGACTACGGTCATCGCGGCGTGCCGAACGTGTTCCTCAACGCGACGCTCACGAGCAACGGCACGTGGAATGCTGCGCACTTCAAGAATCCGCAATACGATCAACTGGTCGCGCAGTTCGTCGCGGCGATCGACCTCGCCACGCAGAAGAAACTCTCCGGACAGATCCAGACGCTGCTGCTCGACGAAACGCCGCTGATCATCCCGTTCTTCTACGATCAGCTGATCGCGATGCGCAAGGGCGTGAACGGCGTGCGCTTCACCGCGCTCGCGCAGCTGTATTTCGATCGCGCGACGCTGAGCGCGTAAGTACCGCGCTGCTCGAGGCACCTTTCGCAGGAGAACTCACGATGTCGGCTCCGGCGCCCTCTCCCGCCTCGAACGCATCGCGTTTCCCGCGTGCGACGAACGGCAACGCAGGCCGCGTCGCGCGTTTTCTGGCGACGCGCGTGGGTCTGTCGCTGATCACGCTGTGGCTGCTGTCGCTGATCGTGTTCGCGGGCGGCCAGTTGCTGCCCGGCGATATCGGCCGCGCGGTGCTCGGGCCGCTCGCCGATGCGCGCGCGGTCGCCGCGCTCAATCATCAGCTCGGCGCCGACCGGCCGCTGCTCACGCAATACATCGACTGGATCACGCATTTCGTGCGCGGCAACATGGGGCTGTCGTACGCGTATCGCGAACCGGTCGGGCCGTTCATCGCCGATGCGCTAGCGCATTCGGCGAAGCTCGGCCTCTTCGCGTTCATCGTCGTCGTGCCGCTCGGGATTGCGGGCGGCGTGTGGTCTGCGATGCATGCGGGGCGCTGGCTCGATCGCACGATCAGCATTGCCGGTTTGTCGGCGACCGTGGTGCCGGAGTTCGTGTCGTCGATCGTGCTGATCCTCGTGTTCGGCGTGTGGCTGCGCTGGCTGCCGATCGAGGCCTCGTTTCCGCCCGATGCAAGCGTGCTCGAACAGCTGCGGCATCTGGTGCTGCCGGTGCTGCCGCTCGTCTTCGTATTCTTCGGCTATATCGCGCGGATGGCGCGCGCGGGCACCGTCGAAGCGCTCGACGCCGACTACACGCGCACCGCGATCCTCAAGGGCCTGCCACGCCACGTCGTGATCTGGCGGCACGTGCTGCGCAACGCGCTGCTGCCGACGATCACCGTCGCCGCCACCCAGCTCGGCTACATGATCGGCGGACTCGTGGTGGTCGAAACGCTGTTCCACTACCAGGGGATCGGCTCGCTGATCTACAACGCCGCCAAGGCGAAGGACTTTCCGATGCTCGAAGCAGGCGTGCTGACGATCGGCGTCGTCTATACGCTCGCGAATCTGATCGCCGATGCGCTGCACGTGCTGCTCAATCCGCGGCTGCGGGTGAGGACCGCGGAATGAATCCGAGCGTGCCACCGGCTCCTTCGATGCCACCAGCGCCGGGCGCACCGGGCTCCGCGCCGCGCGCGCCCGCCGAGCCACGCTTCCCGCGCCTCCTGCTGCTTCTGAGTTCGCCGACCTTCATCGTGGGCGCGCTGATCGTCGCGTGGTGGATCGTCTGCGCGATCGCCGGGCCCTGGTTCGTGCATCTCGATCCGTACGCGTCCGATCCGCTCAATTCGCTCACGCCGCCCGATCGCACGCACTGGTTCGGCACCGATCAGCTCGGCCGCGACGTATTCTCACGCGTGATCGTCGGCGCGCGCGACATCCTGACCATCGCGCCGCTCGCGACGCTGCTCGGCACCGCGGCGGGCACCGCGCTCGGCCTGCTGGTCGGCTACTTCGACGGGTGGGTCGACGACGTGATCGGCCGCGTGATCGACGCGGTGCTCGCGCTGCCGCTCGTGATCATCGCGCTGCTCGCGCTCGCCGCGGTCGGCGCATCCAATCTCACGGTGATTCTCGTGATCGGCCTCACCTTCACGCCGATCACCGCGCGCACCGTGCGCGCCGCCGTATTCGCCGAGCGCCATCTCGACTACGTGGCCGCCGCGCAGCTGCGCGGCGAGCGCGCCCCGTACATCATGTTCGTGGAGATCCTGCCCAACGTGCTGCCGCCGATCGTCGTCGAAGCAACGGTGCGGCTCGGCTATGCGATCTTCGCGGTCGCGACGCTGTCGTTTCTCGGCTTCGGCATCCAGCCGCCGTCGGCCGACTGGGGGCTCGCGCTGTCCGAGTCGTACACGCTGATGGCGGGCGGCGCGTGGTGGACCGTCGTGTTCGCGGCGGGCGCGATCGCGTCGCTGGTGGTCGGCGTCAATCTGATCGCCGACAGCGTGCAGGGAGTGCTCGACCGATGAACGGCGCGCCGCCCTCCTCGTTCGCCGCGTTCGACGTGTCGAAGAGCGATCGCACCGATGCGCTGACCGTGGTCGGCCTGACGGTCACCTACCGGATTCGCGGACGCGATCGCGAAGTGCTGCAGGACGTGTCGTTTCGCGTGCGGCGTGGCGAGGCGTATGGGCTCGTCGGCGAATCGGGCTGCGGCAAGTCGACCGTCGCGATGGCGACGCTGCGCTACCTGCCACGCAACGGCAAGGTGAAGGCCGGCAAGATCGTGATCGCCGGCGCGGACGTGCAGAAGCTCGGCGCCGACGCGCTGCGCAGCATGCGGGCGACGACCGTCTCGATGGTCTATCAGGACCCTGGGCGCGCGCTGAACCCGTCGCTGACGATTGCCCGCCAGATATCCGAAGCATTCGAGGCGGCTGGCGTCGCACGCGACGAAGCGTTGCATCGCACGCTCGAGATGTTGCAGCGCGTGCGTATCGCGGCGCCCGAGCGCGTGATGGACAGCTATCCTCATCAACTGTCGGGGGGCATGCAGCAGCGCGTCGTGATCGCGATGGCGCTCGCGTCGAACCCCGCGCTGCTGATTCTCGACGAACCGACCACCGGCCTCGACGCGACCGTCGAAGCGGAAGTGCTCGACCTCGTCGCGCAGTTGCGCGAGGAGCTCGGCACCGCGGTGCTGTTCATCAGCCACAACCTCGCGGTGATCGGCCGCATGTGCGAACGCATCGGCGTGCTGTACGCGGGCAAGCTGGTCGAGGAAGGCGCGACCCAGGACGTGTTCGCGCGGCCGCGTCATCCATACACGGTCGGATTGCTGCGCTGCCTGCCGAGCGCCGGACGCAGCAAGGACCGCGAACGGCTCGATACGATCGCGGGCGGCCTGCCGCTGCCGGGCTCGGTCACGCAGGGCTGCATCTATGCGCAACGCTGCCGTCTCGCCGACGAACGCTGCCGCCGCGACGCGCCGCCGCCCTATCGGCTCGGCGCTCCGCATGGGGATCAGATGGCGCGCTGCCACTACCACGAGCGCGCGATCGAGTTGCCGCGGGCGGCATCGAGCGAGGAGCCGGTGGCGGCCGCATCATCCAACGCGGCGGCGCGCGCGTCCTCTGCGCCGGTCTTGCGCGCTCGCCACCTGTCGAAAACATTCCACGTATCCGGTGCGCCGCTGCGCGCGGTCGACGACGTGTCGCTCGAACTCGCGAGCGGCGAGACGCTCGGCCTCGTCGGCGAGTCGGGCAGCGGCAAGACGACGCTCGCGCGGCTGATGCTCGGCCTGCTCGCACCCGATGCCGGCGGCGTGCTCGAACTCGACGGCGCACCGCTCGCCGCGCGCGTCACGCGACGCAGCGACGAGCAGCTGAAGTCGCTGCAGATCGTGTTCCAGAATCCGGACTCGGCGCTCAATCGCGCGCATTCGGTCAAGCGGCTGATCGGTCGTGCGCTCGCGCGCTTCACCGCGCTGCGCGGACCCCAGATCGACGAAAGGCTCGGCACGCTGACGGACGCCGTGCGGCTGCCCGAGCGCTATCTCGACGCGCGTTCGCGCCAGTTATCGGGTGGGCTCAAGCAGCGCGTCGCGATTGCGCGCGCGTTTGCCGGTGAACCACGCGTCGTCGTGTGCGATGAGCCGACTTCGTCGCTCGACGTGTCGGTGCAGGCCGCGATCCTGAACCTGCTCGCCGATCTGCAGCGCGAGCGCGGCGTCAGCTACGTGTTCATCTCGCACGATCTGCACGTGGTGCGCTATGTGTCGGATCGCATCGCGGTGCTCTATCTCGGCCGGCTCCTCGAAATCGGCCCGGCGGCGGCAGTGTTCGATGGACCGCAGCATCCCTATACCGAGGCGCTGTTGTCCGCCGTGCCGACGCTGCCGGGCGAACGCGCGTCCGGCGAGGAACATCGACGTACGCGCATCCATCTGACGGGCGAGTTGCCCGGGGCCGGCGCGATGCCGTCGGGCTGCGTGTTTCACACGCGCTGTCCGCGCAAGCTCGGCGCGATCTGCGAGCAGCAGGACCCGCCGTTCCTCGACGCCGGCGGCGCCGCCGACTCGCCTTCCGCGCACCGGATTCGCTGCCATATTCCGGCCGCCACGCTGCGCGAGCTGCAATGCGAGCAGCGCGACGTCAACGCGGGCAACCCGGCGAACGGCGCCGCTTCCGACGACGCGTCGGAAAACGCCAGCTAGCGTCGACTCGGCCCTCATCGACGTCGCGTGACGCGGCGTCCCCCAGCACAGCGTCCCCTTTACGAATCCCGCGTCGGAACACGCTTTTGTGTCCGCGCGTTTCATCGTCGCAACGTTTTCAGGCGTTTTTCCGGCGTGCGCATCGTACATCCCGAGGTCGCCCGCGTCGCTTCAAGGCTCTGCGACGCGTGGCACGGATATCGCTAAATTTGCGGCCAGAGATTCGAAGCCAAACCGGGCGCGCAACGCCGCGCACATCCGCACGACGAGCGTCACCACGCGATGACGCGATATCAAGCGATCAGCACGGCAGCGACGCGCGGCCAACTTCGACACGACGGACTCGGGGTTCGACAAGACCCGCGTGCAGACTGTTCGGCCGCCGCTGTGGCAGCTGGAGACGCGCGATGAAAACCAGAAAGTCAGATCAGCATTACTGCGCAATGATGCGCCGCGCAGTGGTCCTCATCGGGGTCGCGGTGCTGGCGGGCGACGCCGCTTACGGGGCGTCGGCGGACGTGATCCCTCGCTCGACGGTGCTGGCCGACGCGTCGCGAGCGCCATCCGGCGATTCAGCGCCGCTGCTGCTCGCGCAGAACGACGATGCGGCGACCGGCGCCGAGGCCGGCGCCGCCACCGCCGCAGACGATGCCGCGTCGGTGTTCGCGCCGGTAGGCTGCGGCGGGCTCGGCGGTCAGGGCTGCGGCCGGCTCGGCGGCGGCAGTGGCAATGGCAGCGGCAGTGGTACTGGCGGCGCGGCGGGTTCGAGCAATAGCGGGGCTGGCGCAAGCGGTAACAGCGGCGCCGGGGCGGCGGGTTCAGGGAGCGGAAGTGGGAGTGGCGGTGCGGGCACGGGCGGTAAGGGAAATAGCGGTGGTGGAAGTAACGGTGCCGGTAGCAGTAGTGGTGGCGGAAACGGTGGGGGTGGCAGTAGCGGCGGTGGAGGCGGTGGAGGCGGCAGTAGCGGCGGTGGCGGTGCTGGCGGTGCTGGTGGCGCAAGCAGCGGTGGCAGCGGGAGCGGCGGCTGCGGTTGCGGAGGCTCCAGCGGTGGTCCGGGCGGTGGCTTTGGCGGTGGCGGCCCGGGTGGTGGTTTCGGCGGCGCGCATGGTGGTGGCTTTGGTGGTGGCTTGGGCGGTGGCTTCGGTGGCGGGTTCGGCGGAGGCTTTGGCGGAGGCTTCGGCGGCGGTCACGGAGGCAAGGGTGGCGGCAGCGGCGGCAGTGGCAACGGCGGCGGGAACGGGCACTAGGCGTCGCCCGTTGCCCCGGGTAGGGTACCCCCGCGCCCTACCCGCCGGCGACATGTCCCGGCATACTGTCCGCTATCCGCTGGCAACGGCGGTGGCGTCCCGATCCCCCGGTCGGGCGTCACCGCCGCAGGCCGGTCGGAGCGGCCCGCCCGCCTGCGGCGCGCGCTGACGGAATGGCCCGGAGAGTGCGCGAGCCGCGCCTCGCATCGTCGCGCGAACCGCACCGCGAGCGGCGGGAACACAACCTCCCCTGCGCGTGAGTGTCATGGAACCAATCCGAGACGACCGCCTCATATCAAATTCATCGTTCGATATGAGGGCCCACAACATGCATAGAAGTGTTCCCCCCTCCGCGACCCGCACGGCAGCCGCCGTGCTGATGGCTACCGCCCTGGGCCTCGCATCGCTCGCCAATGCGCAAACTCCCGCGCAGCCAATGGCGCAAACCCTGTCGCAAGCGGCGCCACCGGTCGATCCGAGCTTCTCCGCCTACTCGCTCGTACAGAGCTGCAAACAGCGCCACGACAACGTCGCGCAAGGGCAATGCGTCAGCGCGATCCGCGGCATCATCCACGGTTATCAATACGGCGTACTGTTCCTCGCCCAACGCGCCACCTTCCCCGCCAACGAAACCCAGCGCGTGTCGCTATGTCTGTCCGACGTGCCGGTGTCGTCGATCGTCGACGACTTCCTCGCCGATGCCGCTCAGGTACCGGACGACGCACTGCAGCACACCCCCGCCGAAGTCGCCGTGCTCGGCTCCGTGCATCAGCACCACCCCTGCACCTGAGCGCCGCGTCAGCGCGCGCGGCGTCATCCGCGCCCACCTCGCTCAGAGCCTCGCGCGCCGCCGCTCCGCAACGGACGGCGGCCGCGCCGGCGCTTACAACATCTCCAACGCACGCTTGCCGCGCGGCGGCTTGAAGTACGCGTCGAGCGCGGCGAGTTCTCCGGCTTCCAGCACCAGTTGCGACGCGCGATAGTTGTCGCGCACATGCTCGACCCGCGCCGCCTTCGGAATCGCGCACACATTGGGCTTGCCCAGCACCCACGCGAGCGCCACCTGAAACACGGAGACGCCGCGCGCGTCGGCGATGTCGTCGAGCGGCGAGCGTTTCGGCAGCCGCGCATGATCGATCGGGCTGTATGCCATCGCCGGCGTGCCGCGCTCGGCGAGCCATGGCAGCAGATCGAACTCCGGCCCGCGCCGCGCCACGTTGTACAGAATCTGGTTGGTCGCGCATGCGTCGCCGCCTGGCGTCGCGACGAGTTCTTCCATGTCGTCGGTATCGAAGTTGCTCACGCCCCATTGACGGATCTTGCCCGCGTGCCGCAGCGCCTCGAAGCCATCGACGGTGTCCGCGAGCGGCACCGAGCCACGCCAGTGCAGCAGATACAAATCCAGCCGGTCCGTCTTCAGACGCTTCAGGCTCTGCTCACACGCGGCGATCACGCCGCGCCGGCTGGCGTTGTGCGGATACACCTTGCTGACCAGAAACACCTTGTCGCGCAAACCGGCGAGCGCTTCGCCGAGCAGCGACTCGGTCGCGCCGTCGCCGTACATTTCGGCGGTGTCGATCAGCGTCATGCCGAGTTCGATGCCGCAGCGCAGCGCATCGATTTCCGCCGCGCGTCGTGCCCGCTGCTCGCCCATCTCCCACGTGCCCTGCCCCAGCGCCGGAATGCGCTCGCCGCCCGGCAAGCTCACGCTTACGATTTCGCTCGTCATGCTGACTCCTTCGAAAGTGGCTCGATCCGGATGCGATGCAATTGCGCGCGGCCTCACCGCGCAACGCATGCTACGAAAAACCTGGAGATGAGTTTAGCGGCTCCGCGGCCTCACGACGGCGCGCCAGGCAAAAGCCGGCTATAACGGGGCGCGCCGATGTTTTAAAATTGCCGCTTGCCCATCTTGCGTGAGCCCCATGACCTCTGCCTCGGAAGACCGCTGGCGCGACCTGCGCCCGGACCCGGAAAACGACACGCCGCTCTATCTGCAACTTGCCCGCAAGCTCGGCAGCGCGATCCACGAAAACCGCTGGAACGCCGGCGAGGCGCTCCCCTCCGAGCGGGTACTGTCGGAGGCGCTCGGCGTATCGCGCATCACGTCGCGTAAGGCGATCGCGCTGCTCGTCGAGCAGGGTTTGATTCGCCGCACCCAGGGCGCGGGCAGCTTCATCACGCCGCGCTATGAAGATCCGTTGTCGCGCCTGTCCAGCTTCAGCGAAATGCTGCGGCGGCGCGGCTTCACACCGAGTTCGAAGTGGCTGTCGCGGGAAATCTCGCCGGCCAATCGCGACGAGGTGATCCAGTTGGGGCTGTCGCCGGCCGCCGCGGTCACACGGCTGCGGCGGCTGAGGCTCGCCGACGGCATCGTGATGGCGGTCGAGAATTCGACGTTCCCCGCCGCGGTGATTCCCGATCCGCAAGCAATCGGCGACTCGCTGTACACGTACCTGGAGAACCGCGGACTGACGATCGTGCGCGCGCTGCAGCACTTTCGCGCGGTGAACGCGAGCGACGAGATCGCGCAGCAGATGAGCATCGCGCCGAACGAGGCGTTGCTGTTGATCACGCGCGTGGGCTATACGGCGGATCAGCGCGCTATCGAGTTGACGGACACGTACTGCCGCAACGATTACTACGACTTCGTGGCGGAGTTGAGGAAGTAGGCTGCGGCTCGGTGAATGGTCCCGCAGCCGGGCGCGCCGCGCTTCAAACTCCAACGCGGCGCACGCTACCCTGTTACGTCCACCGGGCTTCGTGCGCGCCGATGCGCGCCGGCGGCAGCGCATAAAACGCCGGCGTCTGTTCCAGTTCTTCGGCGGGCTGGACGCCCAGCACGCACCCAAACTCCGATTGCACGCTCGCGACGCAATCGCGCACATCGTCGAGCGACATCTCGGGCGCCTGCTGTCCATCGGCCAGCAGCCCGAACGACTGCAGCCAGCGCCCGGTCTGCGCAAGCGACACCTTCACATGCCAGCTGCCACCCTCGCGTGCCCGCCGCGCGAGCGCGACCATCGCGCCGAACGCGGCCAGATAGCCGGTCGCGTGATCGAGCGCCTGACACGGCAGATGCCGCGGCTCGGCCGAACCCGCCGCCGCGCGCTCCGTCCACGCGATGCCGCTCGCCGACTGCACCAGACTATCGAAGCCGCGTCGCTGCGCCCACGGCCCCGTGTACCCGTACGCGCACACCGACACATAGACGATGCCAGGCCGCAGGCGCGCCAGCTCGTCCGGCCCGAAGCCGCGCGCCGCGAGCGCGCCCGGACGATAGGCCTGCAGGAACACGTCGGCATCGCGCGCGAGTCCGCGCAACGTGTCGCAGCCAGCGGCGTCGCGCAGATCGACGAGCGCCGAACGCTTGCCGCGGCCGTTGTCGATCACGAGCGGCGCGATGTTCGGCAGATGCGGCCCGTTGATCGTCATCACGTCCGCGCCATGATGCGCGAGCGCGCGGCCGGCCACCGGTCCGGCGATGATCCGCGACAGATCCAGCACCCGCACGCACGCGAGCGGACGATCGACGCCCGGTTCGGCGTCGGCGTCGGCGTGGCGCGGCGGCTCGGCCGGCGCGTCGCCGATGCGCTCGATCTCGAACAGCGGCAAGCGCGCGATCGCTTTGGCCTGCTCGAGCGCGGCCCATTCGTCGGGCGTGCGAATCAAGGCGGCGCATAGGCCCGCGTCGGCGAGCGTTTGATCGAGCGTCGCGCCCTCCCAGCCGCGAATCGCGGCCGCCACCGACTCCCGGCCGTTGTCACAGCCGAGCACGTCGAGCACGCCCTTCAAGTGATGCGCAAAATTCGTGTGCAGCTGGATCCAGCGGCCGTCGCCCGTTTCGTAGAAGCCAGTGACCGCATCGCGCAGCGCGGGCGGCGGCCCATCGTCGATCCGCAGATAGCGTTCGCTGCGAAACGCCGCCAGCGCGCGATGCATCTGCACCGACACCCGTTGCCTGTGTCCGCTGCGCAGGTGCCAGTATTCGGCGGCCGCGAGGCCCGTCGCCGCGATGGTCGACGACGCGAGGCTGCCGACGCGATAGACCGATGGCAAGCCGGGGTCCGCGCCGGCAAGCGACACGGCGTGCAGCGCGACCGGATCGCAGCCGGCGAGGGTCCAGATGTGCTTGAGGGCGAGTTCGGGTGTCATGGCATCGGGCGCGTTGACCGCGCGCACAGGAAGCAGGTGCACCGAGTCTAAATTTGCGCCTTGCTGCAATCAATCTTGATTATGATAATCAACATATATTGATTTCTTCGGTTTTCACCCGCTTTCATGTCAGCCCCGATTTATCTGACCGCCGCCGAAGCAGCCGCGACGCTCGGCGTCAGCTTGCCGACGCTGTACGCGTACGTGAGCCGCGGCATGCTCGGCTCGTCGCCGGATGCGCAAGGCAGGCATCGCCTCTACGATGCCGCCGAGGTGCGGCGCCTTGCGCGTCGCAAGGCGGACGGCAAGCGAGCGGGCAAGGTCGCGCAGAAGGTGCTCGACTGGGGCGTGCCGGTGCTCGAATCGTCGATCACGCTGGTCGCGGACGGTCGGCTGCTGTATCGCGGGCACGATGCGATCGAGCTTGCACGCAGTGCGTCCCTCGAAGACGTCGCGGCGCTGCTGTGGCAATGCAGCGCGCGGCGCATCGCCGATGCGCCCGCCGTGCCGCTCGCCCCCGCGCAATGGGCCGCGTGGCTCAAGCTGTGGAGTGACAGCACGCCACTCGATCGCGCGCTCGTGCTGCTGCCGGCCGCCGCCGCGCAGATGCCGCGCGTGTGGGCGCTCGGCCGCGACGCCCAACTGGACACCGCGTGCGCCGTGATGCGGCTGCTGGCCGCCGCGATGCTGCCGGCGGCGCCGTCGAACGAACCGCTGCATCGGCAGATCGCGACGGCCTGGCGGGTGCGCAGCCGGCCGCAAAGCGGGCTGCTGCGCGCGGCGCTGGTAGCGTGCGCGGATCACGAGCTGAACGCGTCGACGTTCACGGTCCGCTGCATCACGTCGACGGGCACGCACTTGTTCGGCGCGGTCGCGGGCGGCCTCGCGGCGCTCTCCGGGCCGCGTCACGGCGGCGAAACGGTGCGCATTGCGGCCCTGCTCGATGAAGCGTCGCGCTCGCCCGATCTGGACCGCTATCTGGCGAACCGCCTCGCGCGGCACGAGCACGGCGCGCAAGGTCCGGTGCTGTCGGGCTTCGGTCATCCGCTGTACCCGGACGGCGATCCGCGCGCGCGGTTGTTGCTGACGATGCTCGACGACTGCGCGCCGGCCCGCTCGCCGCTCAACGAGGTGCTGCAGCTCGCACGTGCGGTGCGCGACACGACCGGCGCCGAGCCGACCGTGGATTTCGCGCTTGCGGCGATCGAGCGCGTGCTCGGCTTGCCGACCGGCGCCGCGTTCACGCTCTTTGCGCTCGGGCGGGTGGTCGGCTGGATCGCGCACGCGATGGAGCAGACGCGCGATGGCCGGTTGATCCGGCCGCGAGCGCGGTATATCGGGGAGTATGAGGCGGGAGGGGCTGCTTAGGGGCTACGTCGGGCCTGCAAAGCGGCGGCTCGCCGTTCGCCCCGCATCAGACCACGCCCGGTCGACGCGCCAGCCAAGCCGGTATCGGCCAGCCGAGTAGCAGCGCCGGCAGCTTGCGTTGCGAGCCGCTCGCCAGCGCGAAACGCGCCCCCTCCCGCCCTGCGCTGATCCATGCCACCGATCCGCGCGCCAACTCGATCGACTGCCCTGCCGCGAGCCAGTGATCTTCATGCTCGCCCTCGACGGTCAGCCAGACGTTGCCGCTGATCATCTTGAAAATCGACGGGCGCGCAACGCGCCAGGCCGTGACGGGCTCGCCATGTTCCAGTTCGAAAACTCGCACTTCTCGCATCGCCGTTCTCCTCGAAGAACTTTCTGTTGTACCGATTATTGGCATGCGATGATCGGAAACCCATGCACAGTTCCGAACACTTTCATCGGAACTGTTCAGTCAAAAAACCGAACAGTTGGCATGGCTCGCCCGACGCAGGTCAAAAAGCTTGCGCGCTCGCGGGCCGGCGACAGAAGGCAAGCGTATGAAACTCGAAATCCAGCTCGATCGGGACAACGGCGTACCGCTTACCGAGCAGATCGTCACCGGCGTTTCGGCGTGGATCCGTTCGCGCAATGCGCATCCTGGCTCGAAGCTGCCGTCGATCCGCCAGTTCGCCGCCGACTTCGGCGTGAGCCGCTTCCCGGTGATCGAGGCATACGACCGGCTGGTGTCGCTCGGCTATGTCGACTCGCGCCACGGCTCCGGCTTTTACGTCGCCGATCGCCAGCCGACGGACATGCGTTGCCAGGGCACGTCGGACCCGCGCCGCGCCGATGTCGAGTCGGACCATTTGCTCGAGCAATTCAACTTTCCGGGCGAGACGCTGAAGCTCAGCACCGGCTTCATTCCCGAAAGCTGGCGCGACATCGATGGCATTGCGCAGGCGATTCGCCACGTGTCGCGAACCGATCCGGCGAGCATGGTCGAATACGCGACGCCGCTCGGCAATCCCGTCTTGCGCGAACAGTTGCGCGGCCGTATTGGCCAATTGGGCATCCAGGCGGACGCGTCGCAGATTCTGATCACCAATGGCGCGAGCCAGGCGTTCGATCTGCTCGTGCGCTACATGCTGAAGCCTGGCGACACGATCTTTGTCGAGGACCCCGGTTACTACAACCTGTACGGCCTGTTGCGACTGCACGGCATGAAGCTGATCGGCATTCCGCGAACCGGCAGCGGTCCCGACCTCGATGCGATGCAGGCGCAACTGAAGCTGCACCGGCCCAGATTGCTGCTCATCAACACCGTGTTCCACAATCCGACCGGCACCACGGTCGCACCGCAGGTCGCGTTCCGTTTGCTGCAACTAGCGCGTGAGCATGGCTTCCAGATTATCGAGGACGATATCTACGCGGATTTTCAGACCGAGCTCACCGATCGCCTCGCGACCCTCGACCAACTCGAACAGGTGATCTACATCGGCGGACTGTCGAAGACGCTGTCGTCGTCGCTACGGATCGGCTGCGTGGTTGCGAGTCACGCGATCATCAAGGATCTGGTCGATATCAAGATGCTGACGAGCATCGGCGGCTCGCGGTTTGCCGAAGCGGTGGCGGTGTCGATGCTGGAGCGCGGCGCATATCGCAAATATCTGGAGCGACTGCGCCGCCAGATGCGCGGCGCGCTCGGCTCGACCGTCCAGACACTCGAAGATTCCGGCTGGGAGATTTTCGAAGAACCAGCGGGCGGCAAGTTCGTGTGGGCGCGCGTGCCCCATGTCGCGGACGCCGAGCGGCTCGTTGAATGCGGTGTGCCGCTCGGTGTGACGGTGCTGCCTGGACAACACTTCAGGCCGAATCGCGAGGCAAGCCCGTGGATCAGGATTCATGTGGCGTTTGGCAACGAGCCACGGGCGCAGGCGTTTTTTCAGGCGGCCGCGCAGTTGCCGGCTGATGTGTGAAGACGGCGCAGACCGCGGCCGAGCCGCAGCGCCGACACCTGCGCAAGACCGCGCCGCTTGCTGCGCCAGGACTCGCTTTTCCCTAGAATAGCGAGTCCCAGCCCGACCGAGCGCGCCCAGCCGCTTCATATGTCTACGACGCCGACTCCGCCCGCCCTCGCTCCCGACCTCCCCTCTGGCCCTTCGCCCCGCGCACTGACGGTGATGCTGTGGCTGGTCGCCACCGGCTTCTTCATGCAGACGCTCGATTCGACGATCGTCAACACCGCACTCCCCGCGATGGCGGCAAGCCTCGGCGAGCTGCCGCTGCGCATGCAATCGGTGGTGATCGCCTACTCGCTGACAATGGCGGTGATGATCCCCGTGTCCGGCTGGCTCGCCGACAGACTCGGCACGCGGCGCGTGTTCTTCAGTGCGATCCTCGTGTTCGCGGTGGGCTCGCTGCTGTGCGCGAACGCGCGCACGCTGAACCAACTGGTGCTCTTCCGCATTCTGCAAGGCGTGGGCGGCGCGATGCTGCTGCCGGTTGGGCGGCTCGCGGTGCTGCGTACCTTTCCGGCGGAGCGCTATCTGCCGGCGTTGGCCTTCGTGGCGATCCCGGGCCTGATCGGACCGTTGATCGGACCGACGCTCGGCGGCTGGCTCGTCAAAATCGCGTCGTGGCACTGGATCTTTCTAATCAACGTGCCGGTAGGCATCGTGGGCTGCATTGCCACGTTTATTTTCATGCCGGATAGCCGCAACGAACACACAGGCAAATTCGACCTCGGCGGCTACCTGCTGCTGGTGGTGGGCATGGTGGCACTTTCGTTCGCGCTCGATGGCCGCACCGAGTTCGGCATACAACATGCGACGGTGCTGGTGCTGCTGATTCTGAGCATGGCGTGCTTCGTTGCATATGGTCTGCACGCGGTGCGCGAGCCCGAGCCGATCTTTCCGCTCGAGCTGTTCAATATTCACACGTTTAGCGTCGGGCTGCTCGGCAATCTGTTCGCGCGGATCGGCAGCGGCTCGATGCCCTACCTGATTCCTCTGCTGTTGCAGGTGAGCCTCGGCTATAGCGCATTCGAAGCCGGGCTGATGATGCTGCCCGTGGCGGCCGCGGGCATGGCAACGAAGCGTCTCGTGACGACGCTGATTCAGAAGTACAGCTACCGGCGCGTGCTGATGGCGAACACGATTCTGGTGGGTCTTATGATGGCGAGTTTCGCGCTCACGAGCACGAATCAGCCGCTGTGGCTGCGGCTCGTGCAACTGGCGATCTTTGGCGGCGTGAACTCGATGCAGTTCACCGCGATGAACACGTTGACGCTGAAGGACCTGGGCACCGGCGGCGCGAGCAGCGGCAATAGCCTGTTTTCGCTCGTGCAGATGCTTTCGATGAGTCTCGGCGTGACCGTGGCCGGTGCGTTGCTGACGACCTTTACCGGCATCATGCAGCGTGTGACCGCCGCGAATTCGCTGCCCGCGTTTCATGCGACATTCCTGTGTGTCGGCATCATTACCGCATGTTCGTCATGGATCTTTGCGCAGTTGTCGCCGGAGATCCGCACGCCAACGAAGAAGACCGATCCTTCAGAGCGAACCTGAAAGCCGCGCGTGCCAGGACGACGCATCCTCGCGCGCTCACAAACGGATTTCCTGGCATCGCTCCGCGCGGCCTGCACGCAGCATCCTTGAACAGCGTCACCGACCCGCAACAGGGCGCGTGCCGCACCAGTGAAGTGCGTGTCGTCGCCTTCGTAGCGGAGCGGGCGCAGAACGTTTTCCTCGGAGCATTGCTGGTAGGCGCTCGAGCTCTGTTGGTACACGCGCATAGTTCTTGCTCGACTATCCTGTAAACTCTTAGTCTGCGCGTGCGAACTCCTGCCGAGCCCTGCAAGCGCCGCCATTTCCACACGACCGACATGATGAGCATGATCGAACTCGATCCTCCCGGCTTCCAGCCACCACGCCCGATGGCCGGCGACGAAGGCTCCCGCCGTACCGTTCTGTATGGCGGCTACACCGTTTTCAGCGTGTTTCAACCGGTCTTCTCGGTATCGCACCGGCGCGCGATCGGGTATCACGCGTCGCTGCGCGTGCACGACGAGCATGAGCAGCAAGTGCCCTCGCACGAAGTCTTTACGCAGGCCGCGCGACGCGGCGACTTGCTCGAACTCGGACGGCTGGCCGAATCGCTGCACCTTGGCAACTTCAACGCGTTCGACAGCCACGACGAATGGCTCTTCCTCAGCCTGCATCCGGCCGCGCTGATGGACACCAGCTACGGCGACGCGCTGCTTGCCAGCCTGAAGACGCTCGGCCTGCCGCCGCAACGCGTGGTGCTCGAAGTATCCGAACAGGCCGGCGGCGAAACCACGCGCTTCGCCGAAATCGTCGATTCGCTGCGCAAGTCCGGTTTTCTGATCGCGCTCGACGGCTTTGGCGCCAAGCATTCGAACATCGACCGCGTGTGGAATCTGCGGCCGGACATCGTGACGCTCGACCGCTGCATCCTGGCGCAAGCGAGTGAACACTCGCACATCGAACGCGTGTTGCCGGGCCTCGTCTCCCTGTTGCACGAGTCCGGGCAACTGGTGCTGATGGGCGGTCTGAGCACCGAGCGCGACGCGCTGATCGCGCTCGAATGCA
Organism: Paraburkholderia sp. BR13439; assembly: GCF_040948805.1. NCBI lineage: Bacteria > Pseudomonadati > Pseudomonadota > Betaproteobacteria > Burkholderiales > Burkholderiaceae > Paraburkholderia > Paraburkholderia sp. BR13439. Next base: position 112,368 of record NZ_JBFPKN010000016.1, on the reverse strand, counting down.
ATGTGGACTTCGTCCAGGGCGCATTTTTCGCGGGCCCGAGCGTCGAACCCGTCAAGCCTCAGGTTGCCGCTGGCCTGATGGATTCGCTCTCCGCTTCGCTGCGCGAACGCGTTGCTGCTCGAGAGAAAGCGCAATCCGCGCGGCTCGCGCCGTATGTCACCGCGCTCGAGGCTGCCGCAGCTCAGTTGATTGCCGGGGAATCGATCACGCAGGCGACCGCACCTCTGCTCGCGCTGGGAGAAACGGCGCGCTGCTTTGTCCTGGACGGATCGGGCCGGCAGATCGGCGACAACGTGCTGCCGCCGGGCCGCACATCGCAACGCGCAAAGCGCTTCAGCCCGCTGCTGCATTCCGAAGGCGCCAGTTGGGAGCGCCGCCCGTACTTCATTCAGGCGATGCGTCAACCGGGGCGGGTTCATCTAACACCGCCGTATCTGTCGATCAACGAAGCGCATCTGTGCGTCACGGCCTCGATTGCCGCGCATAACTCGCATGGTACGCAGGTGCTATGCGTCGACATCAACTGGGAAGTCGCGGCTCACCGCAGCTGACACCTCCGGATGGCCCTTGATGCGGGCAAGCAGTTTCTTGACCGCCTCACGGCCCAGCATTCGGTTGGCCGCCCGCAAATGCGCGGCGCTGGCCACGATGCGCAGCGAGACGATTCTCGCCGAAAGGTCCGTTGCGCCGTCCGTCACCACGTCGATTAGCCCGACGATATCGCCGTCGCAGAACAGTGCGATACACACCGCACCCGCCATCGACACCACCTCGGTATAGCTCGCCTGTTGCGCGAGCGATGTAACCACAGCGATCCACTTCGGACCTGAACCCGGTTCGCGGGCGCGCTGCGCTTCGGCTCCAGGTGTTGGCCCTTGTGCCCGAAGGGCCGGATTGGCCGTAGGGAATGGAGTGGGCGTAGCGTACAAAGGTACGTCGCTGATCAGTTGCGGCGCGTCGTTGAAAAGCTGCAGCAAGCCCGCCCGGTCTTGCGCTTCGAGCGCCGCGCGCAATCGCTCGACGATTCGCCCATGCACCGCTGGATCGGGCCGCTCCAACGGCGCGCCCGCCCGTTTCAGACGCTCCTTGGCGCGATGAACCATTTGCCGGCAAGAGGCCGGTGTGCGCTCGAGAATCGACGCGATTTCGGCATAACCGCACTCGAACGCTTCATGCAGGACGAACGCCGCGCGTTCGTCTGGCTTCAGATGTTCGAGCAGCAACATCACGCCATATGACATATCGGCCGCGCGCAATGCCAACTCCTCCGCCGATGGTGCGACCTCGTCGAGCCACGGCTCCGGCAACCAGCCGCAAGCCTGCGACGCGCGCTCGCGCTGCGCGTGCCGCAGACGGTCGATCGCCGTGCGGGTGGTGAGCGTGGTGAGCCACGCGACCGGCGTTTGCACCGCCTGCGTATCGGCCAGATGCCATTTGAGCCAGACGTCCTGCACCACGTCTTCGGCCTCCGCACGACTGCCAAGCATCCGATATGCGAGCGCCAGCAGACGGGCGCGCGCGGCTTCGAAACTGGATGCCTTGTCGATTCCCTGTTCCGTCATGCGTAGACCTCCCGATATTGCGTCGTGAAAAAGCGGCTGTACACCAGTGGCATGGGTCAGGCGCGCGTCATGTTCGGTATTCCTGAGCTTGACGCATGGGCAACGGGTGATGTGACAGCTCGGCGCAAAAAAATTTCTGTCACAACTCGGGTCGCTGCTTCGTCAAATGAGCAAGAACCGGCGCATGTCACGCGGCTTCTGCCCCGAGGCCGCCTGTTGCATCCCCGAATGCCCGTGCCATCCATCCTGAACGAGGAACCCATGCCTTCCAGTTACCCGTCTGTCTCCGCCTTGGGCCTCGTGCCCACGGTGATCGAACAATCCGGCCGGGGCGAACGCGCCTATGACATTTACTCCCGCCTGCTGCGCGAGCGCATCGTGTTTCTTGTCGGGCCCGTGAACGAGCAGTCAGCCAGTCTGATCGTCGCACAATTGCTGTTTCTCGAATCGGAGAACCCCGACAAGGATATTTCTTTTTACATCAACTCGCCCGGCGGCTCGGTGTATGACGGCCTCGCGATTTACGACACCATGCAGTTCATCAAGCCGGAGGTCTCGACCTTGTGCACGGGTTTTGCCGCGAGCATGGGCACTTTTCTGCTCACCGCGGGCCAACGCGGCAAACGGTATGCGCTACCGAATGCCCGCATCATGATTCACCAGCCTTCCGGCGGTGGTCAGGGCACCGCGGCGGACATCGAAATCCAGGCGAAGGAGGTGCTGTATGTGCGATCGCGTCTCAATGCGATGATGGCCGAGCGCACCGGACGCAGCATCGAAGATATCGCGCGCGATACCGACCGCGACAACTTCATGTCGGCGCTCGAAGCGAGGGAGTACGGATTGATCGATGACGTGCTGGAAGCTCGCGCGACGTGGAACAACGCAGGTCGTCGCGACACCCTGTAACGGAACTGACATGGAGCCGCTCGCTGGGCCGCCGGACAAACCGCTTGCTGCAAATTCCCATCCACCTATCGGTGCGAGCGCACCACAAAAGCTGCTCACCTTCGCTGGAATCGCTATCATGTCGCGATTCGTCGACTTCGACGACCGCTTCAATGGAGATACACATGGCGTCATCCAACGAAAACGTCAGCATGGCGCTGTTCTGCGACTTCGAGAATGTCGCGCTTGGCGTGCGCGACGCGAAATACGACAAGTTCGATATCAAGCTTGTACTCGAGCGCCTGCTGCTGAAGGGCAGCATCGTCGTCAAGAAGGCGTATTGCGACTGGGATCGCTACAAGAGTTTCAAAGGGGCCATGCACGAGGCCAATTTCGAGTTGATCGAAATTCCGCATGTGCGCCAATCGGGCAAGAATTCCGCCGACATTCGGCTCGTCGTCGATGCGCTCGATCTCTGTTATACGAAATCGCACGTCAATACGTTCGTCATCATCAGTGGTGATTCGGATTTTTCGCCGCTAGTGTCGAAGCTGCGCGAGAACGCCAAACAGGTCATCGGCGTCGGTGTGCAGCAGTCCACCTCGGATTTGCTGATTGCGAACTGCGACGAGTTCTTCTTTTACGACGATCTCGTACGTGAAAGTCAGCGCGCAGTCGCGAGGCGCGAATCGTCGCGCCAGCAGCAGAGCGCGCAGCAGGCAGCCAAACGTGCGGCTGATGAAGAGAAAGCCCCGCCGAAGGAAGATCTGGAGAAGCGTCGCAGCAAGGCCGTTGAAATTGCGGTGCAGACGTTCGACGCACTCGCTTCCGAACGTGGCGACAGCGGCAAGATCTGGGCGTCCGTGCTGAAGAACGCGATCAAACGGCGCAAACCGGATTTCAACGAAACGTATTACGGGTTTCGCGCTTTCGGCAATCTGCTGGAAGAAGCGCAGGCGCGCGGGCTGCTCGAATTCGGCCGCGATGAAAAATCAGGCGCGTACGTTTATCGAAGCACGGCTGTGAACGTCGCGAGCGAAGCGGCCAGTGAAACTATCGGCGAAACCGCGGCAGAGTCTGCCGAAACGGGGTCGGCTGAGTCGGCGTCGGCTGAACAGGCGGCCGAACATTCGTATCAAGCGCAGGCGGCGCAAGCGACCGCGTCCGAGCCGGGCGGCAAGCACAAGTCGCGTCGCAAGGACCGCGGCAACCGCAAGGCGGGGCGAGGTCAGGAGGCCCCGCACGGCAAGCGCGGTCACCACGAAACGACTGATGAAGAACCTGCGGCTGGCGTTCCTGCTCTCACCGAACACGCGCAGCCCGCCGAGCAGCTCCAGCGACAGGAGCCGCGTGAACACGCGCCGCTCCCAGATGAGTTCGTCGTTAAACCGATAGCTGAAGAGACCGAAGCTCGCGCTGTAAAAGCGGCAGCGGATACAGCCGCTGAACAAGGCGTCTTCGGTCAAGAAATCGAGCAGACCGCCGACAGCGACCAACTCGCACAGCGTGAAAGCGCCAAAAAGCGCGCATCCCGCAAAACGGCCGCGAAGAAAGTGAAGAAGAGTACGCCGCGCACCATCGAGGAAGTCCCTGAGATCGCGGCGCCGGCCGAGGCCCCCGCTCCAGCAGTCGATTCGGAAGAAGGATCTGAGGCCGCCAGGAAGGCCGCCCGTAAAACGGCGTCTCGCAGCCGTCGTCCGCGCAAAGCGGCGTCGACGGACAGCACGGAGTAAGAAGCGGCGCGGATTTGACGATCGTCGCTACAAGCTACCGCCCAACCGGGCAACGCATTGAAACCCGGTACCGGCCGACAATGCAAGACGAGCAAACCGGCCGGCCCCACTGTCACCGCTTAGTAAGCCGGATAAGGCGCATACATGACGGGCGGAGGCGGTGCGTAGTAGTACGGACGGGGCGCGACATACACCGGCTGCGTCGAATAATAAGGCTGCGGCTGAGCGATCGTCTCGCCCTTCGATGTCATGCACTGGGCGTAGGCGGTGTCATAGCGTGCCTGCATGCCGGCCGCCGAGTACTGAGCGCCATTCGCACCGTTCGCGCCACCGATCAGCAGGCCGCTGCCCGCCCCGATCGCCGCGCCCGCGCCGGCGTTGCCCGCCGCGGCGCCGAGCAGCGCGCCGACCGCCGCGCCGCCGAGCGTGCCGAGCGCCGCGCTGTTCACGCTGTTCGTGGTGGCAGCCTGCGCAGCGCCGGACGGATTCGTCGTTTGATTCGCGTAGTCACGACACGCGTAGTCGTTCTGTTGGAACTGGCTGAGCGGCTCGCCGGCCCGCGGCATCGCGGCTATGCTCGGGCCGCTCGGTGGCGCCACTGCGCAACCGCCTAACGCGAGCGCGATGACTGCGGCGGGAATCGCCAGGCTGATCGTTTTATTGCTGGAAATCATGGTGGTGCACTTCGGAGGATTGGAATTCAAACGTTAGGCTAATCGCAAAATTCCGTGGTTACGGCTCAGTTACAGAAAGTTTTTGCACGGCCGGCTGGCCTCGACCCGGCTGCGCGTCGTCGCGGCATTGGGTACGTTATATCAAGTGATGCTTGTAAATGCGCGGGCAATCAATTCACAACGAACGCCTCCCACACTCGCGTCAAACGATCCCCGCCGCCCAAGCCAATCGACCGCGCGGAGGCCGCCCCAATCAACCGGCTCATTCTGGCCGCCGCAGCAGCTTGCATTGCCTGCGGCGCGCCCGCCCCCGCCAGCTCGGCGAAGCCTACGGGCGGCGGCCGAGGTCCACTTAGCGCCCCGCGAAATCGCAGTTACCAACTGTGACAAACTTCTTTCAGAAGCGCCCCCTCCCGTTCCGATCGCCTCAGAAAAGGAAAAAGCCCTCGCGATGGAGGGCTTTCGTCTCTAGCTACCATCTTCAATCGCGACCGCAAGGATCACGACATCAGACGACGAGCTGCAACCGGTAATCTCAAGCGAAGTTCTTCGCCGCGAAGTCCCAGTTGACGATGTTCCAGTACGCTTCGACGAACTTCGGACGCGCATTGCGATAGTCGATGTAGTAAGCGTGCTCCCAGACGTCGATCGTCAGCAGAGCCTTGGCGTCGGTGGTGAGCGGCGTGGCGGCGTTGCTCGTCGACACGAGGTCGAGCGAACCATCGGCCTTCTTCACGAGCCATGCCCAGCCCGAGCCGAACGTGCCGACCGCGGTCTTCGCAAACTCTTCCTTGAATTTGTCGAACGAACCCCACTTCGCGTTGATCGCGTCAGCGAGCGCGCCGGTCGGTGCGCCGCCACCTTGCGGCGACAGGCTGTTCCAGAAGAACGTGTGGTTCCACACCTGAGCCGAATTGTTGAAGATACCGCCCGACGACTTCTTGACGATCTCTTCCAGCGACAGGTTCTCGAACTCCGTGCCCTTGATCAGATTGTTCAGGTTGGTCACATAGGTCTGGTGATGCTTGCCATAGTGAAACTCGAGCGTCTCTTCCGACATGTGCGGAGCGAGCGCGTTTTTCGCAAACGGCAGCGGCGGGAGCGTATGTTCCATGGTGCTTTCCTTCTCTATATCTGTTGTGGGGAGTCTGCGGATGACGCTATCGAGCACTCGATTGTAGGCGAGTTGGAATAACCCCGCAAACGACCGGCCTTTATGTCCGGCATGTCGAACACGCCGTGCGCAAGGCCCTTCGGAGGGGTGCGCATGGCGCGTGCCCGGGTCGTCGGCAGGCAGGACATGACAGCAGATGGGCGCCACGCGCCCACCGGCAAAACGTCAGAAGCCCTCGGTCAGACGCGCCTGCACGTCGGCGAGCGCGACGTCGGCCGAGCCTTCGGCGAGATGCATCGTCAAACGACGTCCGGGTTTCAGCGACGACGGCGTGCGAATCGCCCGACCGCTTTGCGCGTCGAGCACGGCCGCATAACCGCGCTCGAGCGTGCGCTGTGGACTCAGCACTTCGAGTCGCGCGCGGAGCATGTCGATACGCGCGACCTGACGTTCATGCTGGCGCGATAGCGCCGCATTCAGGCGCTGCGCCAGCGTGTCGACGCGCGTGCGCTCGGCCGCGAGATCCGGACGCCAGCGTTGCCAGCGCATCTGCAGCAGCGAGAAGCGCGCTCGAGCATCCCGCACCGGCCGCGCGCCCGCCGACGCGAGCCGCACGCGCAATTGCTGCAAATGCGTACGCTGCCGCGCGAGCCGCTCGGCCGGCGACACGAGCCGGCGCGCCAGCCAGTCGAGCTGCTGCGCGCGCCGCTCCATCATGCGGCCGAACGCGCGCGCGAGCGTCGCGTGCCGATGATCGAGTTCGCGCAGCAGCATGACGCGCTGCGGACTCACGAGTTCGGCGGCACCGGTTGGCGTCGGCGCACGTATGTCGGCGGCGAAATCGGCAATCGTGAAATCGGTCTCGTGGCCGACGCCGCTCACCACCGGTATCACGCTTTCCGCAATCGCGCGCGCGAGCACTTCTTCGTTGAAGGCCCACAGATCTTCGATCGAGCCGCCGCCGCGACACACGATCAGCACGTCGACCTCGCGGCGGGCGCCAGCCGTCTCGACCATCGCCGCCAGTTTCGCGCTGACACCCGAACCCTGCACCGGCGCCGGATAAACGATCACCGGAATATGCGGCGCGCGGCGCGACAGCGTCGTCAGCACGTCGCGCAATGCGGCCGCCTGCAACGATGTGACGATACCGATCGCGCGAGGATGCGTCGGCAGTGCGCGTTTGCGCTCGGCGGCGAACAACCCTTCGGCTTCGAGTTGCGCCTTCAACCGCAGGAACGCTTCGTACAGACGCCCCTGACCGGTGCGGCGCACCGCTTCGACATTCAGTTGCAATTCACCGCGCGGTTCGTACATCGTCACCAGGGCGCGCACTTCGATGCGATCGCCTTCGCGCGGCATGAATTCGGCGTACTGCGCGCGACCGCGGAACATCACACAGCGCATCTGCGCCTGCGCGTCCTTGATCGAGAAATACCAGTGACCACTCGCGGCGCGCGTGAAGTTCGACACTTCGCCCGCGACCCATACGAGTGGAAACGAGCGTTCGAGCATCGTGCCGATCGCGCGATTGAGCGCGGAGACGGGAACGACGACCTCACCGCCTGGTGTGGCCGCCGAAGCAAAAGGATTTTCGGGGTTCATGCGAGGAATAAATAGCGCTGGCCGGACAGACGATAGACCGAGCGACGAGCGGCGTCCAGCCGGAATCGCAGGATTGTTAAAAGTGTCCACATGGCGGGAACCGCCTGACGAATTCCGCCAGAACGCCCGCCAACGCCAGTAGATTCCTGGCAGACCCTTGATTTATATGGCGTTTGCATCTCAATAGAGAGCGAGCACTTCGATCCAAAGCGCACGGAATGGCCCTCCCGGACGATCGGATGGCAGGTTCTCCACAAAGTTATCCACAGACTGTGGGCGACCACACATAGCATGGACCAGCGTCCATCAAGCCCTGCGCGACTTGCCGGCCGGGACGCCCGCGCGCTAGAGTTGCGGGTTCGACGGCATGCCGATCGCGCAGCGCGCCAGGGAGCTTGCCGGCCTGAGGCCAATCAGCACGAGCCCTTTTGCCGCGCGGTTTGCACCTCATTTTTCGACCGTATTCGCATTCGATTGCCCGGAGAACCGCGTTGAAGTTGACCCCGCGTAGTGCGCACGGCACGCAGTCCTTGCCCGCAACCCGCCCATGAGCGAACTCAGCGACCGTCTCGCAGCGCGCCTCGCGCGCGAATGGCAGCAACGCGGCCCGCTCGCGTGGGCGCTGACGCCGCTCGCCTGCGTGTTCGGCGCGGTCGCGGCCGCGCGCCGCGCCGCGTTTTCGCAAGGCTGGCTGAAGTCGGTGCGCGTCGGCGTGCCGGTGGTGGTGGTCGGCAACGTGACGGTTGGGGGCACCGGCAAGACGCCGACCGTCATCGCGCTCGTCGAAGCGTTGCGCACCGCGGGCTTCACGCCTGGCATCGTGTCGCGCGGCTACGGCGCGCGCGTGAGCACGCCGACCCAGGTCACGCCCGGTTCTTCGGCGCGCGTCGGCGGGGACGAACCGTTGCTGATCGCGCGCCGCACCGGCGCACCCGTATGGGTCTGTCCCGATCGCGTCGCCGCCGCGCAGGCGCTGTGCGCTGCGCATCGCGACGTCGACGTGATCGTCAGCGACGACGGCTTGCAGCACTATCGCCTCGCGCGCGACGTCGAACTCGTCGTGTTCGATCACCGGCTCGGCGGCAACGGCTTCCTGCTGCCGGCCGGGCCACTGCGCGAGCCGTTGTCGCGCCGCCGCGACGCGACGCTGATCAATGATCCGTACGCGCGCACGCTGCCCGCGTGGCCGAACACGTTCGCACTGCAACTCGCGCCCGCCGACGCTTGGCATCTCGACAATCCCGCGCTGCGCCGCCCGCTCGCGCAATTCGCCGGTCAACGTGTGCTGGCCGCGGCCGGCATCGGCGCGCCGGAACGCTTCTTCGCGACGGTGCGCGCGGCCGGCATCGCGCCCACGACGCGCGCACTGCCCGATCACTACGCGTTCGAGCGCAATCCGTTCACCGACGCCGACGCAGACGCGATCCTGATTACCGAAAAGGATGCGGTAAAATTGGGGGCCTGGCACGACGCGCGCATCTGGGTAGTCCCGGTCGAAGCCGCGCTTGATCACCGCCTCACTGCATTAGTTGTGGAGAAAGTCCGTGGACGCTCGCCTGCTTGAAATCCTCGTTTGCCCGATCTGCAAGGGCCCGCTTAGCTACGACCGCGCCGCGCAGGAACTGATCTGCAACGCGGACAAGCTCGCCTATCCGATCCGCGACGGCATTCCCGTGATGCTCGTCGACGAAGCGCGGCAGACCGTCGAAGGCACGCCGGTCGATCTGAATCCCGGCTCGGTCGCCTGACCCGGCGCGGCGCGGCGCGGCGCCGCGTCGTCTCGCTCGCGCGCGGGTCAAGGGGCACAGGTTCGTCAACGCCAACGCCCGCCCGTATGTGCTCCACGATCGATCCGTAGCCGTTTTAGCCGCTCCGGCTTACGTCCGACTCTGCGCGCGCGTCGTGCGCGCAGCCTCTTCCTCCGGCCTGATTGCCGCCCGTTCCCGATCCGATGATCCACACCACCCCTTATCCGTTTATTGCCGTCGTGCCGGCCCGTCTGGCGTCGACGCGTCTGCCCAACAAGCCGCTCGCGGACATCGGCGGCAAACCGATGGTCGTGCGTGTCGCCGAGCGCGCGCGCGAATCGGGCGCGCAGCAGGTGCTGGTCGCGTCGGACGCGCAGGAAGTGCTCGACGCGGCGCACGACCACGGCTTCGACGCGGTCCTCACGCGCGCCGACCATCCGTCGGGCACCGACCGTCTCGCGGAAGTGGCGACGCGCTTCGGGTGGAGCGACGACACGATCGTCGTCAACGTGCAGGGCGACGAGCCGCTGATCGACCCGGCGCTGGTGCGCGGCGTCGCCGCGCATCTGGCAACGACGAGCGACTGCGCGATCGCGACGGCCGCCCATCCGATCACCGATCCCGCCGAAATTTTCAATCCGAACGTCGTCAAGGTCGTGCCCGATGCGCGCGGCGTCGCGCTGTATTTCTCGCGCGCGCCGATCCCGTGGGCGCGCGACGCATGGCAGCCGCACTGGCCCAACGTCGCGTCGATGCCGGCGCCGCCCGCACCCACCGCCGTATACCGGCACATCGGACTGTACGCGTATCGCGCGAAATTTCTGCGCACGTACCCGAGTCTCACGATCTCGCCGATCGAACAGGTCGAAGCGCTCGAACAGCTACGCGCGATGTGGCATGGCGAGCGCATCGCAGTACTCGTCACGCACGACGTGCCGTTGCCGGGCGTCGATACCCCCGCCGATCTCGCGCGCGTACGGGCTTTATTCGGGTCTTGAGCGCCGGAAGCCGTGGCATAATCGAACGGTTATGCGCGCCTCCCAGCGCAGGCGACACTCGGGTTATCCCGGTCGCGCCGTGCGGTTCTTGCAGCGCCGTCATTTCGACGTGCAGCGCGAACTAGCCAACGGTAGCCGATGCGGAGCCTGCGAGAATCGCCGGGAAGCCTGCTGCGTAAACAAAGAATTCACATAGATCTGGAGATATCCATGCGTTTGATCCTGTTGGGTGCACCGGGTGCTGGCAAAGGCACTCAGGCCAACTTCATCAAGGAAAAGTTCGGCATCCCTCAAATTTCGACCGGCGACATGCTGCGCGCGGCCGTCAAGGCTTGTACGCCGCTCGGCCTCGAAGCAAAGCGCTTCATGGACGCCGGCGAGCTGGTCACGGATGAGTTGATCATCAACCTCGTGAAGGAACGTCTGCAGCAGCCGGACTGCGCGAACGGCTATCTGTTCGACGGCTTCCCGCGCACGATTCCGCAAGCCGAAGCAATGAAGCAGGCCGGTGTCGCGATCGACTACGTGCTCGAAATCGACGTGCCGTTCGACGAGATCATCGTGCGCATGAGCGGCCGCCGCTCGCACCCCGCGTCGGGCCGCACGTATCACGTGACGTTCAACCCGCCGAAGGTCGAAGGCATCGACGACGTGACTGGCGAGCCGCTGATCCAGCGCGACGACGACAAGGAAGAAACGGTCAAGAAGCGTCTGGAAGTGTACGAATCGCAAACCAAGCCGCTGATCGAGTACTACAACAGCTGGGCGAAGAACGGCGATGCGTCGAGCTCGGTGAAGGCGCCCCAATATCGCCGCATTTCGGGCCTCGGCAGCGTCGATGAAATTCGCGCCCGTGCGTTCGATGCGCTGAAATAAGCTGGATTGATCTAAACATTTCCGCTGTTTGCGTTCGACCAAAACCCGCCCACATTGGGCGGGTTTTTTATTGGCTCAGCGCGCCAACCGCAACGGCAAGCGCTGTGTGCGGAGCGTCCAGCAGAACCAGTTGGTCTTCCATAGCGCTCGCATGTCCGCCGCCCACGTCGCTTTCCGCATCGCAGCACAGCCGCTACAATCGATCGTCGAAAAAATGCTTCGATCCAGACTGCACTGAACAACCGTAGCGAAGGAGAAGACATGGAAATTCGTGACAACGTGTTCCTGATCACCGGCGGTGCATCAGGGCTCGGCGCTGCCACCGCGCGCCTGCTGGTCGAGAACGGCGGCAAGGTCGTGCTCGCCGACCTGAATCTGGACGCGGGCGAGGCGCTCGCCAAGGAGCTCGGCGGCGTATTCGTCAAATGCGACGTGAGCCGGGAAGAGGACGCGCAACAAGCCGTCGAAGCCGCGACGAAGCTCGGCGTGCTGCGCGGACTCGTCAACTGCGCGGGCGTCGCGCCGGCCGCGAAGACCGTCGGCAAGGATGGCCCCCATTCGCTCGATCTGTTCACGCGCACGATCTCGATCAACCTGATCGGCACGTTCAACATGATCCGGCTCGCCGCCGCGCAGATGTCGAAGAACGAGCCGAACGCCAACGGCGAGCGCGGCGTGATCATCAACACCGCATCGGTCGCCGCGTTCGACGGCCAGATCGGCCAGGCGGCCTACTCCGCGTCGAAAGGCGGCGTGGTCAGCATGACCCTGCCGATCGCGCGCGACCTGTCGCGCAACGCGATCCGCGTGATGACGATCGCCCCCGGCCTCTTCGAAACGCCCATGCTGCTCGGCATGCCACAGGAAGTGCAGGACGCGCTCGGCGCAATGGTGCCGTTCCCCCCGCGTCTGGGCAAACCGGCCGAATACGCGATGCTCGCCAAGCAGATCTTCGACAATCCGATGCTGAACGGCGAGGTGATTCGGCTGGACGGCGCGATCCGTATGCAGCCGAAGTGAGGAGCGCCTGGCGATGAAAAAACGCCTGTACATGTGCGACATGTGCAGGCGTTTGCCTTTTATGCAGCGTGAAACGCGCGGCGCTATTCGCCGCCATCGTGCCGCGTGCGCTGCCGCAATTCATGCAGCTGCGACTCGACCACGGTGGCGTCTTCCGCATCGGGGCGATCCCCGAGGTAGCTTTCGAGGTCCTCGAGCGCGGGCCGCAGATAGTCGAGCCGCGCATACGCGAAACCGCGATCGCGCACTTCCTCGATATTGTCCGGCAGCAGAATGACGAGCCGCTGTTGCACCGCGAGCAGTCGTTGCCAACGCTCGGTTTGCAGATAGATCGCCTTCAGGTTGCGCAGCATCCGCGCGACGATCTCGCGACGCGTGGCCGGTTGCAGCAGCATGCGCAGCGCCCGGCCGACCGAATCCCCAGCCGACGCGACGTACGGTTCGAGCATCTCGACCATCTGCGCTTCGGACAGCGAATGACCGGTGGTCGGATCGAGCATCACGTCGCCGTCGGGCGTCGTCACGCGCAGCAGGAAGTGGCCCGGAAACGACACCCCGCGCACCGGAACGCCGAATTGCTCGGCCATCTCCAGATAGAGCACCGCGAGTGAAATCGGGATGCCGCGGCGACGTTTGAGTACGACGTTCAGATGACTGTTGTCGGGGTCGTAGTAATCGTTCAGATTGCTCGCGAAACCGAGTTCACGGAAAAAGAACCGATTGAGGATGCCAACCTTCTGACGGATGTCGGCGTCGTCTGGCATGCGGCGGCGCAGCCGCAGCACCAGCTCGTCGATCTCGGCGAGCACCGACTGCAGATCGAGGTCAGGATAGGCGTCCTGCGCCAGCGAGAGCGCCGTCTCGGTCAGCGGCAGGCTCTCGTCTTCGGCGACGAGCGTACTGAAATAATCGAGAACCCGCGACATGGTGATCACTTCACTCGCCTTTTGAAATACGCGTACTTGAAGCCCATCAGCCAAAGCATACCGAAATATAGCGCGGCGAACACCACGAGACACGCACCGAGCAACACCATCCGGCTGACCGGCTGGGTATGCATGCCGACCCAGTCGAAGCTGATCGCAAGCCAGCGCATCACGCCGGCAAGCACGAGGCACGCGCCGAGCAGCTGCACGAAAAACTTGAGCCAGCCGCTCGACGGCGTATAGATGCCGCGTCTGCGCAGACCGATGAACAGCAGCAACGCATTCACGCAAGCGCCGAGCCCGACGCTCAGCGTGAGACCCGCATGCGCGAACACCGGCACGAACGCGTAGTTGCACAGCTGCGTGACAACCAGCACGCCGATGCCGATCTTCACCGGCGTCTTGATGTCCTGCTTCGCGTAGAAGCCCGGCGCGAGGATCTTGATCAGGATCAGGCCGACCAGGCCGACGCCGTAAGCGGCGAGCGCGCGGCTCACCATCACGACCGCGGTGCCGTCGAACTTGCCGTAGTTGAACAGCACCGCTGTCAGCGGCTGGGCGAAAAAAAACAGCGCGATCGCGCTTGGTGCGGCGAGCAGGAACGTCACGCGCAGCCCCCAGTCGAGCAGCGACGAATACTCGTGCGAATCGGCATCGACATGCGCCTTCGACAGGCTCGGCAGCAGGATCGTGCCCAGCGCGACGCCGAGCAGCGCGGTCGGAAACTCCATCAGCCGGTCGGCGTAGTTGATCCACGACACCGCGCCGGGGCCGATGTGCGACGCGATGTTGGTGTTGATGATCAGGCTGATCTGCGCGACCGACACCGCGAACATCGCCGGCACCATCTTCGCGAGCACCCGTTTTACGCCGCGATGCGCGAGCGCGTGCAGCGGGTTCAGGCCGATGCGCGGCACCATGTCGATCTTCTTGAGGCCCGGCAGTTGCACCGCGAATTGCAGCACGCCGCCGATGATCACCGCCCACGCGAGCGCATAGACCGGCGTTTGCAGGCGCGGCGCGAGAAACAGCGCAGAGACGATGAACGAAACGTTCAACAGTACCGGCGCGAATGCGGGCAACGAAAAGTTCCGGTACGTATTCAGCACGCCCGACGCCAGCGACGTCAGCGAAATGAAAATGATGTACGGGAACATGATGCGCGTCATCGTGACCGCGAGCTGGTATGCGTGGCCCTCGCGCGCAAGGCCCGAAGCGACGACGAACACGACGCCCGACGCGCCGACCACGCCGATCACCGATAGCACGGCGAGCGCCCACGCGAGCACGGTCGAGGTCGCGTCGACGAGCGCCTTGGTGGCGTCGTGGCCTTGCTGGTTCTTGAACTCGGCGAGGATCGGCACGAAGGCCTGCGAGAACGCGCCTTCGGCGGAAATGCGGCGCAGCAGGTTCGGAATGCGAAAGGCGACGTAGAAAGCGTCGGTGTATTGACTGGCGCCGAACGCACGGGCGATCAGGGTTTCACGGGCCAGTCCGGTCACGCGCGACAGCAGCGTGAAGCCGCTGACCGTCAGCAGGGCTCGGAATAGATTCATGGGGCGCTTATTATACGGGTCCGCTAATGCGGGCGACGAGCCGGAACGCGATTCGGACCGATTTGCCGCGCGGACGTTCGCCGCAATCGGCTGGAAAGTGCGATTTTTGTATTTTCAGCGGCTTTCCGTGCTGCGCCAGCACTTCAGCGTCAACATGACGCCACTCCCGTCACTGCGACGCCGTCGCGCGTTTCCCGTTGTCACGTGCCTGATTTTGTTGCTATAATCGTCGGTTTCGAAGCTTGCTCAGTTTTCGCATGGTCTTCGGACGGGATTCTCAGGTTGGCGCAGCGCCGCTTGTCAATACATCCGGAAGCCTGGAAACACGGGCCCGCCTTCGCGTAGTTCGATCGATTTTTTCGACACTTTTGCGCCCTTGGGCAATCGCTTCCAAGGGTTCGGATCGAGAAGCAGCACCTCGCCTCATCGTTTAAGGCCGGGTACTGGAAACAGGAACAGGATAAGGAACCGTCATGGCTAACTCCGCACAAGCACGCAAGCGCGCCCGCCAGGCCGCGAAGGCAAACTCGCACAACTCGGCACTGCGCTCGAAATTCCGCACGGCTATCAAGGCTGTCCGCAAGGCAATCGACGCAGGCGACCAGGCTAAGGCCGCCGAAATCTTCAAGGCATCGTCGAAGACCATCGACATCATCGCCGACAAGAACATCATTCACAAAAACAAGGCAGCTCGCCACAAGAGCCGCCTCGCTGCAGCCATCAAGGGTCTGCAAGCGCCCGCAGCGCAGTAATTCCGGTCGGCCCGCTTCGGCGGGCTACCTCCTGTTTCCGCTGCACAAGAAGCCCGCTTTGGCGGGCTTTTTTGTTTTGGCCGGATGACCAGCCACAAAAAAACCCGCTGTTTGCGGGTTTTCGTTTTTTGTTTTTGGCGATCCGGCCAGCTTGCGTCAGATCGCATGCCGTTTGGCTTGAGGTGCAGGCGCATGCTCGAGTTCCAGTTCGCATGCCTCGGTGACGAGGAGGTCGTTGTCTTTCGCGAAGTTCATAACGAAATCGAAGGCCATTGGCTCGATGTCGCGCAGCCGCGAATCGAGAATCACGCATTTGAGATCGCCGATCATGGTCGGCCGCACGTACAGCGAGTACTGCATATAGGCGTTCGGCCCCTTCCTCACGCCGGGCCCGAACGACGACATGACGCCCGCGAGCCGCTCCGACCAGTCGCTCGGCCGAAATCTTTTTCCGGTCGACGTAATGCCCTGAATGAAATATTCGATTGGAGCTGCTTCGGCCATGTAGAAATACCTGTGTGACTGCCCAGCGGAATGATGACCAACCGGCGACACCGGTTGCACGCTCGAATTCACCGCAAGCGGCATGCACGGCAAGCGCTTGCAGCCACCTGCGACGTGCGTGGGAGCTTGGCGCTAACGCAACAATGACGAGCCGCACCACGAGAACCGCTGCGGCGAACCGGCTGAACCGCTCTGGCGCCTATCATGACGGCCACGCCGTGACAGACTTTCCGCGCCGCGCCAGCCGCGTTTCTTGATGCGAAACGCCGGCCTGCTGGGCTATGGGATAACCCTTAAATTATAGCGCAGCGGGCCCTTTTCCGCAGCGCACACAAGCACCGTCCGATGACCCCGCGCAGCCCAACACGATGCCTTCTAATAGCTTTCTGATCGCTTTCACAGCCTTCCAGCCGACTCGTCAAACAGGGCGAAATCCTTTATGCTGGGTTGAGTTACCACCAAACCCACGGCGGCACAGTCCGGCAACCCTGCCGGGTGAGACCGCCGTATTTGTTTCATGACCGCCAAGAAAATTCGCCACTACCTGCAGTTCAAGGACTTCTCGCTGGAAGACTACGAGTACGTGCTGGAACGCGCGCGCATCCTGAAACGCAAATTCAAGAACTACGAGACCTATCACCCGCTGCACGACCGCACGCTGGCGATGATCTTCGAAAAGAATTCGACGCGCACGCGCCTGTCGTTCGAAGCCGGCATCTTCCAGTTGGGCGGCCACGCGGTGTTCATGAGCACGCGCGACACGCAGCTCGGCCGCGGCGAGCCGATCGAAGACGCCGCCCAGGTCATCTCGCGCATGGTGGACATCATCATGATCCGCACGTTCGGCCAGGACATCATCCAGCGCTTCGCCGAAAATTCGCGCGTGCCGGTGATCAACGGGCTCACGAACGAGTATCACCCGTGCCAGGTGCTCGCGGACATCTTCACGTACTTCGAGCATCGCGGTCCGATCCGCGACAAAACGGTGGCGTGGGTCGGCGACGCGAACAACATGCTGTACACATGGATCGAAGCCGCACAGATCCTAGGCTTCAAACTGCGCCTATCCACGCCGCCCGGCTACAAGCTCGACCGTGCGCTCGTCTCGGCGGAAAGCGCGCCGTTTTACGAGGAGTTCGACGACCCGAACGAAGCCTGCGCGGGCGCCGATCTCGTCACCACCGACGTGTGGACCAGCATGGGCTTCGAGGCCGAAAACGAAGCGCGCAAGAAGGCCTTCGCCGACTGGTGCGTGGACGCCGACATGATGGCGCGCGCGAATCCCGATGCGCTCTTCATGCACTGCCTGCCCGCGCATCGCGGCGAGGAAGTCAGCGCGGAAGTGATCGACGGACCGCAGAGCGTCGTGTGGGATGAAGCGGAAAACCGTCTGCACGTGCAGAAAGCGTTGATGGAATACCTGCTGCTCGGCAAGCTCAATCATTGAGCGAGGCGTTCGCCCAGGCACCAACCGGGACCGCGTTACAAAAAAGGCGCCGGGAGGAAACTCCCGGCGCCTTTGTGCATTCGTCGACGGTGAAGCTCAGCGCGGCCAGTCAGCGCGAAAAGAGCGCGCTTCCGCTCATAGGCAAACCGGCTCCGCCTCCAGCTCCACGCCAAATTGCTCGAACACTTCGTGCTGGATCGCCCGCGCCAGCGCCAGCACTTCCGTGCCGCTCGCGCCACCGCGATTGACCAGCACCAGCGCCTGGCGTTCATGCACGGCCGCCGCGCCCATCGCGCGGCCCTTCCAGCCGCATCGGTCGATCAGCCAGCCGGCCGCCAGCTTGACCCGCCCGTCCGCCTGCGGATACGACACGATTTCCGGTTCGCGGCGCTTCAGCGCCTCGAACTGCGTGGCATCGATCACCGGATTCTTGAAGAAGCTCCCCGCGTTGCCCAGTTCGAGCGGATCGGGCAGCTTCGCCCGCCGCACGGCGACGACCGCATCGAAAATGGCCTGCGCGGTCGGCTGAGGGGCCGCACCATCGGCTTTCCCTTGGCTCGCCGCAGGACCCCGCGCCGCTAGCTCGCGCGCGAGATCCGCGTAGCCCGCGCGCGGCTGCCATGCCTTCGGCAAACGAAACGTGACCGACGTGATCACGAAGCGCTCGCGCCCTTCCCGCTTGAAGAAGCTGTCACGATAGCCGAACCGGCACGCGTTGGCGTCGAGTTCGACGACGTTGCCGGTCGCGAGCTCGATCGCCCGCAGCGACGCGAAGCGTTCGCACATTTCGAGCCCGTACGCGCCGATGTTCTGGATCGGCGCCGCGCCGACCGTGCCCGGTATCAGCGCGAGATTCTCGAGGCCGGGCATGCCCTGCGCCAACGTCCACGCGACAAACTCGTGCCACGGCTCGCCGCCGGCCGCCTCGACATACCACGCATGCTGATCCTCGCGCACCACGCGGCGGCCGCGCAGCGCCACCAGCAGCACGAGCCCGGCGAAGTCGCCGCTCAGCACGACGTTGCTGCCGCCACCGAGCACGAGGCGCGGCAGGCCCGCGACGCGCGGATCGCGCACCGCGGTGGGCAACTGCTCCTCGCGCTCGATCAGGCACGCGAACTGCGCGCGCACGTCGAAGCCGAACGTGTTGTGGGCCTTCAGCGAATAGCCGGCCAGGAGAGACGCGACGACGGGAGCGGCAAGAGCGGATTGGGGCATCGGAATGGCAGCAGGGCAACACAACGGGAAGCGACAGGAAACAACGACCAATGACGAGCCTGACGACACGAGCGGCGCCGCGCGGCGGCCTTGGGCAAAAGAGAGCGGCGTCGGTAAAATGACGTCCGGTCCGTGATTATAGCGAGTGCCTCGCGCGCAGCCGACCGGCCGCGTCGCGCACTGCCGCACTATTGGGAGAAAGCAATGCCATCGTTTGACGTCGTCTGCGAAGCGAACATGATCGAAGTCAAGAACGCGATCGAGCAGTCCAACAAGGAAATTTCGACGCGTTTCGACTTCAAGGGGTCCGACGCGCGCGTCGAGCACAAGGAAAACGAAATCACCGCGTACGCCGACGACGACTTCAAGCTCGGCCAGGTGAAGGACGTGCTGCTGTCGAAAATGGCCAAGCGCAACGTCGACGTGCGCTTCCTCGACTACGGCAAGATCGAGAAGATCGGCGGCGACAAGGTCAAGCAGGTCATCAAGATCAAGAAGGGCGTGTCGGGCGATCTGTCGAAGAAAATCGTGCGTCTGGTGAAGGACAGCAAGATCAAGGTGCAGGCGAGCATTCAGGGCGATGCGGTGCGCATCACCGGTGCAAAGCGCGACGATCTGCAAAGCGTAATCGCGATGCTGCGCAAGGACGTGACCGACACGCCGCTCGACTTCAACAACTTCCGCGACTAAGCGGCACGGCGCGCGAGGCTTGCAACGCAACGCGCCGCGCCGCGCGCAAAGTCTTCGAGCCGCTTCACCTCGGGCCGGGCGGCTCAGCCCACTTCAAAGATCGTTGCCCGCCGCCGGGCTGGCGGCCTTCTTCTTGTCGCCGATACGGCTCTCCTGCCCCTTCATCAGCTTCGCGATATTGCCGCGATGGCGCCATACGAGCAGCAGGCTCATCGCCAGAACCGCGAGCGCAACGATGCGCGGCCCGAACAGAAACACGTAGAAAAGCGGCGCGAACAGCGCCGAGCACAGCGCCGCCAGCGACGAATAGCGCGTGAAGAACGCGACGATGATCCAGGTCAGCAAGGTCGCGACGCCGAGTGTCGGGTTGATCGCGAGCAGTACGCCCGCGGCGGTCGCGACACCCTTGCCGCCCTTGAAGCGGAAGAAGATCGGATACAGATGGCCGAGAAACACCGCGAGCGACGCAATCGCGATCGAGTGCTCGTCGAGCCCGTAGCGCGCGCCGAAATTCACGACCAGCCACACCGGCAGCCAGCCCTTGAAGGCGTCGCCGATCAGCGTCAGAATCGCGGCCTTCTTGCTGCCGCTGCGCAGCACGTTGGTGGCGCCCGGGTTGCCCGAGCCGTACGAGCGCGGGTCGTCGAGACCCATCGCGGCGCTCACGATCACGGCAAACGACAACGAACCGATCAGATAGGCAACGACAGCGACGATCAGGTTTTGCATCTAGGACTCTTATAAGGATCGCGGTCTGACATTCGATACCCCAACCGCAACAGGGTACGCCCGTCGAAACAAGGCGGCGCACATTTTACCGAAGGCGTCCGCGCGAAAAACATTCAGGCAAACGTCAACTGGCGCGTCGGCGTCAGTCCACGCTCGCGCACTGCACCGGCTTCGCCGCAAGCAGATCCGTGAGCACCTTCGGCTCGATGCTGACGAGAAAGCCGCGCCGCCCTCCGTTCAGCCAGATTTTGTCCATCTCGAGAATGGTCGACTCGACATACAGCGGCATCTGCTTGCGCGTGCCGAACGGCGAGGTGCCGCCGATCAGATAACCCGAGTGCCGGTTCGCGACTTCGGGCTTGCACGGCTCGACGCGCTTCGCGCCGATCTGCCGCGCGAGGTTCTTGGTGCTGACGGTGCGATCGCCGTGCATCAGCACGATCAACGGCTTGGCGTGCTCGTCTTCCATCACCAGTGTCTTCACGACGTGATGCTCGTCGACGCCGAGCTGGCGCGCCGATTCCGCGGTGCCGCCATGCTCGACGTAGTCGTAAGGATGCTCGCCGAACGTGACGCCGTGACGGCGCAGCAGCTGCGTGGCGGGGGTTTCGGACACGTGTCTGGATTTGTTCATCGGCGCATTGTAATGGCGAGATTGCACAACGGCTATTTGCCGAACCGGCAATTGTGCGGGCTCGACGCTTGTGGCACGATCGTTCGAAATCATGCCGGCATGGTGCGAGATAGTGCGCGCAGAGCTAGGAGACAGCGTTGAACCAGGCTTCATCCATCCGTTCCACGATCGACATCCCCGCGCTGCTCGCCGCGCTGCCCGCCCGCATCAGCGACATTCCCGCGCTCGCCGCCGCGCGCGATCCGCGGCATGTCGCGCTGATCGAAGATGCGCGCCGCCTGACCAATGCGCAACTGCTAGAGGCCGTCGATGCCGCCGCCGCGCTGCTGCGCGAATGGGGCGTGCGCGGCGGCGATCGCGTGATGATCGTCGCGGAGAACAGCATCGCGCAGGTCGTGCTGCTGTTCGCGACCGCCAGGCTCGATGCGTGGGCGCTGGTGTCGAACGCGCGCCTCTCGGCGGCCGAACTCGATTCGATCCGCGCGCACGCGCAACCGCGCGTCGTCGCATATGCGGTCGAAAGCTCGCCCGATGCGTGCCAGCATGCTGAGCGTCATCGAGCGACACCGGCACCCACGCTGTCACCAGACATCGGCGCATGGTCGTATGCGTTGGACGGCAGCGTGCAGGCCGAAGCCGTCGAAGCCGCCAGCGACAGCCAATGCGCGGCACTGATCTACACGACCGGCACCACCGGCGCACCGAAGGGTGTGATGCTGTCGCATCGCAATCTGCTGTACATCGCGGCCGTGTCGAGCCGGCTGCGCCAGGTCGGGCCCGACGACGTCGTCTATGCGGTTCTGCCGATCTCGCATGTGTACGGCTTCGCGTCGGTATGCCTCGGCAGCCTGCATGCGGGCGCGACGTTGCGGCTCGCGCCGCGCTTCGTGCCGGAAGCGGTGCGCCGCGCCCTCGCCGACGAGCAGGTGTCGATCTTCCAGGGCGTGCCGGCGATGCACGCGAAGCTGCTCGAACATCTGCACACGCACGGCCACGCATGGTCCGCGCCGCGGCTGCGCTTCGCGTACTCGGGCGGCTCTCCGCTCGACGCCGCGTTGAAGGTGCAGGCGGAAGCCGTGTACGGTCTGCCGCTGCACAACGGCTACGGCATGACCGAAAGCAGCCCGACCGTATCTCAGACGATGGTCGACGCACCGCGCGCCGATTGCTCGGTCGGCGAAGTCATTCCGGGCGTCGAAGTGAAGTTCGTCGGACTCGACGGCGCGCAAGCCTCGCCGGGCGAGATTGGCGAACTGTGGGTGCGCGGCCCGAACGTGATGCTCGGCTACTATCGCAACCCCGAGCAGACCCGCGCGACCGTCACCGAGGATGGCTGGCTGAAGACCGGCGACCTCGCGCGCCGCGACGCGGACGGCGCCTTGCATATCGTCGGGCGCAGCAAGGAGCTGATCATCCGTTCGGGCTTCAACGTGTATCCGGCCGAGGTCGAGCACGTGCTGAACGCGCATCCGCAGGTCGTGCAGTCGGCGGTAGTCGGACGCGCGGTCGAGGGCAACGAGGAGGTGATCGCATTCGTCGAACTGATTGCCGGCGCGACGGTCGCTCCTGCGGAGTTGATCGCGTGGTGCGGCGAGCGGCTCGCGCCGTACAAGCGGCCGGCCGAGGTGATGGTGCTCGCGGCGCTGCCCGCCGCATCGACCGGCAAAATTCTTAAGCACCGGTTGCGCGAGTTGGTGTGAAGCGAGCGCAGGCCCGCGCGCTTCACGTCGCGCTCAGCCGCGCGGATGATGCTGCGCATGGAGCGATTTCAGACGCTCTCGCGCGACGTGCGTATAAATCTGCGTCGTCGAAATATCGGTGTGGCCGAGCAGCAATTGCACGACGCGCAGATCGGCACCGTGATTGAGCAGGTGCGTCGCGAACGCATGCCGCAACGTATGCGGCGACAGCGGCGCATGCACACCCGCCGCCTGCGCGTGTCGCTTGATGATGTTCCAGAACTGCTGGCGCGTCATGCCTTCGGCGCGTGCCGTCACGAATAGCGCGTCGGCCGCGCGCGGGCCGAGCAGCGCCGGGCGCGCCTCGCGAAGATAGCGCTCGATCCACGCGTGCGCCTCTTCGCCGAACGGCACCAGCCGCTCCTTCGAGCCCTTGCCGGTTACACGCACGACGCCTTCGTTGAGTCCCACCTCGACGGTCTTCAGCGTGACCAGTTCGGTCACGCGCAATCCGCTCGCGTACATCAGCTCGAGCATCGTGCGATCGCGCAAGCCGAGCGGCGTATCGAGGTCGGGCGCGCCGAGCAGCGCTTCGACCTGCGCTTCGCTCAACGTCGACGGAAAACGCGGCGGCTGCTTCGCCGAGCGGAGGCGCACCGTAGGATCGGCGGCCGCGCGATGCTCGCGCACCGCCCAAGCGTAATAGCGGCGAAACACCGACAGACGGCGGTTCGCCGAGGTCGCCTTGTCCTTTTGCCGCGCCGCGCTGTAGGCGCGCAGGTCGGCTTCGCTCGCGGTGTCGAGCGACGCATTGCGCGTGTGCGCGAGCCATTCGCAGAACAGGCGCAAGTCGCGGCGATACGCGTCGAGCGTGTTGCGCGACAGGCCGTGTTCGAGCCACAGCGCGTCGCAAAAGGCGTCGATCGATGCGGAGCTGGTCAGCAACAGCGGCGATACGGCGGCTGTGTCTTCGACGTTTTCAGCGGTATCGGGGCTCATGCTCATGCGTACGGCACACCTTCATGCGCGAGCAGCCAGCGCTTCACGTCGCGAAAGAAGCCGTCGCCGCCGTCGTGCGCGAAGCCGCCGATGCCGCTCGCACTCACCACGCGGTGACACGGAATCACGATCGGAAAGAAATTCGCGCCGCACGCCTGGCCGACCGCGCGTGGCACGCTGCCGAGCTGCTTCGCGAGTTGTCCGTAAGTCAGCACGACACCCGGCGGGATGTCGCAGATCGCCTGCCACACGCGCCGCTGGAACGCGGTGCCGCACTCGGCGAGCGGCAGCTCGAACTTCGCCGACGCGCTCTCGAAGTAACGCTCGATCTGTTCGGCCGCCTCGCGTGCGAGCGGCGTCTCGGGCGCGACGTTGCGCGTCGAGTCGGGCAGATAGACGATCTCGCGCACCGCCTCGCCTTCGAGCCGGATGCCGACCTTGCCGAACGGCGCATCGATCACTGCGTTGAACATGATTGCCTGCTCCTCTAGCGTGCCGGATTGCCGGCACCGAATTGCCACGACTTTACGCCGCTTCCAGCGCCCACTCCACATGCTCGCGCACGAGCGCCGACGGATCGTCGGCTCGCTGCTTCAACGCCCGCACGATCGCATCGCGCGCGTCGGCGTCGAGAGCTCCGGGCGCGGCGCGCAACGCGTTGCCCATGCCGACGGCGAGATTGCGCAGCCAGCACTCGTAGCCGATGCGGCGAATCGCGCTGCCCTGCATGCGCGTATCGAACTCCTGCGCGCTCCACGCGAACAGTTCGACCAGCGACGCGCGATCGAGCCCGTGCCGCACGTCGAAATCGGCGACCGGCGCGGCCTGCGCGAACTTGTTCCACGGACACACGAGCTGGCAATCATCACAGCCATACACCCGATTGCCGATCAGCGGCCGCAGCTCGCGCGGAATACTGCCCTTCAGCTCGATCGTCAGATACGAGATGCAGCGCCGCGCGTCGACCTTGTACGGCGCGACGATCGCGCCGGTCGGACAGGCGCCGATGCAGCGCGCGCAGCTGCCGCAATGCGAGCCCGGCGTTTCGGGCGCGGCCTCGGGCGAGGTTTGGGCGTCGGTCGGCAGCGGGATGTCGACGTAGATCTCGCCGAGGAAAAACAGCGAGCCGGCGTCGCGCTGCAGCAGCAAGGTGTGCTTGCCGCGCCAGCCGATGCCGGCCTTCTGCGCGAGCTCGACTTCGAGCACCGGCGCCGAATCGGTGAACACGCGATAGCCGAACGGCCCGGTCGCCGCTTCG
This sequence comes from Paraburkholderia sp. BR13439, assembly GCF_040948805.1. Taxonomy (NCBI): domain Bacteria; kingdom Pseudomonadati; phylum Pseudomonadota; class Betaproteobacteria; order Burkholderiales; family Burkholderiaceae; genus Paraburkholderia; species Paraburkholderia sp. BR13439. The sequence continues at coordinate 87,758 of NZ_JBFPKN010000016.1, read as the reverse complement.
ATCCGGTCGGCCAGTTGTTGCAAGCGCTGACGCATCACCTTGTGATAGTCGCGGCCGCGCGCATAGATCGACACGACCGCCGTCGATGGGTCCGCGAGCCGCGCGTGCTCGGCCGCGCGCCAGTCGCGCGCGCGGGGTGTCGCGCGTGAGGGGGGTGGCCTTACGTCTTGCGGCATGCTTTCAGGCGCGCGTTCATGCGCCCCTTCATACGTCTCTTCAGCCGCCTCTGCTTCCAGCGTCCGCGCAGGCAAATAGGCGATGCGCACGGTGATCACGCGTCGCGTGCCGGCCACAAGCTCGGCGGGCCTCGCGCGTTTCATGCCGTGTTTGGCCATATAATCCATCTCGCCGTGGCAACCCGCTTCGAGCCACGCTGCAAGCGGCGCTTCGGCGGCCGACAGATCGGTATCGCTAATGCCGATCGCCCCGAAACCGAGTTCACGGCCCCACGTCTTGATGTCGAGCGCGAGCGCACGAAGCGCCGCCTCATCGAAACGGGACGTTGCATCAGAAGCTCGCACGGCATCATCGGCCGATGCGGGCGTGCAGGAAACAGGGGACTTCGGACTTCGGTTCATCACGCCATTTTACGAGAATGCCCGTCAATCCCGATCACGCGACCCTACCGTCCGCTCCGGTGCTGCTCGAACGCTCTTTCGCGCTCGCGGACGAAGCCGCCACGCAGACGTTCGGCGCGCGCTTCGCACAGGCGATCGAAAGCGTGCGCGCGGCATCGCAGCAGGCACAGTCAGCACAGCCCGGCGCCGTAAGCGACCTCGCATTCCACGGCCTGCAAGTCCAACTCGTCGGCGATCTCGGCGCCGGCAAAACCACGCTCGTGCGCGCGACCTTGCGCGGCCTCGGCCACACCGGCCGCGTGCGCAGTCCGACCTACACGCTCGTCGAACCGTATGTGCTCGCACGGCCCGCTGGGGAACTCGCGCTCTATCACTTCGATCTGTACAGATTCTCCGATCCGGCCGAATGGGCCGACGCGGGCTTTCGCGAATATTTCGATAGCGGCGCGGTCTGCCTCGTCGAATGGCCGCAACGCGCGGGACCGCTGCTCGGTGTGCCGGATCTCGTCTTCTCGCTCGGGCTCGTCGGCAACATGGACGCAAACGCGGACGCACGCACACTCGTCGCACGCGCTTATAGCGAATCAGGAAAGGCATGTCTCGAAAGATGTTAATCAAACCGTTCCATTCGATCGAATCGGCAGCGGGCGCAACGCATAACTGGCGGCGCCGGCAGATCCTGCGCGCGGGCGCGTCGACGCTGGTGCTCGGCCTCGTCGCGCCACGTCTCGCGTTTGCGAGCTCGGTGCTCGGCGTGCGTGTGTGGCCCGCGCGCGACTACACGCGCGTGACGATAGAATCCGATCAGCCGCTGCAGAACACGCAGCAACTGCTGCAGGGACCGGACCGGCTCGTCGTCGATCTGAACGGCCTCGATCTCGATCAGGCGCTCAAGGAACTGGTGTCGAAGATCACACCGAACGATCCGCAGATATCGTCGGTGCGGGTCGGGCAGTATCAGCCGCACGTGGTGCGAATGGTGTTCGACCTGAAGGGCTCGGTGAAGCCGCAGGTGTTCGCGCTGCCGCCAGTCGGCGCGTACAAGTACCGGCTCGTGTTCGACCTGTATCCGGCAGTCGCGCCCGATCCGCTGATGGACCTGCTCGCGCAGTCCGAGCGCAAGCAGCAGGCGCTCAACGAAGAAAACGGCGCGCCGCCGGCGACGCTTTCCGGCCCCGGCACGCCGCCGCCCGTCGACAACAGCGAGGCGTTCTTCGAGCATTACGCGCAGAACGGTGGCGCGGGTAGTGGTGCTGGCAATGGCGCCGCGGGCGTACCGCGTCCGCCCGCGCGCGGCACGCCGGCGCCGTCCGCACCCGCCATTGCCGGCAGGCAGCCCACACCCTCTGCGCCGTCCGCGCCGCCCAGCGTGATCGCCCGCAACAAGGGTGGCAGCGCCAACGGCAACGACACCGCACGCGGCCTCGACAGCAACAACGACAACCTCGGCGACAACGGCGACACCTACGCATTCACCACGCCGAAGTCGGGCCGCAGCAACACCGTGCGACTGCTCACCGTCGCGATTGATCCGGGTCATGGCGGCGAGGACCCGGGCGCGATCGGTGGGTCAGGCACCTACGAGAAGCACGTCGCGCTCGACATCGCGAAGAAACTGCGCGCGAAGATCGACGCGCAGCCGAACATGCGCGCGATGATGACGCGCGACGCCGACTTCTTCGTGCCGTTGAACGTGCGCGTGCAGAAGGCGCGGCGCGTCGGCGCGGACCTGTTCGTGTCGATCCACGCGGACGCGTTCACGACGCCCGAGGCGAAGGGCTCGTCGGTTTTCGCGCTGTCGGAGCACGGCGCGTCGAGCGCGGCCGCGCGCTGGATGGCGAACAAGGAAAACTCGTCGGACCTGATCGGCGGCATCAACATCAAATCCGACGACGCCACCGTAAACCGAGCGCTATTCGACATGTCGACCACCGCGCAGATTCGCGACTCGATGCGCTACGGCAACTTCGTGCTCAAGGAGATCGGCGACATCAACAAGCTGCACAAGGGCTCGGTCGAGCAGGCCGGCTTCGCGGTGCTGAAGGCGCCGGACATTCCGTCGATCCTCGTCGAAACCGCGTTCATCAGCAATCCGGATGAAGAGCGGCGCCTGAATGACGACGCGTATCGCGACAAGATGGCCAACGCGATTCTGACCGGCATCAAGCGCTATTTCGCGGCGAATCCGCCGCTCGCCAAGAGCCGCATGACGTGATGTCGGCAGCGATTGGATGCACGTCAAAGCTCAAAGGTCAACGAATCGTGGCAACAAATCCTGATCTGCCAGACGCATTTCGATATCGTTAGCCGCCTTGACGTGATCGCGGTTGTTCACGTCGAATACCTCGTCCGTCACGCTGACAATGATCGTGCCTTGCTGCTTGTCTTCGCGCTTGACAGGGATCAGGGCGCGCGCTTCTGGCACTTGGGCGGCTGTGAGAGTATGGGGTAAGTAGAGCATCCAGCTAACGCCAGGACGATCTTCAAACACTTTTTCCTTGAAATAGAAGTACGGGCCGAATGTGATGTAGAACGACCCATAGATTTCCACAATTTTAGAAAGAACCTCTGCTACAGAGTTATAGTCGCCCAGGCGGGAATTCCGATTTCCCATCTTCTCGTTAAGGGATATGTCAAGCGATTTTGAAAAAATCTCTCCGCCATCAATCTCGACTGTTATTGATGCGCCAACCTGATCTGATCTAACCCCATTCCATATTCCGATTGATTTTGGATCGTCTTTGCTTTTCCCCGCGTACTCTTTCGAAAGAGCATCGATTGCAGTCGTTGATGGAACTTTGTCGTCATAGGCGCGATGCTGAAGTGCCTCTTGCTCGCTCTCGCCCTGTAGATACCATTCGCTCAACTCCCTATCTTTGCGTTTCAGTAGGTCGATGACAGGCCGCAGGCGACTCAAGTGAGTTTGCCAATCTGCATTGGGTAAATCAGTCCGATCATGATGTTGTTCTGACAGGTTCATTATTTTCTCACGGCTGGAAAACGGAAGAAACGCCAAATCTCTGCAGTGGTGGCAACATAAACTCTCTGGTTCGCACAGCCAATCTATGACTGCCGGAATCTAGAAAAACTCCGGCGAACGCTATTTTTCCAGAACACATCCGACGAATTAATCATCTAAAACGCGACACCGTCAACGACTTTAAATTGAGATAAAAACCGCTTTGACGGATATTCGCAGTTGCTCTGCCATCTTATTTTCAGGTGCATTTCTCCAACATCACCGTCCAAAAAAAGCGGCATTGAGCCGTATGCCGTCCAATTAAGGTCTCTTTTGAGAACGCGAATGGTATAGCGAAACGGTCTGGATTTGACGATCCGAGCGCAGGTGCGCCCGGGCCGTTTCTCATTGGGAAGTTGCTTGAGAGCGCTCGCAAGCGCCTGAGCAACGCGGGCGGTTTGCCGTACGAGCGCGTCACGTCCGCCTAGGCCATTTCGTACTGAATGGTATGCAACGCGCGGATGAAGCTCAGTGCTTCGGGTGCGTGCCTGGCGTGCGGGTAGCCGACGCCGCCGTCCCCGTTTACAACTGCTTTGCGCCAAAAAAACGAAATGCCGTTCAGTCGCTTGACCGAACGGCATTAGGCCTCACGGCCGTTTTTCTATTCACGCGCGCAACGCGTGGCGCAACGGTTGCTCAGCGCGCCGGCATCAAGCGTTGCACGACCCAGTCACCGAACACGTTGACCGCGAGCCCCGCCATCACGAGCAATGCGCCCGCCACCTGCATCGCCGACAGTTCCTCGCCGAGCAGCAGCGACGCCGACGCGAGACCGACGATCGGCACCAGCAACGAGAACGGCGCGACCTGGCTCGCCGGATAGCGCGACAGCAGACGGCTCCACAAGCCATAGCCGACCAACGTCGCGATAAACGCCAGATAGACGACCGCGAAGATCGACAGCGCGGTGATACCGGTCAGCGCGGCGGCGATCTCGCGCGGCCCTTCGAACACGAACGACGCGGCGAAAAATGGCAGCGGCGGAATCAGGCTGCCCCACACGACGAGTCCGACCAGATCGACCTTGCCGACCTTCTTCGTGACGATATTGCCGAGCGCCCACATGCACGCGGCGCATAGCGTCAGCAGGAACCCGACGAGCGACATCGTGTGGCCGCCTTGCAGGCCGATCACCGCGAGCCCCGCCGCGGCGATCAGCAGACCCGCGACGTTCGGCAAACGGAAGCGTTCGTGCAGAAACAGCGCCGCGAAAATCAGCGTGAAAAACGCCTGCGCCTGCAGCACCAGCGACGCGAGCCCCGCCGGCATGCCGACGTACATCGCCGAGAACAGGAACGCGAATTGCCCGAACGAGATCGTCGCGCCGTAGGCGAATAGCCACCGCCAAGGCATCTGCGGCCGCTTGACGAAGAACACCGCCGGCACCGCGGCGAGCGCAAAGCGCAGCGCGCCGAGCAGCATCGGCGGCACGCCATGCAGGCCGACCTTGATCACGACGAAATTGACGCCCCACGCGACCACGACGATCAGCGCGAGCAGCAAGTCCCTGGGCGACATCCAGGTCTCCAATGAAATGGTTCGATCCGGCAGTGTAGCCGAGGCTGCGACCCCGGTTCGTTGCGCCCGCCGATGGCGAGCGTGCACCGTTGCCGTCGGCCGCGCGCGACGCGCAGTAGAATCGTCCATTCGAGCTTTCTTCTTCCACTTTCCCGTCGAGCCTGCCCATGACTTCCTCGATCAAAGCCGTCCTCACACCGCACCTACGCGACATCGGCAATCTGGCCGTGCGACGCGTGCTGCCGGCGATGGCGGCGCGCCTCGTCGGCCCGTTCATCTTCTTCGACCACATGGGCCCGGCGACCCTCGAACCCGGCACCGGCCTCGACGTGCGCCCGCATCCGCATATCGGCCTCGCGACCGTCACCTATCTGTTCGACGGCGCGATCATGCATCGCGACAGCCTCGGCTCCGAGCAGAAGATCGTCCCCGGCGACGTCAACTGGATGACGGCCGGACGCGGCATCGTCCATTCGGAGCGCACGCCGGCCGAAGATCGCGCGCGCGGCCAGAGAATTCACGGCATCCAGACCTGGGTCGCACTGCCGCTCGCAGATGAAGACGCCGAGCCGTCGTTCGCGCATCATGCGGCGGCGACCTTGCCGGTCGTCGAGCGCAATGGCGTGACGCTGCGCGTGATCGCGGGCACCGCGTTCGGCGCGGTGTCGCCGGTCGCGACGTTCTCGGGCACGCTGTACGTCGCCGCCGACTTCACGCCGGGCAGCGCGTTCGCGCTCGAACCGGAGCACGAGGAGCGCGGCGTATATCTGGTGGAAGGCGATCTGGAGATCGACGGCGCCACGCTCGAAGCCGGCCAGATGGCCGTGCTCGCGCTGGACGAAACCGTCACGCTCGCGAGTACCCACGGCGCGCGCGTGATGCTGCTCGGCGGCGAGAAGCTCGACGGCGAGCGCTTCATCGAATGGAATTTCGTCGCGAGCTCACGCGAGAAGATCGAAGCCGCGAAGCTCGCATGGACGAATCAGGAAATGGGCCACGTGCCCGGCGAAACCGAATGGATTCCGCTGCCGCAGCGCAAGTAACGGCGCCGGGGCCGCATGCGCAGGACCGCATTGAAATCGCGCGATTCGGCCCCAGCTAGCCACAAACCGTTTCTATCGACGAGGACGCAATGGACACCACTCTGGCCACTTTCGAACAGGACGTCATCAAGGCGTCGATGCTGGCCCCCGTGCTGGTCGATTTCTGGGCGCCGTGGTGCGGCCCCTGCAAGAGTCTCGGCCCGATGCTCGAAAAGCTCGAAGCCGAAGCCGCCGGCAAATGGAAACTCGTGAAGGTCAACGTGGACGAGAACCACGAACTGGCCGCGCACTTCCAGGTGCGCAGCATTCCGCACGTGATCGCGTTCGCCGACGGCCAGGCCGTCGATCAGTTCATCGGCGTGCTCACGGAAGGACAGCTGCGCGAGTTCCTCGACCGGCTCGTGCCGCAGGGCGCGCCGGGAGCGCGCATCGAAGCGCAGACCGCGCTCGCCGAAGGCCGCCGCGACGACGCCTACGACCTGCTGCAAGCGGCGCTTGCGTACGACCCGGGGTTCGACGACGCGCGCATGGACCGCATCGAGTTGCTGCTCGAAGACAACCGTATCGACGAGGCGCGCAACGAAGTCGATTTGCTGTCGCCGAAAACCACGCAAGGCATCGACGCGCGTTTCAACGCAATCAAAACCAGGCTCGACGCGGTGGACGCCGCCGCGGACCTGCCGCCCACCGATGCGCTCGAAGCGCGCGTCGCGGGCAATCCCGACGATCTCGAAGCGCGCTTCGATCTCGCAAATGCGTTTATCGCGCGGCACAAATATGCGCAGGCGCTCGAACATCTGCTCGCGATCGTGCAGCGCGACCGCGCGTTCCGCGAGGATATCGGCCGCAAGACGATGTTGTCGGTGTTCGATCTGGCCGCGCATCAGCCGGAGCTGGTGGCGCAGTGGCGGCGCAAGCTGAGCGCCTCGTTGAATTGATCGTTCGTGATGTTTTGCCCGATGGCGGCCTGGGTCAGAGCGGTTGAAACCGCCGCCCAGGCTGTCACCTAAACCGTCGCCCTCTTCGCCAGCTCCCGCAACACATACGCCGCAGCCGCAAAACCAAAGCTCGCGGTCACGCACACGCTGGACCCAAACCCCGCGCAGTTCAAACCGACCGGCCCCGTATGTCCGGGCGACGTGCTCACGTGCTCGGCTTCTTCATCGATGTCGCAGACGGCCGCTTCCGGATAGATCAGCGGCTCGTCGGAATACACTGCGCTCACCTTGAACTTCGCTTTCGGCCCGCGCGGAAAGCCGTGCTGCTTGCGCAACTGCCCGCGCACCTTCGACAGCAGCGGGTCCTGAATCGTCAGCGCCAGATCGTCGATGCGGATACGCGTCGGGTCGAGCTGACCGCCCGCGCCGCCGACCGTGATCAGCGGCTGCTTGCGCTCGACGCACCACGCGATCAGCGCGGTCTTCGTGCGCACGCTGTCGATCGCGTCGATCACATAGTCGAAGCCGTCGCCGAGCGTCGCCGCGAAATTGTCCGGTTCGACGAAGTCTTCGATCAGCCGCACGTCGCAGTATGGATTGATCGCCGTGATGCGCTCGGCCATCGCTTCGACCTTCGGTTTTCCGTAGTTGCCGTCGAGCGCGTGAATCTGCCGGTTAGTGTTGCTTTCCGCGACGTTGTCGAGATCGATCAGCGTCAGCGTGCCGAGCGCACTGCGCGCTAGCGCCTCCGCGACCCACGACCCTACCCCGCCGATGCCGATCACCGCGACGTGCGCCCCCTCGAACGCGGCGAGCGCGGGCGCGCCATACAGACGGGCGATGCCGCCGAACCGGCGAGCGCGGTCGGCGGTTTCGTTCGCGTCGAGGCTGGTAGTAAGATCGGATTGCGCGGTGGTGCTGGACATGATGGCAGGGCTCGAAAACACAGGCGGAACGTAACAGGCGGCGGCGCGTTGGCAATTCGCTTTGGCCAATCAGGCGCGCAGCCCGTATTTTGCCTGAACACGTGAAAGCAGCCGCGCAGGACCCCGAGCAGCGACGCAACGTTGCAGGCTTGGCGCTCGCAATATGCGCCCGCCATACGTTGATCCGCTCGCGCGCAAAAACCTGGTGCCTTAGCTATACTTGGCCCACTGTAGCGTTCGCATAAGAACATGATCTCACTCGCCGAGCTTCGAAAAAACTACTCGCTGGGCTCACTGGACGTTGCCGACGTCAACCACGATCCGTTCCGTCAATTCGACACGTGGTTCCAGCAGGCCATCGACGCCAAGCTGCCCGAGCCGAATACGATGACGCTGGCCACGGTCGACGCGCGCGGCCGGCCTTCGGCACGCATCGTGCTTATCAAGGGGGTCGACGAGCGTGGTTTCGTGTTCTTCACCAACTACGAGAGCCGCAAAGGCCGCGAACTGAGCGCGAATCCCTACGCGAGCCTGCTGTTTTACTGGATCGAACTCGAACGCCAGGTGCGCATCGAGGGCCGTGTCGTCAAAACGAGCGAGGCAGAAAGTGACGCGTATTTCGCATCGCGTCCGCTCGGCTCGCGGATCGGCGCATGGGCATCGAATCAGAGTCAGGTAATTGAAAGCCGCTCGCAGCTCGAAGTACGCGAACGCGAAATCAGCCTGCAATACGGCGAAAATCCTCCGCGTCCGCCGCACTGGGGTGGCTACCGTCTGGTGCCCGACGCGATCGAGTTCTGGCAGGGGCGGCCATCGCGGCTGCACGATCGTCTGCTTTATACGCGCGCGGAAGAAGGCGCCAACTGGCTGATCGCACGCCTGTCGCCCTGACCGGACGATGATGGGACGAATGACGCCGGCCGTGCCGCCATCGTAGCGGCGCGCGTCGGCGGGATTGCGTTGCGCGGCCCGCGGAATGCGCCGCGCCCTATCGCGATCCACACAGCTTTGCTTTAAATCAACGAACACGGAGAGATCACATGTTCTGGGAGAAAAAGCTGGCGCAGTGGGTTGAAGATGTCAAAGCCACAGCTAACCTGCCCGCACGCCTCGTGCTGTGGGACGGTCAGCAACACGACTTCGGGCAGTTCGCCGCGCCCCAGGTCACGCTACACGTGAAGAGCGCAACCGCGCTGCCCTATCTGCTCGAACCGAGCCTCGACAATCTTGGCGAAGCCTATGTCAAAGGCAAGATCGACATCGAGGGCAAGCTGTCGGACATCATCAATATCGGCTATCAGCTCGCACGCAGTACCGTGACGAGCGCCGGCAAGCTCGCGCGCGTGCGGCGCTACTTCAATCATTCGAAAACGTCGGATAAAAAAGCCATCCAGTATCACTACGACGTGTCGAACGAGTTCTACAAGCTGTGGCTCGACGAGAACATGGTCTACTCGTGCGCGTACTTCGAGACCGGCACCGAAGACCTCGCAACGGCGCAGCTGAAGAAAATCGATCACATTCTGACCAAAATCCAGCTGCAGCCCGGCCAGCGTCTGCTCGACATCGGCTGCGGCTGGGGTGCGCTCGTGCTGCGCGCCGCGCAGAAGTTCGGCGCGAAGTGCGTCGGCGTCACGCTGTCGCAGAACCAGTTCGATCTCGCCACCGCGCGCGTCAAGGCGGCGGGCCTCGAGAACCAGATCGAAATCCGCCTGCAGGACTATCGCGACATCCCGGGGCAGTTCGACCGCATCACGAGCGTCGGCATGTTCGAGCACGTCGGCCGCAAGAACCTGCCCGGCTATTTCCAGAAGATGCACGATCTGCTCGCCGACGACGGCATCGCGATGAACCACGGCATCACGTCGAGCGACGCCGATAGCGGCGAAACCGCGCTCGGCGGCGGCGAGTTCATCGACCGCTACGTGTTTCCGGACGGCGAGCTGCCGCATATCAGCCTCGCGCTCGAATCGATGCAGCGCGGCGGACTCGAGCCGATTGACGTCGAAAGCCTGCGCCGTCACTATGCGCACACGCTCGATATCTGGGCGGAAAATTTCGAAGCCCACGCGGATCAGGCGCGCAAGCTTGTCGACGACGAAAAATTTCGCATCTGGCGCGTGTATTTGGCCGGCTGCGCGTATGCGTTCGAAAACGACGACGTGTCGATCTTCCAGGTGGTGTGCCGCAAAGCCGGCCGCAGCGCGAAAACCCTGCCGTGGTCGCGCCGCTACATGTACGAAAAACCGCTGTGACCGTGCTGTGACCGGTTACGCTGCGGCGGCGTGCATGAAGCGCGCGCCGCGGCGCAATTCTGATCAACAGCAGGCCGGACATTGATGGACCACAGCAGGACGAGTGACGTTGAAGAGCCGTTGAACGGCAACGACGGCAGCACGGACGATGCGGCGCACGACGCCACGCAGCAGTTCGATCTGTTCGGGATGCCGGTGGAGGCTGCCGTAGAAGCGCCGGCCGTGTCCACGAGCGAGGCCGACTCCATCGCAAGCGCTGCCGCGCAGCCAGAGCGCAAGCGCGCGCCGAAGCCCGCAAAGGCCAACGCTGCCGCGTCGCTGTTCGAAGACGACGCCCCGCCCGACAGCCCCGCTGCTGAATCAGACTCCGCACCCGCCCCCACCGACGCCCCGAAGAAACGCCGCGGCCGCGACGTGCTCGCCGTGCCGCCGTCGCCCGAACTGCTCGCGCTCGCGGCGCAATTGCCGCCGCAGATCCACCTCGGCACGTCGACATGGTCGTTCCCGGGCTGGAGCGGCATCGTCTACGGCGACGACTACAGCAACAGCAAACTGTCGCGCGAGGGCTTGAGCGCGTACGGCGCGCATCCGCTGCTGAAGACGGTCAGCATCGACCGCTCGTTCTACCAGGCGCTGACGGTCACCGAATACCTGCGCTACGCGCAGCAGGTGCCCGAGCACTTCCGCTTCATCGTCAAGGCGCCGATGACGATCACCGACGCCACCGTGCGCGCCGAGCGCGGCGAGCCGGTGTCGTTGAACCCGTGCTTTCTGAACGCGCAGATGGCGATCGACGACTTCGTCACGCCCTGTGTGGAAGGCCTCGGCGCAAAGGCCGGCGCGCTGGTGTTCCAGTTCTCGCCGCTGCCGGATCAGATGCTCGCGCAGCCGGCGGTGTTCATCGAGCGTCTGAGAGAGTTTTTCGGCGCGCTGCCGAGGCTGCCCGACGGCAGTTGCTATGCGGTCGAGATTCGCGACGCGAGTCTGCTCACGCCACGCTTCATCCGCATGCTGAAGACGGCGGGCGTGCGCTACTGCGTCGGCATTCATGCGCGGATGCCCGATCCGCTGCGTCAGGCCGCGGCGCTCGCGCTGCTCGACGGCGAGCCGGCCGGTCCGTTGATCGTGCGCTGGAGCCTGCACGGCGGCTTCAAATACGAACAGGCGAAGGCGAAGTACGAGCCGTTCAACCGGCTCGTCGACGAAGATCCGGCGACGCGCGCGTCGCTCGCCGAGCTGGCCGCGCGCTACGCGCTGGCCGGTCAGCCGGTTGTGATCGCGGTCAACAACAAGGCGGAGGGATCGGCGCCGCTCAGCTGCGTGAAGCTGGCCGAAGAGATCGTCGAAGCCTGCGTGCGTGTCACCCAGGGACGCGGGAATGATGGCGCCGGCGCTGATGATGCGCGATCGCAGGCACAGGAACCGCAGTGACGAGCAGCAGCGGGCGGCCTTGAGTATCCGCCCGCTGCCGACTCCATCCTCGCGCTGCGCCGTTAGCGCGCCTTGATCCGATGCGCGAACTTCTGGCGGAATTTCGCGACCTTCGGCGCGACCACGAACGAGCAGTAGCCCTGATTCGGGTGCTGCGCGAAATAGTTCTGGTGGTAAGCCTCGGCGGGCCAGTAGTTGTCGCCGAGCGGCAGCACCTCGGTCACGATCTTGCCGTCGTAGATGCCCTGTTCGCCGATCTCGCGAATCGCCTGTAGTGCGGTTTCGCGCTGCGCATCGGAATGCGTGAAGATCACCGAGCGGTATTGCGTGCCGACGTCGTTACCCTGCCGGTTCACCTGGGTCGGATCGTGGATTGCGAAGAAGATGTCGAGAATCTCGCGATAGCTGATCTTCGCCGGATCGAAGTCGACCCTGACCACTTCCGCGTGACCGGTGTCGCCGTCGCAGACCTGCTCATAGCTCGGACGGCGCGTGTGACCGCCCGCGTAACCCGACTCCACCGCGTTGACGCCCTCGACGTCCAGATACACCGCTTCGAGGCACCAGAAACATCCACCGCCGAGCGTTGCCGTCTCGTTCATAAGCTTCACCCCAGGATCAGATCCACACAATGACCGGCAGTCGGCCTGCGTAGCGCCGCCGGGTCTGCCACCGCATCCGAATATATGGCCGAAAACGCGGACTAAAAGGCACAACTGATGCACCCGTCGCGCGGCGCCGTTTGCAACGCGTCGCGCCATTCCACGCGAATCCCGCAGTGCAGATATCGAGTATAGAAAGGGCGTCGCGCGACGGGTGAATAACCATGCAGCACAACAGCAAGCGCCGCGCCCAGGCGAACGCGTGTTCAGCGAAGCGAAGCGAAAAATGCGGCGAGACGAAGCATGACGATCGGCGTGTCCGCACGAAACACGGCGGCCGGTTCGTGCTCGACTGTGAACGAGCGAACGCCGGATTGCGCACCGTACGCAACGTCGTGCGGCGCGCGCGGCGATTACAGTTAAAATTGGCGGAAATCGATGATTTTCACCATGACTTTCGAAACATCCGCTGCCAGCCGCACATATCCGCGTTGTTATCCGCGCCTCGATTCGCGCTTAAGTCCGTCTTTCACACGGCGCGCGCCGGGGACCCTGCCCCGATGAAGAGCGCGAGCCCACCCAACTTCGACCAGTCCGCGTTTAGACAGGCGCTCAGCCAGTTCGCGACCGGCGTCACCGTGATCACGACACGCGCCGCGTCCGGCCAGCTGATCGGCATCACGGCCAGCTCGTTCAACTCGGTGTCGCTCTCTCCGCCGCTCGTGCTATGGAGTCTCGCGACGCGCTCGGCATCGATGCCGGTGTTCCGTGCCAACAGTCACTACGTGATCAATGTGCTGTCTTCGACGCAGCTCGATCTGTGCAAGCGCTTCGCGACCGTGAAGGGCGACCGCTTCGAGGGCGTATCGCACGCGGCGGGCGACACCGGCATGCCGGTGCTCGACGGCGCGCTCGCGTGGTTCGAATGTCATAACCGCAGCCGCTACGACGAAGGCGACCACGTGATTTTCGTCGGCGAAGTGGAGCGCTGCGGCGTGCACGAAAATGCCGCGGAGATGCTGCCGCTGGTGTTCCAGAGCGGACAGTTCCACGGCCTGAAGCCGCTTTGAGCGGCGCGGCGCGCCCCTCGCGCCGGTAGTGCTTGTCGGTCGGACGCGCCAAAAACGGCGCGCCCCCTCGTCATCGTCAACGGTCGCTATGTGTGGCCCCGTGCCCGCTGTTCTTCTTCACGAGCGACACCGGCACGCCCGAATCTTCCTTCAGCGTTTCGAGCACGATGTTCGAGCGGATGTCCATCACGCCCGGCGCCTTGTACAGGCGGTTGAGCACGAAATCCGAATAGTGTTTGAGGTTGTGCGCGAGCACGCGCAGCAGGTAGTGGGTTTCGCCGGTCACGACGAACGCGCCGACCACTTCGGGCCAGTCGCGCAACGCCTCGGCAAAGCGCTCGTGCCAGTTCTGCTGGTCGTTGCGCATGGACACCTGCACGAACGCTTCCAGCTCGAACCCCAAAACTTCGCGGTTCAGACACGCGCGGTAGTGTTCGATGACGCCCTGCTCTTCCAGCAGACGCAGGCGTCGCAGACAGGCTGATGGCGACAGCGAGATGCGCTCCGCCAGGTCGAGATTGCTGATCCGTCCTTCCTGCTGAAGCACCGTCAAGATACGGCAATCGGTGGCGTCGAGCGAGATCGCGTTCATATTCGGTCTCCCTTTCCGGTTTGGCTCAAATTATGTTCCAAGACACGGCTCGTTAGGAGATTTTTTCGCAATCACATTTCACGGCTTGACCTCTATCATTTAGAGATAGTCACCTTCCGTCGAAACCGTCATGCGAGCACTCTGGGACATCACCCCCGCCGTCGATCCCGCCACGCCCGTCTGGCCGGGCGACACGCCGGTCGGCATCGAACGCGTCTGGCGCATGGAGGCTGGCTCGCCGGTCAATGTCGCGCGTCTGACGATGTCGCCGCACACCGGCGCGCATACCGATGCGCCGCTGCACTACGACGCCGACGGCGCCGCGATCGGCGACGTGCCGCTCGACGCGTATCTCGGTTTATGCAGAGTGATTGACTGTATCGGCGCGTCGCCTGTTGTGACGCCACAACACCTGACCGGCTCGCTCGACGATCTGCCGCCGCGAGTCTTACTGCGCACTTACAGGAATGCGCCGACGCGCGAGTGGGACAGCGCGTTCTGCGCGGTCGCGCCCGAGACCGTCGATCTGCTCGCCGCGCGTGGCGTGAAGCTGATCGGCATCGATACGCCATCGCTCGATCCGCAGGAATCGAAGACGATGGACGCGCATCACCGCATTCGCGCGCACCGGATGGCGATTCTCGAAGGCATCGTGCTCGACGCGGTCGAACCCGGCGACTACGAGCTGATCGCGCTGCCGCTGAAGCTGACCACGCTCGACGCGAGCCCGGTGCGCGCGGTGCTGCGCGCACTACCCGGCTCGCGCCTGGCCACGCCCGCGGCGAGCTACTGACCCGACAACCCAACCCATCGAACGACCATGAACCATCGTGACGAAGCCGTGGCGCTCGACAGCGCCGACCCGCTCGCAGCGCTGCGCGACCAGTTCGCGCTATCGCCGACGACTATCTATCTCGACGGCAACTCGCTCGGCGTACCGCCGGCCGCCGCCGCGCAGCGCGCGCAAACCGTGATCGCCGCCGAATGGGGCGAAGGGCTGATCCGCAGCTGGAACAAATCCGGTTGGTTCGTGCTGCCGCGCCGGCTCGGCAACAAGCTCGCGCCGTTGATCGGCGCAGCCGAAGACGAAGTCGTGATCACCGACACGATCTCGATCAACCTGTTCAAGCTGCTGTCGGCCGCGCTGCGGCTCGCGAATGCGCGCGATCCGCAGCGTCGCGTGATCGTGTCCGAGCGCTCGAACTTCCCGAGCGATCTGTATATCGCGCAGGGTTTGATCGAACAGCTCGATCGCGGCTACGAGCTGCGCCTCGTCGACGATCCGTCCGAGCTGCCCGACGCGATCGGCGCGGACACCGCGATCGCGATGATCACGCACGTGAACTACCGGACTGGCTATATGCACGACATGGCCGCGCTGACGAAGCTGATCCACGACAGGGGCGCGCTCGCGCTATGGGATCTCGCGCATTCGGCGGGCGCGGTGCCGGTCGATCTGAACGGCGTCGGCGCCGACTACGCGGTCGGCTGCACCTACAAGTATCTGAACGGCGGCCCCGGTTCGCCCGCGTTCGTGTGGGTGCCCCAGCACCACCAGAACGAGTTCGCGCAGCCGCTGTCGGGCTGGTGGGGGCATCGCGCGCCGTTCGAAATGAATCCGACGTATCAGCCCGACAACGGCGTAGGCCGCTTCCTATGCGGCACGCAGCCGATGGTGTCGATGGCGCTCGTCGAATGCGGGCTCGACGTGTTCCTGCAAACCAACATGCAGGCGGTTCGCGAGAAGTCGCTCGCGCTGACCGATCTGTTCATCGAACTGGTCGAGACGCGTTGCAGCGAATTTCCACTGAAGCTCGTGACGCCGCGCGAGCATGCGCAGCGCGGCTCGCATGCGAGCTTCGAGCATCCGCACGGCTACGAGGTGATGCAGGCGCTGATTGCGCGTGGCGTGATCGGCGACTATCGCGAGCCGCACGTGCTGCGTTTCGGCTTCACGCCGCTGTACACGCGTTTCGTCGACGTCTGGGACGCCGTCGAAACCTTGCACGACGTGCTCACCCGCGAGGCCTGGAAAGCTCCTGAATTCGCCCAGCGCGGCGCCGTTACCTGAGGACGACAGAATGACCGATCACATGCACACGCCGGGCTTGCCAGAAGAAACGGCGGCACAACGCTGCCCGTTCGGGCACGCACAGACGGCTTCGGCGCCGGCATCGAGCACGACCGATAGCGGCTGGCACGACGCGCAGCTCGACTTCTCGGAGTCGATGAGCTACGGCGATTATCTGTCGCTCGGCACGGTGCTGGACGCGCAGCATCCGTTGTCCCCGGATCACAACGAGATGCTGTTCATCATTCAGCATCAGACGAGCGAGCTGTGGATGAAGCTCGCGCTGTACGAGTTGCGCGCGGCACTCGCGGCCGTGCATCGCGACGAGCTGCCGCCCGCGTTCAAGATGCTCGCGCGCGTGTCGCGGATCATGGAGCAACTGGTGCAGGCGTGGAGCGTGCTCGCGACGATGACGCCATCCGAATACACGGCGATGCGGCCGTACCTCGGCACTTCGTCGGGCTTCCAGTCGTATCAGTACCGGCAGATCGAATTCCTGCTCGGCAACAAGAACGAGCAGATGCTGAAGCCGCATGCGCATCGCGCCGACGTATACGCGCAAGTGAAGGCATCGCTCGAAGCGCCGTCGTTCTACGACGAAGTGGTGCGGCTGCTTGCGCGTCGCGGCTTCAAGATTTCGCCCACGCGGCTCGAACGTGACTGGACCAGGCCGACGGAACATGATGCGTCGGTGGAAGCGGCGTGGCTAGAGGTGTATCGCAATCCGTCCGAGCATTGGGAGCTGTACGAGATGGCGGAAGAACTCGTCGATCTCGAGGATGCGTTCCGCCAATGGCGCTTCCGCCACGTGACGACCGTCGAGCGCATCATCGGCTTCAAGCAGGGCACCGGCGGCACTAGCGGCGCGCCGTATCTGCGCAAGATGCTCGATGTCGTGCTGTTCCCCGAGCTTTGGCATGTGCGGACGATGCTGTAACGGTTGGCGCGGGCCGCGATAAATTCGGAGTCGTCCGAGACTTAAGAGATGATCAGAATGGCAGCATCAGAGCCCCATAAAAAACATAATTGGTGGGTATTGGTGCATGAAATATTATGATCTGGGCCAATTGATCCTTGGCTACTTCAATGAAGATTTCGACTGCTGGGGAAACACAGTTGAAGAATTGGTCCGGGCATGTGCAAGCGGATGCACGCCAGAAATGATTAGCGCGACGGTGGCCGACATAGACCGGTTCAAGAGCGATGATGCCGGAAATCTTGACGCGGCCTTCGAGGAGGAATTTGGCCACCAGTGCGATCCGACGGCGTGGGAGCAGACCACTGAGGACTTCCTTGACAAGATTAAGCGTCTTCTTCTGAGCGAGTAGCGTGCGTTTGCTCGCGTCGGACCACCACACACCGCCTGGTTCGGTCAATGATTTTGAGTGAACATCGATATCTGAGATACGGCAATCTGGAACAATTGATCGGAGTCTACTTCAATGAAGATTCCGACTACTGGGGAGACACAATTGAAGAGTTGGTGCGGGCTTGCGTAAGCAGATGCACGCCAGAAATGATTAACGCCAAGGTGGCCGACATAGACCGATTCAAGAGAGATCACGCTGGAAATCTTGACGCTGCCTTCGAGGAGGAATTCGGCAGGCAGTTCGATCCGACGCTGTGGGGTCACACCACCGAATCTTTTCTTGATGAGCTTAAGCGTCTCCTTCTAAGTGAGTAAGCCTGCGCCTCAACGGACGGCCCTCGACGTCGCGTCGCTCAGCGTTGATTCCGCATGGACTTCGATTTATGAGATACGAAAATTTGTATCAATTGATTTGTGGCCGTTTCCATGAAGATTTCGACTTGTTCGGAAACACAATTGAAGAATTGGTTTTGTCCTTTACATGCGAATGCACATCGGAAGAAATTAAGGCGACGGTGGCCGAGATAGACCGCTTCAAGAGCGATCATGCGGGAAACCTTGACGCAGCGTTTGAGGAAAATTTTGGCTATCAGTGCGACCCGACAGTGTGGGACCAGACCACTGAGGCTTTTCTCGACAAACTTAAACGTCTTCTTCTGAGTGAGTAGCCTGCACTTCCGCCCGCCGGACGGCCCCGCCGTCTGGCGGGGCTTACGTCTACTTTCATTTCACCAGGCAATCGACGGCCCCTGACACCCCCTAGCGCGCGGTATAACCACCATCAATCGGCAAACACACCCCGCTAACCATCGCCGCCGCATCGCTCAACAAAAACAGAATCGGCGCCGCGACCTCGGCGGATTCAGCAAAGCGCCTGAGCGGAATCGCCTGCAACGCAGGATCGCGTTTGACGGGATCGCTCCAGGCCTGCACCGCCATCGGCGTCAGCGTGATCGTCGGGTTCACGCTATTCACGCGAATCCCGTGCGGTCCCAGCTCGATGCACAACGCGCGCGTGACCGCATCGAGCGCCGCCTTCGACGCCGAATAGCTCAGATGATCGTCGAGCGCGACGAGCGCCGCCTGACTCGAAACGTTGACGATGCTGCCCGCGCGCCCCGCGCCGAGCATGCCACGCGCGACGTGCTTCGCGACCAGCACCGCGCCGCGCGTATTCACCGCCATCACGCGATCGAAGCTCGCGGCCGTGGTATCCACCGCGCGTTCGAGCAAGGCGATGCCCGCGCAATTGACGAGACCGTCGAACGGTTCGAGCGACGCGAATGCTTCGTCGATCGCGCCTTCGTCGCTGACGTCGAGCTTCAACGGCTCGCAGCCGGTTTCCTCGGCGAGCCGCGCGAGCTCGTTCACGTTGCGCGCGGACGCGACGACCGATGCGCCGCTCGCGCACAGCGCCTCGACCGTCGCGCGGCCGATGCCGCTGGAGGCGCCTGTCACCAGAATCGAGCGTCCGGAAAAATCGAAAGTAGCGTTCATGATGATTGCAAGCGATGCATGACCGGCTTCAACGCCGGATAGAGATCCACGTAGACGCCGAAGCGCTGCTCGTATAACGCCATGCGCCGTGCGTCGGGCTGCGCGCGCTCGATCAGCGTGACCCAGCCGCCTTGCGCCGCTTCGCGCGACACGAGGCCGACGCCGAGCGCGGCGAGCAACGCCGCGCCCATCGCGGCTTCTACATCTTGCTCGATCGTGTAGACCGGATAGCCGGTGACATCGGCGATGATCTGCATCCACAGGTCCGAATGCGCGGCGCCGCCCACGACGATCAGCTTGTCGTCGAGCGATTGCGCGCCTTTGCGCCCCGCCTCGATGTTGTGTTTCAGCGCGAACGACACCCCTTCGAGCACCGCGCGATACAGATGCGCACGCGTATGAAACAGCGACAACCCGACGAACGCGCCGCTCGCCTTCGCATCCCACACCGGACTTCGCTCGCCCATCAGATACGGCAGGAACAGCACGCCGTCGGCGCCGGCCGGCACTTGCGCGGCCGTTTCTTCGAGCAGCCGATGCGGATCGCCATGCGGTGTCGCGCGCGCGGCCTCGATCTCCGCGTGACAGAACTGCTCGCGATACCAACTGACCGACGCGCCCGCGGTAATCGCGCCGCCGAACACGTAGATGTCGTGCTGCCCGTTGAAAACGTGCGGCATGCTGACCAAACCGTGGCGTGCGTCGACACGCTGATTGATATAGCCCCAGCACATGCTGGTGCCGATCATCGCGACGTGCTGCCCGGCGCGCGTGACACCGGCCGCGAACGTCGCCATCGCCGCATCGACGCCGCCCGCGACGATCGCCGTGCCTGCATCGAGCCCAAGCTGCGCGGTCCATTGCGACAACAAGCCGCCCACCACCTCCGACGATTCGACGAGCCGATCCGGCATCATCGTCGCGGGAATGCCGAGCATGTCGAGCGCTTCGTCCGACCAGTCGCGCCGCGCGATATCGTAGACGCCGCCGATATTGCCAGCCGAGCTGTGATCGACGGCGACCTCGCCGGTCAGCGTGTAGATCACGTACGCGTTCGGCGGCAGGAAATAGCGCGTATGCGCCCACACGTCCGGCTCATTCTCGCGCAGCCACAGCATCTTCGTGTAGCCGTAGTAGCTGTCTAACCCATTACCTGTGATCGTATGGAGCCGTTCGAGATCGACGTTCTCGCGCACCCAGTCCACCTGCGCGGTCGCGCGCCGGTCCATCCAGATCAGGCACGGCGCGAGCGGCCGCATGTCGTTGTCGACCGGGATGCCCGAGCCGCCGTACAGGCTGCTCACGCACAGCGCCTTGATCGCACCCGGCGCGATGCCGGCCGCCTTCGCGTCGCCGACGCACGCGGCCACGCATTCGACCACGGCCTTCAGCCACACCGCGGGCCACTGCTCGGCCCACAACGGCTTCGGCGTATCGGGTTGATAGCTCGACGCATGCTGCGCGACGATCGCGCCGTGCTCGTCGACGAGCAGCGCTTTCGTGCTCTGCGTGCCGATATCGACGCCGATGACGTAGTTCATAGAGTCTCCGTTGAAACGCCGCACACGAGATTCATGCGCGCGGCTTCATCAGCACCTTGATCGAGTCGAGCGAATTCGCGATCCTGATCGCTTCGTCCCATTCTTCCAACGAAAAGCCGTGCGTGACGATGCCCTTCGACGTGACAAGTCCACGCGCGAGCAGATCGATCGCAATCGGATAGCAATAGGGGCCAAGGTGCGCGCCGCGCACGTCGAGCTCCTTGCGATCGCCGATCACCGACCAGTCGAGCGTCGTATCCGCGCCGAACACCGAGAATTCGACGAAGCGCCCGAGCTTGCGGATCAGGTCCATCCCCTGGTTCACGCCGATCGGCGCGCCCGTCGTTTCAATATAGACGTCGCAGCCGTAGCCGTCAGTCAGCGAACGAATGATCGTGAGCGCGTCGTCCTTCTGAGGATTGATCGTCACGTCCGCGCCGTATTCGCGCGCGAGCGCGAGCCGTTCTTCGACGAGATCGATCACGACGAGCTTCTTTGGCGTCTTCAGATGCGCGACCTGCGTCATCATCAGACCGAGCGGCCCCGCGCCCGCGATCACGACGACGTCGTCGAGTTGCAGATCGCCGCGATTGACCGTGTGAATCGCGCACGCGAGCGGCTCGATGATCGCGGCGTCTTCAAGCGAGATGCCGTCGGGAATCTTGTGGACGATCGCGGTCGGGGGAATCCGCATGTACTCCGCCATGCCGCCGTCCGCGACCTCGCGCTGAAAGCCGAAGATGTTGTGCACTTCGCACATCCAGTACTGGCCTGATTTGCAGTAGCGGCACTTGCCGCACGGCACGATCTGCTCGGCGATCACGCGCTCGCCTTTTTGCACGCCGAAATGCTCGGCCGCGCCCTCGCCCAGTTCCTCGACATAGCCAAAGAACTCGTGGCCCGGAATCACCGGCGCCTTGACCCACGGGCTCGGGCCGCCCCAGAACATCTTCGCGCCCGAATGGCATTTGCAATCGCTCGCGCAGATGCCGCACGCGGCGATGCGGATCACCAGTTCATGCGCGCGGGCGCGTGGCTTCTGTACCTGCTCGACGCGATAGTCTTTCGGTGCATGACAGACGATGGCGGTCATGTTCTGCTGGTCGGATTGAGTCGTCATTGCATGGTCCTGCAAAAAAAGATGTGGGGAAGTGAGCGTTACTTTCTGCGGTCGCGGCTGATATAGATCGCGAGCAGAATGATTCCGCCCTTGATCACGTTCTGCACGTATGGATTGACGCCGACCATGTTCAGGCCGTTATTCAGCACACCGAGCAACAGCGCGCCGATCAGCGTGCCGATGATCGAGCCGCGTCCACCGGAGATCGACGTGCCGCCCATCACGACGGCGGCGATTGCGTCGAGTTCGAAGCCGACGCCCGCGTTCGGCTGGCCGCTCATCAGACGCGCGGTCAGCACGATTGCGGCGAACGCGGACGTCAAGCCGGCGATCGTGTAGACGATCAGCTTCACGCGCGCGACACGCACGCCGGACAAGCGCGTCGCCTGCTCGTTGCCGCCGATCGCATACACGTAGCGGCCGAACGGCATCCGTTCGAGCAGCACCCATGCGATCACATAGATCACCGCCATGATTACGACCGGCGCCTGGATGCCGAGTATCTTGCCGCTGCCGAAGAAGCTGACCCAGTCGGGCAGACCGTCGATCGGGTAGCCGCCGGTGTAGATCAGCGCGAGGCCGCGCGCGATGCCCATCGTCGCGAGCGTGACGATGATCGGCGGCATGCCGGCGAACGCGACGAAAAAGCCGTTGGCCGCGCCGAAGCCGAGACCGACCGCGAGGCCGATCGCGAGCGCGGCCACCGCATTCATGCCGGCGACCATCAGCCCGGCCGACAGCGTGCCCGCGAGCGCCATCACCGAGCCGACCGACAGATCGATGCCGCCCGTCAGGATCACGCAGGTCATGCCGACCGCAATGATCGCGTTGATCGACACCTGGCGCAGCACGTTCTCGATGTTCGCGGCCGACAGAAAGCTGTCGCTCGCGAACACCATCACGATGCAGACCACCAGCAAGCCGATGAACGGATAGAACAGCGTCGAGCGTTTCAGCGCGGCCCAGGTGAAGCGCACCGGCGCGCCCGGCGTGTCGCTGCTGACGCTCGATGTTTTCGGCGAAGAGGAAGGATTAGGCATGTTCATGAGAAGCTCCAAGCGAACCGGCGGTCGCATAGGTCATCACGGCGTTCGATTCGATCGCATCGCCTTCGAGCAGCGCTTCGATGCGGCCTTGGCGGAACACGGCGACGCGGTCGCACATGCCGACGATTTCCGGCAACTCGGACGAGATCATGATGATCGAGTAGCCGCGCGCGGTCAGTTCGCGCATCAGCAGATAGATTTCGGCCTTCGCGCCGACGTCGATGCCGCGTGTCGGTTCGTCGAAGATCAGGATGTTGGTGTGGTGATTGAGCCAGCGCGCGATCACGACCTTCTGCTGATTGCCGCCCGACAGCGTCGCGACTTCGGTGTGCATCGTCGGCGCCTTCACGCCGACGCGCTTCATGATGTCGGCGGTCGCGCGCGCTTCGCTGCGCTGGTCGATGAAGAAACGCAGCGACCGGTACTTGCCGAGGTTGTTGATCGAGATGTTCTGCTTGATCGAGAAGTCCGTAATGAGCCCTTCCGTCTTGCGGCTCT
Source organism: Paraburkholderia sp. BR13439 (assembly GCF_040948805.1). Lineage (NCBI taxonomy): Bacteria > Pseudomonadati > Pseudomonadota > Betaproteobacteria > Burkholderiales > Burkholderiaceae > Paraburkholderia > Paraburkholderia sp. BR13439. The sequence goes on along the minus strand of NZ_JBFPKN010000016.1, from coordinate 64,644 downwards.
CGGGCAGAATGCCGACGCCCGCGCGCAGCGCATCGGCCGGATCGGCGAGCTTCGCGGCCGTGCCGTTCACGCGAATTTCCTTCACGTACGCGCGCTCCGCGCCGATCACCGCGAGCGCAGTCTCGGTGCGCCCCGAGCCGACGAGTCCCGCGAAGCCGAGAATCTCGCCTTCGCGCAGCGTGAAGCTCAGCTCGGGGCTGTCTTTGAACAACTGCAGGCGCACGACGTCGAGCACGATCTTCGCATCGGCGCGCGGCGCCGGCTTCGGCGGAAAGCTGCTTTCGATGCGGCGTCCCACCATCATCTGCACGAGCCGGCTCACGTCGGATTGCGCGACCTCGGTCATGCCGACGTACTGGCCGTCGCGCAGCACCGTGATGCGGTCGCACACCTCAAAGATCTCTTCGAGGTGGTGCGAGATAAAGATCATCGCGACGCCCTGCTGCTTCAACTCGCGCATGATCGTGAACAGATGCGCGGCTTCGGCGGGCGTCAGCGTCGCGGTCGGTTCGTCGAGAATCAGCACGCGAGCATCGAGCGACAACGCCTTGCCGATTTCGACGAACTGCTGCTGCGCAACCGACAGCTCCCGGATCGGCACCGACAGATCGATCGCAACGCCAAGCCGCTGAAAAATCGCGGCACCCGCGCGCCGCATCCTGGCGCGTTCGAGCAGGCCGAAGCGATTGCGCATTTCACGGCCGAGAAACATGTTCTCCACCGCGTTCAGATACGGAATCAGGCTGAACTCCTGAAACACGATACCGACGCCCGCGGCCACCGCGTCGTGGTAGTTCGCGAAGTGGCGTTGCTCGCCGTCGAGCGTGATCGTTCCTTCGTCCGGCTGATAGATGCCGCACAGAATTTTCATCAGCGTCGATTTGCCCGCGCCGTTCTCGCCGAGCAGCGCGTGAATCTCGCCACGCGCGATCTCGAGATGAATGCCTTGCAGTGCCTTCACGCCGGGAAAACTCTTGCTGATGTTGTCGAGCTTCAGAAGCGTATCCATCGCGAGTTCCTTTGCTGCGCACCGCCGCGCATGATCGCCACGCGCGGCGGCCTGCGCTTGCGTTACCAGCTGAAGCCCTTCGCGTTGCTCCTGTCGATCATTTTCACGTCGACCGGAATCGCTTTCGGCACATTGGCGCCCCACTTCTTCGCGAGCGCGATGCCGAGCGCGATGCGTACCTGGTCGGCCGGGAACTGCGCCGACGTCTCGACGAATTTCGAATCCGGCTTCTGAATCGCGGCGATCGCCTCAGGCGCACCATCGACGCTCGTCAGCTTGATGTCCTTGCCCGACGATTCGATCGCCGACAGCGCACCCATCGAACCGCCGTCGTTCACGCTGAACACGCCCTTCAGATTCGGATGCGCCTGGATCATGTTCTCGGTGACGGACAGCGCGGTCGCGCGTTCCTGCTTGCCGTTCTGCGTATCGACGAGCTTCACGCCCGGCGACTTCGCGAGCGCCGCCTTGCAGCCACGCACGCGTTCGAGAATCGGCACGACCGGAATGCCGTCGAGAATCGCCACTTCGCCGCTGCCGCCGATCGACTTCGCGAGGTAGTCGCAAGCCATCACGCCCGCGTCGTAGTTCTTCGAGCCGACGAACGAATCGACCGGCCCGTTCGCGTTCGCATCGACCGCGACCACGACGACGCCCGCCTTCTTCGCCGACGTGACTGCCGACTGGATACCGGTCGAGTCGGTCGGATTGACGAGCAGGATGTCGATCTTCTTTTGCAGCATGTCTTCGACATCGCTGACCTGCTTGCTGACGTCGTGATGCGCGTCGGTGACGACGACGGTCGCGCCGGTCGACGCGGCCGCGTCGTTCAGCGCTTTTTGCATCGTCACGAAGTACGGGTTGTTCAGCTCCTGAAACGTCATGCCGATTTTCAGCGGCGCGGCCTGCGCGGTCTGCGCAGCCGACACGGCGACGAGCGACAAACCGAACGCGAGCGCGGAGATGCGGCGCGCGAACATCGTCGAAGAATTGAGCGAAAGAGTAGACGGCTTCATGGTTGTCTCCATTTTTTGAAGTGAGCACGCCCCCTCGCGCTGTGGGCGCACAGCGCGATCGATGCGTGTTGAAACGCGAGTGGACTAAAACAGCGGACTACCGGGCGGGCACTATGTGACCGGATACGCGACGCCGCTACGCGGCAAGCCCGGCGCGAGCACGATCGCCGGCGCGTTGTCGATGCCCCGGCCACGCGCGGCCGCTTGCTCGGAAGCGTCGCGGCTCGCATCGTTCAGTTGCTGATAACGGCGGAACGTCGATGGCGCCATGCCCTTCATGGCCAGAAACTGCCGGTTGAAATTCGACAGGTTGTTGAAGCCCGCCTTGAAGCAGATGTCGGTCACGCTCAGTTCGCCGTCGGTCAGCAACTGGCACGCGAGATTGATGCGCATGCGATTCACGTACTGCACGAAAGGCAGCCCGGTATGGCGGCGGAAATAACGCGAAAACGCGCTGACGCTCTGGCCGGCGAGTTGCGCAAGCTCCGACTCGCGCAATTCGTTCGAGAGGTTCTTGCCGATATACGCGAGCACATGATTGATGCGGGTCGCCGCGAAACTGGTCGGATCGGCCTGGTATGCGGGACTCGCGAGTGTGTCGCGATCCGGCGCGTTCATCAGGATCTCGAGCATCGACATGAACAGCACGAGCCGACGCAGTCCGCGCGCCCCGAGCAGTTCGAGAAAGAGTGGCTTGATTTGCGCCGAGGTCTCGTGACCGAACGACAGGCCGCGACGCGCATCGGCGAGCAGCGCCTCGACCTGCCGCCACTCCGGAAAACTCTCGAGACAGTTCGACACGAACTCCTGGCCGAATTGCACAACCAGATTGCGCTGCGCGACGCTCTCGCCTTCGGGCACGTCGCTGACCCAGTTGTGCGGCAGGTTCGGCCCCATCAGCACGAGATTGCCGGGCGCGAAGCTGCCGATGTGATCGCCGACGAACATCTTGCCGGTCGTCGCGACGATCAGATGGATCTCGTACTCCGGATGAAAGTGCCAGCGCACCGTGCGATACGGATAGCCATGCGACCACACTTTGAACGACTCGTCGTGGCGTACGGCCACGATTTCGAGATCAGGTTGCACTGTCTGCCTCCATGGAACGGCACGGTGAGGCGCCGCCGATCTTGATCTTGTAAAGCGAAAAGTAACCGCCAAAGGCGTTGGCGACCACTTAAAAAGAAACCGCGGACCGATACTTTTTTGCACTGGGGTTAATCCGGACGCGCGCGAGGTCAAATTTGACGCAATGCAATATGAAGGGCGCAGCGCGTGTTCCAGCCTCGGACACTGCTCGCTGCCGCCCGCGCATCCAGCATGCCGCGCTGCGCCATCAAAACCCCGCTCCGTTGCCTTGACTTTCGTTTCGCCGGGTACGATCATTCGCTCACATACAGAGCAAATGCTCTACACGCACAAAACGCGCGTCACGAGCGCGGTGGACGTTTGCAACTACGTGGCATGGGACCAGAGTAAGCGCTGAAGCGCCAACTCTGGCCGACATCGGAGACACGACATGAACAGCGGGCAAGGCAGCGGCGCGGCCGCACACGTGATCCTGCACATCGGCGCGGGATCGTTTCATCGCGCGCATCAGGCGTGGTATCTGCATCGGCTGCACGAAGCGAGCGCGGCCAGCGAGCCGCACTGGTCGCTGACCGTCGGCAATATTCGCGGCGACATGAACCCGGTGCTCGAAGCGCTCGCTGCGCAGAACGGCGTCTACACGCTCGAAACGGTCACGCCGCAAGGCCAGCGCGCCTACGAGACGATCCGCTCGATCGAGCGCGTGCTGCCGTGGAGCGAAAGCCTCGACGGATTGATCGAAGCGGGTGCCGATCCGGCCTGCAAGATCATCGCGTTCACCGTGACCGAAGGCGGCTATTACCTCGACGAACACGACCGGCTCGACACCGCGAATCCGGATCTCGCCGCCGACCTCGCCGGCGGTCACACGACGATCTACGGCGCGCTCGCGGCGATTCTCGACGCGCGCGTGAAGCGCGGCGCGGGACCGGTCACGCTGCAGACCTGCGACAACCTGCGCAGCAACGGCGAGCGCTTTCATGCGGGCATGAGCGAGTTTCTCGAACGACGCGGCGCGAACGAACTCGCGCAATGGTTCGACGACAACACCTCGTGCCCGTGCTCGATGGTCGATCGCATCACGCCGCGTCCGACGCCCGACGTGCGCGAGCGCGTGAAGGCCGCGACCGGCGTCGACGACGCGAGCCCGGTGATGGGCGAAGCGTTCATCCAGTGGGTGATCGAAGATCGCTTCATCGCGGGACGGCCGGCCTGGGAGAAGGTCGGCGCGGAACTCGTCGATTCGGTGCTGCCGTACGAAGAAGCGAAGATCCGCATCCTCAACGCGACGCATAGCTGCATCGCGTGGGCGGGCACACTGGTCGGCCTGAACTACATCCACGAAGGCACGCTCGACGCCGACATCCGCCAGTTCGCATACGACTACGTGACCGAGGACGTGATCCCGTGTCTGACACCGAGCCCGCTCGATCTCGAACGCTATCGCGACGTCGTGCTCGAGCGCTTCAGCAATCCGCATATTCTCGACACGAACCAGCGCGTCGCCGCCGATGGCTTCTCGAAGCTGCCCGGCTTCATCGCGCCGACACTCGCCGAATGCTTCGAGCGCGGCGTCACGCCGGCGGCGACCGCGATGCTGCCGGCGTTGTTCTTCCGCTTTCTGGAGCGCTGGCACACGGGCAAGCTGCCCTACGCGTATCAGGACGGTGTGATGGACGAGCGCGTCGCCCACGGCTTTTTCTCGACGCCCGATCCGCTGCGCGCGTTCGCGGCCGACCGGCTGCTGTGGGGCGGCATGGCGCAGACGCCCGAGCTCGAAGCGGCGCTCGCGGGCGCGCTCGCGCGTGTCGACGCTTGGCTCGCGAAACGCGGCGCGGCTTGACGAACCAGGCTTAATGCGCATGACAGCGCGCGCGATGTGCGGATAAAGTAGCGCATCCCCAACGACGAAGGTTTCGCTCCCATGTACCTAGGCATCGACCTCGGCACGTCCGAAGTGAAAGTTCTGCTGCTCGCCTCCGATGGCCGCGTGATCGGCACCGCAGGCTCGCCGTTCACCGTTTCGCGTCCACACCAGCGCTGGGCCGAGCAGAATCCCGAAGACTGGTGGGCGGGCACGCGCAGCGCGCTCGCCGCGTTGCGCGAGCGTCATCCCGACGAGTTCGCGCAGATTCGCGGCATCGGCCTGTCGGGGCAGATGCACGGCGCGGTGCTGCTCGATGCGGAGAATCGTGTGCTGCGGCCCGCGATCCTGTGGAACGACATGCGCAGCGACAAGGAATGCGCGGAGCTGACCGAGCGCGCGCCGGATCTGCACAGCGTCGCCGGCAATCTGGCGATGCCCGGTTTCACCGCGCCGAAGCTGCTGTGGGTCGCGCGTCACGAACCGGAGATTTTCGCCAGGACTGCCTGCGTGCTGCTGCCGAAAGACTATCTGCGCCTGCACCTGACGGGCGGCAAGGTGTCCGATCCGTCGGACGCGGCCGGCACGTTGTGGCTCGACGTCGCGAAACGCGATTGGTCGGATTCGCTGCTCGCGGCCTGCAACATGACGCGCGCGCAGATGCCGGCGCTGCGCGAAGGCAGCGCGCCGGCCGGCACGCTGTTGCCGGAACTCTCGCGCGAATTCGGCCTGCGCGACGACGTGATCGTCGCGGCCGGCGGCGGCGACAATGCGACCAGCGCGATCGGCATCGGCGCGACGCAACCGGGCGACGGCTTCGTGTCGCTGGGTACATCGGGCGTGCTGTGCGTGGTCGGCGACAGCTTCCGGCCGAACCCGGCCTCCGCCGTGCACGCGTTCTGTCATGCGATCCCGGACCGCTGGCATCAGATGAGCGTGGTGCTGTCGGCGGCGAGCTGTTTGCGCTGGGTCTGCAAGCTCACGTCGACCGACGAGCCGACGCTGCTCGCCGAAATCGAGGCGCTGCCCGCCGAGGCGTTGACCACCGCGCCGCTCTTCTTGCCGTATCTGTCGGGCGAGCGCACGCCGCATAACGACCCCTACGCGCAGGGCGTATTCTTCGGCATGACTCACGCCACCGACCGCGCGCTGCTCGGCTACGCGGTGCTCGAAGGCGTGACGCTCGCGCTGACCGACGGCCTCGATGCGCTGCGCGCGGCCGGCACCGAAGCGAAAGTGCTGTCGCTGCTCGGCGGCGGCGCACGCAGCGATTACTGGGCCCAGTTGCTCGCCGATGCGCTCGACACCGCGACCGTCAAGCATGGCGGCGGCGAAACCGGCGCGGCACTCGGCGCGGCGCGTCTCGGCTGGCTCGCCGCAGGTGGCGAGCCGGCCACCGTGCTGACCAAGCCGCCCGTCGAAAAGGAGTTCACGCCGAATCCGCGCCGCCACGCGGAATTGCGCACGCGCCTCGAAGCGTATCGCGCGCTGTATCGCCACGTACGGCCGCTGTTCGATCCCGCCCGCGCACCGCTCGCCTGAGCGTTATCCGCGGCCGGCCTGCGCGACAGACGCGCCGCCGGCCGCTATCATCGGCACACTTCAAGCGAAATCTCATCGTGCCCAGGTCCACAGAAAAACTCGATCTCGCCACGCGCGCCGCGTGGCTTTACTACGTCGCGGGCAATACCCAGAACGAAATCGCCGAGAAGCTGCAGGTGTCGCGGCCGGTCGCGCAGCGGCTCGTCGCATTCGCGGTCGAAAAGAACCTGATCCGCGTGCGGGTCGATCACAAGCTCGCCGATTGTCTTTCGCTCGCCGATCAGCTGTCGAAACGCTACGGCCTCAGCATGTGCGAGGTCGTGCCGATCGACGGCGATACACCCGAGGAACTCGACCGCAAGCTCGCGGTGGCCGGCGCGCAGGTGATGGAGCGTTATCTGACAGCGGAAAAGCCGATGGTCGTCGCGGTCAGCAGCGGGCGCACACTGAAAGCCGCGGTCGATCAGATCGCGCAGCTGGACCGTCCGCAGCACCGGTTGGTATCGATGGTCGGGGCGATCGCGCAGGACGGCTCATCGAACCGCTACGACGTCGCGCTGCACATTTCTGAAAAGACTGGTGGCAAGCATTTTCTGCTGCCCGCGCCGCTGCTCGCCGACAGCGAGGCCGAGCGCGCGCAGTGGTGCAATCACCGTCTTTATCGGATCGTCGAGTCGCTGTCCGCGCAGGCCGACGTGGCGTTCGTCGGCATCGGCAACATCGGCATGACCTGTCCATTGCACGAGGACGGCTTCATCACGGAAGGCGAGGTGAAGGAGTTGATGCACAACGGCGCGGTCGCCGAAATGCTGGGCCTGCCGATCGATGCGGCCGGCGCGCACGTCGAATCGCCGACCGGCCGGCGCGTGACGAGCATCGCGCTCGACGCGCCGCCGCGCCGGCCGACCATCGGGTTTGCGGGCGGACAGCGCAAGCGTGAGGCGTTGATTGCGGTGCTCAAGGGTGGGTGGTTGTCGGGGCTCGTGACGGATGAGTTGTGTGCGCGGGCGGCGTTGGAGGCGTGATTGGGCTGCGTTTAGATGACGCGCATGAATGGCATGGAGAGGGGCCCGCAGACAAGGCGGGCCTTCCGTTTTTTAACCTACTGAGCGATTGGTTACTCACTCGTCAAATCAATCTTCATCTTCAAACCAGCTACAGAAATATTGCCCATCTCCACTACTTATAAGAACACCCGAGTCGAATGTTGAGTCCGCAAAACCATTCCATGAACCGGATGACGGCGATTCCTTGTTTGAAAAGTATTTGCTGTCTTTTGACTCATTTCCCGCAATTATTTCTTCAGCTAGCCCTTCCGCTCTACCCCCGTCCATGCGTTCATAATCATAAGCCTGTCCTTTCCATAGCAAATTCGTGAGAATAGCAATGGCCCTGGCTCTATTCTGAGGCATAAGCATCGTCTCGTCGGGAGTCAGGCCGAATTTGGACAGCACCAAAGACAAGTCATCTGAATAGTCCAGCACATTAGAAACTCTGACCATCGTTGAGCCTCTCGCCGCAAGGATATCGGCAACTAAACTCATTTTCATTTCCTTCAATTAAACACCCAGATAAGCGATGAGAAAGATAACCGGGGGATTCGCGGTCCGGCTATGGGCAATGGATGATTCGGCGAAGAAAGCGCTGTCCGGCGGCCAATACCGGGCCGCCAAAGCCGCTCCACGCTGACCGACAGTCAGACGGCACGGCGCTCGCACTATCTGTAGCTCCGTTACGACGAAACCGTCGCAGCGAGCGTAATGCTTTGGCTATTCCAGCTTCACGCAAAACAGGCACCGCGCATCCGACTACGGAAAATTCGGAGTTGTCCCAACCTTGAGAGACGGTCAGCAAGTCAGCATTGGAGCCCCACGAAAACATCAGAGGGTTTCGATATGCCCGGTGCCGATAACGCCGAAGGAGTGAAGGTTGTACTGAGTGCTCCGCAACTCGCGGCCGTGCTGTCTCGCCAGTCGATCAGTCAGACGGAGATGCTTTCCAACCGGCTTTGGGGCGGGTTACAGGTCGTCGGCGGCGTGCTGGAAATGGTCGGCGCGGGTGTGCTGTGCGCTTTGCCAGATCCGACGATGGCGAGCAAAGCCGGCTGTGTCGTATTCGGGGTACATGGCTCCGACTCAGCGGCGGCTGGCCTGCGGCAGGTCTGGACGGGTCAGGACACGGCCACGCTGACCCAACGGGGCACGACTAAACTCGCTCAAGCGATGCAAGCGAGCCCCGACATGGCGAACAATATCGGCCTGTCCCTCGATATCGCCGTGCCATTCGGCTTCGCTGGCTCGATCAGGGCGGCGCGCGCTGCGCGCATAGCAATAGGCCGGATCAACCTGGACATGCATGAAGCGAAGGAGGGCAGCAGGATCGGTGGACATACGCTTTTGAAACATGTCGGAAGGACTGAAGCGCAGTTGCGGGAAAGACTGGTAAATGAGCCGCAGCGGAAAGTCGTGTCATCGTTCACAAACCGCGGAACTGCGGAATTGGCTATATCGGAAGTTATGTCTTCAAACGCAATTAGACTCCGCGCGTGGGCGCAGAATCCGACGCGAGATATTACTCTTACGCTGATTAAGCACGTCGCGGGTGACGTTGGATATGGGATATCGAGGGCAACAGGAAAGCTGACGAAGATGAACAGAGTGACAGTCTTTCTAAAGTACGAACCCTATAATGGCATGCCATATTACGTGCTTACCGCTTATATTGACTGAAGGGAAAACGATGTCACCCGAACGCTACCCCGCGATGCACCGCATATTTCACGTATATTTTGGTCAGGACTTTGACCTTTTTGGCGAAACCATTGCCGAAATCGTGGCTTGTTACAAAAAGGACAGCCCCCACACTTATTCGAATTTGATTCATGAAATCAATTCGTTCATGGATGAGCACTCGGCCGATCTGGATTGTGCGTTTGAAAGAAGCTACGGAGCGGGCTTTGATCCGACGCTGTGGGGACATACCACCGGGTCTTTTCTTAATGAGCTTAAGCGTCTCATGAGCGAATAGCGTCGCTTTCCCCGAACCGGACGGCTCCCGCCGTCCGGAGGTTTTCCCTGCTTTTATTTCACATCGGCAACCCAAAGCGCCCAACACCCTCTATAGACAGCGCCTTGAGTGCGCCGTCTGTTTCCGCAATGCGTCATCGGCCGATCAAGCCGCCAACACCTCAACAATCTTGCGCTGGAACGCCTTCCCGTCGCTGTCGAACAGATGGCAATGCTCCGGCGTCGCGCCGAGCTTCTGCGTGTTGCCCTTCGCATGACGTTCGAGCGGCGGGATCCGCGCGATCAAACCGTCCGGCGCGACGCTCGACTCCGCGTACAGGTACGCGGCATCGCCGAGCGATTCGACCGTCATCGTGCGTGCCTCGATACCGTCCTCGGTCGTGCTGACGTGCAGGTGTTCGGGGCGAATGCCGACCGTCACCTTGTCGCCCTGCTTGGCCGCGCCGGGCTCGACCGACACCCGCTGCGTCTCGCCGGTCTCGTAACGCACCGCGACACCGTCGCGCGACACCGACTGCACAATGCCTTCCATGAAGTTCATCTTCGGCGAACCGATGAAACCTGCGACGAAACGGTTCGCGGGCGCGTGATACAGCATCGTCGGGCTGCCGACCTGCTCCAGATTGCCCGCCGACAACACCACGATCTTGTCGGCCAAAGTCATCGCCTCGACCTGGTCGTGCGTCACGTAGATCATCGTCGTCTTCAGCTCGTCGTGCAGGCGCGCGAACTCGAGGCGCATCTTCACGCGCAACGCGGCGTCGAGATTCGATAGCGGCTCGTCGAACAGGAACACCTTCGGCTTGCGCGTGATCGCGCGGCCGATCGCGACGCGCTGCCGCTGTCCGCCCGACAACTGCTTGGGCTTGCGATCGAGCAGATGGTCGATATGCAGAATCTTCGCCGCATTGCGCACGGCCGCGTCGATCTCCGGCTTCTTCGCGCCGGCGAGCTTCAGGCCGAACGCCATGTTGTCGTACAGCGTCATGTGCGGATACAGCGCGTACGACTGGAACACCATCGCGATGCCGCGCTTGGCCGGCGGCACGTCGTTCATACGCACGGCGTCGATGTTCAGATCGCCGCCCGTGATGTCCTCGAGGCCCGCGATCATCCGCATCAGGGTCGATTTGCCGCAACCGCTCGGCCCGACGAATACGACGAACTCGCCATCGGCGATGTCGAGATTGATGTCACGCATCACTTCGTTGTCGTCGTAGGCCTTTCTGATGTTGCGCAAGGTTACGCTTGCCATGATGTGTCTCCGTGTAATGCTGTTCGATGCTGCTCGTTACTTCGTGCTGCTACCTGATGCCGTGTCGTGTCGCATACGTTCGCGCGCTCATGGCGCCGCGGCCGTCGCGGACAGTGTCCATTGCGCGACGAGGTCGGGCAACTGCCGCATGTCGTCGAACACATGACGCGCGCCCGCCGCGTGCAGACGGTCGATCTGCGCATCGCTCGCATGACCGCCGCCGATAAACCCCAGCACCGCCATGCCCGCCGTGGCCGCCGCCGTGACACCCGTCACGCTGTCCTCGACGACGAGGCACGCGGCAGGCGCGAGCCCGAAGCCTTGCGCCGCCGCCAGATACACGTCCGGCGCGGGCTTCGGATTCGGCACCGCGTCGGCGCAGAACAGCCGCTCGCCGAAGAACCGCTTCAGGCCCGTGCGCGCCAGCACCGTCTCGACGTACGGCCGGAAGCTATTGCTCGCGCAGCCTTTGACGAGCGGCACCTGAGTCAGCGCCATCTCGATGCCGTCTACCGCGGGCGCATCGATCGCCGCCGCTTCGACCGCGCGGCGGATCGCGTCGATATCGTCGGCGCCGAGCTGCTGGCCGAGCTGCGTCGCAGTGTCCTGCAGCACGCGCTCGATGCGCAGCCCGAGCAGCGGCAGCACGACCGGCTCGACCTCGACGCCGGGCCAGCGCGCCTCGAGTTCCCGCACCAGCATGCGCGCTGCCACCGCTTCGCTGTCGATCAGCACGCCGTCGCAATCGCAGATCAACGCATATCGCGCGACGCCCGGACCCGCCGTCGGGTCCGCCATCACTTGACCGCCCCGAACGTGAGGCCGCGCACCAGCTGCTTCTGCGACAGCCAGCCGACGATCAGGATCGGTGCGACCGCCAGCAACGAAGCGGCCGACAACTTCGCCCAGAACAACCCCTCAGGACTCGAATACGACGCGATGAACACGGTCAGCGGCGCGGCGTTCGAGCTCGACAGGTTGATGCTCCAGAACGCCTCGTTCCACGCGAGAATCACGAGCAGCAGCGCGGTCGACGCGAGTCCGGGCAGCGCCATCGGCATCAGCAGATAGACGATCTCCTGCCATGTCGCCGCGCCGTCGATGCGCCCGGCTTCAAGAATGTCACGCGGGATTTCGGCGAAGTACGTGAACGCCATCCAGACCGCGATCGGCAGATTGATCAGCGTGTAGACGATGATCAGACCCGACACCGTATCGAGCAGGCCGCTGTTTTTCCACAGCAGATAGATCGGCACCAGCACGCCGACCGACGGCATCATCTTCGTCGACAGCATCCACAGCAGCACCTTCTGCGTGCGGTGCGTCGGGAAGAACGCCATCGCGTACGCACAAGGCACCGCGAGGATCAGGCACAGCAGCGTGACACCGACCGAGATCAGCACCGAGTTCCACGCGAACGCGAAGTAGTTGCTGCGCGCGAACACCTCGCGGAAGCTGTCGAGCGTCGGCATGAAAAACAGCGACGACGCGTAGGCCTGCTGCTCGGTCTTGAACGCGGTGATCGTCATCCAGAAGATCGGGAAGAACAGCAGCAGCGCGACCAGCCACGCGATCACGCCGGGAATGCCGCGGCGAATCGTGTCGAACGGCGATTTGGTCGGCACCGCGACGGGCTGCGTCGTCGATGCCGCAGTGGAGGCAACGTGGCTCATTTTTCGTACTCCCCTTTCAGGTTCTTCGCGAGCATCCGCACGAGGAAGAACGACACGATGTTGGCCAGCACGACCGCGAGAATACCGCCCGCCGATGCGAGACCGACGTCGAACTGTTGCAGGCCGAGCGAGAAGATCAGATACGACAGCGTGGTGGTCGCGTTGCCGGGGCCGCCGCCCGTGGTCGTGTAGATCTCGGCGAAGATCGACAGCAGGAAAATCGTCTCCATCATCACGACGACCGCGATCGCGCGTCTCAGATGCGGCAGTGTGATGTAGAAGAACATCGAGAACGGACCCGCACCGTCGATCTTCGCGGCTTCCTTCTGCTCCTGGTCGAGCGACTGGATCGCCGTGAACAGAATCAGGAACGCGAACGGCAGCCACTGCCACGCGACGATCATGATCACCGCGGTCAGCGGATAGTCGGCGAACCAGTCTATCGGCTGCATGCCGAGCGCGCGCATGCCCTGCGCGACGAGGCCATACACCGGGTGCAGGATCATGTTCTTCCAGATCAGCGCGCTGACCGTCGGCATCACGAAGAACGGCCCGATCGCGAGCAGGCGCGCGATGCCCTGCCCGTAGAACTTGCGATCGAACAGGATCGCCATCAGCACCCCGCCGACCACGGTGATCACGAGCACCCACACGATCAGCTCGATCGTGTGCGCGATCGACGGGCCGAACGACGGATCGGTCGCGAGATAGCGGTAGTTGTCGAAACCTGCGAAACCGCGCAGATCGGGATTCAGCAGGTTGTAGTGCGAGAACGAGAACCAGATCGTCATCGCGAGCGGAATGACCATCCACAGCACGAGAACGCTGACCGACGGCGCCACGAGCCAGCGGGCCGAATTGGCCTTACGCTCCTCGCGTTCTTTTTCTGTCTGGGGATGGGCGTGCATCAAAGGTAGGCGCAAAGGACGCATGATGGACCACCTGTTCGGTAATGCGCGGAGCGTTCGCCCGAGCCGCGTGTGTGCGACGCGGCGTGCCGTGCTGAATGACGCACGGCACGCGCCGCATCGCTTACGGCGCAGACCAACGGCCGCCCTGCTTCATGAGCCGCATCGGTCGATGCGGCGGGCATGCCGGGTTACAGCAGCGCAGTTATTTCTGCGCAGTTATTTCTGATAACCCGCCTGCTTGACCGCGCGGTCCGCGGCCGCGTTGCCGGCCGCGAGCGCCTGGTCGACCGTCATCTGACCGGCGATCGCGCCGGAGACGCTCTGCCCGACCACCGTGCCGAACGACTGGAACTCGGGAATTCCGACGAACTGCACGCCGGTGTAGGGGACCGGCTTCAAGGTCGGATGATCCGGGTCGGCGGTCTGGATCGCCTTCAGCACGAAGTCGCCGAATGGCGCTGCCTGCTTGTACTCGGGGCGCGCATAGGTGGACTGGCGCGTGCCCGGAGGCACCGAGGCCCAGCCTTCATCTTTCGCGACCATCTCGATGTAATCCTTCGAGGTGGCCCACTCGATGAACTTCTTCGCCGCATCTTGCTGCTTCGACGACTTCGGAATCGCCAGCGCCCACGCCCACAGCCAGTGCGAGCCCTTCGGCGTGACCGCGACCGGCGCCGCGGCGAAGCCGACCTTGTCGGCGATCTGCGACTGCTGCTTGTTGTACAGCATGCCGGCCGCGACCGTCGCGTCGATCCACATCGCGCACTTGCCGGACGACATCAGCGTCAGGTTTTCGTTGAAGCCGTTCGAGCTCGCTCCCGGAGGGCCGTCCTTCTTCAGCAGATCGACATAGAACGTCATCGCCTTCTTCCATTCCGGCGAGGTCAGCTGCGCGTTCCACTTGTCGTCGAACCAGCGGCCGCCGAACGTGTTCACGACCGTCGTGCCGTACGCCATGTTCTCGCCCCAGCCCGCCTTGCCGCGCAGGCAGATGCCGTATTGCTCCTTGGACTTGTCGGTGAGCTTGTCGGCGAATTGCGCGATCTGGTCATAGGTCGGCTGGTCGGGCATCTTCAGGCCGGCCTTGTCGAACAGATCCTTGCGGTAATAGGTCATCGAGCTTTCGACGTAGAACGGCAGCGCGTACAGCTGGCCGTTCGCGGACAGGCCGTCGCGGGCCGTCTTGACGACGTCGTTCAGGTCGTAGTTCGCGGGCAGGTTCGTGATCGGCGCGAGCCAGCCGCGCTTGCCCCATTGCGGCGTTTCGTACGCGCCGATCGTCATCACGTCGAACTGGCCGCTGCCGGTCGTGATGTCGGTCGTCGCGCGCTGACGCAGCACGTTTTCTTCGAGGATCACCCAGTTCAGCTTGATGTCCGGATTCGCTTTTTCGAACGCGGGCGACAGCTTCTTCAGCTCGATCATGTCCGGATTGTTCAGTGTCGCGATCGTCACCGTCGCCGCCGATGCGCTCAGCGCGAAGCAGGTGGCCGCGCCGGCACCGGCCGCCTTCAGCGCGAATTTGAAAGCTGGTTTCATGGTTGTCTCCTTTCTCATACGTTATGTGATGCTGCGTTCGTTTGACGGAATGACGCGCCGCTCCGAGCAGCCAACGTGCCCGCTCCCTGCTCTTCGTTCAGCTCATCCAGTTGCCGCCGTCGACGTTCAGCGTCTGCGCGGTGATGTAGTCGGCATCGGCAGACGCGAGGAACAGCGCGGCGCCGGTCAGGTCGTCGGGCACGCCCATGCGGCCGAGCGGCACGGCCTCGCCGACGAGGCGCTTCTTCTCGCCGAGCGGCCGGTTCTCGTAGCGTGCGAACAGCGCGTCGACCTCGTTCCACATCGGCGTGTCGACGACGCCCGGCGCGATGCCGTTTACATTGATCTTATGCGGCGCGAGCGCGAGCGCCGCGGACTGCGTATAGCTCAACACCGCCGCCTTGGTCGCGCAGTAGTGCGACACGAGCGCCTCGCCGCGCCGGCCGGCCTGCGACGACATGTTGATGATCTTGCCGCCGCGGCCCTGCTCGACCATCTGCCGCGCGACCGCCTGCATCAGGAAGAACATGCCCTTCACGTTGACCGCGAACAGGCGGTCGAACACGTCCCAGGATTCGTCGAGGAGCGGGCGCATGTCGAACAGCGCCGCGTTGTTGAACAGGATGTCGATCTGGCCGAAGCAGCCGAGCGTGCTCGTGACGATGCGCTCGATGTCCTCGCGGCGCCGGACGTCGGCACTGACGCTCAACACGCGCTCGCCGTAGGTGCCGCGCAGCGCGCCGCCGATGCTGTCGGTCGGCTTCACGTCGACCAGCACGCAGCGCGCGCCTTCGTCGAGATAGCGCAGGGCTACCGCTTCACCGATACCGCTGGCCGCGCCCGTCAGAATGGCGACCTTATCCTGCAATCGTGCCACTGCCTGTCTCCGGTTCGTTTTTACATCCTCGCGCGTAGTGAGCGAACGCTCATCGCGCGATCAATTGCTCGGCTTGTGATCGAATGATCGGATACGGGCCGGGTCATGTCAAGGCACGCGGACGAATTTCGATGGTGCAGCGCGGCAGGCTTCCAATCCGCGAAGATTCGCGCTGCTGACAAAAAATCGCGATACGTTATATCATTTCGACCTCGTCGCCCGCCCGGGGGCGTCACGCAAGGAGATTCACGCCGATGACTACCTCGCTCGCCGAACAGCACGCCATGCGCCTCGCGCATGCGGATGCGCACGCCGCGGCGCAGGGGCTCGCGCTGACGCCGCTGCGTCGCCAGGTGTATGCGGTGATCGTCGCAAGCGAGCGGCCGGTCGGCGCGTACGAGTTGCTCGACGCGCTCGCGCCCGAGCGCGGTCGCATGCCGCCGACCACCGTCTACCGCGCGCTCGACTTCCTCGTCGCGCATGGCTTCGTGCATCGGATCGAATCGAAGAACGCATTCGTCGCTTGCTGCGAAATCGGCGTGCCGCATCGCAGCCAGTTCCTGATGTGCGACGGCTGCGGCGCGACCGTCGAGATTCCCGGCGACGAACTCGCCGACCGCCTGTCGCACAGCGCGCCCGCGTATGGCTTCGAGGTGCATCGCCAGGTGATCGAGTTGAGCGGCCTGTGCGGGCTATGTGCGCGAGCCGCGAAGCCTGGCGGCGGCGCAGCGGGCGCTTCGTCGTAATCAGACGCGCGGCGCCGCGCTGTATTTGGCCTTGCCACCCCGGGCAACTCATTCAAACTCTCCAGCAGCAGGAAACAACGATGAAAACGATCCCCTTGATGTTGTCCCGAGCGCAGCGCGCGCTGAAGGGTTCGATGTCTGTACGCACCCATCTGCGCACGTATCTGCTCGCGCTCGCGGCGCTCGGCTTCGGCCATGGCGCGTTCGCCGCCGACGCGAAGATTTCGGTCGTCGCCGCGGAGAATTTTTATGGCGATGTGGTGCGGCAACTCGGCGGCGATCGTGTCGACGTGACCAGCATCCTCAACAACCCGGACCAGGACCCGCATCTGTTCGAAGCGAGCCCGGCCACCGCGCGCGCGTTGCAGCACGCGAGTCTCATCGTCTACAGCGGCGCCGACTACGATCCGTGGATGGGCAAGCTGCTAGCCGCGTCGAAAGGCGCGCAGCGCACCGTGATCGTCGCGGCCGATCTGGTGGGCAAAAAAGGTGGCGACAATCCGCACCTGTGGTACGACCCGGCGACGATGCCCAAAGTCGCGCGCGCGGTCAGCGACGCGCTCAGCGCTGCTGACCCGGCGCACAAGACGGCGTACGATGCGAACCTCGCGAAGTTTCTCGGTTCGCTGAAGCCGATCGACGCGAAAGTAGCCGAGCTGCATGGCCGCTATGCGGGCCTGCCGGTCACGGCGACCGAGCCGGTGTTCGGCTATATGTCGGACGCGATCGGCCTGAATATGCGCAACCAGCGCTTCCAGCTCGCCGCGATGAACGACACCGAAGCGAGCGCGGCCGATATCGCCGCGTTCGAACGCGATCTGCGCGAGCGGCGCGTGCGCGTGCTGATCTACAACAGCCAGGCCACCGAGGCGCTGACCCAACGCATGCTGAAGCTCGCGCAACAATCGAAGGTACCGACGGTGAGCGTCACCGAAACCCTGCCGGCCGGCAAGACCTATCAGACGTGGATGCTGACGCAGCTGGACGCGCTGCAGAAGGCGCTCGCGGCGGGTGATACAAACGGCCCGAACGGTGCGACCAACGCAAAAGGACAGACTCCATGACTCCGACTGGCCATCCAACGCCAGCAGATGCGCCGGCAAGCGCACCGACCGCACGCGGCGACACGCCCGTGCTCGAACTCGACAACGTGACGCTCGATCTGGGCGGCCGCACGATCCTGCGCGACACCAGCTTCGACGTGAACCAGGGCGAGTTCATCGGTGTGCTCGGGCCGAACGGCGCGGGCAAGACGACGCTGATGCGCGCGGTACTCGGCCTCGTGCCCGCCGCGGCCGGCGCGATTCGCGTGCTCGGGCAGACGGTCGAGCGCGGCAACGCGTCGATCGGCTATATGCCGCAGACGCGCAGCGCGCTCGCCGGCCGCCGTGTGCGCGGCCGCGATTTCGTCGCGATGGCCGCCGATGGTCATCGCTGGGGCTTGCCGCATGCGGATGCGAAAACGCGCGCGGACGTCGATCGGGTGCTCGAACTCGTCGGTGGGACGAATCTCGCGAAGCGGCCGCTGTCGGAGTTGTCGGGCGGCGAACGGCAGCGGCTCCTGCTCGCGCAATGCCTGCTCGGTAATCCGAAACTGCTGCTGCTCGATGAGCCGTTGATCAGTCTCGATCCGCATCATCAGAAGAGCGTCGTCGAACTCGTGCGGCGCGTGCAGCGGGAGCTCGGCATCTCGGTGCTGTTCTCCGCGCATGAACTCAATCCGCTGCTGAACTCGATCGATCGCGTGCTGTATCTCGGCAGCGGCGTCGCGGCGCTCGGCACCGTCGACGAAGTGATCACGCGGCCGGTGTTGTCGCGTCTGTACGGCTCGCCGATCGACGTGATGCGCGTGAACGGCCGCATCTTCGTGATGTCGGGCGGCGTCGAAGTCGAGAAGCACGATCACGAGCACGAACACGACGAGGAAGGCGGACATACGCATTCGCACGGCTACCCGCATGACCACGGCCACGGTCATTCACACGGCCACTCACACAGTCACTCCAACCCGCAAGGCTCACGCGACGGACACAAGCACGATGTTTGAATACGATTTCATGGTGAACGCATTCGCGGCGTCGGGGATCGTCGCGGTGCTGGCCGGCGTGGTCGGCTATTTTCTGGTGATGCGTGGACAGACCTTCGCGGGCCACGCACTGTCGCATGTCGGCTTCACCGGCGCGACCGGCGCGGTGCTGATCGGCATCTCGCCGATCTGGGGGATGATCGGCTTCACGCTCGCGGCCGGTGTCGGCATGGGCGCGCTCGGCGAACGGCTCGCTGGCCGGGACGTCGCGATCGGCGTGATCCTTTCCTTGTCGCTCGGCTTCGGGCTGCTGTTTCTGCACTTTTTCACCGCGTATGCGACGCAGGTGACGGCGCTGCTGTTCGGCAACGTGCTCGGCGTCAATGCATCGACGCTCGGGGTGCTTGCCGCGCTCGGTGTAGTGAGTCTCGTGGCGCTCGCGGCGATCATGCGGCCGCTGCTGTTCGCGTCGCTGCAGCCGGAGCTGGCCGAAGCGAAGGGCGTGTCGCTGCGCCGCGTGTCGGTGCTGTTTCTCGCGATCGCCGCGCTGGCCGTTGCCGCCTGCACGCAGATCGTCGGCGTGCTGCTCGTGTTCACGCTGATGGTAGGCCCGGCCGCCGCCGCCCAGAACCTGAGCACGCGGCTGTCCACCGGTCTCGTGCTCGCGGCCGTGTTCGCACTCGCGCAGGCGTGGCTCGGCTTGACGCTCGCGTTCTATACCGATTGGCCGACGAGCTTCTGGATCACCGTGCTGTCGGCGGCGGTGTATGGCGGGAGTTTGCTGAAGCGGCATTGAGTGGCGCTTTCGTCGATCGCATGAAAAAACGGCGGCACGTGATGTCCCGCCGTTTTTTCATTCAGCTCCGCGTTTTACGACGTTTTTCAGCCTAGCAACACCTTCGCGTGATGCGCGAGATGATCCTCGATGAACGTCGAAATGAAGTAGTAGCCGTGGTCATAGCCTTCGTGCCGGTGCAACGTCAACGGCTGCCCCGCGGCCTTGCACGCCGCCTCGAACACGTCGGGATTCAGCTGCGTGGGCAGGAACTGATCCGCGAGTCCCTGATCGACGAGAATCCCTGCCGCGAACTTGCGCGTCGCGTGCGCGACCAGCTCGCTCGCGTCGTACTGCTTCCACGCTTCACGGTTCTCGCCGAGATAGCCGCTGAACGCCTTCTCGCCCCACGGACAACGCATCGGCGCCGCGATCGGCGCGAACGCCGACACCGACCGATAAATGTCCGGATTGCGCAGCGCAAGCACCAGCGCACCGTGCCCGCCCATCGAGTGACCGAAGATGCCGAGGCGCTCGCCATCGATCGGCAGGTTCGCAAGCGCCGTCTCGCGCAGTTCATCCCGCACGTATGAGTACATCCGGTAATTCCTGGACCACGGCTCCTCGGTGGCGTCCACATAAAAGCCCGCGCCGACGCCGAAGTCCCACGCATCGCTCTCGCCTGGCACGCCCGCGCCGCGCGGACTCGTGTCCGGCGCGATCAATGCGAGCCCATGCTGTGCCGCGAAGCGCTGCGCGCCGGCCTTGATCGGAAACGTTTCTTCCGTGCTGGTCAGTCCGGCCAGATAGAACAACGCCGGCACACGTCCCGCGTTCTCATGCAATGCCTGCGGCGGTAGATAGACCGAGAAGCGCATCGGCAGACCGATCGCGCGCGACTCGTGCCGGTAAAAGCGCTGCTCGCCGCCATGACAGGCGTGCGACGATAGTAGTTCGAGCATCGTGAGATTCCTCGCTTAGTAGAGCACGGCCGAGCGGATCGACTTGCCCTTCTTCATCAGATCAAAGCCCTCGTTGATACGCTCGAGCGGCAGACGGTGCGTGATGGAGTAGTCGGTATGGGAGATGCCCGTCGCCTTCACCTCGATCAGGACCTCACCGGCGCGCGGACCTTCGAGATCGACTTCCTCGATGGTCAACGGGGCGCCGGCTTTCCATGCGATTGCTGCTTTGCTCTTCATCGTCAATGCTCCTCCCAGTCCGTGAGTGCGTGAGTGCGTGAATGCGAAATGGGCATCGCGTGCCCGGCGACCACGTGGCGCGCGAAAAGCGTAATGGTATTGCATAGCGCGCGAAGGCTGCGCCGCCGCTGCTACTGCGCTCCGCGCGGCGCCCCGCCACCGAACCACGGCTCGACCCGGCCGTACAGCTCGACGAAGCGCGCATACCGTTCAGCAAGGGCCGCATCACCTCGCGGACCCGCAACGCGCGTCGCGCCCGGCGCGAGCGCGGCGAGATCGCGCGTTAGCCAGTGGCCGCACGCGAGGCCGCCAAGGATCGCCGCACCGCGCGGCGCCGCGTTCGGGCAATCGACCGCGTGCAGTTCGACGTCGAGCGCATCGGCGAGCAGTTGCCGCCAGCGTGCATCGACGGAGCCGCCGCCAGCGAGCTTGAGCGCCGTCACCGGTGCGCCACTCGCGCGAATCGCGTCGAGCCCGGCGCGCAACGAGAACGCCACGCCCTCGAACGCGGCGCGCATCATCGCCCCGCGCGTGTGCTCGAGCGATAAACCGAGCCAGCCGCCGCGCGCCTGCGGGTTCAGCCACGGCGTGCGCTCGCCGGTCAGGTACGGCAGGAAAGTCAGCGTCGACGCGGCGTGACCCGTTGCATCGGCGGCTGCATCAGCGGCATCGCCGAATGCGTCGCGGTAAGCCTGCGCCCACTCATACGACAGCCACCCGCGCACCCGCTCCAACGCGATGCCGACGTTCTGCATCGCCGCCATCCGATACCAGTGATCGCTCGCCGCCCGATAGCGATGCAAGCCCTTCAGCGGCGCCGGTTCGTCGTTCGCGAGCACGACGATCTGTCCGCCGCTGCCGGTCGTCAGCAGCGCGTCGCCGTCCTGCGCGAGTCCGCTGCCGAGCGCCGCGCACGGTGTGTCCGCGGCGCCGGTCGCGAGCACGATACCGGCCCGCAAACCGAGTGCCTGCGCGGCCTGCGGCGACAGCGCGCCTGACGCCGCATACGACGACGCCAGCGGCGCGAACCACTCGCGCGGAATCTTGAGCCGCTCCAGCAGCGCCGTGTCCCACGCGCCGGCGGGATCGGCGAGCGCGGTCGCGCATGCATCGGACGCATCGGTTACGCACGCGCCGCCGAGCGCGACGCGCAGCCAGTCCTTCGGCTGCAGCGCCCAGCGCGTGCGGCGCGCGGCCTCCGGTTCATGCAGCACGAGCCAGCGCAGCAGCGGACCGGCCATGCCGGGCGCGACCGGATTCGGTTGCGGCTCCGGCCACGCGTCGAGCACGGCGAGCGCGCGCGAGTCGGGCCACAGCATTGCGCGCCGCACCGCCGCGCCGCTTGCATCGAGCACCACGACGCCGTGCATCTGACCGGAGAAGCCGATCGCGCGCACGCCATTGCGCAGCTCGCGCGGCAGGCCCGCCATCGCATCGACGAGCGCGTTCCACCATGTCTCGACGTCGATTTCGGCCCAACCCGCGTGCGGCGTAACGAGGGCATACGCGACGCTCGATACCGCCTGCTCGCGTCCATGTTCGTCGACGATTGCCGCTTTCAGGGAGCCGGTGCCGAGGTCGATGCCGAGAAAACTCATGAGCGCAGGGACGTTGGAATGACGATGAGGAAGGAGCCAGCGAGGCTGGCGACGAGACATGCAAGCGAAGCAAATAAACCAGGCCGCCGCGACACCGCGAACGTTCGGCGAACGGGTCGAAAAACTCGCAGAAAAAAGCCCATTCGCGGGTTAACCCCCTCGTGCGGCGAGCGTCGTCAAAACAGGACTATGCGTGAAGCGTGATACACGCCATTGATTCTCACACATCTCCCCGCCGACGACGAAGCCGCGCCGCGCACGCGACGCACCGCCGGCAATCGCCGCCGCGTAGGGCTTGCCGCCGCTGCGCTGCCGATCCGTCCCACGCGCGGCTTTGATTTGCCTTTCAAAATAGGCCTGTGCATATCGTCGCCGGGAATGCCGGAATAGCCACGTATGGTCTTGTTGCGACTTTTCGTCCCCGATACCTTGGAGTCATCCCAAAACGAGATGGTGGAGACAGACGATATGCAAGCGAACACGGTTCACCCGTGCGACGAGCGCCTACCGGCCGGCCAGTTGCTTACTCTCGGCATCCAGCACGTGCTGGTCATGTACGCTGGCGCGGTCGCGGTGCCGCTCATCATCGGCGCCGCGCTGAAACTGCCGAAAGACCAGGTCGCCTTTCTGATCAGCGCCGATCTGTTTTCCTGCGGCATCGCCACGCTGATCCAGACGCTCGGACTGTGGATCTTCGGCATCCGCCTGCCGGTCATCATGGGCTGCACGTTCGCGGCCGTCGGCCCGATGGTCGCGATCGGCACCAATCCTTCGCTCGGCCTGCTCGACATCTTCGGCTCGACGATCGCGGCCGGCATGATCGGTATCCTGCTCGCGCCCGCGGTCGGCAAGCTATTGCGCTTCTTCCCGCCGGTCGTGATCGGCGTCGTGATTTCGGTGATCGGTTTGTCGCTGATGGAAGTCGGGATCAATTGGGCGGCCGGCGATGTCGGCAATCCCGAATACGGCAATCCGGTCTACCTCGGCCTGTCGTTGCTCGTGCTGACGCTGATCCTGCTGCTCAACAAGTTTGCCAGGGGGTTCGTCGCCAATATCTCGGTGCTGCTCGGTATCGTCGCGGGCTTCGCTATCGCGCTGATGCTCGGCCGCGTCAACCTGGACGGCGTCATGCACGCGCCGTGGGTCGGCTTCGTGATGCCGTTCCACTTCGGTCTGCCGCGCTTCGATCCGCTGTCGATCGCGACGATGGTCACCGTGATGTTCGTCACGTTCATCGAATCGACCGGCATGTTCCTCGCGGTCGGCGACATGGTCGATCGTCCGGTCGATCAGAAAACGCTGGTGCGCGGCTTGCGCGTCGATGGTCTCGGCACGCTGATCGGCGGCATCTTCAACTCGTTCCCGCATACGTCGTTCTCGCAGAACGTTGGGCTGATCGGCGTGACCGGCGTGAAGAGCCGCTTCGTCTGCGCGATGGGCGGCGTGATCCTCGTGCTGCTCGGACTGTTTCCGAAGATGGCGCAGGTGGTCGCGTCGGTGCCGGCGTTCGTGCTCGGCGGCGCGGGCATCGTGATGTTCGGCATGGTCGCGGCGAACGGCATCAAGGTGCTGTCGCGAGTCGACTTCGTCAGGAATCAGCACAACCTGTTCATCGTCGCGGTCAGCATCGGGCTCGGCCTCGTGCCGGTGGTGTCGCCGCACTTCTTCTCGCAACTCCCGCCGGCGTTGTCGCCGCTGCTGCACAGCGGGATTCTGCTTGCGTCGGTGTCGGCGGTCGTGCTGAACCTGATCTTCAACGGCGTGAAGAGCGAGAAGAAGGCGAAGAGCGAGCTTCGCCGCGCCGGGCACGATCTCGACAATAGCGCGGGCAGCGAGCCGCAGGGCAACGAGATGCTGCGGGCGGCGGATCTGCATTGAGCTTTTGATGCGTCGCTGCCGCGCCGAGCGGCAAGGAACGCCGCGCATCAACAAAAACGCCACGGCATGCCGTGGCGTTTTTGCTTCACTTCAGCGATTCATCGAGCCGAAGCGCTCACCCTGCCGTCGCCGCCGAAGCCGCGACCGGTGCACTGGCCGCACCGTAGTCGACCGGCGCGTCGGCGGGACGCGGCTGGTCGCCATTGTGCTCGATCCAGCCACCGCCGAGCGCCTGGTACAGCGTGACCAGATTCTGCAGACGTCCCATGCGCGCGGTGACCAGCGCCTGCTGCGCCACGTACAACGAGGTCTGCGCGGTCAGCACCGCCAGGTAGCTGTCGACGCCGTTCGTATAACGGAGGGTCGACAGATCCAGCCGGCGCTGCTCGGCCGCGACGTCCCGCTCGAGCGCCGCGATCTGCTCGTCGTACGTGCCGCGCGCGGCCAGTCCGTCCGCCACTTCACGGAAGGCCGTCTGGATCGCCTTTTCATAGGTGGCGATCTGCACGTTCTTCTCGATGTTGGCGAGATCGAGGTTGGCGATGTTCTGACCGCCCTCGAAGATCGGCAGCGTGATCGACGGCGCGAAGCTCCATGCCGCCGAACCCGGCTTGAACAGCCCGCCGAGCGTCGGGCTCAGCGTGCCGGCGCTGCCGGTCAGCGTGACCCTCGGGAAGAACGCGGCGCGCGCCGCGCCGATGTTCGCGTTGGCCGCGAGCAGATTCTCTTCGGCCTCCATGATGTCGGGACGGCGCGTCAGCAGATCGGACGGCAGGCCCGCTGGAATATCCGTGAGCAGACTCTGGTCGTTCAGCGGCAGGCCGTCCGGCAGATCAGCCGGCAGCGGCTCGCCGATCAGCAGCACCAGCGCGTTGTCAGCCTGGGCCCGCAACCGGGTTTGCGTCTGCAGGTCCGCGCTCGCGGTCTCGACGACCGTTTGCGCCTGGCGCAGATCGAGTTCCGACCCGGTGCCGTTGTCGAACTGCAGCTTGGTGATCCGAAACGACTCCTGTGCCGTCTTCAGCGTGTTCTGCGTGACCTTCAGCAGATCGTCCAGTTCGAGCACCGTCATGTACTGGTTCGCCACCTGCGCCACGAGCGCGATTTCGGCGGCCTTGCGCGCCTGCGCGGTGCCGAGATACTTGGCCAACGCCTGATCCTTCAGACTCTGCACGCGCCCGAAAAAGTCGATTTCCCACGACGCGTTCAAGCCCACCGAATACGTGTTGGAGATCGTGACGCCGGTGAAAGTCAGGTCCTTCGGCGTGCGCGACCTGCTTTGCGAGGCCGCGGCGTCGAGCGTCGGGAACAGACCCGCGCGCACGATGCGGTACTGCGCCGCCGACGCCTGCATGTTCAGCACCGACACACGCAGATCGCGGTTGTTCTTCAGCGCGATTTCGATCAGCTGCTGCAGACGCGGATCGACGAAGAAGTTGCGCCAGCCGATGTCGGCGGCGGCCTGGCCGTCCGCGCTGCGCGCGCCCTGCGCGCCCGGCTGCTGGTCGTACACGCCGCCGGTCGGGAAGGTCGCCGTTACGGGCGCCGCGGGCCGCTGGTAATGCGGCGCCAGCGTGCAACCCGTGGCGAGCAGCGCGACTGCCACTGCAATCAAAGAGTGTTTTTGCATCTCAATGCCCATCCTTGCCCGAGCCATTGCCATTCGACCCGTCGGTCGTGCCACCCGTCGCGCCGCCTTGCGGATCGTGCGGATGGTGCTGTTCGTAGTGGCGCAGCGCCTCGTCCGGGTCTTCCTTCTCACCGCCGAACTTCGCGCGAATCACGACGAAGAACATCGGGATCATGAAGATCGCGAGGAAGGTCGCCGTCAACATGCCGCCGATCACGCCGGTACCGATCGCGTGCTGGCTGGCGGAACCCGCGCCGTTACTGATCGCGAGCGGCAGCACGCCGAGAATGAACGCGAGCGAGGTCATCAGAATTGGTCGCAACCGCAGACGCGCCGCTTCGAGCGCGGCCTCGATCGGCCCCATGCCTTCACTCTGCTGCAGTTCTCGCGCGAATTCCACGATCAGAATCGCGTTCTTCGCCGACAGACCCACGGTGGTCAGCAGACCCACCTGGAAGAACACGTCGTTCTCGAGCCCGCGCAGCGTCGCGGCCAGCAGCGCGCCGATCACGCCGAGCGGCACCACCATGATCACCGAGAACGGGATCGACCAGCTTTCATACAGCGCCGCGAGACACAGGAACACGACGAGAATCGAGATGCCGTACAGGATCGGCGCCTGCGAGCCCGACTGACGCTCCTGCAGCGACAGACCCGTCCACTCGTAGCCGACACCCGCCGGCAGCTTGGTGACGATCTGCTCCATCGCCACCATCGCCTGACCGGTCGACTTGCCCGGCGCGGCCGCACCCTGGATTTCCACCGACGGGATTCCGTTATAGCGCTCGAGCTTCGGCGAACCGAAGGTCCACGCGGTGTTCGTGAAGGCCGAGAACGGCACCATCGCGCCCGCGCCATTGCGCACGAACCAGGCATTCACGTCTTCCGGTTTCATCCGGAACGGCGCGTCGCCCTGCAGGTACACCTTCTTGATCCGGCCGTCGGTGTCGAGGAAGTTTTGCACGTACGCCGAGGCCCAGGCGATCGAGAACGTCTGGTCGATGGAGGAGAGCGACACGCCGAGCGCCGAAGCCTTCTCGTGGTCGATGCTCACCTTGAACTGCGGTGTATCGTTCAGGCCGTTCGGACGCACCTGCGCGAGCGTCGGGTCTTTCGCCGCCAGACCGAGCAGCATGTTGCGCGCTTCCATCAGCTTCGCGTGACCGATGCCCCCGCGGTCCTGCAACTGGAAGTCGAAGCCCGCCGCGGTGCCGAGTTCAGGAATCGACGGGGGATTGACCGGATACACGACCGCGTTCTTGTAGCCGCTGAAGTGCATGAACAGCCGCCGCACCAGTGCCTGCACCTTCTGGTCCGAATGCTGACGCTGCGCGTAGTCCTTCATCCGCACGAACACCAGACCCGCGTTCTGGCCACGACCCGCGAAGCTGAAGCCGTTCACGGTGAAGGTCGATTCGACGATCGCCTTCTCGTCGGTCAGCAGGTAGTCCGACACGTCCTTCAGCGCGCGCGCGGTGGTTTCCTGCGTGGAACCCGACGGCGTTTGCACCAGCACGAACATCGTGCCCTGGTCTTCGTCAGGCAGGAACGACTTCGGCAGGCGCACGAACAGCAGGCCCACCGCGAAGATCACCACCATATAGATGATGAGCCAGCGGCCCGAGCGCTTGATCACGTGGTGCACGCCCGAGTGATACTTGTCGCGGCTCCGGTTAAAGGTACGGTTGAACCAGCCGAAGAAGCCGGTGGCTTTTTCGTGATGACCCTTCGGAATCGGCTTCAGGATCGTCGCGCACAGCGCCGGCGTCAGAACCAACGCGACGAGCACGGACAGCACCATCGCCGCGACGATCGTCAGCGAGAACTGCCGGTAAATCGCCCCGACCGAACCGCCCGAGAACGCCACCGGCACGAACACCGCCGACAGCACGAGCGCCACGCCGACGAGCGCGCCGGTAATCTGGTCCATCGCCTTGCGGGTTGCCTCGCGAGGCGATAAGCCCTCCTCCTGCATCACCCGCTCGACGTTTTCCACCACCACGATCGCGTCGTCCACCAGCAGACCGATTGCGAGCACGAGACCGAACATCGACAGCACGTTGATGGAGAAGCCGACCACGCTCATGATCGCGAACGTACCGAGCAGCACCACCGGCACCGCGATCGTTGGGATCAGCGTGGCGCGCAGGTTCTGCAGGAACAGGTACATGACGAGGAACACCAGCACGATACCTTCGAGCAGCGTCTTGACCACTTCCTCGATCGACAGGCGCACGAACGGCGTCGTGTCGTACGGGTACTGCACCACCAGACCGTGCGGGAAGTACTTCGACAGTTCGGCGATCTTCGTGCGCACCGCCTTCGCGGTGGCGAGCGCGTTCGCGCCCGTGGCGAGCTGGATACCGAAGCCTGCCGTCGGCTGACCGTTGTACTTGGTGTCGAAGTTGTAGTTTTCGCCGCCGAGCTCGATGTGCGACACGTCGCGCAGACGCACCTGCGAGCCGTCCTGATTCACCTTCAGCAGAATGTTGCCGAACTGCTCGGGCGTATTGAGCAGCGTGGCCTGCGTAATCGTGGCCTGCAGCACCTGACCCGGCACCGACGGCGTGCCGCCGAGCGCGCCACCCGCGACCTGCACGTTCTGCGCCTGCAGCGCGGCTTGGACATCGAGCGGCGTCAAGCTGAAGTTATTCAGCTTGTTGGCATCGAGCCAGACCCGCATCGCGTACTGCGAGCCGAACAGCGTCACCGTGCCCACACCGTCGATACGGCTGATCGGATCCTGGATGTTCGACGCGACGTAGTTCGCGAGGTCGTACTTGTTCATGCTGCCGTCGGTCGACACGAACGCCATCACCAGCAGGAAGCTGCTGCTCGACTTCGTGACCCGGGTGCCGAGCTGCTGCACCGCCTGCGGCAGCAGCGGCGTGGCGAGCTGCAGCTTGTTCTGCACCTGCACCTGCGCGATGTCAGGGTTGGTGCCGGCAGCGAACGTCAGCGTGATGGTGGCCGTGCCCGAGTCGTCCGAGGTCGACGCGAGGTACAGCAGGTGGTCCAGACCGCTCATCTGCTGCTCGATCACCTGCGTGACGGTGTTTTGCACCGTCTCCGCCGAAGCACCCGGATAGGTTGCGCTGATCTGGATGGCCGGCGGCGCGATGGTCGGGTATTGCGCGATCGGCAATGTGAACACCGACGCGAGACCCGCTAGCATCAGGATGATGGCGATCACCCATGCAAAAATCGGGCGATCAATAAAGAACTTTGCCATGAGGCGGGCTCCCTGTTATTACGCGCCCGAAGCGGCGGAGGCAGGCTGAGCCGCGGGTTGACCTGTCTGGGCGCCGCCAGCGGCCGCGTCGGAAGCCGGGGTGCCGGGCAGTTGCGCCGGCACGGGCTTGACCTGCTGGCCGGGGCGCGCCTTGTCGGTGCCCTGGACGATCACGCGGTCACCCGGCTTCAGGCCGTTCGACACCACCCAGTACGAGCCGAAAGTGCCCGTGGTGACGAGCTGACGCAGCTCGACCTTGTTGTCGTTGCCGACGACGAGCGCGGTGGGCTGACCCTTCTGGTCGTGCGTGACGCCGACTTGCGGCACGATCAGCGCGTTCTGGTTCACGCCCTCTTCGATCTTCGCGCGCACGAACATGCCCGGCAGCAGCACGTGGTTCGGGTTCTTGAAGATCGCGCGCACCGTGACCGAGCCGGTGCCCGGGTCGACCGTCACGTCGGTGAACTGCAGCTTGCCCTTCTCGGAATAGATGCGGCCGTCCTCCAGCACCAGCGTGACCTGCGCGGCGCCCGGGCCGGTCGTCTTCAGACGCCCTTCCTGCATGTCGCGGCGCAGCTTCAGACCATCGAGGCTCGATTGCGTAAGGTCGACATACATCGGATCGAGCTGCTGGACCGTGGCCATGAGGGTGGCCGCGCTCTGCTGCACGAAGGCGCCCGGCGTGACCTGCGACACGCCGATCCGGCCGGTTACGGGCGAGGTCACGTCGGTATAGCCGAGGTTGATCTGCGCGGTATCGACCGCGGCCTTGCCGGCGGCGACGTCGGCGGCGGCCTGGCCTTCGGCGGCGACCGCGTTGTCGTAGTCCTGCTTGCTGACCGCATTCGCCGCGACCAGCACCTTGTAGCGACTGGCCTGCGCGGTGGTTGTCGCGAGGTTCGCCTGCGCCTTGGCAAGCGATGCCTTCGCGTTGTTCAACGACGCGATGAAGGGCGCCGGATCGATCTTGTACAGACGCTGACCGGCCTTGACCTCGCTACCCTCGGTGAACTCGCGGCGCAGCACGATGCCGTCGACCCGCGCGCGCACTTGCGCGACGAGGAAGGCACTGGTACGACCGGGGAGTTCGGTGACGACGGGCACGGTCGTCGGCTGGAGGGTGACGACCCCGACTTCGGGCGTCTGGGGCGGCGGGGCAGATTGTTTTGGTCCGCACGCCGCCAGCAAGATGGCAGCCGTCGCGGCACTGATTAAGCGGAATGAAACCCGTTCGACGCGCATGGAGCGACCTCTGTCAAAGACTGAGAATGAAAAAGTGCGCGCATCCCTACCCCGGGGACGACAGCGCACACAGGCGTCTCTCGACGCTCAACCGGAAGCCCATGGATGCAAACCTGCGCCTGCAGGGCACCCTGCTACTAATGCGCCATACCGGGGAATGCCGCACAGCACCGCCGTTTGGCGGCTGCGATAGCGTTTTGGAAGACAACAGTGACGGATATTAACCGGTCGTCACGGCTTGGGCTATCCGATCGTGGGGTGCTATTATATATACATTCACGAATGCATGTAAAAGTGCGTTTATATCTTCCAGGGACCGGGGGCCGCAAATTCGCGTCGCAATTTGGTGCAGAAATAGTCAAATTGTCATCAGGCCGACTTAAAAACGCCCGCATAAACCCTAGGATCAGC
This sequence comes from Paraburkholderia sp. BR13439, assembly GCF_040948805.1. NCBI lineage: Bacteria > Pseudomonadati > Pseudomonadota > Betaproteobacteria > Burkholderiales > Burkholderiaceae > Paraburkholderia > Paraburkholderia sp. BR13439. Next base: position 34,103 of record NZ_JBFPKN010000016.1, on the reverse strand, counting down.
GCAGGTCATACCAATATGGTCAGAAGAACCAAAGAAGAGGCGCTGGAGACGCGCAACCGCATTCTCGACGCGGCCGAACGGATCTTCTTCCAGAAGGGCGTGTCGCGCACGTCGCTGGCCGATATAGCCCAGGCCGCAGGCGTGACGCGCGGCGCCATTTATTGGCACTTCGCACACAAGAGCGAGCTCTTCACCGAAATGTTCGACCGCGTGCTGCTGCCGCTCGACGAGTTGAAGGCGGCATCGCTCGATCCCAACGAAGCCGATCCGCTCGGGCGCATCATGGAAATTTGTGTGGTTTGCCTGCGCGACACCGCCAACGATCCCCGCCGCCGCCGCGTGTTCGACATCCTGTTCCTGAAGTGCGAGCTGGTCGAAGAGATGGGGCCGGTGATGGAACGCTATCAGACCAATATGCGCGAGGGGCTCGAGAAGCTCGAGGGCGGTCTGCGCAACGCGATCTCGAAAGGCCAGATGCCCGCCGACCTCGACACGAAACTTGCCGCGGCGATGGTGCACGCGTTCGTCGGCGGCTCGTTGCGCGACATGCTGTTTTTGCCCGACGCGACCGACTTCGGCGCGCACGCGCAGCAGATGGTGGAAGTGATGTTCGACGGCTTGCGCGTCAGTCCGGCGTTGCGCAGAAAGGCGGCGTAGAAGGCGCGCAAGGGTTGAGGATTGGCACAGCGGGCGGTTCGGTGAACCGCCCGCTTTCTATTTGTGGAACGGGCCACCCGCCCCCCGCGCCGGGTTCAGGCAACCGCACGGCGCGCTCGCGCCGCCTGATTCGACGCATAGATGTTGCCGCGCTCGAGCGGCGCGCCGCTGTTTAGCGCCGCGATCCACTGGTCGGTGCTCGCAACCGCCGCGAAGCGCGACTGCAGCACCACGCTGAACACGCGATGAATCTCTTCCGCGCTCGCGAAGCCTGCACTGTTTTCATACGGCACCGAGCCGGTCGCGTCGTGCAGGAATTCGACGGCGAGGCCGGCATGCACCGCGTGGTTGATCGTCGACGCATCGCAGTTGTGAGTCATGTAGCCGGTGACCGTCAGCGTATCGATCTGCCGGGCGGCGAGCCAGTCGGCCAGATCGGTGCCGGCGAATGCACTCGGCAGCGACTTCTCGGCGAAATGGTCATGAGCGCGCGAGCTCACGACCGTGTGCAGTTCCGCACCCGCGCTGCCGCGCGCGAACAGCGGCGAGGTGGCGGGCGCGACGTTCTGCACGACGACGACCGGCACGCTGGCGGCGCGCGCCGCATCGATCGCGCGAGCGATGTTGGCGAGCGACGTGCGCACGTCCGGAAATTCGATCGGCAGGTCGCCGCTCACGTATTCGTTCTGCACGTCGATGACGATCAGCGCGCGGCGCGGCGCAGGTGTGTTCATGGCAGGGCTCCTTGTCAGAAAAACGGTCGATGGCGCGCGCCCGGCGAGATGGCCGCGGCGCGACGGCAATGACGGCATTGTTGCTCCGCTGCCTGCCCGCCGACAGCGGCCCAAATGACAAGCTTCGCTAGAATCGGGCCATACTTCTGGCATTCATGAATGAGGCGTGCGGCATGACCAACTTCGCATCTTCCGACGCTATCTCCGATCAGGCGCCGCGCCACGTCGTCACCGTCGTCGCGTTCGATCGCATCAGCCCGTTCCATCTGTCGGTGCCGTGCGTCGTGTTCGGCGAGGACCGCCGCGGCGGCGGTGTCCCCGCCTTCGACTTCCGCGTCTGCGCTGTGGAGACGGGCGCGCTCGCGACGACCGCGGGCTTCTCGATCGCGGTCACGCACGGACTCGAAGCGCTGGCCGACGCGCAGACGATCATCGTGCCGAGCTGGCGCGATCCCGACGAAACGCCGTCCGCCGCGCTTCTCGACGCGCTGAGGGCCGCGCATGCGCGCGGCGCGCTGCTTGTCGGCCTGTGCCTCGGCGCTTTCGTGCTGGCCGCGGCGGGCATCCTCGATGGACGGCCCGCTTCGACGCACTGGGCCTGGGCCGACGACTTCGCGCGCCGCTACCCGCGCGTGCGGCTGGACCCCGACGTGCTGTACGTCGACGACGGCAACGTGCTGACCTCGGCCGGCACCGCCGCCGGCCTCGACTGCTGCCTGCATGTGCTGCGCAAGATTTGCGGCGCGCGGGTGGCCAACCACGTCGCGCGCCGGCTGGTCGTCTCGCCGCATCGCCAGGGTGGTCAGGCGCAATACGTGCAGCAGCCGATGCCGCCGAACCCGCGTGGCGACCGTCTGTCTGGCCTGCTCGACTGGGTGAGCGGCAACCTGGCCGCGCCGCATACGCTCGACACACTCGCCGCGCGCGCGTTGATGAGCCGCCGCACCTTCACGCGACGCTTCCGGCTCGCGACCGGCACGACCGTCGGCGCGTGGCTGCTCGCGCAGCGGCTCGCGCGGGCGCAACAACTGCTGGAAAGCACCGACGAGTCGGTCGAAGCGATCGCGACGGGCGCCGGATTCGGCTCGGCCGCATCGCTGCGGCAGCATTTCGCGGACGCGTTTCGAACGTCGCCCAGCGCGTGGCGGCGGGAGTTTCGCGGGGATTAGTTGAAGGTGGCGGGAGCACCGCTATTTCGTAGTGCGCCGCCGGGATTTCGTAGTCGCGCGGGGATGTTTATCGCGCGTTGCATCAGGCGCTGCGCGCGCCGCGCGGCGTCAATGCTCGCTGAGCCAGCGCGCGACGTACAACAACAGCGCGACCAGAAAGATCATCCCGGCCCACGCCCAGTACGGCACGACATGCTGACCAGGCTCTTGATGCGGCACGCCATGCGACCAGCTGTGCGACGCGCTTGCCGCGCGTCCGGGCGGAGCCTGGCCGTGCTCGATGCGCGTGCGCCGCGCGATGCCGCCAAGTGTGATCGGCCGCAAAAACACGTACTGGCGACGCGGCGCCGTGCCACGCGCGCGGTTCGGCCCCTTGCCGTGCTTGGCGCGCACGACGGCGTCGAACTCGGCGAAAAAGTCGTCGGCGATCTGCCGCAAGGCGTTCTCGAGCTGGCGCGTCGGCAGCTCGGCGAGCGGACCCGACGACGTCGCCCACAACGTGTAATCGATGCGCGTGCCGCGCTCGCGCCCGTCGTCCGCGCGCAAACGTACTTCGATCTGACCGCGCAACGCGCCGATGCCCTCGGCTCGTGCCTTGAAGTTGATGGTGCGGCGCTGCGCGTCCGCCGGGCCGGAATCCTGGCCGGCAACGTGTGCGCGCGCCTGATAATGCGCGCGCAACGGGCCGAGCGGCACGGTCATCGTCAGCGCGTATTCGCCGTGGGCGAGACGCACGAACGACTCGCAGTTGTCGAGGCTGGCACGCAACAGCGCGAGGTCCTGCAACGCGTCCCAGACCTCGGACGGCGGCAGCGGAATCCGTAACGCGTCGTTCAGTTCCATGACAACCTCCCCCGATGAACGCGCCGACTGCGGGATCAGGACGTCTGATCGATGCGGTCGACACGCGATGCGTAAAAAGCGAGATAGCCCTTGATGCGACTGACCTGCTCGAACGGCGCTTCGTAACACCACACCGCGTTCTCAATCACGCCGTCTTCGGTGCGCAGATGGAAGTACGACGCGTCGCCCTTGAACGGGCAATGCGACGTGTGCGTCGAGCGTTCGAGCCGGGCCATATTCACGTGCTCGCGCGGGAAATAGAACACGTCGGCGAGGCCGGTCTCCGATAGCGTCAGCGCAGCCTGGGTGTCGGCCATCGTCACGCCGCCGTGAATCACGCGCACGCGATGGCCGTTGTCGCGAATCACGATGGTATGGCCGTCCGGCCGTTCCGCAGATGTCGACGCATCGCTCATGTCCAGGCTCCATGATGGGGTGTGCGCTGCACTACCGGCTATTGCCGCAACAACGGCAAAACCACGGGACACGCCCGTGGGTTCATTATCGGCCAAACTCCGGCCGATTGCGCGCGCTTCCTGCGCAGCGGCGGACGGATCGAGCCGTTACTTCACGTTCCAGGTGAACGCGGATTTTACGTTGCCGTGCGCGGGCACACTAACCGAGCGCCTCTGTTCGTTGTCGTTGTAATTCGCGTGCACCGTATAGCGGCCGGGGCTCAGGCGCACCAGCATGAATGGTCCGCGCGACGTCGTGTTAAGCACTTCGCTGTTATGTGCATCCACGATGCGCACGTGCACATCGGCAAGAAACTCTGCGTTGGGTCCGGTGAAACGCAGGGTCAATGGCCACTGGGTTTGCGCTTGTCGTAGCGCCCGCGATTCGTCGAGGCCGACACCGCCCGATACGTACGATACGTCGCCCTGCTGCTGGACTTGCGGCAGACCGCCGCCGTTGGTGTTGCCCGCGCTGGTGTCGTCGGTCGTCGAGCCACCGGTCACGCCCGCCTGCTGCGCGTACGCGCCGCCCGCCAGTCCGAGCGTGAGCGCCGCGCACAGCGCGGCGGCTACGATCCTTTGCTGCTTGCGTTGGGTTTTCATCGGTTCGCTCTCCTTGTTCGAGGCCTTGTCCAGACCCTGAACGATTGAAGCAACCTATGTGCCAACCATTCCGCAGCGTCGACCAACATGCACGACCATCGTGGCACCAACCCGCCTGACACCCCTCGGTCTGTCCATGCCGCTCGCTGCAGCGCGGTTCCGACGGGCGAAAAAAAGCCGGTCCTTGCAGTAAATGCAAAGGACCGGCAATCGCTACTACAGCTCAAACTGGGGTGGGAGATCCCTTCGAACCGCCCAGATAACTGGATCAGCCGAGATCAACAGGCACGAAAATCTGCGCGTTGTCCCGCTGGATCAGCAGCGCAATGCTGTTGCCTGCGCCCGAAATCATCTGCTTCAACTGATCGATGTTCGTGACCGGACGGCCGTTGACGGCGAGAATCACGTCGCCCGTCTGGATGCCGGCGCTCGCCGCCGCACCGCCCGCCTGCTGCACGAGCAGACCGTGCGACACCGACGCGCTGCTCTTCTCTTCCGGCGTCAGCGGCCGCACCGCGACACCGAGACGGCCTTGCAACTGGGTCTGCTGATCGGTCTTGCTCGCCGACGCGACCTTCACGTCCGAGAACGAGCCAATCGTCACCTTCACGTCCTTGCTGGCCTTATCGCGCCACACTTTCAGCGTTGCCGAACTGCCCGGCGCGAGGCCTGCGATCTTCGACGGCAGATCCGTCGAATCGCTGACTTCGTCGCCATTCACCGACAAGATCACGTCGCCCGGCTGCAAGCCAGCCTTCGCCGCCGGACCGTTGGCGTCGATCGAGCTGACCAGCGCGCCTTGCGGCTTCTGCATGCCGAACGACTCGGCGAGCGTCTGGTTCAAGCCCTGCACCGCGACGCCGAGACGGCCGCGGCTCACGTGACCGGTCTTGACGAGATCGTCCTTGACCTTGATCGCCTCGCTGATGGGGATCGCGAACGACAGGCCCTGGAAGCCGCCTGTCTGCGAGTAGATCATCGAGTTGATGCCGATGACTTCGCCTTGCAGATTAAAGAGCGGACCGCCCGAGTTGCCTGGATTCACCGGCACATCGGTCTGGATGAACGGCGTGTAGTTTTCGTTGGGCAGCGTGCGCGACTTCGCGCTGATGATGCCCGATGTCACGGTGTTGTCGAAGCCATACGGCGAGCCGATCGCGACGACCCACTGACCAACCTTGCTCTGGCGCGGATCGCCGATCTTCACAGTCGGCAGATCGCTCGCGTTGATCTTCAGCACGGCGACGTCGGACTGCTTGTCGGCGCCAACCACCTTCGCCTTGAACTCGCGCTTGTCGGTGAGCTTCACGGTGACGACGTTCGCGCCATCGACCACGTGCGCGTTCGTCAGAATGTAGCCGTCATTGCTGATGATGAAGCCCGAGCCGAGGCTCGCGCTCGGCTGGTCGGGCGCGTCGCCGCCATCGCCGCCATCGCCGCCTTGCATGCCGGGCACGCCGCCGAAGAACCGCTTGTAGAACTGATAGAAAGGATCGTTCGGATCGATCGGCAACTGGTTGCCATTGCGGTTGCCGCCATTACCGCGCATCGCCGTTTGCTTGACCACGTGCTTCGCGCTGATGTTGACGACGGCCGGACCGTAAGTCTCGACGAGACCGGAGAAATCGGGGATACCGGTTTTGGCGGCAGCTTCGGCCGGCATCATCGCGGCGGCTTCCGCCGGCGAGATGATCTGCGGTGCGGGCACATCGCGATGGCCCGCCACATAGCCGGCTGAAAGCGCAGCGGCCACAGCTACCGCAACGGCGCCGCGGGACAAGGTTTTCGCGTTCATCATGAGCTCCTGACTGGAGAAAGTGACTGTGGATGTCGAGGAGCGTAAGGGGCGTCACTTAAAAGAGTCTTAAGCAGCGACAGATCGCGGGAACCTTATCGGACCGGCCGCAACAGCCCGTCGCGACGGCATGAACGCCGGTTCGAGCCGAACAGTAAACCACCATGCTCAAAAGCGGACGATGACCTGCAAACCACCGGTCGGCGATTCACCGAGCGAGACTTGAGCATGATGTTGCGTGGCTATCCGGCGCACGATCGCGAGACCGAGGCCACTGCCCGTCACGTCGGTGCGCGCGCGATTCGCGCCCACTCCCGCGCGATAGAAGCGGTCGAACACGCGCTCGCGATCGGCCGGATCGATACCGGGGCCGCTGTCGGCGATCCGCACCACCGGACGGCCGTCCTCGACGCGCAGGCTGACGTCGACACTGCCGCCGCGCGGCGTGTACTTGGTCGCGTTGTCGACGAGGTTGTTGAACATCACGCGCAGCGCTTCGGCGTCGCCGGTCACGCTGGCGGGCTCGCTCGCCTCGATGCCGAGGTCGACGCCGCGATTCACCGCGAGCGGCGCGTAGGTCGCGACGCACTCCTGAAGCAGCTCGCGCAGATCGAGCATCCCGGCGACGGCGGCGCCGTCCGGCTCGGCGCGCGCGAGCGCGAGCAGTTGCTCGGCGAGGCGCGTCGCGCGCGTTACGCCCGCTTGCAAATCGGCGAGCGCTTCGCCGCGGGCCGTGTCGTCCCTGGCTCGCGCGACCAGTTGCGCCTGAATCTGTACCGCGGCAAGCGGCGTGCGCAATTCGTGCGCGGCATCGGCAACGAACGCCTTCTGGATATCTAGTGCGGTCGCGAGCCGTTGCAGTAGCCCGTTCAGCGCCCGCACGAGCGGCCGCACTTCGAGCGGCAAGCGCTGATCGGGCAACGGATCGAGCGCTTCGGGATGACGCGTGTCGAGCGCGCTCGTCACGCGCCGCAGCGGCTGTAGTCCGCGGCCGACGATCACCCACACCGCGAGCCCGAGCAGCGGCAGCAGCACGATCAGCGGCCACAGCGTGCGCAGCGCGACATCGGCGGCGAGCCGGTTGCGCACCGACAGCGGCTGCGCGAGCTGCACGACGTTGTCACCGACGATCGCGCCATACACGCGCCATTCGCCGCGGTCCGTGCGCTCGGTCGAAAAACCGAGTTCGGCGCGCGGCGCGAGCGGCGCGCGGGGCCGCGAGTAATACATCAGCATGCCGTTGCGGTTCCAGATCTGCAGCACGATGCCCTCGTCGCCGGTATCGCGGCCGAGCACCTGCGAGAACGGTTCCGCCGGCAGCGCCGCGGCGATCTGCTCGAGCTGGTAGTCGAACAGTTCGTTCGCTTCGGCGAGCGCCTGCCGGTAGATCAGCCAACCCGCGATGCCGACGCCGAGCAGCATGAGCGCGAGCAGCCAGAACAACAGTTGTCGGCGAATCGAGCGCATCGGCTCAGGCGTCCTTCGCGATCATGTAGCCCAGCCCGCGCACGTTGCGGATCAGATCGGCGCCGAGCTTCTTGCGCAGCGCGTGGATATACACCTCGACGGTATTGCTGCCGATCTCCTCGCCCCAGCCGTACATCTTTTCCTCGAGCTGGCTCTTGGACAGCACCGCGCCGGGCCGCGCGAGCAGCGCTTCGAGCAACGCGAATTCGCGCGCGGACAGCGCGACCGGCGCGCCATCGAGCGTGACCTGGTGCGACGCGGGATCGAGGGTCAAGTTGCCGTGGCGAATCGTCGAATCGCTGCGGCCGGACTGGCGCCGGATCAGCGCTCGCATGCGCGCGCCGAGCTCGTCGAGATCGAAAGGTTTGACAAGATAATCGTCAGCGCCGGCGTCGAGGCCTTTGACTCGATCGGCGACCGCGTCGCGCGCGGTGACGATCAGCACCGGCAGCGCATTGCCGCGCGCGCGCAGTGCGCGCAGCACCTCGAGACCGTCGCGCTTGGGCAGACCGAGATCGAGCAACGCGAGATCGTAAGGCTGGGCTGCCGCCGCGTGCAGCGCCGCTTCGCCGTCCTCGACCCAATCGACGGCGAAGCCTTCGCCGCGCAGCGCCTTGCGCACGCCTTCGGCGATCATCCGGTCATCTTCGACTAGCAGGATGCGCATGGTTGTCCGTTCCAAATGATTGGATGATGCCGCATTCTAGCGCCCGCTTCCGGCCTGCGCGGTGTGTGGCGCTTTTTTCACCGCAGCGTCGCGGCATGTCACTACAATGGGCGCTTTGCGTCGCGCGACGGCCGTTGGGTAGCGCGACGGCGCGCTACCGCGCCGTCGAACCGACCAGCTTGCCGTTTCATTGTCCCGCGCACGCTGCACGCCGCACACCTTGAAATCCCGCTCGTCCGTTTGCCCGTTCACCCGTTCATGACGCACGCTTTTCTGTCTTCCATCGCACGCCGTATGGCGCTGCGCTCGCGCCGTATGCTCCATCGCGCAGTCTTCATGCCTAACCGCTTCGCGACGCGCGCCGCCGTCTGGCTCTGCGCCGCCACGCTCGGCGCGGGCGCGCTGCTGCCGCTGGCCGCGCAGGCACGCATCAGGGCCACACATCCGAGCGTCAACGTCACGACGGTACTGCCGCAACCGGTGATGGTCGGTCTGCACCGCGCGCACGTGCCGTTGTCGTCGATCAGCGTGGTCGTCGAAAAGGTCGGCGATCGCACGCCGATCCTCGCGCTGAACGCCGGCAAGCCGATGATGCCCGCCTCGACGATGAAGCTCGTCACCACCTATGCAGGCCTGTCGATCCTCGGCCCCGGCTACCGCTGGCGCACCAGCGCGTACGCGGACGGCCCGCTCGACGCGAACGGCGTGCTCCACGGCAATCTGTACATCCAGGGCACCGGCGATCCCAAGCTCGTGCCCGAAGAACTGATCGACCTCGTGCAGAAGATTCACAAGGCGGGCATCAACGGCATCGACGGCGCGCTAGTGCTCGACAAGCGCTACTTCGATCCGTCGACCCGCGACCTGCCCGCGTTCGACGACGACGTGAACGCACCGTACAACGTCGGCCCGGATCCGCTGCTGTACGCGTTCAAATCGCTGTCGTTCACGCTGACGCCATCGCCCGACGGCACGGTGGCGATCGACGTGCTGCCCCCGCTCGCTCAGTTGCGCATCGACAACCAGTTGCGCGCGACCAACGGCCCATGCCGCGGCGAGTTGCCGACGCCGACCGTCACGCCACAGCCTGACGGCACGCTCGTTGCGTCGTTCATCGGCGACCTGCCGGTGCGTTGCGATTTGCGCACGATCAACGTCGCCGTGCTCGATCACTCGACGTTCTTCGCGCGCGGCTTCCTCGCGCTGTGGCAGCAAACTGGCGGCACTTTCACGGGCACGACCCGCGAAGGCGCGGTGCCCGCTGGCGCGAAGCTCGTCGCGACGCACGAGGGGCCGATGCTGTCGGACATCGTTCGCGACATCAACAAGTTCAGCAACAACACGATGGCGCGCAACCTGTTCCTGACCATCGGCGCCGCCGAGGAAAGAGCGCCCGCCACGCCCGCGAAAGCCGCGCGCGCGGTCGAAGCTTTCCTGACCCGCGACAGCCTGAACACCGAATACCTGTCGCTCGACAATGGCTCGGGCCTGTCGCGCGACGAGCACATCACCGCGCTCGCGCTCGCCGATGTGCTGCAGCGCGCGAACGCGAGCCCGGTCGCGCAGGTGTTCGTCGATTCGCTGCCGATCGCCGGTGTCGACGGCACGATGCGCAACCGCCTGACCAGCCAGGGCGCGGGCGGCAACGCTCACATCAAGACCGGCACGCTGCGCGACGTGCGCGCGATCGCGGGCTACGTCGCATCGGCCGACGGCAACAGCTACATCGTCGTCAGCCTGATCAACGATCCGCATTCCGAAGCGGCGCGCGCCGCACACGACGCGCTGCTCGAATGGGTGTACGAAGGCCCGTCGCAGGGCTTCACGAAGGTCGCCGCGCCCATCGAGGAAGTGCGCGAGAAGCCCAGGAAAAACCCGCGCAAGCGCGGCGGCCACTGAGTATTCCTTCTAGCGATGCCGCGCGCGGCAAGCTTCTAACCGTGTACGCTGTCGGGCATCATGCGGTGCGCGACACCACGCGCTTGCCGTGCAGGGCGCCGGTCGTCGGACCGCGCGACCTTCACCAACGATAACGACACCACCCGCCGCGTACCGCGCGGCGGTCAGGGACCAGGAAGGGAGACACGATGCAATTCGATGCCGAATTGCTGCTGCTCGCCATGGCGCCCGTCTTTCTTGCCTGCATCGGCTGGGAGGCGTGGCACGTGAGCCGCACGCGCCCGGCCGAGCGGCTCTACAGCTGGCGCGACACGCTGTGCAACGCCGCGCTCGCGCTGCTGCAGCAGGCCGCCGACAAGCTCGCGTGGCTCGCGATCATCCCTGTCTACACGTTCTTCTACGAGCACTACCGCATTCATACATGGCCAGCGACGTGGCTGTCGTTCGTCGTGCTGTTCGTCGCGCAGGACCTGCTCTATTACGTGTTTCATCGCTGCAGTCATCGGGTGCGCTGGCTGTGGGCCGCGCACGTCGTGCATCACTCGTCGGAGCGGATGAATTTTTCGACCGCGTTCCGCCAGAGCCTGATGTACCCGATCGCCGGCATGTGGATTTTCTGGATTCCGCTCGCGTTCCTCGGCTTTGCCCCTGAGCAGATCGTCGCGATCGTGCTGATCAATCTCGGCTTCCAGTTCTTCGTTCATACGCAGGTGATCGGCAAGCTCGGCTGGCTCGAGTACGTGTTCAACACGCCGTCGATCCATCGTGTGCATCATGCGCGCAACGATCGCTACATCGATCGCAATTACGCAGGTGTGCTGGTGATCTGGGATCGCCTGTTCGGCAGCTACGTCGACGAAGATCCGCACGAGACGCCGCGATACGGCATCGTCGAGCCGCTTTACACGTACAACCCGCTGAAAGCGACGTTCCACGAATGGGCGTCGATGGCCGCGGACTTCGCAAGCGTGCGCGGCTGGCGCAACAAGTGGCGCGCGCTGTTCGCGCCGCCCGCCTGGGCCGCCGCTTATCATGCGCAGCGCGCGGTGATGCCTGGCGGCGCCAGCGGCCTCCACGCGGGATCGAACGCGCATCCCCATGCGGGTACGAACGACACCATGAGCAAAGCCACCGCCGAACTACCCGGCTTGAACCCGAACCATATGGCCGCGCTGCGGACATCGCGCACGCCGCAGAAGATTCTGTAAGCTGTCGTCACGCCGCCAACGCGGTGGACGCCGCCTGCAACACATGGCATCAAGGGCCACACATACGAGGAGATGTAGTCAACATGAATCAAACCGCTTCGAAGAAACAGCAATGGTTGCGCGTCACGCAGATCGCCGTGGCGAGCGCAGTGTTCGCAGCGCTCGCAGCGTGCGGCGGTGGCGGAGACAACAATAGTTCGAGCAGCAACACGCCGCCGGGGGGCGTCTCGCTGCAGGTCGTGTCGTTCGGCGACAGTCTGTCGGATGTCGGCACCTACCAGGCGGCGGTTCAGGCGAACGTCGGCACGGGCGGCGGCCGCTTCACGACGAATCCGGGCGAAATCTGGACGCAGAAGGTCGCCGAGTACTATGGCGGCACGCTCACCCCCGCGTACGTCGGCGGCTTCGGCAACCCGCTCACCGCGGCGGGCGGTCTCGGTTATGCGCAAGGCGGCTCGCGTGTCGATCTGCAGCCGGGGGTCGGCTTCGCGCCGAACAACATGGCCGCGACTACGGTGCCGGTCACGACACAGGTCAGCGAGTATCTGTCTGCGCACAACAACAGCTTCAATTCGAACCAGCTCGTGCTGATCAACGGCGGCGCGAACGACATCTTCGTCGCGGTGCAAACGGTCTCGGCTGCCGGCACGGCAGCGGCCACGGCGGTGCTCCAGGCCGGCGGCAGCGCGGCCGCCGCACAGGCGGCGGCCGCCACCGCGTCGGCTACGGCCACGCAGACCGAGTTGCTGGCGATCCAGACCGCGGCGACCACGTTCGTCGCCACGGTGCAAAAGATCGTCGCCGCGGGCGCGACGCATGTGGTGGTGTCAAACGTGCCGGACATCGCGCAGACGCCGCAAGGGCTCGCCGCGGGCACATCAGGCCAGGCACTCATCAACGCACTGGTTCAGACCTACAACGGCGTGCTGAAGCAAGGGCTCGCGTCGACCTCGCAGGTGATCTACCTGGACTCGTTCGCGTTGCTGGACCAGACGTTGGCCAACTACCAGGCGCTCGGCTTCACCGTGTCGAATACGGGCACCGCGTGTAACCTGACGTCGATGGCTGCGGCCGCGACCGCGTACGCGACGAAGAACCCGAGCGTGCTCGCCTCCGGCCAGACGGCGGCGGCTTTCGGCACCGCCCTCGCGTCGTCGCTGTTCTGTTCGCCGGAGACCTACACGGTGGCCGGCGCGGACCAGAGCTACATCTTCGCCGACCTCGTACATCCGACCACGCATACGGGAGCGCTGATCGCGCAGCAGGTCGAGAAGCAGATCGCTGCTAGCGGGCTTGGCAAGTAACACTGCGTCAAGCTTGCCTGGATAGCAAAAGGCCCGGCTCGTTGAACGAGCCGGGCCTTTGTCTATTTCCGGTAGCCACGCTACGCCGCGCAGCTAGCCGAACACCTCAGCGCTGCGCTTCGAATGCCGCCGCCGCGCGCCCGAGCCGATCGTTGACCGCGATCCATTCGATCGTGTCGGGCAGCTTCTCGATCAGAATCCGCGTGACGTTCGCGCGATCGAGCGCGCGCAGCAAGCCGTAGAGTTCGCGCGCATAGACGTGCGGGTCTTCCGGCGCCGCGACGAAATGCACGCCGTCGGCACCGGCCCACTGTCCCGCACGCGACGCGCGCGCGACCAGCGCGACGCGCTCGCCCGGTGCGCGCACCGCGAGCAGCGGCTCGAGTTCGCTAAACGGCAGCAGCGCGAGCGGCGTGCGCGGCGCGTAATGCGCTTTCAACGTGCCCGAGGCGCGCGGCGCGGTCGCATCCGACCCGTCAGGCAGACGCGGCGCCTCTCCAAGCACGTCGGCGATATCCTGCGGCGTCACGCGACCGGGCCTCAGCAGCGCCGGAAAGCCGCGCGACAGATCCAGAATCGTCGACTCGATGCCGACATCCGACGCGCCGCCATCGAGCACATGAATCGCGCTGCCGAACTCGTCGCGCACATGCTGCGCGGTGGTCGGGCTCACATGTCCGAAGCGGTTCGCCGACGGCGCGGCGACGCCGCCATGGCCGCCGCGCAACGCGCTGAACGCTTCGAGCAAGGCCTGCGCTACCGGATGCGACGGGCAGCGCAAGCCCACCGAATCCTGCCCGCCGCTGACCGCCGCGGGAATGCGCGCGGCGCGCTTGAGTATCAGCGTGAGCGGCCCCGGCCAGAACGCGTCGATCAGGCGCTGTGCATCCGCCGGCAAATGTTCGACCCAGTAGTTCGGATCGCCATGCGGCGCGAGATGCACGATCACCGGATGATTGGCCGGCCGCCCCTTCGCCGCGTAAATGCGCGCGACCGCGTCCGGGTTCTCGGCATCGCCGCCGAGGCCGTACACGGTCTCGGTCGGAAACGCGACGAGCCCACCCGCGTCGAGCAGGGTCGCCGCGTGCTCGATCTGCGCGGCGCTGACCGGCAACGCGTTGGTAGCGTCCTCGGCGGGTTTCTGTTGATCCGGCATGGCGCGCGCTTCAGCTGGTGGCAATGTGCAGCAGCCGCGCGCAATCGCGCGCCGCCGTGCGGGCTTCTTCGAGCGTCGACGCGGTGAAGTTCACGTGACCCATCTTGCGGCCGCAACGCGCCTCTTCCTTACCGTACAGATGCAGGCGCGCGGCCGGCATCGCGGCGACTTCCTGCCACGGCGGCGTGACCGCCGCGCGCTTCGGACCGTCCGGGAACCACACGTCGCCGAGGATGTTCAGCATCACCGCCGGCGAATGCTGGCGCGTGTCGCCGAGCGGCATGCTGGTCATTGCGCGCACCTGCTGCTCGAACTGGCTCGTCGCGCACGCGTCGACCGTGTAGTGGCCGGAGTTGTGCGGACGCGGCGCCATTTCGTTGGCGACCAGCGAGCCGTCTTCCAGAATGAAAAACTCGACGCACAGCACGCCGACATAGCCGAGTGTCTCGGCGATCCGCAGCGCGGCCTGTTGAGCCTGCTGCACCAGCGCTGGCGATGCGTCCGGCGCGGGAACGATGGTGTGCGACAGCACGCCGTCGCGATGGGTGTTCTGCGCGAGCGGATAGACGACCGACGCCCCGCTCGCCGTGCGCGCGATCAGCGCCGACACTTCGAACTTCAGCGGCAGGCGCTTCTCGAGCACGCACGGCACGCCGCCGAGCGACGCATGCGCCTCGCGCACTTCCTCGGCGTTACGCACGCGAATCTGACCCTTGCCGTCGTAGCCCATGCGCGCCGTTTTCAGAATACCGGGCAGCACCGCTTCGAGCTCGGCATCGCCCAGCCCCGCAAGCGCATCCGACGACTCGATCACGACGTGCGGCGCGACCGTCACGCCCGACGACGCGATAAAGCGCTTCTCGGCGATCCGGTCTTGCGCGACGGCGACGCAACGCCCCGCCGGGCTCACGAAGGTGGTCTTGCCGAGAAAGTCGAGGCTCGCGGCCGGCACGTTCTCGAATTCGGTCGACACCGCCGCGCATAGCCGCGCGAGTTCGGTCAGCGCCGCTTCGTCGTCGTAGGCCGCGCGCAGGTGGCGGTCGGCGACCGCACCGGCCGGGCTGGTTTCGTCCGGATCGAGGACGGCGACGCGATAGCCCATCGCCTGGGCGGCAAAGCAGAACATGCGGCCAAGCTGGCCGCCACCGACCATGCCAAGCCATGCGCCGGGCAGAATCGGTGAAACCGGTGTGTTGTCAGGGTTCATCTTGGTGGTCAGTCGCGGCCGGATACGCGTCGCGCTCGCATACCGAGCGGCGGGCACCCGGCCGGGGGTCGGACAGGGGACGTCTTATCAAACAACCGGCGCGCTTACAGCGCCGGCAATACCATCGCATGAGCCGCTTCGTTCTGGCGCACGCGGAATGCAGCGAGCTTGTCCGCGTATTCGGCGCTGGTGCCGGACAGCAGCGACACCGCGAACAGCGCCGCGTTCGCGGCGCCCGCTTCGCCGATCGCAAACGTCGCGACCGGCACGCCCTTGGGCATCTGCACGATCGAATGCAGCGAATCGACACCCTTCAGATACTTGCTCGCGACCGGTACGCCGAGCACCGGCACCGTGGTTTTCGCGGCCAGCATGCCGGGCAGGTGCGCCGCGCCGCCCGCGCCCGCGATGATTGCGCGAATGCCGCGCTCGCGCGCGCTTTCAGCATAGGCGAACATTTCGTCCGGCATGCGATGCGCGGACACGACCTTCGCTTCGTACGGCACGCCGAATTCCTGCAGAATCGCGACGGCGTTTTTCATCACTTCCCAGTCGGAACTGGAGCCCATCAATACGCCGACGACCGGCGCATCATGCTTATGGGCGGTTTGTGCTTCACTCATCTTTACGGCTTCCTTGTTTCCGGGCGATGCGCGCCTGACACGGCGCGCGCAATCAGATTAGTCGAGCTTGTGCCCGGTCAGGCGCTCGAGCGCTTCCTGGTATTTCTCACCCGTCTTTGCGACCACATCGTCCGGCAGCTTCGGCGCCGGCGGCTCTTTCTTCCACGGCTGGGTTTCGAGCCAATCGCGCACGAACTGCTTGTCGAACGACGGCGGGTTGGTGCCGACCTGGTACTGGTCGGCCGGCCAGAAGCGCGACGAATCGGCCGTGAGCGCCTCGTCCATCAGGTACAGCTTGCCGTGGTTATCGAGACCGAATTCGAACTTCGTGTCCGCGATGATGATGCCGCGCGTCGCCGCGTAATCAGCGGCTTCCTTGTACAGGCGGATCGAGATGTCGCGGATCGTGGCCGACAGCTCGGTGCCGATGCGGCGCTCCATCTCGTCGTAGGTGATGTTTTCGTCGTGGTGGCCCATCTCAGCTTTGGCAGCCGGCGTGAAGATCGGCTCGGGCAGCTTCTGCGCGTTTTGCAGGCCCGCCGGCAGTTGCACGCCGCAGACCGAACCGGTGGCCTGGTAATCCTTCCAGCCGCTGCCGGCCAGATAGCCGCGCACCACGGCTTCGACGAGGATCGGCTCGAGACGCTTGACGACCACCGCGCGCCCCTTGACCTGCTCGACTTCGTCCGGCGCGACCACCGACTCGGGCGCGACGCCCGTCAGGTGGTTCGGCACCACGTGCTGCAGCTTCTCGAACCAGAAGTTCGCCATCGCGTTGAGCACGCGGCCCTTGTTCGGAATCGGCTCGCCCATGATCACGTCGAACGCCGACAGTCGGTCGGTCGTGACGATCAGCAACTGGTCGTTGCCCACCGCATAGTTGTCGCGGACTTTGCCGCGGCCGAGCAGCGGCAGCGAGCGGAGCGTGGATTCGTAAAGGGTAGACATCGTCGTGGTTCGCTAAAAGTGGGGCAAAAAATGTGACCGGAACAAAAGGGAAACGCCGTTCCCCCGATGATGCGGGAACGGCGATCGGACGACAACCTGGCCAAACGGCTAAGCGCGCGGCCAGGCGCGGAGCCAAAACTACAGCTTAGCGGACGACTTGCGCGAGCTCGCCCGACTTGTACTTCTCTGCAATTTTATCAAGCGAAACCGGCTTGATCTTGCCAGCCTGGCCTTCGCAGCCGAATTGCATGTAACGGTCGATACAGATCTTCATCGCCGCTTCGCGCGCCGGCTTCAGGTAGTCGCGCGGATCGAACTTGCCCGGGTTGGTCGCCATGTAGCGGCGGATCGCGCCCGTGATCGCCAGCCGCAGGTCGGTGTCGATGTTGACCTTGCGCACGCCGTGACGGATACCTTCCTGGATTTCCTCGACCGGCACGCCGTAGGTTTCCTTCATGTCGCCGCCGAATTCGCGGATTTCCGCGAGCAGCTCCTGCGGCACCGACGACGAGCCGTGCATCACGAGGTGCGTGTTCGGAATGCGCTGATGGATTTCCTTGATGCGCTGGATCGACAGGATGTCTCCCGTCGGCTTCTTGCTGAACTTGTAGGCGCCGTGCGAGGTGCCGATCGCGATGGCCAGCGCGTCGCACTGGGTCAGCTTGACGAAGTCGGCCGCCTGCTCCGGATCGGTCAGCAGCTGCTCGCGCGTCATCGTGCCTTCGGCGCCGTGGCCGTCTTCCTTGTCGCCCTTCATCGTTTCGAGCGAACCGAGCACGCCCAGCTCCGCCTCGACGGTGACGCCGATCGAGTGCGCCGCTTCGACGACCTTGCGCGACACTTCGACGTTGTACTCGTAGGATGCGACCGTCTTGCCGTCGGCTTCGAGCGAACCGTCCATCATCACGCTGGTGAAACCGCTGCGGATCGCCGCCATACACACTGCCGGCGACTGACCGTGATCCTGGTGCATCACGACCGGAATGTGCGGATACGACTCGACCGCCGCTTCGATCAGATGACGCAAGAACGGCTCGCCCGCGTACTTACGCGCACCAGCCGACGCCTGCATGATGACCGGGGCGTTGACCTTGTCGGCCGCGGCCATGATCGCCTGCACCTGCTCCAGGTTGTTCACGTTGAATGCCGGAAGGCCATAGCCGTTTTCCGCGGCATGGTCCAGCAGTTGACGCATTGATACGAGAGGCATGCTTAAGCTCCTTGGATTGAAACGAATTCTTTTGCCGTCGGCATCTTTTGCGGCGATTTTATCGCGAAGCAGGCGGCGTTCCCGCGGCGACACCGGCGCTTTGGTGCGCCGTCGCACATGGACCGTGCGGGTTTCGCCGGCCTGCTTCGCTCAATCGAGCCCGTGCCGATCGAGCAGTCCTGCCTGATCAGTACGGTTCACCGACCCGCACGATCTTCAACGTGTTGGTGCCGCCCGCCTGCCCCATCGGCTCGCCGACCGTCAGCACGACCATATCGCCGTGCGACGCGTAACCCTTGCCGACCACCGTTTCGAGCGCCTGCTGCAGCGCCGTGTCGCGGTCGGTGTTGGTGTCCAGATGCAGCGAGGTCACGTTGCGGTATAGCGCCATCGCGCGTTCGCTGCCGACGCGCGGCGTCAGCGCGAAGATCGGCACGTGGGTCCAGTGGCGCGACATCCAGAGCGCGGTCGAGCCCGATTCGGTGAGCGCGACGATCGCCTTGGCGCCGAGGTGGTAAGCGGTGAACAGCGCGCCCATCGCGATCGACTGGTCGATCCGCGTGAACGTGCGGTCGAGGAAATCCTTGTCGAGCTCCGACTGCTCGGACTTTTCCGCTTCCACGCAGATCGCGGCCATGGTCTCGATGGTCTGTACCGGGTACTTGCCCGCCGCCGATTCCGCCGACAGCATCACCGCGTCGGTGCCGTCGAGCACCGCATTGGCGACGTCCGACACTTCCGCGCGGGTCGGCACCGGCGCGTGGATCATCGACTCCATCATCTGCGTCGCGGTGATCACGAACTTGTTCGACTCGCGCGCCATGCGGATCATGCGCTTTTGCAGCGCCGGCACGGCGGCATTGCCGACTTCCACGGCCAGGTCGCCACGCGCGACCATGATGCCGTCCGAAGCGTCGAGAATGCCTTGCAGCGCCGGAATCGCTTCCGCGCGCTCGATCTTCGCGATCATCTTCGGCTTGATGCCGTACGGCGCGCCGGCGATGTTCGCGAGCTGGCGGGCCATTTCCATGTCGGTCGCGTTCTTCGGGAACGACACCGCGATGAAATCGACACCGAGCGACATCGCCGTGCGGATGTCCTCCATGTCTTTCGCGGTGAGCGCGGGGGCCGACAGACCGCCGCCCTGGCGGTTGATGCCCTTGTTGTTCGACAGCTCGCCGCCGATCTTCACGACCGTGTGGATCTCCTGGCCGATCACGCGTTGCACGCTGAGCACGATCAGGCCGTCGTTGAGCAGCAGCACGTCGCCCGGCTTCAGGTCGCGCGGCAGGTCCTTGTAGTCGAGGCCGACGCGCTCGTCGTTGCCGAGCTCGCATTCCGCATCGAGGATGAAAGGATTGCCGGTGACGAGCGTCGTGCGGCCGTTTTCGAATTTGCCGACGCGAATCTTCGGGCCTTGCAGGTCGGCCATGATGGCGACTTCGCGGCCCGCCTGACGGGCCGCCTCGCGAACGTATTCGGCGCGCTGGCGATGGTCGTCGGCGGTGCCGTGTGAGAAATTGAGCCGCACCACGTCCAATCCTGCCTGAATCATTTGCAGCAGGATTTCCGGCGTGCTGGAAGCCGGACCGACAGTAGCGACAATCTTGGTGGCGCGATGCATGAGTCTCCTCGTCTGGATGAAATCGCTGGAAAGAGCGCTGCGGGGCTGCTGCGGAGTTCGCGCATCGAAAGATGCTACGTGGGGTCGCGCGCCGGTTGTGGCCGGTGTCGCTTTGTGGAGTGAGGCGGGTGATGCGGTATTCGGGACCGGCGCCTCGCGCGCCGGAGATTTGCTGTCCTGCTTGCCGGAAGGCTGTTCCGGCTGGGCCGAATCGTGTTGACCAGATCCGGCTTGTGAAGAAGTTGGCAGTTGCTCCGCGTCGGCGGCCGCGGGCGCTGTCAGCGCCTCGGCGGCCACGTCCTGTCCGGGCGTCGCCGACGCAGCGGCCGCGCGTGTCGCGCGCTCCCGTGCCAGTGTTGTCGCGTTGCCGCGCGGCGCTTTCGCGCCACGCGCCTTGGTCGACTTCGCCGCTGGGGAGCGCGTCGCCACGTTAAGCCCGCGATTCCAGAACTTCGACCGCCGGCAGCTTCTTGCCCTCGAGGAACTCGAGGAACGCGCCGCCGCCCGTCGAAATGTAGCTGACCTGATCGTGGATGCCGTACTTGGCGATCGCCGCGAGCGTGTCGCCGCCGCCTGCGATCGAGAACGCAGCCGAGCGCGCGATCGCGTCCGCGAGCGTCTTCGTGCCGTTGCCGAACTGGTCGAACTCGAACACGCCGACCGGGCCGTTCCACACGATCGTGCCGGCCTTCTCGAGCTGTGCGGCGAGCACCTTGGCCGTTTCCGGGCCGATGTCGAGAATCATGTCGTCGTCCTGCACATCGGCGACGGCCTTCACTTCGGCCTTCGCGGTCGGCGAGAACTCCTTGGCCGTGACCACGTCGGTCGGAATCGGCACCGAGGCGCCGCGGGCCTTGGCCGCGTCGATGATCGCCTTCGCTTCGGCGACGAGATCGGCTTCGGCGAGCGACTTGCCGATCTTCAGGCCGGCCGCGAGCATGAACGTATTGGCGATGCCGCCGCCGACGATCAACTGGTCGACCTTCTCAGCGAGCGACTTCAGGATGGTCAGCTTGGTCGACACCTTCGAACCCGCGACGATCGCCACGAGCGGACGCTTCGGTGCGCCGAGCGCCTTGCCGAGCGCTTCGAGCTCAGCGGCGAGCAGCGGACCCGCGCAGGCGACCGGCGCATATTTCGCGATGCCGTGCGTGGTCGCTTCGGCGCGGTGCGCGGTGCCGAACGCGTCGTTCACGTAGATATCGCAGAGCTTGGCCATTTTCTGCGCGAGCTCGTCGGAATCTTTCTTTTCGCCCTTGTTGACGCGGCAGTTTTCGAGCAGCACGACCGAGCCCGGCGCGACGTTCACGCCGTTTTCGACCCAGTTCGCGACGAGCGGCACGTCGCGGCCGAGCAGCTCGGCCAGACGCTTCGCCACCGGCGCGAGCGAGTCTTCCGGCTTGAAGTCGCCTTCGGTCGGGCGACCCAGGTGCGAGGTGACCATCACGGCGGCGCCGGCGTCGAGCGCGGCCTTGATGGCCGGCACGGAAGCGCGGATGCGGGTGTCTTCGGTGATGTTGCCTTGATCGTCCTGCGGCACGTTCAGATCAGCGCGGATGAACACGCGTTTGCCGGACAGCTTGCCTTCGGCGATCAGGTCGGAGAGACGCAATACCTTGTTCATGGGCTTGAGTATGCGAGTTGATGAGAAGGCGGTGGCGGACAGCGCGCGGGAACGAGGCGCGGCGAACTCCGGCGCTTCGGCCCAACGGCTCCGCGGGATCGGGCGCCGGCGGCCGGCCGCGGCACCAGGCGCCTTGCGGGGGCGCGCTCAACCCGGAAAAGGGCATTTTAACTGATCCCAACGGCCATCTGACCGCGACGCGGCGAATCTCGCGTATTTGACCGCGAGGCCGTCGCTGCCGCGCGGCGCGGCATCATCTCCACACTTGGAGCCGGACCATCACAGGAAGACGCGCATCAGCGTGAACACGACCATCCCGGTCACGATCGTGCCGAGCATGGTGCGGCGCCACAAAAACCAGCCGAGGCCGGCGAGGGTCGCGTAAAGCTCATGATTGGAAGCCGCCAACGACAGTCCGTCGGGTGTCGTCAACACGTCGGGCACCACCACGGCGGCGAGCGCCGCGGCCGGCGCGTAGCGCAGCATCTTCTGCACGCGCGCCGGCAGCACCGTGCGCTCGCCGCCGATCAGAAACATCGCGCGCGTGAGCGCGGTGACGAAGGTCATGCCGAAGATGGCGAGCCAGATTTGCGTTGAGGTCATCGGGAATCTCCGGCGCGATCGTTCACGCCGCGGATGCGGCGCAGGTCCGCGCGCTCGATCATCAGGTCGGCCGCGCTGCCGGCGACGATCGCCGCGATCACCGCGAACGGCAGCGCGAGCCGATACGGCAGATCGAGCGCGAGCAGCGCCACGATGGCGGCCACGCTGACTGCGGCCAGCGTGGAGCGCGTCGCGACCGCCGACACCATGATGGGCAACAGCGCGAGCGTACCGGCAAGCGCGAGCCCCCAGTTGTCCGGAATCAGGCTCGCGAGCAGGATGCCGACGATCGACGACACCTGCCACGACAGCCAGCTCGATACCGCCATGCCCCAGAAGTACGCCTCCTTGCCCGGCACGTAGCCGGTCGGAAAGCTCTTCTTGACGAAGAGCAGATAGATCACGTCGCCGTTGAAATAGCCGAGCACGATGCGCCGCCACATCGGCAGATACGAGAAATGCGGCGCGAGGCCGACGCTGAAGATCACGAAGCGGGTGTTGACCATCGCCGCGGTCAGCAGCACGGTCCACACCGGCAGCTTCGCCGCGAGGAGCGGCAGCACCGCCAGCTGCGACGAACCGGCGTAGCACAGGAGCGACATCGTGAGCGCCTGCGGCAGCGTCAGGACGGACTTGCTCGTCGCGATGCCCGTCACGAGGCCCCAGGAAAAAATCGCCATCAGCGTGGGGGCATAGGCGCGCGCGCCTTCATGAAAAGCGCGGCGATCGGTGTCGGACAGTCGAGCGAGCATCGGGCGAAGATTGCGGGCGCAGGGAACGCCGTCAAGAAGGCCGGGCCGGCGCCAGCTTGCGAGACCACCCGCTGGCGCATCCGGAGTTGATTTATGCGTGCGCTGGATTATAGCGTCCGGGGTGCGCCCAAATGCCCGTTGTGTGTGCAAAAGACGCTAAAATAGCGCTCCCGGCTATGTCCTGCGCTCATGGCCGCACCTCATAACGCACCTGCTGGAGAACCGTATGTCAATGGCCGACCGCGACGGCAAGATCTGGATGGATGGCAAGCTCATCGACTGGCGCGATGCCAAAATCCACGTGCTCACCCACACGCTGCACTACGGCATGGGCGTGTTCGAGGGTGTGCGCGCTTACAAGACGGCCGACGGCGCCACCGCGATTTTCCGCCTGCAGGAGCACACCAAGCGCCTGCTGAACTCGGCGAAGATCTTCCAGATGGACGTGCCGTTCGACCATGAAACGCTCGCCGCCGCGCAGCGCGAAGTGGTCCGCGAGAACAAGCTCGAGACGTGCTATCTGCGCCCGATCATCTGGGTCGGCTCGGAAAAGCTCGGCGTGTCGGCCAAGGGCAACACGATTCACGTCGCGATCGCCGCGTGGCCGTGGGGCGCCTACCTCGGCGAAGACGGCATCACCAAGGGTATTCGCGTGAAGACGTCGTCGTTCACGCGCCATCACGTGAACGTGTCGATGGTGCGCGCGAAGGCATCGGGCTGGTACGTGAACTCGATCCTCGCGAACCAGGAAGCGATCGCCGACGGCTACGACGAAGCGCTGCTGCTCGACGTCGACGGCTACGTGTCGGAAGGCTCGGGGGAGAACTTCTTCCTCGTCAACAACGGCAAGCTGTACACGCCTGACCTGTCGTCGTGCCTCGACGGCATCACGCGCGACACCGTGATCACGCTCGCGCGCGACATGGGCATCCAGGTGATCGAAAAACGCATCACGCGCGACGAAGTCTATACCTGCGACGAAGCGTTCTTCACCGGCACGGCAGCCGAAGTCACGCCGATCCGCGAACTCGACAATCGCAGGATCGGCGCCGGCGTGCGCGGCCCGATCACCGAAAAGCTGCAGTCCGCCTTCTTCGACGTCGTGATCGGCAAGAGCGAGAAGTACGCGCACTGGCTCACGAAAATCTGAGCGACGTTTCGAGATGCGCCGCGCTGCCCATCGGCGGCGCGCTGCAAGCACCCCGCATACAACGAGAAAGTGTCATGAGCGAAATCAAGGAAATGCCGCTGGTCGAACTGACGGCAAAAGATCTGCCGGCATATTGTCCGAACCCGGCCATGCCGCGCTGGAGCGCGCATCCGCGCGTGTTCATCGACGTGTCGCACGGCGAAGCGCGTTGCCCGTATTGCAGCACGCGCTACAAGCTGCGCGACGGCGAAGTGATCAAGGGCCATTGATCCAGCGCATCGAGCGGTCCTGAGCCGGCTTCAGCGGCACGAGGCGCGACTTTCCGATCGCGCGCTCGCCGCGCCGCAGGTTCGATCGCACGACCCGTGAGGCCCTCGCGCCGCGCGGCTTTCCGCTTTCCCCTTTTACCCATCCGAGTGCCACGCGCATCGCGCGCGGCGCTTGTTATCGACACCGGACACCCACTCTGATGCGTCGCGCGTTGGTTATCGCACCGAACTGGATCGGTGACGCATTGATGGCGCAGCCGCTGTTTGCGCGCCTCGTGAAATTGCATCCGCGCATCGTCATCGACGCGGTCGCGCCCAGCTGGGTCGCCCCCGTGCTCGAACGCATGCCGGAAATCCGCGACGTCTACGCGACCGATCTCGCCCACGGCAAGCTGCAGATGCTGCGCCGCTGGCAGCTGTCGAGCGATCTGCGCGACGTCGGCTACGACGCGGCCTACGTGCTGCCGAACTCGTTCAAGTCGGCGCTGATTCCGTGGCTGGCGGGCATTCCGCTGCGCATCGGCTACACCGGCGAGAGTCGCTATGGCATGCTGAACGTGCGTCACGCGAATCCGCGCAAGGACGCGCGGCCGCCGATGGTCGGCCACTACGCCGCCCTCGCCTATGCGCCCGGCGCCAAGGTCCCCGAAGATCTGCCGATGCCGCGTCTCGACACGGATCTGAACGAGGCGTCGCGCGTGTCGGCGCGCTTCAACCTCGATACCCGCGTGCCGCTGCTGGTGTTCTGCCCGGGCGCCGAGTACGGTCCCGCCAAGCGCTGGCCGCCCGAGCACTTCGCCGCGCTCGCGCAGATGGTCGGCCAGTCGTTCCCGTACACGCAGATCGTCGCGCTCGGTTCGCCGAAAGACGCGCCGCTCGCGCAGGCGATCGCCGAAAAGGCGCCGAACGTGCGCAACCTGTGCGGCCAGACCGCGCTTGGCGAGGCCTGCGCGCTGATCGCGCGGGCCAACGCGGTCGTCACCAACGACTCCGGCCTGATGCACGTCGCAGCCGCGCTGCGCCGCCCGCTCGTGGCCGTTTTCGGTTCGACCGATCCGCGCCACACCCCGCCCTTGTCCGAGCTCGCGAAGGTACAATGGCTTCATCTCGAATGCAGCCCCTGTTTTGAGCGCGAGTGCCCACTCGGTCATCTGAACTGTCTGAAGCAGTTGAGCGCCGAGCAGGTTTTCGGCGATTTGCGCGGCATGCTGCTCGCGCAGCGCTGAGCCGACTGGTACTTGCACGCAACACCGCACGCCCCCGAGCGCGTCGCGTCATGTTCGCGCCTTGCGGCACGGGCAAGCTGACGCCGGGGGCAATGGTCCGGCGCTCTGGACCGTCCCGCTACCGCTGACCCGCAACCGCGCGCCGCGCACTAGAGACTGACGAGCCATGCCACGTTTTGCCCATATCTTCGAAGCCGCCGCCGATACCCTGAACGCCTACTATCAGGCCGTCGCCGAGGTCAATATCGACAGCTTGATGGGTTTGTGGATCGACGAGGAGTTCGTCAGCTGCATCTGCGCGGACGGCTCGCATCTGCACGGTCTCGAGAACATCCGCAATGGCTTGCAGGCTCAGCTCGAAGCGCTGCCGGTGTCGATCGAGCCGCTCGACATCCGCGTCTACGACAGCCTCGGCACCGTCGTCTATGCGATTGCCGAAGCGCATCGTCCGGCCGATCCGACCGCCACGCCCGCGATGGTCTTCACCACCTACGTAATGGTCCACGAGCGCGGCGAATGGCGCATTGCGCATATTCACGCGAGCCCGATGCCGAACGAGGCCGCCAGCCAGTTCGCGACCAAGATGCGGCATGGCCAGGGCCCGCTGCACTGACGCGCGGCAACCGCGACAGATTCAGACTCACGTTTTTTCGCTTTTCCGCCGGTATGAGTTCGACGTTACATAAACCCGCTTCCTCCGGTACGGCCCCCGCCAAGGTGGCGGCCGCCGCCGAGGCGACCGTCGAGCTGCTGTACCGCGCGCCGCTGTGGCTGCCCAACCGGCATGTGCAGACGATCGTCCCATCGTTGTTCGCGCGCCGCCCCGCCGTGTCGTTTCGGCGCGAGCGCTGGGACACGCCGGACGGCGATTTCATCGATCTCGACTGGGTCGCACACGATACTCCGCTCACCGATACCGCCCCGCTCTTCGTGCTGTTCCACGGCCTCGAAGGCAGTTCGTCGTCGCACTACGCGGTCGCGCTGATGGCCGCCGCGCGCGAATACGGCTGGCACGGCGTGGTGCCGCACTTTCGCAGCTGCAGCGGCCCGCTGAACCGGCTGCCGCGCTTCTATCATCTGGCCGACAGCAACGAGGTCGACTGGATCCTGCGCCGCCTGCGCGCCGCGCATCGCGGGCCAGTGGTCGCGGCGGGCGTGTCGCTCGGCGGCAACGTGCTGCTGCGCTGGCTCGGCGAGCGGCAAGACGATGCGGCGCAGGTGGTAGCCGCCGCCGCCGCGATTTCGACACCGATCGACGTCCATGCGGGCGGCCGCGCGCTGTCGCAGGGCTTCGGCCTCGTCTACACGCGCAGCTTCCTGAAGACGCTGAAACACAAGGCCAACCAGAAGCTGGCGCAGTTCCCGGGCCTGTTCGATCGCGACGCGATGCTCGCGAGCCGCACGATGTACGAGTTCGACAACGTCGTGACCGCGCCGCTGCACGGCTTTCGCAATACCGACGACTACTGGAGCACCGCAACCACGCGCCCGCTGCTGCCGCTCATTCAAGTGCCCACGCTGGTGCTCAACGCGCGCAATGACCCGTTTCTGCCGGCCGAAGCGCTGCCGTCGCGACACGAGGTGTCGGCGGCGGTCGAGCTTTATCAGCCTGAGCACGGCGGCCACGCGGGTTTCATGACCGGGCCGTTCCCGGGCCGCATCGACTGGCTGTCGCGGCGCGTGTTCGGCTATCTGGAGCAACACGTCGATCATGGATGACATCGTCAAACAGTCGCTCGCCAAATGGCCGAACGTGCCGAGTTGCACGGGCTGGTTGATGCTCGACCGGCGCGGCAACTGGCGCATGCGCGACGAAGCGGCCCAGGCGAGCGGCGCGCACGGCGTGCCGATCCGGCACGAGGCGCTGCTGGGATTCATCAACCGGAACTATGAGGCCGATGAGCGCGGGCAGTGGTATTTCCAGAACGGGCCGCAGCGGGTTTATGTCGAGCTGGCTTACACGCCGTGGGTGGTCAGGTTGTCCGCGCGCGCGGATGGCACGCTCGCGCTGCACGACCAGGGCGGCGGCGCGTTCGAGCCGGCGGCGGTATTCGTCGATGAAGACGGCGGCATTCTGTTCGCCGATCGCTCGCAGCCGCCACGCATCGCAGTGCTGCACGATCACGACCTGGAGATCTTCTCCGATCACGCGACGCTCGCCGACGATGGCTCATTGAGCGGCGCATTCCACTGGAGCGCTCAACTCTCACTGCCGCTGCAACGCGTGCGACGCGATCAGGTGGCCGCGCGCTTCGGCTTCGTCGCGAGCCCGGCGGCGGCGCAGGTCTGACGCACGCGCCGGCGTGTGCCTGCGTCCACCCTACCCCTTCTCGTCGAGCCGCTCCTCCTTGTAGCGGTTCTCCATCTCGTGCAGACGCGCGTCGACGGTCGCGAGGTCGTAATAGCCGATCGTCTTCAGGTCGCGCGCGTCCTTCAACTGCCGGATCGCCGATGGCCACGCGCCCTCCAGCGCGAACTTCTCCGCCATCGCGCGATGCTGCGTCAACGCATCGCCACTGCCCGCACTCGCCTGCGCGAGATACAGCCACCACGCGGGTTGATCGGGGTGCGCCCGGGTTTCGTTTTTCGCGAGCGCCTGGGCGTCGGTGAAACGGTGCAGCGTCAGCAGCGTGCGGATATGCATGTCGATCGCGGCGTTCGACTGCGGCCAGCGCTTCTGCGCGAACTCGGCGAGACGCGCGGCTTCGTCGGGGTGACCGGCACTCCGCGCGATGTCGGTCGCGAGCACGTCGAGACTCGGCGAATCGCGCTCGGGCTCGCCTTCCGCACGCGCGCCCGAGACGAAGGTCGCGCGCGCGTTCGCGAGCGAGGCGGCCGCGTCGTCGTAGCGCTCGAGCAGCATCTGCCCGTACGCGATGCCGTACCAGTTCGCCGCGACGTTCAGCGCGGTCCGGTCCTCGATTTCCGAACGCAAACGCGAAATCTCATCCGCGTATTCGCTGCGCGAATGGCCCTGCAACAGACCCGCGCGCGCCCGCACGAAGCCGTACTCGGAGTCTTGATGCGGCTGCCGGTATGGCGCGCGGCGCGCGCGGTCCTCCATGTCGGCGATCCGCTCGCCGGTCAGCGGATGCGTGCGCGCGTAGGCCGGAATGCCGTTTTCGTTCATCGCCGCGCGGTCGAGCCGGTGGAAGAACGTCGGCATCGCGTAGGGATCGTAGCCGGCGCCGGCGAGCAGCAGAAAGCCGACGCGGTCCGCCTCCTGCTCGGCCGATCGCGAGAAGCGCAACTGGCTGTCGACCGCATACGCCTCGCTGCCGAGCGCGATCGCGCTGCCGAGGTCGCCGCTATGCGCGAGTACGCCTGCCAGCACGCCGAACAGCACGCCGACGAGCGCCGCGTAGCCGCCGCGCTCGCCGTTCGAGATCATCCGCGAGATGTGCCGCTGCAGAACGTGCCCCATCTCGTGACCCAGCACCGCCGCGAGTTCGGACTCGGTCTGCGTCGCCACGATCAACCCCGTGTTCACGCCGATGAAACCGCCCGGCAGCGAAAACGCGTTGATCTGTGCGTCGCGCACCGCGAAAAGTTCGAAATCCGGACGATAACCGCCGATGTACAGCGCGCTGGCCGCGGCCGCGAGCTTGGCGGCGACCGAATTCAGGTAGTCGCGCACGAGCCAGTCGTCGAGATAGTCGGGGTCGCGCCGTATGTCGCGCATCACGCGCTCGCCGAGCTTGCGTTCGGCCTGTGGAGTCAGCGAACCGGCGCCGCCGCTGCCGAGATCGGGCAATTGCTGCGCGACGATCGGCGCGCGCCAGTCGTTGCTGCCGGTTTTGCCGCGATTGCTGCCGCTAGCGTCGCCATTGGAAAAACGGCTCTGCGCGCCGCCGTAGGTGCCGAACACGCCGCGCGCGATGTCGGGCGGCAGGATCGACTCGGCATGCTCATCGCTCGGGCCGCTGACGAGCGGCGCCTCGGACGATGAGGTTCCCGGCGTGATGGCCGCCCCGCCGGTCGATTGCGCGAACGCGCCGGGCGGCATTGCGAGCGCGACGGATAGCAACGCAGCGAGGAATCGTTTTGAATGCATCGCGAAGCCGGTCTGACGAAGTCGAAAAACGCCGCCCGCGCCCGGAATAAGATAGCGGACAGGGGCGTCGCAGGACGCGGAAAAGGCGAAACGCAGAGCACGACACAGCGCAAGTGTAATCGGTCGCCGCGACCATTCGGGGCCACGCCGCACTGTTATGATAGGCGCCCTCTGAAGGAGTCAACCATGCCTGAACTCACTCATTTCGATGCGTCTGGTGACGCGCATATGGTGGATGTCGGCGGCAAGCAGGAGACCAGGCGCATCGCGATTGCGCGTGGCTCGATCCGCATGCTGCCCGACACGCTCGCGCTGATCCGCGACGGCAACGCCAAAAAGGGCGACGTGATCGGCGTCGCGCGGATCGCGGCGATCCAGGCCTCGAAGCGCACCGCCGATCTGATTCCGCTGTGCCATCCGCTCGCGCTGACACGCGTGAAGGCCGACTTCGAACTCGACGAGCAGATGCCCGGCGTGCATTGCACGGTCCAGGTCGAGACGTTTGGACGCACGGGCGTCGAAATGGAAGCGCTCACCGCCGTGCAGGTCGGGCTGCTGACCGTGTACGACATGTGCAAGGCGGTGGACCGCGGCATGACCATCACCGATGTGAAGGTGATGGAGAAGCATGGCGGGAAATCGGGGGATTGGGTCGCGCAAGCATGAAGCGCGGATCGACAACTATCCGGGTAGCAACATGACCATCGACGAACTGCTCAAGCAGCTACTGGCGTTTCGCGACGCGCGCGACTGGCGGCAGTTTCATACGTTGCGCAATCTGATCGTCTCCACCGGCATCGAAGCCGGCGAGCTTCTGGAGACGATTCAATGGAAGTCCGACGCGCAGATCGACACGCTGCTCAGCGATCCCGAGCAATCGACGAACCTCCGGCACGAGTGCGCCGACGTCTTCATGTACCTGCTGCTGGTGACCCATACCGCGGGCTTCGATCTCGTTGACGCGGCAGCGGAAAAACTGCAGCTGAACGAAGCGCGCTACCCCGTCGACAAGGCGAAAGGCACCGCCGCGAAGTATTCAGAGCTTTGAACTTCGAGGCGCGCAGGCCTGCCTTGGCGGGAGCATGCTCGCGCCTCCGCGGTTCGATCAATCTTCGTCGCTGTCGTCGTCCGGTACCGCATCGGCTGCCGGCGTGCCGTAGCGCTTCACCAACTGCTCCTTGAAGCCCGCGAGCGACTTCTGCTCGTCGACGAGCTGGTACAGATAGCCGAGCTGCGCGGGCCAGTCCTTCAGCTCCTCGGCGAAAATCCGCAAGCGTTCGACCGTATCGAGCGCCGCCGCGGTATCGCCAGTCAGCGCCTGCAGCACCGCGTAGCGACGCAGCACGGTTTCGCCCGGCAATAGCGCGATCGCCTGCTTGTGCATCGCGAGCTTACGTTGCAGGTTCAGCGGATTCATCGGCTGCAGCGTCGCGAGACCGTATTCGCCCCACGCGCCGAACATGAACGACGGGGCGGCGCTGTACTGTTCAGCTGGACGCTGGCCGTAGTACAGCACCTCGGCACGCGCATAGTCGCGATAGATTGGATACAGCGCGGCGAGTCCGCCGAATAGCACGACCGCGAACGCGCCGAGCGACAGATTCGCGGGCACCGCGCGCAACGGCCGCGTTTCGAGCAAGCCGAACACGAACATCGCAGGCAACAGGAAGAACATGTACTGCTGCGGATACTCGACGAGCGCATGCATCGTCAGCACGCCGATCAGCGCGATGCCGAACACGCGCGTGGCGCTTTGCGGCGCACGCACGACACGCACGAGCCACGCAACGAGACCCACGAGCACGATTCCTAGACCGATCAGACCGGTTTTCGCGAGCAGATCGACGAAGATGTCATGCGAGTTGTTGGCGATTTCGACGCCGCCCAGTTGCCTGACGAGCTCAAACTGATAGCTCGGAAATTCGCCCCAGCCGACGCCGAGCAGCGGATGCTGCTTGAACATCGTCCAGCCGTACTTCAATAGCGCG
The DNA here is from genome assembly GCF_040948805.1 of Paraburkholderia sp. BR13439. Taxonomy (NCBI): domain Bacteria; kingdom Pseudomonadati; phylum Pseudomonadota; class Betaproteobacteria; order Burkholderiales; family Burkholderiaceae; genus Paraburkholderia; species Paraburkholderia sp. BR13439. The sequence continues at coordinate 2,868 of NZ_JBFPKN010000016.1, read as the reverse complement.
ATGCGCGGCGCGATCTGGCCGGCATCCTGGAAACGCTCGGCCGCCGACTGCCCGAGTTCGAGGTGAAAGCGCGCATTGGCCCAGCGAATCACCGCATTGACCACGAAAAACAGCACCGCGAGCGCGATCGGCACCAGCCAGTCACGGTTGCTACGGCGCGATTGCGGTTCGTTGCGGGTCTGCGCGAACGCCATCCAGAAGCCGGCCACGACGATCACACCCATCTGCAGCCACGGACCGCGCGACACGGTCAGCGCGAGGCCGACCGAGAAAATCGTCGACACGAGCAGCCAGATAGGCAGCGCGATGCGGCGCGTCTGCACGAGGTACAGCGCGCCCGCCATCGCGAACGCGATATAGGTCGCGAGGTGGTTCGCCTGCGCCATGTTGCCGAACGGCCGGCGATCGACGGTGAGGTTGTACGCAACGACGAGCGGCGCCACGCGCGTTTCGAGGTGAAACAGCTGGATCACCTGGCTGAACACCGCGAACAGACCGCCGACGATCAACGCCCCCGCCGCCCAGCGCAGCGCGGTCTCGTCGAGTTTCACGCGCGCGAAGCCATAGCCCACGTGCACGGCCATCCACGCAGCGAGCAGGAAGCCCGCGCCGAGCCAGTTCATCGACGGCTTCGCGAGAGGCAGCACGAAGGTCTGCACGGCCAGCACGAGGCCGAACAGCAAGGGCACGAGCGCGACCGTGGGCGACGCGAAGCTCACGCGCGGCCGCGTGGTCGCGACCATCAGCACGACGGCCACCCCGGTCAGCAGATACAGCCCGAGCGAGGTGAATTCGGCGTAGAAAGTTGGGATCGGATACGTATGGTTGGCAACCGCATAGGGGAGGATCAACGCAAGAGCCAGCAGTACGAGAGACAGGTAGCGCGCGAAAGGGGTGGGCATCGAATCAACGGTGGGCGTCAGCAACCGGCGCACTATACAAAAATTTCGTTGCACTGTGCGCCGGTTCGGCCGAAATAGGCTGCAAATCAGCCTTTTACGTTGTGGCTACGAGTCGTCCGGTGAGCGCTCGGCCGTCGCCTCGTTCGCTCGTTCATCTGGCCCTTACGAACGGCACTCGGGCGGCGCCAGATTCGCGGCGAGCGTCGGCGCTTCACCCGGCATCGGCCCCGACCCCGGCGCCGGCAGCGACGACGCGCTCTTGCCGCTCGCAAAGCATTCCCACGTCAGCGCACCGGTCTGCACCGTGTCCTTGCTCAACGCGACGCGTGCGCTCGGCGCATCGGCGTTGTCCGGCACCGAGGGCACCAGCGTCATCGTGTTCGCGCCGGCCTGCGCGACGCGCGTCGAGTACGTGATCGTGATCTGCCCGGTGTCGTCGTCGATCTGGATGGACTCGACGTTGCGTGTGGCAGGCGGCGACGCATAACCGCCGCTGAACGCGTTGCCGCTCGCGGCGTTTTCGGCCACCGCGAGCCGCGCCGACGCCGCGAGCGACAAGCCCTCGCCGACCCGGCTGCGCGCCAGATAGTCCTGATACGCGGGAATCGCATAGGCCGCGATCACGCCTACGATCGCCAGCACGATCATCAACTCGATCAACGTGAAGCCGAGGCCGCAGCGCCGGCAGAGGCGGGTGAACCAATTCTCGCGCCAGCGTGCGCGGCGTGACCTGCGCGAGATTTGCGTCGATTGGGAGTAAGGGGAATATGGCAAGGTAACGATCATCGGCAGACTCCTGATACGAGAAACGCCCGGCCCGTGGATCGGGAACAGGCGTTTCAATCGTAGCGAGCGACGCTCGCGCGTCACAGTCAGCCGGATGGCCAGGCTTGCATTCGGACGGCATCACGGCTTAGGCAGCGGCGCACCGTCAATGCCATGCTCACACCGCCGCGCGTTTCGCGTTGCGGCGCTTCAACAGATAACCGACGATCACGACGAACAGCGCGCCCGCGATGCTCATCCCGTATTCGGCGACGGGCGTATCGAGGATCGGCCAGCGGTCGCCGGCCGGGTCGTTGACCATCAGGCCACCCGCGATCCAGCCGAGCAGACCCGCGCCGAACAGCACGATGCCCGGAAAGCGATCGAGCAGCTTCACAATCAGCTGGCTGCCCCACACGATCAGCGGAATGCTCACGACGAGGCCAAAGATCACCAGAGCCAACCGGTGCTCGTGCTCCGCGGCTTCGGCAGCGCCGGCGATCGCGATCACGTTGTCCACGCTCATCACCGCGTCCGCAATGATGATCGTCTTCACCGCCGAGATCAGCTTGTCGGCCGGCTTCACCTTGTCGTGAACGTCGTGCGCGGGCGCCAGCAGGCGCACGCCGATCCACAGCAGCAGCAACCCGCCCGCGAACTTCAGGAACGGCACGTCGAGCAGCGCGACTGCGAACGCGATCAGCACGACGCGCAGCAGGATCGCGCCTGCGGTTCCCCACACGATGCCGCGCATGCGCTGCGACTGCGGCAGGTTGCGGCAGGCTAGCGCAATGACGACCGCGTTATCGCCGCCGAGCAGAACGTCGATGACGATAATCTGAAAGACCGCGCCCCAATTGAGCGTCGTGAAGAATTCCAGCATGGAAAAAGAATAAGAAAAAATCGACCGGGCGGACAGAAACACGGCCCGAGCACGGACGAAAAAAAAACGGGGGAGTCTGCACTCCCCCGCTTTTCGGGACCGCTCGCTCACGAATGGACTTCGAAAGCGTATCAAAATCGCGCGCGCACGGCACGCGAATTCGATTTACAGCATCGCCTTCAGAAGACGCGCCATTTCCGACGGGTTCTTCGTGACCTTGATACCGCATGCGTCCATGATTTCCAGCTTCGCTTCAGCGGTGTCCGCACCGCCCGAGATCAGCGCGCCGGCGTGGCCCATGCGCTTGCCCGGAGGCGC
>NZ_JBFPKN010000169.1:0-342 GCF_040948805.1 Paraburkholderia sp. BR13439 | reverse complement strand
CTGCGCCTGCCGAACTGATGGCGCCTGAGAATCGAGATCTCGTGGGTCAACTGGTCGATGCGGGTCTGCCGGTAGCGCAGCTCCCGATCCTTCTCGCCGACCTCCCGGGTCTTCTCCTCAATCTCCCTGTCCCGGTCCTCGACACGCGCAATCAGTTGTGTGGCGAGCGCACGCAACTGTTCCGGGCTAAGAGCGTTGAGGTCGGCTGGCAAGTTCATGCAGACGAGTCTGCCAGAACCCCGGAGAGCGCGAAAGCGCGACCGTATACGTACCGAACGTCCTCAAACGACACGGATCACACCGTCCGCGCCGATGCGCTGCCATGGCAAACCCACCACCAGA
>NZ_JBFPKN010000168.1:0-348 GCF_040948805.1 Paraburkholderia sp. BR13439 | reverse complement strand
AAGGGCTTGACAAACGACTGCTCATAGAAGGCACTTTTGCTAAGGGTTGCAAAGTGAACGAGCATAAGCACGGAGAACACGACGAAGTGCAAGCCGGCCAGAGTTTCGGGCAATCGCTCGTAGTCTCTTGCCAGTCGGCGGAAGCGGTTGAGCCAGCCGAAGCTGCGCTCGACCACCCAGCGGCGCGGCAACAGCACGAACCCCTTTTTCGCCTCCGGCAGCTTGATGACCTGAAGTTCAATCCCTTCGTCAAGCGCCGCCTGTGCGGGCTCTTCGCCGGTATATCCCTGATCCGCGAACGCCACCTTGACCGTCTGGCCCGTGGCCTGCTGAACCTGACGCGCCAGT
>NZ_JBFPKN010000167.1:0-348 GCF_040948805.1 Paraburkholderia sp. BR13439 | reverse complement strand
GAGCACCCGTACGCGCTTGAGCGTCCACAGTTCGGTACGGAATCCGTGTATCAACGGGCTCTGCAGCAGCGCTGCGCGCAAACCTTCGAGTTGGGCCGCATCCAGTTGGGCCGGTCGCCCCGTGGCCATCACGCGAAGCGCATCGATGCCACCTTCTTCGAGTCGGGCCTTCCACGTGTATGCGGTCTGCCGCGCCACTCCGACCATCTTTGCCGCTTCGGCGGGCGTCTTTCCCGCCAACATCAAGCGACCGGCACGCACCCGCTTGCGCGTAGCATCGTCCATTTTGGCCATCAACCGAGTCTCCCTTCAACGCGATGACCGTATAACGCACCAGCAGAGAATCGG
>NZ_JBFPKN010000166.1:0-353 GCF_040948805.1 Paraburkholderia sp. BR13439 | reverse complement strand
GTATCAGCCATGAGAGTCTGCTGGCAGGTTGGTCGCCTGGCTTTTTGAAGCGTGACGACCACTGTTTGCCGAGATTCGCGGCCTGAATCTGCGAGCGTTTCAAGCGTTCCACAAAGCCTTGCGTGCCATCCACAGGTTGCCCAGAGCAAATAGTGTCGTGATCTGGGCGGTGTTCTTCATCAACCCCCGGTACCGGGTCTTCGTATAGCCAAACTGCTGTTTGAGGACGCGGAACGGATGTTCAACCTTGGCGCGGACGCCGGCCTTCAGGCGTTCAATCTGATCGAATATCGCGTCCAGCCGATCGGTTAGGTCCAGTTGTCTGCGCCTGCCTGGTAGCATCGCGACATGCC
>NZ_JBFPKN010000165.1:0-357 GCF_040948805.1 Paraburkholderia sp. BR13439 | reverse complement strand
TGCGCCGCTGTTTGGCGCGCTGCTGAACTATCGCCACAATACGCTGGCGGCGCTCCCGGGCGTCGTGGGGGACGATGTCCTGGACGGCATGGAGTGGCTGGGTGCGCAGGAGCGCACCAACTATCCCTTGACCCTGTCGGTGGACGACTCCGGGCAGGCACTGGGCCTGACGGCGGAAGCGGTCGAGCCGGTTTCTGCGGAGCGGGTGTGCGGTTACATGCAACATGCGCTGGAGCATCTGGCGGAGCTGCTGGAGCGCTCGCCGCACACGCCGGTGCGGGAGCTGGAGATCCTGCCGGGGCAGGAGCGCGGGTATCTGCTGGAGGAGCTGAACCGCACGGAGGCGGCGTATCCGTC
>NZ_JBFPKN010000164.1:0-359 GCF_040948805.1 Paraburkholderia sp. BR13439 | reverse complement strand
TCTGGCTCAGCGCCCCGGTAACCACGGTCGACGATCGCGATTTCAGGTTTGACATCGCTGAGAATCGCTGCCTGCTCCAGCGCTTCTTCCAGCGTATGTCCATCGTACGGATTGCCCGGCATCGAGCCGGCACCCACCACCAGCCCTTCCCGGTGTGTCGTCGTGATCGACACCTTGACGCCAAACTCGTATGGCGTGCGCGCCTTACCCGAAACGAAACTCGCGCTCATCGATGCACTGAGCCGCTCCCAATTGATCAGCTCGGCCAGCCGTACCAGTGGATGCTTGAGATTGATCTGTTCGCGCAGTGGATGCCGGAACAAATCCTTCTCCGTTACAGGCGCCTTCGGACCCATCTA
>NZ_JBFPKN010000163.1:0-364 GCF_040948805.1 Paraburkholderia sp. BR13439 | reverse complement strand
CGGCTGCACCACATCCTGGACAACCTCGACTTCGTCCGTCATGTACACCTGTCCATTTAAAATTTGAATGGACATGATCGTCGGGCGGCACGACTTGCCGATCAAGATGACTTCGCCGGGTGCTTACAATGCAGATGACGTTCTCGTGGGTGATGCGGCCTTGCGCGGAACCAGAAGGTCGATGGCCACGCCATCGATCACTTCTGCCGCAGGCGCCGTCTCGTGATGTTCAGCAAAAGGCTCCTGTGGTGCAGGCGAGATGCCTTTCTCCCGCTCCAGCAGGTATTTTGTGATCCATTTACGTAGCAGATTGGCATTGATCCCGTGTTCCTGAGCCATGCGCGCGACGGAAACGCCGGGTTGC
>NZ_JBFPKN010000162.1:0-373 GCF_040948805.1 Paraburkholderia sp. BR13439 | reverse complement strand
GAGCAGAACGAAACCCTTTTTCGTTTCTTCGAGTTTGATCACCTGAAGGTCAATGCCCTCGTCGAACGCAGCCTGCGCTGGCTCTTTGCCCGTGTATCCCTGATCGGCAAATGCCACCTTGACCGTTGGTCCCGTTACCTGCTGGACCTGCCGCGCAAGCTCCGCTACCTGTGCGCGCTCCTGTTCATTGGCTGGGGTCACGTGCACCGCCAGCAACTGTCCCAACGGGTCTACTGCAATATGTACCTTAGAGACGGAATCAAAAAGACCCACTGGGGGCTGTTAACCTTCTCGGCAAGCTGTTAACCTTGGCCACCTGAACAACTGGAACCAAGGATGGGCGCGCCGATTGTTGATGACGGACTGTGGACAC
>NZ_JBFPKN010000161.1:0-376 GCF_040948805.1 Paraburkholderia sp. BR13439 | reverse complement strand
CCGTCGTCTTCGCATTCGCTTCGAACGTCGGGCCGACATTCACGAAGCACTTCTCAAATTCGGTTGCTCCCTCGTCTGCTGGAACATCTTCAGACGGACGGAGCAGCCTTTTTGAATCCATCTCTTACTACCGCGCTTGCACTTATAACCGTCATAACCCGCACGCGGGCCGCTCTCGCAGGTCGACTGTATCGTGCGGCCATCGAGGATGACCGCGCTGGGCTGTCCCCGACGGCCCTGTGCCACGCGTATCACCGAGCGCAGGTCACTCACCATGCTCTCAAAGCAGCCAGCCTGCAACCAGCGTTGAGTCTGCTGATACACCAACTCCCACGGCGGGAAATCATTGGGCAGCATCCTCCACGGCGCGCCGGCA
>NZ_JBFPKN010000160.1:0-402 GCF_040948805.1 Paraburkholderia sp. BR13439 | reverse complement strand
TTGCCGACACACCGTGCCGCCGACATAGCGCAACTGCTTCCTCATCGCTGGACGCCGACCGCTGCTTGATCGTTTGATCGTTTGAGCGATCGCCCCAGTCAAGATGCCTTCCCCGGGTGCTTACGGCGCGAATACCATACGGCTTGACACAACTCACGAGCGGCAAGCCATACTCACCCCATGATTGGAAAATGAGTTTCCTGAAGGCGGCGTAGCCCGGCACATGAGTAACCCGCGAGCCCGCTATGCAACGGATTGCATCCGACTTGCGGCTCTAGATAGCGGCAGGCTCATCGGACGGACTTCTGTAATGCGGTAGCCAACCCGCGGATATCAGCATGATCCACCGTCGAGATGTACTGCTACGTCGCCCTCAGGAAATTCCGACAATATGAATTCGAC
>NZ_JBFPKN010000015.1:0-242266 GCF_040948805.1 Paraburkholderia sp. BR13439 | reverse complement strand
TCTCCTTGAATTCCTTGCTATGCCGCCGGCGCCGTGTCGGCTGCACCACATCCTGGACAACCTCGACTTCGTCCGTCATGTACACCTGTCCATTTAAAATTTGAATGGACATGATCGTCGGGCGGCACGACTTGCCGATCAAGATGACTTCGCCGGGTGCTTACCCAATGCCTCGTGATGCCCCGGTAACGAGAGCTGTTTTGCCCTTTAGAGGTTGTGTCATCTGATTTTTCTCCTCAGAGTTGTGCCAAGCCGCCGTCAACGGCGACCTCGCTGGCGGTCATGAAGCTGCTGTCCGACGACGCAAGAAAGGCGGCGACCGCCCCGATCTCCACCGGTTCGGCCATACGCTGGAGCGGCGTCATCGCTCCGTAGGCCTTCTGGCCCTCTTCGCCTAGCGCCTCCTTCGCTAGTTCGGTCGCCGTCGCCCCGGGCGACAGCACGTTTATCCGGATGTCAGTGCCCTTCAGGTCTTCCGCCCAAGTCCGGGCAAGGTTGCGCACCGCTGCCTTGCTCGCGCTGTAGGCCGTGAACCCCGGGGCTCCTGTGGTGCCAGCGCTCGATCCGGTCAGGATGATCGAACCGCCTGAGCCCATCAGCGGCAGCGCCTTCTGGACCGTGAAGATGGTCCCCTTCACATTGGTGTCGAAGATGTCGTCAATGTGCTGGCCGGTAATCTGTCCGAGCGGAAGCGGGCTTCCCGTCCCCGCATTGGCGAAGACGATGTCCAGGGTTCCGCGCTCGGCCTTCACCGCCGCGTAGAGCCGGTCGAGGTCGGCCAGATCGGTGACCGAGCCCTTCACCGCGCGTGCATTGGGCCCGAGGGCGGCCACAGCGGCGTCGAGCGCTTCCTGCCGGCGGCCGAAGACGAAGACGAACGCGCCCTCCTCGATGAAGCGCTGAGCCGCAGCGCGGCCGATACCGGTAGCGCCGCCGGTGATGACGGCGGTCTTTCCATTCAGTCTGTTCATGTCATGCATCCTTCGAAACGAAAGCGACAAACAGGATTCTGCTGCTCTTGATTCATGAAGCCAATTGACTAAATATGGATGTTTCTCATCTATTCCTTAGATACGTATGCTCGACAACGTCACGATCAATCAACTTCGGGCCTTCGTCGCCGTGTGTGATCACGGAAGCTTTTCCGGGGCTGCACGGGAGCTGAGGCGTGCACAGTCGGCGATCAGTCACGCGATCAGCGCTCTCGAAAGCGCCTTCGATGTGGTGCTGTTCGAGCGCAACACTCGCAAAGCGACGCTGACGGCTGCTGGCCGCAGCCTCCTGCCTGATGCTCGCGGTGTGATCTCGCGCACCGAGGAAATGAAGATGCGTGCGGTTGCCATTGCTGAAGCTGGGGTCCCACAGGTCTCGGTTGCCGTGGATAGCTACTTTCCACGTGCGCACCTGATCGAATGCCTGCGCACCTTGCAGGCGGACTTTCCAACGGTTGCAATCAATCTGCGCATGACGACCATGCAGGACGGCGAGCGTTTGGTTCGCGAAGGCATGTGCGCGTTGGCGGTGACGATCACGGACGTGCCGGAGCTGAGCCCCGGCACCATAGAAAGGCAGCATCTATGTGACGCGCAAATGGTGACCGTCTGTGGGCCATCCCATCCGCTGGCCTCAATCGCGGGGCCAATCCCGCGGGAGGAATTTGGCCGGCACATCCAGCTCGTCGTAACCGACAATCAGCCCGATGCGGAAAAGACACAACAGGGGGTCGCCAGTGAACGCCAGTGGCGGGTGAATGACCTCGGCGCGAAGCACGATCTGCTCAGAGGAAGCTTGTGCTGGGGGCACATGCCGCGCCATCTGGTCGAGGAAGACCTCTTGAAGGGGACGCTTGTCGAACTCCGACGGCGCGCATGGCACATGCGCCCCCTCACGTTCATGATCTCGCAGCGGCGCGGCTACTCGTTTTCCGAATGCGAGGCACGGCTGGTCGAACTTCTCGGCAATCGTGATCCTTCGCAAACGGTGGGAAGACCGAGGCCAGCGTAACGCGCGGCCGCTGTCGACAGCGACACAAGAAACGCGCGCACAATAATGCGTCGCTTACCTGGCCCCGGAGGAAACAATCATGTCGCTCGATCGCTATACCCTGCTCGGTCGTTCCGGCCTGCGCGTGAGCCCGATGTCGCTCGGCACGATGACGTTCGGCACCGAATGGGGCTGGGGCGCCGACGAAGCAACGGCGCAGCGGCTCTTCGATCTATACGTCGACGCAGGCGGCAACTTCATTGACACGGCTGACCTTTACACGGAAGGCACGAGCGAGCAATGGGTCGGCCGCTTCACAGCGGCGCGCGCGATGCGCGAGCGGCTCGTGATCGCGACGAAGTACTCGTACAACGCGCAGCCCGGCAACCCGAACGCAGGCGGCAACCACCGGAAGAACCTGCTTCGGGCGCTCGAAGGCTCGCTCAGGCGGCTCGGCACAGACTACATCGATCTCTATTACCTGCACACGTGGGACCGCATGACGCCCGCCGACGAAGTGATGCGCGCGATGGACGACGCCGTCAGCGCTGGCAAGATCCGTTACGTCGGCCTCTCTGACGTGCCAGCGTGGTATGCGGGTCGGGCGCAGACGCTCGCGGACTGGCGCGGTTTCGAACCGGTCGCTGCAATGCAGTTGGAATACTCGATGATAGAACGCAACGCGGAACACGAGTTCGCGGACCTTGCTACACACCTCGGCATGGGGCTCGTGGCGTGGAGCCCGCTTGGCATGGGCGTGCTGTCGGGCAAATACCGTCCGTCGCAAGACGCCCAGAACCAGGCCGCTGTAACGGGCAGTGGTCGCCTGCAGACGCTAGGTACCGCGCCGCCGCCCGGATTCGACAAGCTATCTGCGCGCAACTTTTCGATCGTCGCCGAGCTGGAGGCAGTCGCGCACGCTGCGAATCGGCCGATGGCCCAGGTCGCCCTGAACTGGCTGTATCAGAAACGGGGGGTTGCGAGCATCGTCGTCGGCGCGACGAAGGCCGCACAGCTCGAACAATCGCTCGGTGCACTCGACTTCGTGCTGGCGCCCGAGTTGATAGCCAGGCTCGACGCGGCTTCGGAGCCGCCCCACCCGTTCCCGTACTACATGTTCGCGGATGGTCATCAGGCACGCATTCATGGACAGGTCGATGTGGCCGCACAACCGCCGAATCATGCCGACTTTCAGCGAGTGCCCGCGCCGCAGCCCACCGGGAAGTGAGCAGCACACACTTACCGTCGCAACAACCACAAGAGCACTGACACCACGACCGAAATCACGATGCACGTGACGATCGGGAAATGGAAATTGATACCGCCGCGAACGATATGGATGTCGCCAGGCAGCCGGCCGAACGGGATACGCACGAACCAGCGCCATCCGAGGCCGGCAAGCAGGCACAGCACGCCCAAAAGAATGAGGAAGCGGTTCATGGTGCCCGGTCACTCACGAAAAAACAAATCGCGTCGAGGTCCCCTATCGAGAATGGCTCCAGTTGCCGCGTCCATTCTTCCCGCGTTGCCTGCTGATAGCCACGCCATCGACGCGCTCAAAGGAATCCGCCGCAGCCATCCCGTGGGCACGCAGCACCTCGGCCAGCGAATCGCGCAAGAGTGCGATCGGCCGCACGAGCCGTCCCGGTAGCGGGTGGTGAACGAGCCAGACCTCGACGCCTGACTCGAAATCCGTGACATCAATCACCTGCAACACGTCGCGGAACGGGCTGCGCGCAAGCACTTCCGGCGAGACGATCCCGATTCCGAGTTGGCGCGCGACAAGCGATAGCTGCAAGTCGGAGCCGAACGCCTCGACGGCGATGTTGAACGGCAACCCCGCCCGCGCGAGCGCGCGCGACAACGCCGAGCGCATGCCGCAGCCGTCCTGGTTGAGCACCCACGGATGCTGCGCGAGGTATTCCAGCGTGACGGGCGTTTTCGGCAGCCCAAGCGAACGCGCCGCGACGACGGCAGTCGGCATGAAAGCGAGCCGCGTACTGACCAACGCCTCGGGCAGCGCGATATCACCGGGCATCAACACGATAGCGGCGTCTACCTGCGCCAGTTCGACCGATTGCAGCAGACGCGGTGACCAGCCCGCCGTAACACGCAGCGTCAGCTTGGCGTAGGTGCCGCGCAAGCGGTCGAGCGGCTGTTCGAGCGCGAGGTCGGAGAGGAACGGCGGCACGCCGATGCGCAGTTCGCCTTCCGGCTCGCTGTCTGGGGACGCGACGGCCAGCAGTTCGTCGACGGCGCCGAGCACGTTACGCGCCAGCAGGTAGACCTCCCGCCCGGCGGCGGTCGGCTTGAGCGGCTTCTCCTGACGGTCGAGCAGCGCGAGAGCCAGTGTGCTTTCGAGGCTCTGGATGCGGCGCGTCAGGCCGGGCTGGGTTAGATGCAGCCGTTCGGCGGCAGCGACGATCGAGCCACACTCGACGACGGCCACGAACGCCTGTAGATCACGCGTATTCAAAACAATCTCGCATAATCATTATCAATACATTTCAATTGCCGCATAACGATGCGACTTCTAGCATAGACCATAAGTCATTCAACCGGAGCGTCGTCATGGACCGCCCCGCAGATCTTTCATCCTGTACAGTCGGTCAGCCGCACGCCGAACGCGCCGACGAGCGCCAGGCCGGCCAGCTCACCACGCCGATGACGGTTTTTTTCGCCACCGCAGTCGGTCTCATCATCATCAACCTGTTCGCCGCGCAGCCGCTCACCAGCCCGATTGCCACCGCGCTGAATCTGCCCCATGCGCTCGGCGGCCTCGTCTCGATGCTGCCGCAGCTCGGCTACGCCACTGGGCTCGTGCTGCTCGTTCCGTTAGTCGATCTGATCGAGAACCGCCGCCTGATCGTGCGGACGCTGTTCTGCTGCGCATTGCTCCTCGCTGTGCCGATGTTCGCGCGTTCGGCGTGGGTGTGCCTTGCCGCGCTATTCCTCGCGGGCGCGACATCGACCGTGATCCAGATGCTCGTGCCGATGGCCGCGTCGATGGCGCCCGAGGCCCAGCGCGGCCGCGCCGTGGGCAACGTGATGAGCGGCTTGATGATCGGTATCCTGCTGTCGCGGCCGCTCGCCAGTGTCATCACGGCTTGGGCCGGCTGGCGCGCGTTCTACGGCACGACCGCGCTGATCAATGCGTTGCTCGCGGGTGTGCTCATGCGGCGCCTGCCCTACCGCGCGCCGCCGGTAATCACACGCTACGCTGCCTTGCTGCGATCGCTCTGGACGCTTCTCGCGCGTGAACGCATCCTGCAGCGGCGCGCAATCTCCGCCGCTTTGGCGATGGGGGCATTTAGCGCGTTCTGGGCGTCGGTCGGACTACGGCTCGCGCAGGCACCGTTCGGATTCAGCATGCACGGGATCGCGCTTTTCGCGCTCGCGGGTGCGAGCGGCGCGGTCGTCACGCCGCTCGCCGGCCAGGCGGGCGACCGCGGGCACGGTCGCAGCGCGCTTCTGTTCGCGCACCTGTTGATCATCGCGGCCCTTGTGCTCATCGCCGTGGCGGGATCGGGCGGACTGGGGTTCGCCCCGGAGGCCCACCCCCGGCTCGCGATTGCGGCGCTAGTCATCGGCGGTGCGGCGATCGACACAGGCGTCGTCATCGATCAGACGCTCGGCCGCCGCGCCGTCAATCTCATGAATCCCGCCACGCGCGGGCGGCTGAACGGGCTGTTCGTCGGTGCGTTCATGGTCGGCGGCGCGCTGGGAGCGGCGCTCTCGGGAGCCGGATGGGCTGTCGCGGGGTGGCGCGGTGTCTGTGGCGTGGGCGTTGCATTCGCGGGAGCAGCCTTTGCCTATGGTGTCGCGGGCCGCTCCAACCGGGTGGGAACCTGAGGCCCGCAACGCGGTTGAGCGCGCGTGGCCGGGTGCGAACAATGCGTTCAAGGCACCACTCCCACGCCGCGCGCCGCGACCTTGCCGGGCACCGCGAAATCGCGCGCCTCGGTAGGTTTGACCGCGAGCACGCAAATGGCCTTATCTGCTTCGACAAGCCTCGCTTCGATGAAGCCAGCAGCCGTTAGTCGTTCGATCAACCCGCTCGGCTGCTGACCCGAATAGATGGTGAACCCGAGTGCGATCTTGGCCCCGACTTTCATGACACGCCGTATCTCGGCCAGGCCAGTTTCGGAGTCCGGCCAAAGTTGCATGGAGTTGATTGCCAGCACCTTATCGAAAGCGTTGTCTTCGAATGGCAAGCGCTCCACTGAGGCGATTCGTAGGCCGACCTGCCCGCGAGCGATCGCCATGGCATTGCGCGCTGTGGCTTGCTCCAACATTTCCTGTGAGGGGTCGATACATCTGCGAACAAATCGCACGTGGAGCAAAGTATCCAGATGCGGTCAAGGAACAGCAGCTTTTGGCCGAATTGATTAAATTCAACCGTCAAGTTGCAGCAGATCGACGGAAGTCGGTCATCAGTTTCCGCGACATCGATGTCGATGCGGAACGGACTGCGAAGCGCAATTCGACAGGGACCGGCACACGGGCCTATGGTGATGAAGGAGGGCTCGCCAACCAGGCAATGCTCGGGGGACCAATCGGCCTCGACTTTGCGCCCGACGGAAGCCTGTGCCTTGCTAATGGCTTCACAGTCAGATGCATTACCGGCTTTACCGAAAAGCGCGGCTGGAACTGTCGCAATAGACAAGCTGCTGATCACCGGCTCAGTTGGCCATCTTCGGACGTTCGCAGACATGCTCAGGCAGGCAGTCGGAGGCCGGCTTCCCCCCCAATCTGTCGTTGCTATGCCACCAGCCGACGCGGCTGAGACAGTTCTGCGTGCGCACCCCAGTTCGCGGCAGCGCCTATGGCGCTAGTTGCCAGCGCAGGATCGGGTGGGTCGCGCCCGTCGGTATAACCCACGTCCCGGTCTCACTGAAATCCCACGAGGCGTCAAAACTGGCCGGATTGCTCATCTGTGCGGTCGTGAGCCCGTTGGACGCGGGTAGCTGCGCGCCGTACCCGCTGCTCTTCGTTCGCGTTGTCGTCTCCTTGTCCCAGTACACGTTGGACGCGAGCGGCACTCCAGCCGGTAAGCCCTGGTAGGCGACGATGCCGCCATAAGTGCCGTAATCCGGGCCCTGGAAACTTGGTCCTAAGACTTCGCCCGACGCAAACGACTGCTCGATGAGGCCGGTATTCGAAAGAGCCAGTCCGCCAGCGCTGAATGGGCCGTACACTTGCCCCGTGGCATACGACTGCGAAATCGTTCCGCCGTTAGCGCCGACCAGACCGCCACCGGAGCCATGATAGCCGCCGCTCACCGGCCCTGTCGCATAAGATTGCACGATGGTACCGCCGTTGCCACCGACGAGGCCGCCGAGCAGGCCGGCAGAACCGACGAACGCGCTGCTCCACGAGCGCTCGATCAGGCCGTCGTTGTATCCAACGAGGCCGCCGAGGACCGCGCCTTCGAACGCGCCGGAACCCCGGCCGCCGGTAGTGTAGGCGTAGGTAATCAAGCCCTGATTCTCGCCGGCCAGAATGCCCAGCGGGAGCCCGCTCGGGAAATAGAAATTGGTCACGACCCGGGCGTTGGTCATCCCGACATTGCGCACGACGCCGGTCGGCCCGATCGCGCCGAACAGTCCCATCGCCGGCCGCTCGGTCGAGCTCTGATCAAACTGGGTGAACCTGTCGATCACGTGGCCCATCCCGTCGAACTGGCCGGAAAATGGCGTGGTCGCATTGCCGAGCGAAGAGAAAGCGAAAGACGTATCGGTCGCACTGGCGTCGAGGTCTTTGCCGAGCGCATATGCGCCGCCGAGATCGAGCGCGATGTTCTGTAAATCGTCAACCGAATTGACCAGCTTGTAGCCGGTCACCTGGGCGATGAGACCGCTATACGGAGCTGCTGTCCATGCGCTGTTCGCGACGATCGTGCCGGGATTGTAGCTGCCGTTCATGTCGTAGAGGGCGCTGACAATGCCGGTACTTTTCGACCAGTCGATGGTCCCATCGCTGGTCACACTGCCGCCGTTGTCGATGCCTGACGCGTCGGCGCGTAAGGTCAGGTTGCCCGTGCCGTTGTTCGCGATGGTCGTACCCGACGTCACCGAGACGTGGCGGTACGCCGCGAGCGTGAGCGAAGCCGGACCTGACCAGCGCAGGCTCGACGTGACACCCAGGTCGCCCGTTGCGCCGTTGGCGCCCGTCGCGGTGACATTGACCGAGGTGCTCTCGTTCAGGCTGCGGCGCAACGCGTGCGCGGCGGCATCATCGATCGTGATAGCGGGCGTCAGGAGATTCCATTGCCCTGCATCGACCACCGCGTGCCTGCCGAACGTCAGTTGTGCCGCCTGGGTATCGACCGTTCCGCCTCGGCCGTCCGCATTGCTTGCGGCGATCTTGCCGAGCTGCTCGACGCGGCCGCTGTCGGCGACCAGCCATACATGGCCGTCGCGGCTTGCCGTGCCCGTTGCACGGATGCGCGTGCCGCCACCTGCAAGCGCATATACGTTGCCATCGGCGGCCTGCAGGTTGACCTGCGCGGCGTTGATGAGCCCCTTGTTGACCACGGTGCCCTGACTGCCCGTCTGCACGAACACCTGCCTGCTGCTGGCCGAGTCCTGCAGCAACACGGTCTCGCCGACAGCCAGTTCCGCCGTGCCGTTGGGCGCTGACACGGTGCCGGCGTTGATGACTGCGTGTCGCGCAATCAGCAACACATCGCCGCCGCTCGAACTGATGCTGCCCAGGTTGACCACGCTTGCATCGGAGCCGCCCGAGAGCGTAAGCGCGCTGCTGCCGCTCATGAATGCACTGTTGCAGACATCGAGGGTGGACGCGACGAAGCGGCCACCGGTGCTGACCACACCCGACGGACCCACGACGATGCCCTGCGGATTGATCAGATACAGGCTTCCCGTTGCGCTGATCCTGCCAAAAATGGCCGAGGGCGAGCCACCCGTTACCCGGTTCAGGGTCGCGCCCGTGCCGTTGTCGAACGTCACGCTGTTGTGCCTGCCGATCGAGAAACTGCTCCAGTCGATCACGCCGCGCGTCGAACCCGGTTGCGTGATCAAAAGAGCGTTGCCCTGGTTAGCTATCGTGCCCGTACCGGCAGTATATGTGCCGCCTTGCGGAAGGCGGCCCGCCGCGAACGCAACGGGTGTCAGGGACAGTCCAGTCAGCGAAATGCCGACGGCAAGCCAGATGCGGCCGCGCCAGTGCTGTCGACGCAGTGCGCGTCGCGAGGGCCAGGGTAGTTTCGAATGCGACATACAGCCCCCTTTCCGCCGCGTGCGGAATGGCTGCCGACGACCCGCAGAGTCGACCGGAAATGCATGAGTCGCTGTGTCTGAAGAATAGCAGTCGGCGTTGCGGATGCATGCCGATATCTCAACGTTTTGCGCCGTCCTGTGCGGACTAACTACGAAACCGTTCAGCGCGAAACGGACGCGCATCCGCACAGGTCGGTGTCCCGGTCATCATCTCCGCCAACAGTCGACCGGTGACGGGCCCCAGGGTCAAGCCATGGTGGTTGTGACCGAATGCAAACCACAACCCGCGATGACGCGGCGCGCGCCCAATGACTGGCCGCATGTCGGGTGTGCAAGGACGCAGGCCGAGCCACGGACTCGCGTCGAGTCGCTCACCCAGACCGAAGCTTGGCCTGGCGATTCGCTCCGCGCGTTCGAGCTGGATGCCTGTCGGCCTGGCGTCACGCCGCGCGATCTCGACCCCCGTGGTCAGCCGCAAGCGCCCTTCCATCGGCGCCACCACGTAGCCCTGCTCCGCGTCGACGAACGGCATCGACAGCATCTGGCGGGTAGGACGGTAGTGCATGTGATAACCGCGCTTCGCTCGCAAAGGAATGCGGTAACCAAGCGGCGCGAAAACGCGGTCAGACCATGAACCGAGCGCCACCACGACTTCTTTTGCGCTGATCCGGCCCGACGATGTCTGAACCGTCCACGCGCCCGCTTGCGCCGTCAGCGTGGTGGCGTCGCCGGTCAACACCGTTCCGCCGCCTGCTTCGAAAAGACCCGCATAACCTTTAGTCAGTGCCCCGGGATTGACGATGCTCTTCGGGTCCTGCCAATGCAACGCGCCACAAAAGCCGTCGGCGAGGCCCGGCTCTCGCGCGGCCAGCGCCGCCGAATCCAGCACCGCGACCCGCAAGCCATAGGTCCTGGCAGTCATTGTGGCGGCCGCCGCCTGCCGCGAAAATTCCGCCGGGGTGCGATAGGCTTCGATCCAGCCGCTGTCGCGAATGAGATCGCCGAGTTGCGCGCGCTCGATGAGCCGATCATGTTCCGCAACGCTTTGCTGGATCAACGGCAACATGTCGCGCGCGGCCGCCATCAATCGCTCGGGCGACGATTCCCACCAGAAGCGCGCCAGCCAGCTCGCAAAGTGCGGCAACGCCCGATAGTCCCAGTACAGGTCGGTCGAACGATTCTTCGCATAGCGCAGCAACGTGCCGAAATCGCGCGGAAAGCCGTATGGAACGACCGACGAGCTTTCAATCAGACCCGCGTTGCCGAAGCTGGTCTCTTCGCCTGGAGCGCGCCGGTCCACCAGTGCCACCCGGCGGCCGCGATCCTGCAACTGCAGCGCGGACGATACGCCGACAATCCCGGCGCCCAGCACTATCACATCGAAATCCATAAACTCGCTTCGCTTTTTGTCAGGACTGGACGCCGGGCTGCCGCATCTTGCGCAGCAGGCCGGCGCGAAGCCTCTGGCGCCGGCTCGTGGACCCGTTACTTCGCGATGATGTCGTTGTTGAAGTACTTCTGCGAAAGACTGCTCAACGTGCCGTCTTTCTTCAGCGCGTCGAGCGCGGCATTGACTTTCGCGACCAGCGCCTTGTCGGCCTTGCGCAAGCCCCAGCCGGTGCCCTCGCCGAGCGTTGCCGGATCGCTGAGCGGCTTGCCGACGATCGCATACTCGTGGCCTGCGGGCTTGCCGAGGAAACCGTCCTGCGCAGTTTGCGCTTCCTGAACGGCAGCGTCGAGGCGCCCGCCGAGCAGGTCGGCGTAGACCTGATCCTGGTCCTGGTACGAGACCACCGTTACGCCGGCATTCGCCCAGTGAGCTTTGAGGAAATCCTCCTGCGACGACCCCTGCAACACCCCCACCCGTTTGCCCTGCAAATTTTTCACGTCGGGCAACAGGCCGGAGCCTCGTCGGGCCACCATCACGATCGGCACGATATAGATCGGCTTCGTGAACTCAATCGATTGCTTGCGCTTGTCCGTGATGTTCATCGCGGAATTGATCACGTCGAATTTGCGGGCTTCCAACGCGGGAATCAGTCCATCGAACGCATTCTCGACCCATACGCACTTCACGCCCAGCTTCGTACAGACCGCATTGCCGACGTCGACGTCGAAGCCCTGCAATTGCCCGCTCGGCGACTTGCTTTCGAACGGCGGGTAGGCTGCCTCGATGCCGAAGCGCAAGGTGTCCTGAGCCTGCACGCCGACGGTCCCAAGCGAGCCCACCAACGCAGCGGCGACGATAAGTGAAAGTTGAAGCTTCCGAAACATAAGAGGTCCCTTGGTGTTTGGGCGACGACGATTGAGGGCATGCGCGACGGTTGACCGACCCGCTCCGAGACATCGCATGAGGCAGTTGACGCGCCGGCCTCACACCTGCTCTGGATTGACAGTCTATTCTGGACAGATATAAAAGCAAGCAATTTCAAAAATAAATGTCCAGACTGGACTGTTTGACTTAGAATCGCCTCACCGCCGGAGCGCCGGCATCGTTGTGGAGCGCAGTTCAATGATCCAGTCAGAAAACGCCATGCCCCTGATCGTCGACCAGCAAACCGTTCGCGAGGCGCTACCCCACCTCGACGTGCGCAGCGTGCTGGCGCAGATGTTTCGCGCGCTGGGAAGTCACATGGCAGTGCAACCGCCGCAGACGCTGACTCTTTTCCCGCAGAACGCTGGCGACTTCATCACATATCTGGGCGTGATGGCGGACGCGAAGGTGTTCGGCGCGAAGCTGTCGCCGTACATCGTCACGCAGGCGAAGCCGATCATTACCGCGTGGACGGCATTGATGTCGATGGAAACGGGGCAACCGCTGATGTGGTGCGATTCAGGCTTGCTGACGATCGAGCGCACCGCCGGAGCGACCGCACTCGCGGTGCAGCAACTCGCCGCCGATCACGCGCGCCAGCTCGCGATCGTCGGCGCGGGGGCGGTCGGACAGGCTCATTTGCGCCATCTGGCGTCGACGCGGCCGTGGCAATCGATCCGGGTGTTTTCGACCGGGCTTGCGAACGACACCGAAAAACGTGCGCAGCTCGCGGCGCTCGATGAAAGAGTCTCCATCTGTGCAAGGATCGAAGACTGTGTCGCCGACGCGGACGTCGTTGCGCTGTGTACCTCGTCCGGCACCCCGGTGCTGCACGAAAACATGCTCGGCAAGCCGGCGCTGATCACCTCTATCAGCACCAACGTGGCGAACGCTCATGAGATTCCGCCCACATGGCTTGCCGACATGGACGTCTATTGCGACTACCGCCGCACCACCCCAGCCAGCGCGGGCGAGATGAAGCTGGCTTCGCAACACCATGGCTGGCGTCCCGAAGCCGTGCTGGGCGATCTCGCCGAACTCATGTGTGGCGAAGCGACCAAACCGTCCTATCGAAAGCATGCGTTTTTCCGCTCGATCGGGCTGGGTCTTGAAGACGTCGCGATTGCCTATGAACTGTTCAAATATCTGACTGCTCGCGCGGGCATGTAAGTAATCGCCACGATCTTGCCGAGGCGCCAGATCGCACCATGCCGCCGGAGCAATGGCAAAGGCCGTTCGCCAACATGCTGGTCGTCGTGCCATCGAGCAGAAGTACCGCATCGCTCGTGGCAAAATGCCGAACATTTTCGGACCTTCCATACCGACGCCCACCCAAGTGGACTTTCAGAAAGCTGCAAGCATCTATCCCCATGCGAAAGCCCAAGACAACGGCCGCACGTCGGCTACTTCTGGATCGCTACAGCCGTGTCGCCGATGGCATTGCGCTGTTGTTTTTCCCGTACGTCGAAATCGTCATTCATGACCTGCAAAGTCAAACGATCGCCTACATCGCCAATAATCTGTCGAAACGCGAACTCGGCGACGATTCCGCGTTGGAAGAGATCGACCATTCCGCGGAGTCCGGTACGGTCGGGCCGTATGAAAAAATCAATTGGGATGGGAGGCGGATGCGGTGCGTCAGCACGGTGTTGTTCGACGATGCCGGTAGCGCTGTCGGCGTGATGTGCGTGAACTACAACATCGCCGTCTTCGAAGACATCAAACATGTGATCGATCGTGTGATCTCCGGCGCCGGCGTCGTGAAGCAGCCCGAAGAGCTGTTCAAGGACGACTGGCAGGAACGCATCAACACGTTCCTTCACACATGGCTCCAGGAACGTCAGTTGGCCCTGAATTCGCTGACTCGCGACCATCGTCGCGAGATCGTCGAAGCGCTGTGGGCCGAAGGGGCGTTCAAGGGGAAGAGCGCTGCCAACTACGTCGCGAATGTATTGGGGATGGGACGTGCCACCGTCTATCAGCATATTAGAGATTTGCGAGGCACGGCGACCTGATACGGGACAAACAACACCGACATGCACACGATGGCAAGGGCTATGCCCAGTTGCGACAGCGCGTGCCCGATACCCGGATAGGCCTGGACCACCGCGGTGCGTTGCCCTCCCCGCATCAGCTCGCTGTGCCAGTGCCTAGTTGCGTGCGCCGTGACCGCCGCTGTGGCCCCCGCCCTGCTCGAACTGAGTGCTGCGACCGTGGAACCCGTGGTGAAAGCCGTCGCCATGGTCAAAGTCGTGGAAGCGGCGGAAATCGCCGCCAAGGAATACACATGGCTGGCCGCGAGACGGGCACCCGGCATAGAACTCACACGGATAAGCCGGATACGCCGCGCACGTGTTGTAATAACCTGGCTCCGCAGCGCAATCTATCGCGCCAAGCAGCAGCACGGCAAACAGAACCTTCCCCTTCATGATGCAAACCTGCCATACCCCGTTCTTTCAGTACTCACCGCCACTATTCACAGCCGTCGGCATGATGGCGCCGTCACCCGATGGCATGTTTTGCGTAACAGGTGGCGCGTTTTGCGTGTCCGGTGCCGCTGCCCTGGTCTTTGATCGTGTATCCGCTGCGGCTGCATCGACGCAATGACTGAAGTTTAGACCATTCGATCCAGTGGATAACCAGACCTGTGAGCAAAGCTCAGTCCGGAGGCAGCCGGTCACGTCTGGCGAGTTCCGCGACCGACTGAGGCGAGGTCCTTCGTCCCGAACTTTAATATCGTCAATGGTCGGCGACTCGCTCCCTGGAGCCGCTTGCTGGAGCGATGATCCCGAAAAGTCCATTTGTCTCCTTGTTAGGACCGGCCGAGAAGTACAGCGTGTCCGGGCTCGAATTGCGGCCGCCACCGAGTGTCAGAGTCCACAGCCCGTCGATTGCCAGTGGATTGCCGAACTCATTCTCCAACTGATCGACGAACCCGCCGTCATTGTCGAAGACATTGATTCGACCATCGCCGAAGTTGCCAATGAGAATCTTGCCGCTGAAGCGGCCGAACGCAAACGATGCGCGCGCGATACCCCACGGCGAGTCGAGCGTCCCTCGGCTTGCAAAGCGACGCAGCAGGTGGCCGTCGGTATCGAATACATCGACGAATCCACGACCGCGTCCTGCATCGTCGTCGTGCTTCTCTTTGTTCTGCTTTGCGTAGGTGACGAAAAGATCCCCATCGATGTTCGCGATGCCAAACGGCGCATAGCCGGCTGGGATGTTCGGGTCGACGAAGCCGCCGTCGGTCGTCGCAGGCGTGAACAGGCCGTCTGAGCCGTTCGGCCCAAATACATCGATCCGACCCGAACGGAAGTTCGTCGCAAACAGGAATCCGCCTTGCGCATTCACTCCGAAGACGAGCGCCTTGTAGACAGCCCCGCCGGCGGCGGAGGGATTGGACGAGTTATCGACCGCGATCACGGCGTTGTTCGCCGGATTCAACCCACCGGCCCAAGCGGAAATCGTGCCATCTTCAGTTGCGAAGATGAATATGGCCGGGATCTTGGTACCTGGCACGAGAAACGCAGACGAAGGATTCCATACAATCCCGGTTGGCGCCGCGGGCGTGGGATTCGGTGGAGACTTCGGAAGGACGGGATGACAGGCGCCGGCCGGTATCACGTTGCCTGGCAGTGGAATGGCGACCTGCAACGTCGTCACCTTTGTCCCCTCGCCGTCATACAGCGTGGAGCAGCCGGTGGCATTGTCGTTGATCCAGAATGGACTTCCTGCCGGACTAAAGGCAATACCCCAGGCGTTCTGCAAAACACCGTCGACCTTCGGGGCAGCGCCTGCCACGTTGGACACGAGCGGTTTGACGACATAGGCATCATCAGCAGCGGCATGCCCGATTGTGAAACCGGCGGGGAGCACAATCACAGCCGCCTTGAGACCACGCGAGATCAGAGACATAGCTACCCTCCTCGGAACTGGCGAGACATCGCCGCAAGCTAAACGACCGCAGGACTTCGAATATTCCCGCTCTACACGAAGAATTCCGAAGCCACGACTTGCCACGACCGGTTGCTTCAGAGTCGACGACTTCGATCTCTCTGCATAGTGATGAAGTGAAGCGGGCACGGCAGATGAGCGAGTTCGGCTGGTGGCTAAAGTGCCTTGCTAAAAGCCGCATCGTGCACTAAAAAACATCTACCTAGCTCGTACGTCTACTGGCCGCCCAGCCAATGCAGTGGGCGCCTCCACCCAGCGAACGCGACAGTCTATGAGTCTTCTCGAGCTCAGAGGCGTTTCCAGACATTTCGGCGCCATTCAGGCCCTGATCGACGTGACGCTCAGCCTGGAGCCAGGCGAGGTGGTCGGGCTCATGGGCGATAACGGGGCCGGGAAATCGACATTGGTGAAGGTGGTCGCCGGCAACTTTCCGCCTTCGCACGGTGACATTCTCATCGATGGAAGTCCCGTGCATTTCAACAAACCGATCGACGCCCGCACGCGCGGCATCGAGGTCGTCTATCAGGACCTCGCGCTTTGCGACAATCTGACGGCAGCCGCCAACGTCTTCCTTGGCCGCGAACTGCGGATCGGGTTCGGACCTATCCGCGTGCTCGATCACGCGACCATGTATCGGCGTGCGGGTGATCTGTTCAAGCAACTGAAGTCCGAGACGCGCCCGCGCGACCTCGTCAGGCAAATGTCGGGAGGGCAGCGGCAAGCGGTGGCCATCGCCCGCACGCGCCTCTCCGAAGCGAGGCTCGTCCTCATGGACGAGCCGACCGCCGCGATCAGCGTCCGCCAGGTCGCCGAGGTGCTCGATCTCATCAAACGCCTGTCCGAACACGGTATCGCCGTCATCCTCATCAGCCACCGCATGCCTGACGTATTCGCCGTCGCCCACCGGGTGGTTGTCATGCGGCGCGGGCGCAAGGTCGCGGACAAGAAGACCGAAGAGTCCTCCCCGGAAGAGGTGACTGGTCTCATCACCGGCGCCATTGCCGCTGCCTGAAACTGCCTTGCATCGGAGCCCCACATTGAACGACGCGTCGCGAAGGCCCCCCACAATGCCGCCATTGCTCGATGATCCACAGTCCGCGAGGACGCATACTCGCTGGTCGGGACTACTCGCAAGCCAGGTGTTCTGGGTCGTGCTGGCAACGATCGTTGCCTGTATCGCCCTATCGATTGCGACCTCGACCTTCGCGACCTCCGAGAATCTTTTCAACGTTACGCGAAACTTCGCCTTCGTCGCCATCGTGGCGCTGGGAATGATGGCGGTGATCGTCACGGGCGGCATCGACATTTCGGTTGGCTCGACCATCGGCATCAGCGGTATCGTGCTCTCGGTCGTCATGAACGCGGGCTACCCGATCTGGGCCGGCATCGGCATGGGACTACTGACCGCCGGGCTGGTCGGCCTCGTCAACGGCTTGCTGATCGCGTATCTCGGCATGCAGCCTTTCGTCGTGACGCTCGCCATGCTGAGCGTCGGCCGCAGCCTCGCACTCGTGATTTCCCGCAGCCGGACCATTTTCGATTTCGGCCCCGACGGCAGCAAACTCCTCGCGCTCGGCGGCGGCGCGACGCTCGGCGTCGCCAATCCGGTGTGGTTCCTGATCCTGCTTGGGCTGTTGTTCTGGTTCGCGTTCGGCTGGACGCGCTGGGGCCGCTACGTGTTCGCGATCGGCGGCAACCGTCATGCGGCGACTCTCACCGGCGTACCGGTACGCCGCATCGTTTGCAGCGTCTACGTGCTCTGCGGCCTGATGGCGGGCGTCGCGGCGATTCTCGAAGTCGGCTGGCTGGGCGCAGTCACGACAGGCCTCGGCACGGGCGACGAGCTGCGGGTGATCGCGGCCACCGTGGTCGGTGGGACCAATCTGATCGGCGGGGTTGGCAGCGCCTTCGGCACGATCGTCGGCGCGGCGCTCATCGAGGTCATCCGCAACAGTCTGATCCTGCTCGGCGTCGACGCGTTCTGGCAGGGCACGGTCGTCGGCAGCTTCATTGTGGTCGCAGTGCTCTTCAACCGGCTCGGTGGCGAGCGGCAAGGGGATTGAAGTGTCTCTGGACGCACCGGCCGCTTTCGAGCCGGTGCGCAGGACGCGGGACGCGTTACGAAGACTGTGTAAGCCGACATGGGCACCGTAGAGCCGGCGCCCAACAGGAGGAAGCTATGAAAAAACTGTGGATGTGTCTTGCTGCGGCTGGAGGACTCGCGATGCTGGCGTCCCCGGGCTTTGCGGCCGATAAGACCCTTGCGCTGGTCGTCAAGGGTCTCGACAACCCGTACTTCGACCTTATGCATCAGGGATGCGAACGGGCGAACAAGGAACTCAACAAGCAAGGCTACAACTGTTATTACACTGGTCCCGCGACCGCGGCGGACGAGAGCGCGCAAGTGCAGATCATCGACGACCTGCTGACCAAGGGCGTCGCGAGCATGGCGATCTCGCCCGCGAACGCGCCGGCCGTGGCGGAGGTGCTGCGCCGCCGCGGCGGATCGGTCCCGGTCATCACCGCGGATGCCGATCTGCTGCCGAAGGATGCGTCGCTGCGCAAGAGCTATGTCGGCACCGACAACTACGAGCTGGGCGCCAAGCTTGGCGAACAGTTGAAGATGCTGATGCCGAAAGGCGGCAACGTCTGCCTCGTGATGGGCAATCCGGCAGCGGAGAACATCAATCAGCGGGCCCAGGGCGCACGCGACGTGCTATCCGGCAAGAAAGGCGTCACCAAGCTCGCTGGCGAGAACGGCTGGCATGAGATCAGTGGCTGTCCGCTCTACGTGAACGACGACGCCGCGAAGGCGAACCAGATGATGCAGGACACGCTGACCGCCAACCCCACGGGCCTCGACGCCTTTCTGCTGGCGGGCGGCTGGCCGCTCTTCGCTCCGCAGGCCTTTTCGCAGGTCGTCGCCCCGATCATGGACAAGATCAAAAACGGCAAATTCGTGATCGTCTCGGCTGACACGCTCGGGCCCGAGCTGCAGGCGCTCAAGGACCGCAAGGTGAATGTGCTCGTCGGCCAGCGGCCCGAGGAAATGGGCTACCGCGCCGCGATGGTCATGCGTGACCTCGCGGAAGGGAAGTCCGTGCCTCCGGTCATTCACACGGGACTCGACGTCTGCACGTGGAAGAACGCCGACACTTGCCTGAAGCATTGAAAGCCGGTGACCACGGCGACGACGAAGCCGTACTTCGCGAGTCCCGGATGAAATGGCCATCGAAATGGATGAGCGCGGTCCTGGCAGTCGTCGCGGTCGCTGCACTGCTTGCCGTCCCGTTGCCTGGGCCGGTCAATCTTACGACGAGGATTGCCACCGTGATCTCGATCGAGCGACCGGATACGGTGGTTTTCGACTACGTAACGACACCCGCTCACTGGCCCCGCTGGCACCCGTCTTCGCTATCGGTAAGAGGGGCGATCGACCACTCGTTAAACGTTGGTGAACAGGTTGCGGAAGAATTTCGCGTGGCGGGTCGCCGGGGAAGCGTCCTGTGGACCGTCGCCGTACGGGACCGTCCGCGCAAATGGGCGATTGTCGGCACGATAGACGGGAAGCCAGCAGGCACAGTGAGCTACGCTCTGACGCCCGTAGCGTCCGGGACACGATTCGAGCGCGAGTTCGTGTACCGCGCACCGACACTGTGGTTTGCGGTGTTAAATGTCTTGTTCGTTCGAACGAGAATCCAGCAGGAATCCGACGAGGCAGTCGCGCGACTGAAGAAAGCGTTGGAAACAATGCCGTAGCCCGGATTTTTTCCGAATCTTTTGTTCACACACATTGCACTACAGAACCTGGAAGGCGGCGAATGCGCCGCCCGCGAATACTTGCTGGGAGAAGATCTGCCAGATGCCGCCCACTCGCACGCCAAGCATGCACATGTATTGGAGTGGATTCGCGCCAGCGCCCGGCACTGGGTAGCCATTCGGAAAGCCGGGGATGTTGCTGTGCCCCGCGCCATAGACCATGAAGGGAGCGGCGCCGGCATGATTCGCGAAATCGCCGGCGCCAACGTTAGCATTCATTCCGCAGAGCTGCTGGGCCATGGCAGGGCCGACGTGCGGATTCGGATGCCCCGGAATGCTGGGCGAAATATGAGCGCCATAGATCACCCCTCCCACGTCCTTCATGCAAAAACTGCAGCCGGTGAACTGCGTCGTGACCATCACGTCTGAGCCATCGAGACGGGTACCGTCGATGGCGCCAAAGCTGGCAGCACCCGGCGGTGGCCCCGGATTCACCACGATTCCTCTACCGGGCACGGCAGTCCAGTGCACGGCGCGCACGCTCGCTGCTGTAAAGCCATACGCGCCTGCGGGAACCGGAACCCCTGCGACAGGCACGAACATGTAGCGATCCTGGGCCGCGTCGTAGGTGAAGTAAAAGTTCACGAGATTGCGGTCTAGCGCATCCGGCGCATAGGCCGTCGAACCACGAACCATAATCTTGTTGTCCGTGAGAAACTGCAGTGGCGCGGCCGGGATAACGGTCGTCAGCAGATTTCTGCTGCCGTGATCGCGCGCATGATGTGCATCCTCTACTATCCTGGCCTTCTGCAACAGGCGGCGATACTCAGCTGCCAACAATCCGGCACCGAGCGTCGTAGCCCGATTTGCGAGCGTTGTTTCCAATGGCATGCCACAAGAGATAAATCGCGCGTCGCATTTCGCGCTGGGTCTCGTTCCCCGCGTTGTGCAGATTCTTCATCGACATCCCGTTTGAGAAATTCACGTAGCCGGCCTGGTGCGCGTTGGCCGGGGGATAGTGGTTCTGAATATAGGAACTGGCCAGAGCGTGCGCGCAGGCGTTCTCGGCGAAGGTCCCGATTCCCGAGGTTTGAATGAATCCAAGCGTGTCGTTGATCCTGACAGTCACGTCTTTCATGGCTATTCCCAAAGTGTCGTGTGCCGCAGCAAGGGTCTCGCACCGATCCGTCCGCCCTCATGCATCGCCACGGTGATTCAAACCACGTGAACGAAATCCAGGTACTTGTCCAGGATGTGAAGATGATCGCTCGGCGTCTGGATATCTTCTGTCACGGCGATCATCATCCCGTCCCTCCCCTCTCGCTTGAGGTTTTCGCTAACGGCGTCATGATCACTGGCGGTAATGGTCACCTTCGACGACCGCTTGATCCCGATGGTGGGATTGCGCTTGCCGGTATGAAACGCAAAAGTGCAGAGATCGGAGGTGGGGCCAGGCGTGAAGACTTTCCCCTTTCGCGCCTGGAAGGCCTGCTGGTTGACCAGATCCCCGCTGTGTTTGTTTTTGACGATGACATCAGCGTTGTGGTAGTCGAGCACATAGGTCGCCACATCGGCGCATCCCACCGCATTCTGAATCTGGCTGATGTTGTGATATTCCTTGCTTCCCACGTTCCAGCCGGCGATATAGAGTTCGTAGACCCTGTCACCGCCGATCAACGCGACGGCGCGCGCGAACAAAGTGTTTGTGCTGCCGCGCCAGCCCTGGGTTTTGTGGACGCCCACGAGCCGGTCGGCGAGTACGCAGATGATCGCGGAACAGGTCGACATCGTGGGAAATGCGAGCGCTGTGCCCTCTCCCGTCTGATCGTCGTGAATCGACATCACGGTCCTGGTAATCGGCATGACGTTCTCCTCGATTCCCCCTGCAATCTTCGACATCGGCCGGCCGGTAATCGCACGCAAGCCCGGGCCACTGGCGCTGCCGCGGCCGCGGGGCCGCTCGCTGCGTCAATCAGACTTCTCTTCCGCCTCGATCCAGGCTTTAGTGGGTCTGGTCCGGTTATCCGTCGCCACTACCCCCACGCATTTGAACTTGCTGTTCTCCTGTTCGAGGCAATTCTGCAGATTTTCGGCGTCCGTCGTCTTCGCATCGACCAGCATGCCGGGCGGGATATAGCCACTCAGATTCTCAACCACGGGTTTCAGGGCTTCATAGATGAGGCTGTAGCGGTTTCCCTTTTTCAAGGCCATGAAATTTTTGCGGGCCCAATAGAAAGTCCTTCGCGTCCTGAGATTGCAGGGACATGTTGTGCAGCGCCGCGTGCAGGCTGGCTGCCTGAAAACAGTACGTGACGAACTGCGAGCAGCTGATTCCCTTGCGACTCGAAAGCTTCACGCCCGTGATCCCGCGGTGCCAGGCTCGCACCGCGCGGACCAAAGAGGCGGCAGTCCAGGCTTCACCGGTCTGGTATTCATCTCCGCGCCGTCCGAAGGGAACGGTCGCCTTCACGACCTGTTGTTTCGTTTCGGCATATTTCACCATCGCAACCACCATCGGATCGTCACTGCGCGTGGCCCATCTTGCGGCGAACCACGCTGCCGCCTCGGCCACGGCGGAACTCTCATAACGATAGACGAGGTACTTGATGTCGTCGTCGGTGACCGCCAGCGCACCGACGGACTGCTGCACGACTCCCTGCAGGTTCCCCACGTCCTTGCTGTGGATGATGGTTTTTCCCCCGGCGTCAACCACCCAGATCAGCGCATGCTTCGCTTCGTCGGTACTGTCGTCGTACTCGATAATGATGTCGCCGGGGGAAAAGTCCATGTCTCGATCGACTGATCTGAACGGCCGTTGCTGTTGCGGAAATGTGTGCCTGAACTGTGTGCCTGAACTGTGTGCCTGAACTGGGTGCCTGAATTGCAGAGGCACCGTCATCGTATGCAGAGGTCGGCCTTGATCAGAATCGCCGGCTTGATCCCGCCACGCTGGACGATCTGAACCACGATTGCACGCCCCTGCCCCGCCTGCGACGAATATTCAACGGGTTCCTCGACGACGACACCTTCGCTCGCATCGATACTGTGACGAAAGCGCACCGCCTTGCCTTCCTTGGTGGTGGTCACTTTGAGTTTTCCGTTACCGATGTCTGTCACGGAATGGGTAATCTGAAATCCTGAGCATGGCGCAACCGTCCACGGTTTCGTGCCATAGACGAAGACCTGGTATAGAACCATGTCACCCGGGCCGGTAAGTGCGATCAGGGGAGAAAAGCCGTGCTCATCGTTGCTTTGTCCCAGGTGCGTATCCACCTTGCTGGAAACATGAAAGCCGAGATTGGCGAAACAGCCTGTGGCCTTTATCGGCGCGGATATGAGCTCGTTGCTGAACACCCCCGTGAGGCTCGAAAGATTGCCATCGGCAGAGTCCCAAAGCATCTGCACATCCATTCCACATTTATCCTTCATCACCGTAAGCGGCACGAAGTGATTAAAACGGTAGTTGCAGGGATAACTGGAGACTGTCTTAGGGATGGTGATGGTTAGCCCACGTTTGTTGGGTGTAGACATGTCCGCCCCTTCCGCTGAGTATCACACGGCCCGCACTTAAGCCCGGATAAAAGGATAGGTAAACTGCACCGCCCAATCAACAAGATCAGACGTTTGCGTCAAGTCGACTCCAAAGGCTGCCAGAGACGCATTTTTCCCGTTCCCAAGCGGCATACGTTCCGCATAACTTAGGCTTGTGCCGCCAGAAACGAACGACAACGCGTGCGCGTAAGCCGCGTCGCGAGAATGTTGCCGGTGCCCCCAGGCGCAGCGACACGTCGAGTTGCACGAGCGGTATGCGCCCGATCCGCCCACGTCTTCTAGCGCTCGCGCCACACCACGTCTTTCGGGCTGATCGTGTAGCGCAGCATCCTTTCGCGCGATGCTTCGAGCAGACGCGTCATCGCGGCGGACGCGGCATCCGGCTCGCGCGCAACGATCCGGCGACGCACCGCGTCATGCAGCTCGATATCTTCGCTCGGCCGCGCCGCCTGCCGCAGCAGCATCTCCGACGACCCCCGCAACGCCGCCTTGATCGCACTGCCGATCGTAATGAACATGCCGTTCTGCGACATCACGATGATCGCCATATGAAATTCCAGCACCGCTTCGCTCACCGCGCGCACATCCGAATGCGCCGACGGCGAAGCATAAGCGCTCGCCAGCTCGCGATAGCGGCGCTCGATCAGCTGAAGGTCGTCGTCGCTGCCGTGCCGCGCCGCCAGAAAGCTCGCGCGCGGCTCGAAACAGATGCGCATCTCGAAGATGTCCTCGACGATCTTCGAATCGAATTGCGCATTGAGCCGCCACGCGAGCACGTCACGGTCGAGCAGATTCCAGTCCGAAAACGGCAACACGCGCGTGCCGATCTTCGGCGTCACTTCGATCAGGCGCTTGCCGGTGAGCTGTTTGATCGCCTCGCGCACGGTCGTGCGACTCACACGGTACTCGGTGCACAACTCGCTTTCGACAGGGAGCAGATCACCAGGGCCGAATTCGCCCGAGACGATCCTCATGCCGACGATCCGCGCGACCTGCGCGGTCATCGTCCCTACGACGGGCTCACGCTCGAACATCACCCCTCCTTCGTAGACTTCCCGTGCGAACCACCTAGCCGCGCTTTGCCGCAGTCGTGACGATCACGTTCCACGAGCCCGGCTTCAGGCGCGCCGTCAGTTTCTCGCCATCGACCGAGATCTTCTCGTTGGTTGCGGGCACGACCGTCAGCGGCGCTTCACGCGTATTCACCGCCTTCATGTTCGGGTGGTGAAGTTCGAGCGCGTGATCGAGCGTGCGCTGCACGCCGAGGCCGCGCAATTCGATGCTGAGGTCCATCTCGTCGGTCAGGTGCCGGTTCAACGCGAAGATCGTCGTGGTGCCGCTCGCGCGGTCGTCGACCACGGCGGCGCACAGGTAGGCGATTTCGGAAAAGGTCTCGGCCTCGTAGGCCGGCGATTCGATCACCGGCTTGAGCACGCGGCCGTGACCGAACTTCGACGCCTGCGAGAACGGATAAAAGATCGTCTGCCGCCAGGCGGCTCCGCCCGGCTCGGTCATGATCGGTCCGATCACGTTGACGAGTTGCGCGAGGCACGCCGTTTTGACGCGATCCGCGTTGTTCATCATCGTGATCAGTGCGCCGCCGACCACCAGCGCGTCCTCGGCGTTGTAGACTTCCTCGATCAGGCGCGGCGCGCTTGGCCAGCCCGGCTTGCGCAGATCGTTGATCGAGCGCGCCTTGTACCAGACATTCCATTCATCGAACGACAGCATGATGCGTTTGCTCGAATGCTTGCGCGCCGCCACGCTGTCCGCAACGGCGGCGATCTCCTTGATGAACAGATCCATCACGTCGATGTTGCCGAAGAATTCGGCGGTCGAGTCATGACGGTTCTCGAAGTACGTGTGCAAGGAGATGAAGTCGACCTGATCGAAGCAGTGTTCGAGCACGCGATCTTCCCACGCTCCATAGGTCGGCATGTCATGGGTCGACGAGCCGCACGCCGCGAGTTGAATGGTGGGATCGACCGCGCGCATCAGTTTGGCCGTTTCGAGCGCGACGCGGCCGTACTCGTCGGCGGTCTTGCGGCCGATTTGCCAGGGGCCGTCCATCTCGTTGCCGAGACACCAGAACTTGA
This sequence comes from Paraburkholderia sp. BR13439, assembly GCF_040948805.1. NCBI lineage: Bacteria > Pseudomonadati > Pseudomonadota > Betaproteobacteria > Burkholderiales > Burkholderiaceae > Paraburkholderia > Paraburkholderia sp. BR13439. The sequence goes on along the minus strand of NZ_JBFPKN010000015.1, from coordinate 217,364 downwards.
TGTCGTGCGGCTTCGCATAACCATGTTCGCGACGCAAGTCCGACAGCGCGGTGCCACCGGGGTGATTGCAGTACTCGACGAAATGGCGCGCTTCGTCCGGTCCGCGCGTGCCGAGATTGACTCCGTACATAGGCTCGATATCGAGCTCGCGGCACCAGTCGATGAATTCGTTGGTGCCGAACTGATTGGTCTCGACCGAATACCATGCGAGATCGAGCCGCTTCGGCCTTTGCGCCTTCGGGCCGACACCGTCTTCCCAGTTATAGCCCGACAGAAAATTGCCGCCGGGATAACGGACGATCGTCGGCCCGAGTTCGCGCGTGAGCGCCATCACGTCTTTTCGATAGCCACGCTCATCCGCGTCGGGGTGATCCGGCTCATAGATGCCGGTATAGACGCAGCGGCCCATATGTTCGACGAACGTACCGAACAAGCGCCGGTCAAGGTCCGCGACGACGAAATCCCGGTCGACGACAAGGCGGGAGGTAATCATTGTGATAGGTCCTGTGGTGAGATCGCCTGCGCGTGCCGCGCGATGCGGCACGCCGGCTTTTGAGCTCGGTTGGATTCGGTGAGGTTCCGTTGAGTTCGGGTCAGGCGTGCGGCCACTACCTGGACAGCAGCTTGTTGACGCGGTCTTGCGCATCCTGTTCGACGGCGGCGATCGGCTTGCCTGAGGTCAACATATTGCTGACCTCGCTGCCGACGATCTCCTGAATCGCGAACTGACGCGGCACCGTGTTCGGCAGCGAATAGCCGGTGGACGAGATCTCCTTGATCTCCGGGCGATGCGGCAACGCGTTGAACGCCGCGCTATCGACCACCGACTGCCGCGCCGGCAGATGCCCGGTGCGGGCCCAGTCGGCGTCGTGGTCGTAGAGGAACTTGAGGAACACGAACGCGGCGTGGCGGCTCTTGTCGTCTTTCGCGCCGCCCTTGAGCATGACCCATGAGTGGCCATCGGCCCACACCGCTTTCTTCTGGAACAGGTTCGGGAACGGCACGACCTCGTAGCCGTTGTTGGCGAGCGGCGAATCGGTTTTCTTCGACAGATTGGTCAAGTCCTCGATCACCCATGTGCCGCAGATCAGCACCCCTGCCTTGCCGTTCATGAACGCCTGGTTCGACGCACCATAGTCGAGGTTCGGGGTGATGTCGCCCGCCTTCATCAGCCCATCCAGCAATTGCAGTGCGTTGGTCACGGGCTTGACGCGCGAATCGATTTTTGTCGGGCCCGACGGAAAGAGCGTGCCGTTCTGCTGATAGACCATCGTGTACAACGAGCGCGTCTGTGCAGCGCTTTCGTTGGCGATCGGCATCGTGAGGTACGGCAGCCCGGTCTTGTCCTTGAACTGTTTCGCCTGCTTCAGCAGTTCGTCGGGCGTGCTCGGCAGGATCGGCTTGCCGCTCGCGTCGACGAGACCCGCCTTCCTGAACAGATTGATGTTGATATGCCACAGCCACGAATGCGTGTCGAACGGCAACGCGTAGGTCTTGTCGTCGAACGTGACGCCGCGGCGCGCGTGATCCGTGAAGTCCTTCGTATCGATCCCCACCGATTTGAACCCGGTGTCGAGCGGTTCGACGAGCTTGCGCTTCACATAGTCGCCGAGCACTGCTTCGTGCATGACCGAGATCGTCGGTACGTCGTGACTCAGAATGCGCGCATCGATCTGCGTATAGTAAGGAGACCATTCGATGATCTGCGGCTTGACGACGATGTCTTCCTTGTTCGTCGCATTGAACTCATTGACCAGCGTCGTGATGATTCCGCACTCACCCGCGGCCTTGCTCACGTCGTTCACATTGCCGTATTCAGCGTCGCAGGCGCCGAAAAAGCGCGACAGCGTAATTTCGGTTTTGGCCTGAGCGGGAGCCGCGAGGCCGGCCGTCAGACTCAGCAAGGCAAGCAAAAGCGCACCGCGTACGAGCGATCTCTTCATGGTTGTCTCCTGTCGAATACTCGATGAGCCGCGTATTTCCGATCGACACCGCGCGGCCGCTATGGGTTACCGGAGTGACCGGTTCTTTTCAAGCAAGGCGCCGATGTCTGGAAACATCGGTGTGCCGGCGGTTCAGCGCACCGTGGTGCCCGCCACGGCGGCCACGATGTACTTCTGGAAAAACAGGTACAGCACGAAGATTGGCAGGCCGGCGAACACGGCTTGCGCCATCAGGTAGCCAATGCCCTCGGACTGCGCGAAATTGCCTTGCGTCGACGCGAGGCCGATCGTCAACGTATACATCTCCGGCTTCGACGCCGACACGAGCGGCCACAGGTAGTCGTTCCACGCGCTGAGGAAGGTGAAGATCGCAAGCGTCGCCTGTGCCGGAATCGACAGCGGCAGCACGATGCGCCAGAACACCTTGAAGCGCGACGCGTTGTCTAGCAGCGCGGCTTCCTCGATTTCGACCGGCACGGCCTTGAAGTACTGGGTCATCAGGTACACGCCGAACGGTGACGCGAGCCGCGGCATGATCAGTGCGCCATAGGTGTTGTGCCAGTCGAGCGACGCGAACACGCTATGCAGCGGAATCACGAGCGCCTGCTCGGGAACCGCGAGCCCGGCGAGGCAGACCACGTAAAGCCAGCGCTTGCCCGGAAACGTCGTGCGCGCGAAGCCGTAGCCAGCGAGCGATGCGATGACGAGCGTCAGCAGGGTCTGGCCCAGCGCGACGATCGCGCTGTTGATCAACCAGCCGCCGACAGCTGAGGTGCCGATGATGCTGGCGTAGTTCTGCAGCGTGAACGGCGGCGAGAACAGCACATCGGTATGCTGCTGCAGGAAGGCGTTCGGCTTGAACGACAGCGCGAACACCCAGACCAGCGGCGCGATCCACACGAGCGCGAGCAGCACCACGGCGCCGAGCATCACGCGCTCGCCGAGACGACCGGCCAACGAACCGCGCGAACGTTCGGGACCAGCCGGATTCGAAGCGGACTGCATTGCGGCGGTACTCATGCGGGGTCCTTTCTGCGTACGATCCATGACTGCACGGCGATACCTAGCAGCATCAGCGCGAACAGCACCTGGGCCGCGGCAGCCGAATAGCCGAACAACCATTGGCGGAAGCCGGATTCGTAAATGAACTGGACGAGCGGTCGCGATGCATTGTTCGGTCCGCCGCCGGTCAGCAATTGCGCCTGACCGAACAGCTGGAACTGGAACACCGCTTCGATCACCGCAACCAGCGCGACGGTGCGCCGGATCGACGGCAGCGTGATCGCTACGAAGGTGCGCCAACGGGTCGCGTTATCGAGCGCAGCCGCTTCGTATAACTCCTGCGGGATCTGCTGAAGCGCGGCGAGAAACAGCATCATCGGCAGGCCCACGATCCACCACACGGTGACGATCGCGATCATCGGCAGCGCCGTGGCTTCATGGACGAGCGGCACGTACTCGGGGATGTTGAGCGCGCGGCTGACGTCGGCCAGCAGCCCATGACCCGGCATCAATACCAGCTTCCAGACGAGCGTGACGATCGTCACCGACAGCACCGACGAACCGAAGAAGATCGCACGCAGCGCGGCGCAAAATCGGCCCGGCCGATTGAGCACGAGCGCGAGCGCAAGACCGAGCGCGACGAACATCGGCACGGTCATGAACACGAAGTAGAACGTGTTGCGCACGGCGCCGCGAAAGATCGGATCGGACGCGAGGTCGAGATAGTTCTTCAGGCCGATGAACTCGGACGTGCCGCCGAGCAGATCGACGTTCTGCAAGCTCAGCCACCAGCCGTACACGAGCGGCACGACCAGCAACAGCACGTAGACGATCACGAACGGCAATACGAACAGCCCGTTCGACCAGGACGCGAGGGGATAGTTGAAACGGCGCTGCCGCGCTTTCGGCAGACCGGCGTTCAGCGGGCGATCAGCAGCCATGATGCGCGCTCCCGTTGGCGTCGAACAGATGCAGATGGGCAGCATCGAGATTCATACGAAGCGGGTCGCCGGGCTGCAATTCGTACTCGCGCGGAATCTCGATGACGATCAGCTGATTGCTGGACAGGCTCACGTGCGCGAGCGAACGGTCGCCGAGGCGCTCGATGAATTCGGCGCGCCCATTGAGCGCGCCGGCCGCGTCGATCACCACATGCTCGGCGCGGATGCCGAGCGTGAGTTGGCCCGGAGGCAATCTGCCGGCCGCGATCGTGGTCGGAATCACGACGTTGTCGACCGGCAGGCGCACGCGCAAACGGCCGCCGTTTTCGCCGGCCGGTTCGACATCGATGAAGTTCATTGCCGGCGCGCCGATGAAGCCGGCCACGAAGCGCGTGGCCGGACGCCGGTAGATATCGAGTGGCGCGCCGATCTGCTCGATGCGGCCGCGGTTCATCACGACAATGCGTGTGGCGAGCGTCATCGCTTCGATCTGGTCGTGTGTGACGAAGACCATCGTCGAGCTGAGGCGCCGATGGATCCGCGCCAGTTCGACCCGGGTACGCGTGCGCAACGCCGCATCGAGGTTCGACAACGGCTCATCGAACAGGAACGCTTCCGGTTCCTTGACCACCGCGCGGCCAATCGCGACCCGCTGACGCTGACCACCCGACAGTTGCGCGGGGCGGCGCTTGAGCAGCGCATCGAGTTCGAGCATGCGGGCGGCCTCGGTAATGCGCCGGTTGATCTCGCTCGCGACGACGCCCGAGTTGCGCAAGCCGAACGCCATGTTGTCGTAGACCGTCATGTGCGGATAGAGCGCGTAGTGCTGAAACACCATCGCGACGTCGCGCCTCGCCGGCGGCAGGTGCGTGACCTCGCGGCCACCGATGCTGATCTGCCCTTCGCTGACGGCCTCCAGCCCGGCGATCATGCGTAGCAGCGTCGACTTGCCGCAACCGGACGGGCCGAGAAAGACGAGGAATTCGCCTTCATGGATGTTCAGGTCGAGACCGGTGATCACTTCCGTCTCGCCATACCGCTTTGTCACGCCGTTGAGCTGAATGCCCGTCACCGTGCCTCCTTGGGTTATGTCCCGGAACTGCCGTCTCTGTTTGTATTTGTCTGCTTTGATATTATGAAAATATAGTAATTTCGATTGCTTTAATTCGTCCAATCCCTATTTCGATATTGATCTATTCGGATTTGGTATCGGGATATGCGTTTGGAATTGCCTTCGCAATATGCAATTCAAAAACGAGAATTTGCGGCCCATGCCGAAGCGCTTTCTACGCCAAAGACAAGCTAGTCGCCCGCCGGCTTCCTTCGGACAATCCGAAGACAATATTGGAAAAACCGCATTGCGCCAGTTCTCGGTTGAAGACTGAGCGGATCAGCGGGAAGACGATTATTCAGGTTCGTCCATGAGCACTCAGGGAAGGTCGAGCGGCGCTGCTCTCCACCTTCCCCCATTCGTGGGCGCGGAACAGGAAAGGTTACCGGCGGGCTTCCGTTGCCATACGGACTGCAAGGCCCGCTAGCACTGTGCCCATCAACCAGCGTTGAAGCGTAATCCACGTCGGGCGGCTCGCGAGAAATCCGGCAATCGAGCCAGCCATCGTCGCAATGGCTGCATTCACGCAGACGCTGATCACGATCTGCGTTGCACCCAGCGCAAGCGATTGATGAAATATGCTGCCGTGCGACGGATCAATGAACTGAGGCAATAGCGACAGGTAAAGCACGGCGATTTTGGGGTTCAGCAGATTGGTGGTGAACCCCATCACGAACAGTTTGCGACGGCTGTCCACGGGAAGATCGCGGACCTGAAATGGTGAGCGTCCGCCGGACTTGACTGCTTGCCACGCAAGATAGAGCAGATACATCGCACCGCCAAAGCGGAGGGCATCGTAGGCGTAGGGTATAGCGAGAACCAGAGCGGTGATGCCGAATGCGGCACACAGCATGTAGAAGACGAAACCAAGGGCGACGCCAGCCAGGGAGATAAGTCCAGCTTGACGACCTTGGCAGATGGAGCGTGAAATCAGATAAACCATATTCGGTCCGGGTGTAAGCACCATGCCGAATGCAACGAGACCGAATGAAAGGAAATGGCTTAGATTGGGCATCGAAAACTCCAAAGTTACGCGTATCGAAGGTGGCGAATTTTCATCCGTGATTTTCCATTAGTTTTGCGGGTTGCCGCCAGCAGATGTTTTGCGAGACTCAAGCGAACGGATGCAGCTTCAGTTCGAGACCCAGGACGATGAGGAATAGGAGAAAGCAACGGCGGAAGGTTTTTGGACTGATCTTCTGCCGCATGATCGAGCCCAACCACATTCCAGCGAGAGCGGGAACGACAGCCAGCAGCGACAAGCCGATCTGGTCAATCCCGAACGCGCCATGGGCGAGCATATGAGATTCGATCTCGCGGATCTGCGTCTGTTCGTTTGCGTGGTCGATGCTGGCAGCATTGCAGCCGGGGCCCGACAGGCAAACCTCGCATTGGCGTCGGCAAGCGAGCGGATCAGTAACATCGAGTCGGATGCAGGTGCCGTTCTGCTTGAAAGAAGCCGCCGGGGCGTAGTGACCACCGAGGCAGGAGAGGCGCTCTTGCACCATGCGCGTCTGATTCTCCGACAACACAGTCTGTTGCAGGGGGAACTACGCGACTTCGGTGCCGGTGCACGTGGTACGTTGCTGCTGTACGCAAATACGGCCGCGCTTACTGGCCTCTTGCCGCACGCAGCCGGCGATATTGAACGCGCCCCCGCAATCGACCACCGCTGCGGTGGCGCCCAGTTTCGAGGAGTTACCATGCCGCTCGCCACCGCCTCCGCACGGCTCGCCGCCGATGCCCCCAACTATCTCGTGGCCCTCGAAGCCGGCCGCCATGCGCTCGCTGGCGACGAAGGCCCGCACGAAGGCGGTCAGGATCGCGGGCCTGCCCCTTTCGAATTCGTGCTTGCGGGTCTCGCCGCGTGCACGTCCGCGACGCTGCGCATGTACATGCAGCGCAAGGGCTGGCCCGACGGCGCCATCGATGTGACCACGACGCTGCACGCGGACCAGGAGCGCAACCCGTACATTCGTCGCACCGTCAACGTGGATGCGCCGCTCGACGCCACGCAACGGGCTCGACTCGCGGAGATCTGCGAAAAGACGCCCGTCACGCTCTTCATCAAGCGCGGCACGCGCATTGACACCACGATGATAGAGCGGTGAAGAGCGGACGAACGCGTACTGCAGGCTAGTTCCCGTCATTGCTCTCATATGGTCGATGCGCTTCGGCAACTGACGTTTGCATCCCAGTGTTGCCAGAACAGGGCGGCCGGCTGCATACAGCCATCGGAGGGACATACGCAAGGGATTTATTTAACCCTTCAAGTTCCATCCAATCGTGCCGCGCATCGAACAAGAGCCGCATCGGCGACAATAAAAAAAGCGCGTCAATCCATAAGCGGTTGCCTGCGTCAATCAACATCGGCTCATCAACTTCGCCGCGACATTCTCACCTTGCGTGGGGCGCATTTCTCATTCAGATTGTCGCGCCACACGATCGGGATTACCCGTCGGATAGCCGCTATGACCTTCGTCTCGTGCACGATGATTGCGCGGCCGAAAACGAGGCGGCGGATTACCTTGACCCGCCCGAGCCCGAACCGCCTCCGCCGTAACCGCCTCCGCCCGAACCGCCTGAGCCGTGACCGCCTCCACCCGGACCGCCTGAGCCGTGACCACCCGCGCCCGAACCGCCTGCACCCGAACTGCCTGCACCGTGACCGCCCGCGCCCGAACTGCCTGCGCCCGAGCCGCCTGCGCCCGAACTGCCTGCACCCGAGCCGCCTGCGCCCGAGCCGCCTGCGCCCGAGCCGCCTGCGCCCGAGCCCCCTGCCCCCGAACTGCCTGCACCGTGACCACCTGCGCCCGAACTGCCTGCGCCCGAACTGCCTGAACCCGAACCGCCTGCGCCCGAACCGCCTGCGCCCGAACTGCCTGAACCTGAACTGCCTGAACCCGAACTGCCTGAACCCGAACTGCCGGCACCCGAACTGCCTGCGCCGTGACCGCCTGCGCCCGAACTGCCTGCACCCGAACTGCCGGCACCCGAACTGCCGGCACCCGAACTGCCTGCGCCGGAGCCGCCTGCGCCTGAACCGCCTGCGCCCGCGCTGCCTGCACCCGAATTGCCTGCCCCGTGACCGCCTGCACCCGAACTGCCTGCGCCCGAGCTGCCTGCACCCGCACTGCCTGCGCCCGAACTGCCTGCGCCCGAACCGCCTGCGCCCGAACTGCCTGGGCCCGAGCTGCCTGCGCCCGAACTGCCTGCGCCAGAACTACCTGCGCCCGAGTTGCCTGCACCCGAGCTGCCTGCACCCGAGCTGCCTGCACCCGAACTGCCCGCACCCGAACTGCCCGCACTAGAACTGCCCGCACCGCGACCGCCTGCGCCTGAACTGCCGGCATTCGAGCTGCCGGCACCCAAACCACCGGCACCGGAACCGGCTGCGCCTGCGCCGGAGCTGCCTGCACCTGCACTCGAGCCACCGGCACCTGCACCAGAACCACGTCCACCCGAACCGGCCGCGCCTGCACCTGAGTTGCCGGCATTCGAACCGCTCGCACCCGGACCGGCTGCGCCTACCCCTGAACCGCCCGCGCCCAAACCGCCTCCTGCGCGAGCGCCTGCAGGCTGCCTTTGAACCAGTTGCAGTGAAGCAGAATTCCGAGAAGGTGCGCCGCGAGTATTCGGAGAAGATGCACTGCGGTGATCGAGCGAAGCGGAAGACCCGCGTGGGGCATGCTCAGCACTGCTAGTTGCAGATCCCAGCGCAGGAACTGGCGATGGTCCCGCGACATGATCGGACGCAGACGCTCGTGGCGTCGGCGATCTGGGTCCAGTGATCCCGCTCGCATGCCGCTCGATTGCTCTCACGTCCGGCGCCGAATGGCGGCGAACTTGTGTAGCGGTATAGCTTGCGTGGTCGGGCCCTCGCGCAACCGACTGCGGCGCAGCACTATCCGGAGTAGCTTTAGCGCCATGATCGGACGGAACGGAAAACGCAGGCGGGGCGAGTTCAGCACTGCCAACCGCGCTTGGGTGAGTGGGAGGCGACGGCGGCAGCGCGACATGCCCGAACCACGTCGTGTGTGGCGCTGGCGACGTAGTTTCGATAATCCCGAGCGCCTGATCATCGTCGAACCGATCGATTTGCGCGACCACACCCATGACCGCGACAGCCAACGCGCTTGCCGACCCAGCCCAAAGCGCGAGATGTCTGCCACGCGAAGGCTGTGCGGTATTGATGTCTGCATCCGGGCTACCTGCACCCGAACCCGGATGCCCGGTCTGCCTGAACATTCCAACACGCTTCGGATCGTTTCGCCTGGTCCTTCCATTCACTACGTTCATCTGCCGTCCCCTTACGGAGAGCTCATCGAAATGAGCCGCGGTTCGGCCTGTTCGCCCGCGGTTCCGTCACGGCAATGGGCAGCCGTGAACCAGCTTTTCTATCCTAAGCCTTTGAGCTATGAAAACGCCCGCCATCTTCGTGGCTGATCTGGACTAGTGGCCGGAATCGCCGTCCGGCGCACCTCTGCGAAATCCCTCCAAAGTCGGCGGCGACTCATGCAGACGGAGCATTCACTGTGCCTGATCGGTCGCATCCCAATGAAGCTATGAGATCGTGGACATAGCATGGGCATACACGGCTCAACAGGGTCCGTGCCGGGCGGGGTTGCGGTTTGTGTCGCCTTAATCACGCTTGCGTTATGAGGCACTTTGCATGCGTATCACGCAGCGACGGTCACCTGAGCGTGACGGAGACAAACCGGCGAGCATTTTGACGCTGGATCAGCACCGATATCGCTTTCTTCGCCTTTTCTTCCACTGCGCTCGCTTGCTCCCGGGATTCGATCAGCTCGCCATTGAAGGACAGGACGATATCGCCAGTGCGAATGCCAGCCGTCGCCGCAGGTCCAGTCACCTGGTCCACCATCATCCCTTCCGGAAGATCATTCGCCCGCTTCTCGTCGTTGTTCAGCGGATGCATCGTCAAGCCAAGGCGATCCGGTGCGGCGCTTGCGCTTTGGGCCGGAGGGGGATTCGACGCTGCGTCAGGGGTTTGCACGGCGCTTGGGGTTGCGCCGGGCGCGCCGACGATGATTTCAATCGTCATCGGCTTTCGGCTGCGGATCAGCGTGAGCGTCGTCTTCGTTCCGGGCTGCAGCCCGGCGGCATACTGGGACAGTTCGGCCGAGCGAGCGATCGTCCTGTCGCCAATCTGCATGATCACGTCGCCAGGCCTAATGCCACTCGCGGCGGCCGGCGTACCAGGCGTGACGACGTTGACGAGCGCCCCGGCCGGCCGTTGCAGGCCAATGGCCACCGCCAACCCAGCTCCGACGTCCTGAACCTCTACACCAAGAATGCCCGCCGGGCCATTGCTCTGGGTTTGCAACTGCGCTCGCACCTTATTCGCCGAGTTGATCGGAATCGCAAAGGTCAGGCTCGGGTACCGCTCCGCGTCCGGATAAACCTGCACGTCGATGCCGATCACATCGCCCGCCCGGTCAAACAAAGGACCGCCCGAATTGTCGGGACTGGCGGCGACCTCGGTCTCGAAAAAGGGAAAACTGCTGCCGTCGGGCAACAGGCGCGACGTGGCGCTAACAATGCCAGTCGTAACGGTGTTCTGGTAACGGTCGGGCGATCCGATCGTCAGCACCTGTTCACCGACGCGCACGCGCGACGAGTCACCAAGCTTGACGGTCGGCAGCGTCGCAGCATCGATCTGAATCACCGCAACGTCGCTATCCGTGTCGACGACGAGCACCTTGCCTTTGAACTCCCGCCGGTCGGTCAGACTGACCGTGACTTCGTCCGCCTGATCCACCACATGTGCGGTGGTCAGAATGAGGCCATCGGGGCTGATGATGAAACCGGAGCCGGTGCCCGTTGTCACGCGAGCAATATTGCGTTGCGGCTCCGGGGATTGCGGCGCGACGCCGCTGAAAAACGCGGCAATCGGATCGTGGGGGCCGATGTCCTCAGGGGGCGGCGCCGATGTTTGCTTCTCTGCAGCCGTTGCGCGGATATGGACTACAGCGGGCCCGTATCGCTCGACCATGGTGGGGAAGTCAGATGGCGTCGTGGCATTGGCCGGTGCAACCAACTTCCCCTGGGCGGACTTGGGTGAGGCGTTGTCGGCGGCGAGCGCAGCTGGCAAGAGGCACGGACAGCCGCCCAGAAGTCCAGCTATCACCGCAGCATGGAGCAAGGTGCGATTCAAGGTCCGGCGGAACACGGCGCCTCCGAGGCGGTCGTCATCGCAGCGTATCGAAGTCTGAAGCGACCAAGGCTAACAGCGATGGCGAACAGGACAGACGCTGATGAAATAATTCTATGCCTCTGGCGGCGCTCCGGTGTGACACGGCTCACCACGAAGGCAAAATCACCCAGTTCTGGCGCGCCAGAATATAGAGAATGACGTGGATGGCCGAGACAGCTCGATACAACCCAGACCAGCTACGGATTTCGCGAATCGCTTGGCCACGGACCGGTGCAATTTCGTACTTCGTGACTAAAAGCTTAGCCGTTGACCGCTCCCGCCGCGCCGGGTTGTTTGCTTTTGCGGCGCAGTTCTTCGGTCGTTTCGCCTCCGCCGTTCGGCAGCCAACCCGGCGGCTGGATCACGTGATTGATCGCGATCCACGGGCTCTTCGCGTTGACCATATCGCGAATCAGCGTGGCCCAGTGCTCGAACTCGACGACGAGCGGGTTGCGCGACGTGGTCGGCGTCACGAGACCGTACCGACACGGTTCGTCAGCGCGTTCTTCCACGTAGGTGCCGAACAGCCGGTCAAAGATGATCAGCACGCCACCATAGTTCGCGTCCAGATAATCGACGTTCGATGCATGGTGCACACGGTGGTGTGACGGCGTATTGAACAGATATTCGAACCAGCCCAGCTTGGGAATGTACGTGGTATGCAACCAGCCCTGGTACATGAGATTGAGGAACAACGTGAGCAGCACGACCTCGGGCTTGATCCCCAGCCATACGAGCGGCGCGAAGAACAGCGTCGAGCCAGTCAGTTTGCCGGTCAGGCCGAGACGATAGGCCGTTGAAAGCGTCAACTGGTTCGGCGAATGGTGCACGGCATGCGTGGCCCAGAAGAAGCGCACGCGATGCGACGCACGGTGATACCAGTAGTAGCAGAACTCCATTCCGATGAAAAGCGCGAACACCATGAGCGCGCTATTGATGCCGACCGTAAAGATGCGATGGTCGTAGACGAAGCTGAAAACTGGCGTCGCGACCGAGATCGGCAGCAGCGACATCAGCCTGCGCGCGGCCAGGTCGAACAGTGAGATCCACACCTCGTGCCAGGCAAATGGTGAGGACGCACTCTTCCTGCGGCTCAGCACGACTGCTTCGATCAGCGAAACGACAACGACGACGCCGGTGATGGCAAGAAGAAGTTTTGTGAAGGATTCCATGACGATGCCATATCGGGTGGTGGCGGGAGGTATCGTCTGCGGTGGTGAGGGGTCAGTGCATCGCATCGATACGCGCACTTTAGAGAGGGTTCGCGTGACTGGCCACGCAAAAGGTATTTCACCGTGTGTCATGGGATCACTATTCACGGGTCGCGGCGAACAAGGCGATCTGCCGCCGCTTCGCCCTCGTTGACTTCGAGAGCATCCTACCGAATTATTTCAACAAACTTACATCGTGACTGCGCGATTCTCGGCAAGACGGCACGCGTAGCCTTCCCGACTCTTTTATTCACAGACGCGAACCTGTCCCCTTCCCCGGCAATATAAGTTGCACCCTTTTGAACTAGACTTGGAAAATGGAAAATCGGGAACGGGAGCGTTAGCCATGAGTGAACCGTGCATCATCTCCGTTGCGATCACTGGCTCAGTTCCGCGCAAGAAGGACAACCCGGCTGTGCCGATCACGATCTCCGAGCAGATCGAAAGCACCCAGGAAGCGTACGAAGCCGGGGCATCCCTCGTTCATCTGCACGTGCGCGACGAACAGGAGAACTCGAGTTCCGACCGATCGAGTTTCGCCGCACTTCAGGACGGCATCCGGAAGCACTGCCCTGACATCATCATTCAGTTTTCGACAGGCGGTCGCGGCCGTTCGTTCGAGCAACGCGGCGCGATGCTCGACCTGCGCCCGGATATGGCGTCGCTCGCAACGGGCTCCGTCAATTTCCCGACTACCGTCTATGAAAATCCGCCGGACTTCGTGCGCGCGCTTGCGCAAACGATGCTCGACTACGATGTCAAACCGGAAATCGAAGTCTTCGATCTGGCAATGTTGTACAGCACGGCAGATCTCGTCCAGCAAGGGCTGCTGAAGTCTCCTGTGCACGTTCAATTCGTGATGGGTGTAAAGAACGCGCTGCCTGCGCGCCGCGAGATTCTCGAGTTCGAGGTCCAGCAACTCAAGACGCTATTGCCGGATGCAACATGGACCGCCGCTGGTATCGGACGGCACCAGTTGGAGGTCAATCATTGGACTCTTGAAATGGGCGGGCACTGCCGCACCGGTCTTGAAGACAATGTGCGCTGGGACAAGGACACGCTGGCAAAGAGCAACGCGCAACTCGTTGCACGGGTGGCCGCTTTGTGTGATGAATACGGCCGGCCGGTGGCAAGTGCGGCCAAAGCGCGCGAAATGCTCGATCTTCCCGCGAGATAGGCCGACTGGGCGGGCCACTCGCTCCCGTCCGGCGTCCGCGTAAGGCGGCGCCTGAATGCGCTACTCAACCCGACCGGGGCTCCGAGCCGTAGGTATTCGCTCAATGCTCCCGGCGTCGGCTGTCGCTACGTTTCCTGGTTTGGCAGCCCGACCGCATAATCGCGCTACGATACGCGTCGCACTTTGTCGAATCTCATACTCCGTCATGCTCGAACGCTTTCATCTCACCCTGATCCGCGAAGTGGACCGGCAGGGCTCGCTCACGGCGGCAGCCGGTGCGCTGTATCTGACGCAATCAGCGTTGAGCCATACCGTCAGGAAGCTCGAGCAGCAACTCGGCACGCCGGTCTGGGAACGTGACGGCCGCAACCTGCGCCTCACGCAGGCGGGCCAGTATCTGCTGTCGCTCGCCGATCGGCTGCTGCCGCAGTTCGAGCACGCCGAAGCGCGCATGAAGCAATACGCGAACGGCGAGCGCGGCACACTGCGCATCGGCATGGAATGTCATCCGTGTTACCAGTGGCTGCTGAAGGTCGTGTCGCCGTACCTCGCGCGCTGGCCCGATGTCGATGTCGACGTCAAGCAGCGCTTCCAGTTCGGCGGCATCGGCGCGCTGTTCGGCTACGACATCGACGTGCTCGTCACGCCTGATCCGCTGAAGCGGCCCGGCCTCAGCTTCGAACCCGTGTTCGACTACGAGCAGGTGCTGGTGGTGGCCGACGGGCATCGGCTGGCCAGCGCGCGTTACGTGGAGCCCGAACAGCTCGTCGATGAAACGCTGATCACCTATCCGGTCGACACCGACCGCCTCGACATCTACAACCTGTTCCTGCGCCCCGCCGACGTCGCCCCGCGCCGTCACAAGACGATCGAGACCACCGACATCATGCTGCAGATGGTCGCAAGCAAGCGCGGCGTGGCCGCGCTGCCGCGCTGGCTCGCCGAGGAATACGCCGACCGTATGCCGGTGGTCAGCGTGAAGCTCGGCAAGGCCGGCATCGCCAAGCAGATTTTTCTCGGCACGCGCGATGCGGATGCGTCGCTCGACTATCTGGCTTCGTTCGTCGAGTTCGCACGCAAGTCGAACTGGAAGGGCTCGAAGCCGCGGCGCTAAAGGTTGCATGTCGCGGGTCACACGCGGACCCGCGTTCCGTCATAGCGCGCGGCACGCTTCCGCGCAACGGCGACACGCATCGCTGCAATCCTGGCAATGCTGCGCCGGATGACGCGCGCATTCGTCGGCGCAGACATCGCACAGGCGCGCGCAGAGGTCGCAGAAATCGCGCATGAACTGCGTGTCGCGCGCGAGGGCCTCCGAAGTCAAGCGGCACAGCGACGCGCAATCCATGTCGAGCCGGATGCATTTTTCCATTTCATCGAGATGCCGCTCAGCGATGCACGCGGAGTAACACCGGGTACAGGCGCTCGCGCAACGGTCGAGCGCGTCAATACAGTCCTGGGGGGTCATTGCGGTTCCTTGGCACATGATGGTGCGGCAACTCCGCGGCTGCGCGCGTCAACCGTCCTCGCCCACTTCCTGCGGCTCGGGCAGATCGGGGAGCTCTTCGGTGGTTGGCGGCTCCGGTTCGCCCGGCATGTTCGGCAGGTCCGTGTCGTCGTCGTTGGCGGGCGTCTGTTGCACGGAATGCTGCGTTGCGCTCATGGTCTGCTCCTTCAGGTTTCGTTCGATATGCCTGTCAGTGAGCATGCGGCAGACCCGCGACGCGCCACGATCGGCCAGGGACGCCGATGTGGCGCATGTGCGTCATCGGATCGGCATCGGGCGATTGGTTGCCGCTCTGTCCCGAGCGCCGTTTTCGAGTGTCAGCAGGCGGCCTATGAGCTCGCCCTTGAGCTGATGCAGCAGCGACAGCTCCCCGCGAGTCGTGTCGAGCGCATCGCGCAGCAGGGGCTCGTCGCTCCGGGCGAGGCTTCCTTCCATTTTGGCCAGCGCGGATGTTCGCACCCTGATCTCGGTGCTTACGTTGATCATCTCCCCCAGCACATCTTCAATCCGTTCCGTCATCGTCTCCCCCAACCTTCGGGTTATTTACCTCACATTCGACGCGTAAGCCTCCTTTGAGCGGTGCTCCGTGAAAAAAGGCGATCACCCGACATTGCGACGTGATCGCCATTAAGCGTTTGTGGAGAAACGCTGTCCCCGAATCCGTAGGGGACGTCGCAGTATACGAACACTATGTGGCGTCGTGCTGTGTCCTTAAGTATCGAGTAACGGACACTTGCGGCCCGGCATCCCCGTCCACAACTCATGAGTTATCAACATGCGGTGCGTATGTCTGCGCGCCGCTGGCGCGACTATCATGAAGGTGGGCACGCGCTTATCATGCCCTTCAGGCGCTGCCCGGGTGTAATTCAGCGGCCGGCACAGGTAACGATGCCGGCCTTTTTGTGTCAGCGCCGTTCACCGCGTGGCCGTCAGCACGCGCACCGGAATCGACTTGGCACCCGGCACCTTGCTCTCTTTCGCGTAGTGCCACAGCGGCAGCAGCGGATTGCATTCCGGGTAATAGCCGCCGATGCATCCCTGCGGCACATCGAACGGCACGACGCTCAGCCCGTCGACGCGGCGCTCGACGCCGTCGTCCGCGATCGTCTCGAG
Source organism: Paraburkholderia sp. BR13439 (assembly GCF_040948805.1). Classification (NCBI taxonomy): domain Bacteria; kingdom Pseudomonadati; phylum Pseudomonadota; class Betaproteobacteria; order Burkholderiales; family Burkholderiaceae; genus Paraburkholderia; species Paraburkholderia sp. BR13439. Next base: position 201,142 of record NZ_JBFPKN010000015.1, on the reverse strand, counting down.
GCCGATGCGGTCACCGTGCGCGAGCCCGCGCTTCTCCATGTCGGCGGGATTCATCAGGATCACCATGCGCGAACCCTTGATGCCTCTGAAGCGGTCGTCGAGGCCATAAATGGTCGTGTTGAACTGGCTGTCGCTGCGCAGGGTCATCAAGCGCAGCGAATCGGGCTCACGCTCGGGCATGTCCGGATCTTCGCCGATCGAAGTCGGCACCATGAACTCGGCCTTGCCGCTTTTGGTCTTCCACTTGCGCTCGCGCGCGGGCAGCGGCCGTATCACACCGCCGGGTGTCCACATGCGTGACTCGAAATCACCGAACATCTCGGGCCACGTCTTCGCCATTTCCAGCCGTACCCGAGAATAGTCGTCGCGCCACGCATCCCAGTCGACGCTCGAGCGCTCGCCGAGGGTCGCCTTCGCGATGCCCGCGACGATGAACGGCTCCGAGCGGATCGTCGGCGCGGCCGGTTCGGCCATGCCACGCGAACCATGAAAGTGCGCCGTGCTGTCCTCCATCGACACCGCTTGCGCGCCGCCCGCCTGCCGGTCGATCTCGATGCGGCTCAGGCACGGCAGCAGATACGAGCGCTGGCCGTGCACCAGGTGGCTGCGATTGAGCTTGGTCGCCACATTGACGGTCAACCCGAGCGCGGCCCACGCCGGTTCGGTGCGCACCCGGTCAGGCACCGAGCGCACGAGGTTGCCGCCGAGGTTGATCATCGCGTTGACCTTGCCATCGAGCATCGCCTCGAAGGTTTCGACGATGCTCATGCCTTTCTCGCGCGGCGGCTCGAACGAAAACTGCCTGGCCAATTGATCGAGCGGCGCGAGTTCCGGCTTTTCGGTGATGCCGACCGTGCGCTGACCCTGCACGTTCGAATGCCCGCGCACCGGCGACGGCCCCGCGCCCGGCTTGCCGACATTGCCGCGCAGCAGCAGCAGATTGCACAGCATGCGCACGTTTTGCACGCCCATCCGATGCTGCGTGAGACCCATGCCATAGTGGATCATCACCGCGTTCGCCTTCATGTATTCGTCGGCGGCTGCTTCGAGCGCGGCGCGCGGCAAGCCGCTCACGCGTTCGATGTCGTCCCAGCTCGCCGCGCGCGCGTACTGCGCGAACTGCTCGTAGCCGTTCGTATGCTCGCGGATGAAATCGACATCGAGGACGCGCGCGCCGCCCGTACTGACCGCGCGATCGTCCGCTTCGATCACGAGTTTGCAGATGCCGAGGATCGCGGCGGTATCGCCACCCGTCTTCACCTGATGGTATTGCGTGCTGATCTGCGTATCGGTGGGTGTGAGCATGTCGACCGGTGACTGCGGATTTGCGAAATGCAGCAGCCCCGGTTCGCGCAAAGGATTGAACGTGATGATCGGCACGCCGCGTTTGCGCGCGTCCTGCAACTGATGCAGCATGCGCGGGCTGTTCGTACCGACGTTCTGGCCGAAGAAGAACATCAGGTCGGTCTTCTCGAAGTCGTCGAGCGAGACCGTGCCGACGCCAACGCCAATCGCTTCCTTGAGCCCGACGCTGGTGCTCTCGTGGCACATGTTCGAGCTGTCGGGCAGATTGTTGGTGCCATACATGCGCGCGAAAAGCTGCAGCATGTACGAGGTTTCCAGCGATGCGCGGCCCGACGTGTAGAACACCACGCTGGCCGGGTCGAGCGTGCGCAGTTCGGCGCCGATCGCATCGAATGCCTGCTGCCACGACACCGGCACGTAGCGGTCGGTTGCCGGGTCGTAGCGCAGCGGCTCGGTGAGCCGCCCCGCTTCCTCGAGATCGTGATCGTGCCACTTCGCAAGCTCGCTGACAGTGTGGACCTCGAAGAAATCCGGCGTTACGCGTTTGGCCGTCAGATCCCACGCAGTGGCTTTCGCGCCGCTTTCGCAGAACTCGAACGTATGCGGATCGGCCGGCTTCGCCCACGAGCAGCTGACACACATAAAACCGTCGGGCTTGTTCTGATGCATCAGAACCTGGCTATCCTTCAGCGGTGCTTTTTCCCGAAGCAGGATCGTCGCGACCGCCTTGACGGAACCCCATCCACCCGATGCGTAGGGATATGCAGCGCTTTTTGCTTCATTGCTCATGACTCCACCCGTCTGGTCAAAAATGTCACGTCATGATGGGTCAGCACGTCACGTTCCCGGCTGCGGCGCCGGGCGGTACGGTGATTGCTGCGCCGCTGATTGCGGATGAAGGACCGGTTCGACAAGCTGTCGCTAGCCAGCATCGGCCCACTGGAAGGAGAAGATCATGACAACTGTTGCAGAAGTGATGACACGCAATCCAGCGTCCGTCGGACTCCGCCTGACCATAGGAGAAGCTGCACAATTGATGACTGAACTGAACGTCGGCGTGCTACCCGTTTGCGAGGACGGGGAGGTGGTGGGCATGCTGACCGACCGGGATATCGTGACGCGCGCGGTAGCGCTAGGAGCGTCGCCCGAGGAAACGATAGAAGGAATCGTCAGTGGTGAACCGAGCTGCGGCTACGAAGACGACGACGTCCAGGCCGTCAAGGACAGGATGGCGGACGCGCAAGTCCGCCGGATTCCCGTCGTGGATCAAAGCGACCACCTGATCGGAATCCTTTCCCTCGGGGACCTTGCCACGCGCTCCGATGACGAAATTTCTTCAACGCTGGGGGCGATTTCCACGCCTTGCGAACCGGAGCGCTAAAGCAGCAATACGCGCCGTGAACTCAACAGCCAGCCATTCGACGGGGGTGTCCGCGTCGCGTGATCTATCCCCGGCGTACGTAGTGATCGGATACGACGTGGCGCCCATCGATCCAGGCGATCGCGAGTTCCGTCGCCTGGACATGAGCGTCGTTCGGCTCCGCGAAATCGCCGTCGACGCCCAGCGTCCGCGCTTCGCCTGTCTGGTCGGTCACAATGGCTGCCGCCCTATAGCGATCGCTGTCCGCGGGAGTAACGACTGATCGGATCAGCAAACCGCGGTACTTGGTAACTTGATCGGTTTTCATAGAGTCTCCCTATGGTGAAGGTCTCTTTCATGAAGCGCTGTCGTCGTCGCGCGCGTCGCGCACCTGCAGCACACCAGCCTCGATGCGCACCGGAAACACCGCCACGTCTTCGTAGGCCGGCGGAGCCAGCACCTTGCCGGTCCTGATACAAAAACGGGCGCCATGACGAGGACATACCACTTCATCATCCTCGACGGCACCGCCAGTCAGGATGCCGCCGTCGTGCGGACAGGTATCTTCGATCGCGTAGCAGACGCCATCAAGATTGAACACCGCCACCTGTGTGCCGTCCACATCGACGCTGCGTACCGAACCCGGCGGGAAATCCGTCATCGCCGCGACTTCGACCCAGTTTGTCATGTCAAAGCATTCCCAATTGCAGACGAGCGGCTTCGGACATCCGCTCTTTCGTCCACGGCGGTTCCCACACCAGCTCGACGCGTACCGTATTGACGCCTGCCACCGAATAGACGACATCTTCGATCGTCGCCGGAAAGGTCTGCGAGACCGGACAGCCCGGCGCCGTTAGCGTCATGCGAATGGACACGTTGCCCGTATCGCCGTCGACGTCCAGACCGTACACCAGCCCCAGATCGTAGATGTTCACGGGAATCTCCGGGTCGAACACCGTACGCAACGCGTCGATCACACGCGAGCGCAGGTCGCCGTCGCCGGGCTCCGGCCCATCTGCCCGTTTCAGCCAGTCGAATGCGCTCATCCTGTTCACCTCACTTCCTCCACTAATCATTCCGTCGAGATGGTGCCGCACTCGTCATGCAATGCTGCATGGAGCGTATGCCATGCGAGCGTCGCGCACTTCACGCGCGCCGGAAATTCGCGTACACCCGAGAACACCGCGAGCTTGCCGAGGTGAGAAGACGCGTCCGCCGGCGGCGCCGTTATCATCATGTCGTGAAACGCCCCGAAGAGCGCCTCCATTTCCGATTCCGTGCGCCCCTTGAGCGCTTCGGTCATCAGCGATGCCGATGCGATGGCGATTGCACAACCTACACCCTCGAACCCAACGTCCGCCACGACGCCATCCTCGATGCGCAGATAAAGCGTGATGCGATCTCCGCACAACGGGTTATAGCCCTCCGCCTTGCGATTGGCATCCGGCAGCCGGTGACGGTTTCTCGGTCTCCGGTAGTGGTCGAAAATCACTTCCTGGTACAGGTCGCGCAGACTGCTCATTGCCCAAATACCTCCTGCACGTGCGCCATTGCCTTGACGAGTGCCTCCACGTCGGCCCGCGTGTTGTACAGCGCGAATGACGCGCGCACGGTTGCCGGCACGCCGAAGCGCTGCATGACGGGCATCGCGCAATGATGGCCGGCGCGCACCGCGACGCCGTACTGATCGAGAATCGTACCGACGTCGTGTGCATGCACGTGGTCGAGCACGAACGATAGAATGGCCGCCTTTTCGGTTGCGGTACCGATCAGCCGCAGATGTGGTGTCGCACGCATTGCATCGGTCGCATACGCGAGCAGCCCGGCCTCATGTGCGCCGATCGTTTCGCGGCCGATTGCATTCACATAGTCGAGCGCCACCGCGAGCGCGATCGCCCCGCTAATGTCCGGTGTGCCCGCCTCGAACTTCCAGGGAATGGCGTTATAAATGGTCTTGTCGAACGTCACCGAGCGGATCATGTCGCCACCGCCCTGCCACGGCGGCATCGCTTCCAGTCTGTCCGCCTTGGCGTACAGCACGCCGATTCCCGTCGGTCCATACACCTTGTGCCCGGAGAACGCATAGAAATCGCAATCGAGCGCGCGCACGTCGACAGGCAGATGTGCAACCGCTTGCGCGCCGTCGATCAGGACAGGCACGTCGCGCGCGTGCGCGGCCTCGATCATCCGCGCAACCGGGTTGATCGTACCGAGCGCGTTCGATACATGCGTGATCGCCACGATGCGCGTACGCTCGGCGATCATCTGCCGGTAGGCATCGACATCGAGCGCGCCGCTGTCATCGATCGGCACGACCTTCAACACCGCGCCCGTCTGCTCGCATACGAGTTGCCACGGCACGATGTTCGAGTGATGTTCCATCGCGCTGATCAGGATCTCGTCGCCGGGCTTCGCGAGAGGACGCACATAACTCTGCGCAACCAGGTTGATCGCTTCCGTCGTGCCGCGCACGTAAACGATTTCCTCCGCGCGCGCCGCATTGATGAAGCGCGCAATCCGTTCGCGCGCACCTTCGTACGCGTCCGTGGCGCGCTGCGACAACTCGTGCACGCCGCGATGTACGTTCGCATTTGCATGCTCGTAGTAGTCGCGCTGCGCGTCGATCACGGCCGAAGGTTTCTGGGTAGTCGCGCCGTTGTCGAGATACACCAGCGGATTGCCGTGTATGAGCTCGCGAAAAATCGGGAAGTCGCTTCGCCAACGCGCCACCGTCTCGTCGTCCGGGATCATCACAGGTTCGATCGGTTTCATACCAGTCCCCGAATGCGCTCACCTTCCGGCGTGCGCGCGAGCAGCATTTGCGTCAGTCGGTCGCGCACCGCCTCGATACTCACGTGCTCCAGACTGCTGCGCGCAAACGCCCAGATGAGCAAAGCCCGCGCCACGCGTTCGTCGATGCCGCGTGAGCGCAGATAGAACAGCTGGTTCTCGTCAAGCTGGCCAACGGTTGCGCCATGCGTGCACTTGACGTCGTCGGCGTGGATCTCCAGTTGCGGCTTCGTGTCGATCTGCGCATCGCGCGACAACAGAAGATTGAAGTTTGACTGATGCGTGTCGGTCTGCTGCGCGTGACGATGCACGATCACGTTGCCGTTGAATACGCCATGTGACGCACCGTCGAGCACCCCGCGGTAGTGCTCGCGGCTCGTTCCGTGCGGTTTCTCGTGATCGATGCGCGTGTGATGATCGACATGCTGCCTCGCGCTCGCGATATACAGCCCGTTCAGTTCGGCGCGGGCATCGGCGGCCTGCAGCCGTGTGTCGATCTGCGTACGCGAGAGTGCCCCACCGAATGCGAACGAGTGCGACGTGAAGCGGCTCGCCCGCTGTTGCGAGACGTCGACATGCGCAATGTGGAACGCGCTGCGTGCTTCATGGTGGACGCGGCAATGCTGCACGTCGGCCTCGTCGCCCGCCACGATCCTCGTGACGGAATTGACCAGATACGCGTCGTCGGAGAAACCGGCAAACTGCTCGACGATCGAGCACCGCGAGCGCCCGTCCGCCAGTACCGTGTTGAACGGATGTATCGCGAGGCCGGCTTCGTCTGTCAGGAACAGCATGACGAGCGGCGCATCGATCGCACAGTCCGGCGGCAGCAGGACCACGTAACCGTCGCTCAGGAACGCCGTGTTCAGGGCCGCGAAGCCATCGGGCGCTGCCTGATGCGCAATGACGGCTTTCAGCCGCTCCGGTATCTCACGAATGGCACGCGTGAGACTGCCGACAAATGCGCCGTCCGGCAAAGGCGGCATGCGCGACAGCTTCGGCATATGGCGGCCGTTGACGAACACGAGCCGACCCGCTGTCCCGTATGGCACGAGATCGTCGACGATGCGCTCCACATCCAGGTCGTCGCTGCGCCGCGACGTGAAATGCCATGACCGCCTCGCGATGGTCGCCACATTCGTGTACTTCCAGTCTTCGAGCCGAGTTGTGGGAAAGCCAAGCCCTTCGAATTTTTCGAACGCCTGGCGCCTCGCGCTGCGCAACCACGGAAGTTCCGCGCCGGGCAGCGTACTCGACAGGGTCTGGAAAGACTGATGGAGGTACTCGAGCGCCGGTTCACTCATTTGACGTCTACTCCTCGCGATATCACGTATGACCGCCTCGTGTCAGAACGGGTTAGGTGGCCCAGAATCCGGCCCGTTCGGCGCATCCGCATCGAGCCATCCATAACCCTTGCGCTCCAGTTCAAGTGCCAGCTCGCGCGTTCCGGATTTCGCAATACGCCCCTTTGAAAGCACGTGCACGCAATCGGGCACGACGTATTCGAGCAAGCGCTGGTAGTGCGTCACCAGGACGATTGCGCGGTCCGCATGGCGCATCTGATTGACGCCTCGCGCAACCACTTGCAACGCATCGATATCGAGCCCCGAATCGGTTTCGTCGAGAATCGCGAGGCGCGGCTCCAGCACCGCCATCTGCAGCACCTCGTTGCGCTTTTTCTCACCCCCTGAAAACCCTTCGTTGACCGCGCGATGCAGCAGGCTTTCGTCCATCTGCATGAGCGCCATTTTCTCCTTCACCAGTTGCAGGAATTCCATTGCATCCAGTTCGGGGTCGCCGCGGTGCGCGCGCTGTGCATTCAACGCGGCCTTCAGCAGATACACGTTGCTGACACCCGGTATTTCGACAGGGTATTGAAACGCGAGAAAAAGCCCTTCGCGTGCACGCTCTTCCGGCGCGAGCGAGAGCAGGTCACGGCCCGCATACTGCACGCTGCCACCTGTTACGCGGTAATGCTGGTGGCCCGCCAGCACGTTGGCAAGCGTGCTCTTGCCCGAACCGTTCGGGCCCATGATGGCGTGCACCTCGCCCGCGTTCACACACAGATCGACCCCGCGCAGAATCGGCTTGCCTTCTACTTCAACGCTCAGTTTGCTGATTTCTAGCATGACCGTTGTCCCTGTCAGCCCGTGCTGCCTTCAAGACTTACGCCGAGCAGCTTTTGTGCTTCGACGGCGAACTCCATGGGCAGCTCCTTGAGGACCTCCCTGCAAAAGCCGTTGACGATCATCGACACCGCTTCTTCCTCCGAAAGGCCTCGCTGTCGGCAATAGAAGAGCTGGTCCTCGCCGATGCGCGACGTCGATGCCTCGTGCTCGACCTTCGCGGTCGGGTTTTTCACCTCGATATACGGAACCGTGAGTGCACTACATCGATCACCGAGCAGCAGCGAATCGCACTGTGTGTAGTTGCGCGCGTCCTCCGCCGAGCGGGCAATTTTCACGAGCCCACGATAGGCGTTCCTGCCGTGGCCGGCGGAAATGCCCTTCGACAGGATCGTGCTGCGCGTATTGCGACCCAGATGCGCCATCTTCGTGCCGGTGTCGGCCTGCTGATAGTTGTTGGTGAGCGCCACAGAATAGAATTCGCCGACCGCGTTGTCGCCTTGCAGGATCACGCTCGGGTATTTCCACGTGATGGCGGAGCCTGTTTCGACCTGCGTCCACGAAATCTTCGAGTCTGCTTCACGGCAATCGCCACGCTTGGTCACGAAGTTATAGATGCCGCCCCGCCCGTGCGCATCGCCCGGATACCAGTTCTGCACCGTCGAGTAGCGGATTTGCGCACCCTCCAGCGCGACCAGTTCCACCACTGCAGCATGCAACTGGTTCTCGTCACGCATCGGCGCGGTACAACCCTCCAGATAACTGACGTAGGCTCCCTTGTCCGCGATGATCAGCGTTCGCTCGAACTGTCCCGTGTTCTGCGCGTTGATGCGGAAATACGTGGAAAGTTCGATCGGGCAACGCACGCCCGGTGGGATATAGCAGAACGACCCGTCGCTAAAGACCGCGGAGTTCAGCGCAGCGAAAAAGTTGTCGGTATGCGGCACCACTGAGCCGAGGTATTGCCGCACCAGTTCAGGATGAGTCTGCACCGCTTCCGAAAACGGACAGAACACGATGCCGAGCGCGCCAAGCTTTTCACGAAACGTCGTCGCGACCGACACGCTGTCGAACACCGCATCCACCGCGACGCCCGCGAGCATCTCGCGCTCCTCCAGCGGAACGCCGAGTCTCTCGTACGTGCGCAGCAGTTCCGGATCGACATCCTGCAGACTCTTCGGGCGATCCTTCGGAGCAATCGGCGCCGAATAATACGCAATGTCCTGATAGTTGATAGGCGGGTGCTCAACCGATGCCCAATGCGGTTCGTTCATCGTGAGCCAGTGCCGGTAGGCCGAGAGGCGCCAGGCGAGCATGAAGTCGGGTTCATTCTTCTTTGCTGAAATCAGGCGGATGACATCTTCAGACACACCGCGCGGCAACGTATCCGACTTTACATCGGTCACAAATCCGTGCCGGTATTCGCTCCGGATCAGCTCGTCGATTCTCGATACACTTGAACTCATGCAGACCTCCGCTTTCAGCGTTGCGGCGGCCCGATCGCGCGCTTGGGGCGATCAAGGAATCACTGTGCGTAGCCGCTGGCCGGCTGTCCTGACGGCTCCAATTGCGTCAAACAGCGTGATCCGCCTGGCGACTGCCGTAGCCAATAGCGGATAGCCGTGCATCGGCGAGGCTGCCAATACTCTCCACGGTGTCCGGATCGCGTGCCATTGTGATCGTGATCACCGTGACATAGTCGGCAAGCCTGCTCGTGCGCAACATGATTAAGCCTCCGCGAACCGTACCTGTCTGGTCTGGTTTCACATTCAACCCTAGCACCGCGTCGCCGCTGATAAAAGAAAGACATCACTGCGCGTGTACGTTCTCGCTGCTGTCGTCAACTCGGCCTTGTCGCGGCTTGCGTCGAGGTATGACGATTGCTGAGCTTGAACTCCCGCGAAGGTGCCTGAAAAGCTACGAGATCGGTGCGGGGCCGGTGGTGTTCGCGCAAGGCGAGTCGCCCTACCATCTCGTCGCCGGTGTAGTTCTTCTGATCTTTGACACCAGAGAAGTGTAGTGCGCCGGACCCTAGGGTAGTCGAATGCCGGTGCTCGGACCGGATCACGCGTCGAGGCGAATTACCGGGAACAACGTTCCAAAGCAGCTACTGCTCTGTGGGTCGCTTCGACGATTTCCACGCACTCGGCGTGACGACGGGTGTGCTCGATCGCTGAACACTCACCGGCGCGGCTCACTTGCGCCAGATCGGCGCGAGCTTTTTCCAGCGCCGCCGACGGTGACCCATTGTCTGCAATCAGCTTCGCCAGATCGAAGACCGTGCCGGAAGACAGTTCCACGTATGCCGGGCAAGCAGCGCTGGCGGCGCCGCTGTACACCGAGAACCCCGCAATGGCAAATACGACGCGTCGTGCGACGCTTGCAGTCAAATTACTCATGGCAACATCCTGTTTGCTCCTTACTGGGCCCAAGCCGATTCGTGTGTTGTTTGTATAACTCCAGCGTCCACGAAATGGCCTGCAAAAATAGCCGCGTCAGTGCCGAAATTCCCCGCAAGCTTGCGCCTCACTTCCAACCTGGCGCTCCGTGGCCGCCGCATCCTGCATTCCCGCTCTAACTCTACGCGATGGAAGATAGGCGCGAACGCAACACAAACGCGCTACCAACGAACTAAAAGCTTACTCGGACGCAGGGTTCTGCGGGTCGATCGGGGCGCTGGCATGTTGCGGTGTCGCCCGACGTGGCGGTGCGATGAGTTTGGCGCTTAGGGGCTTCGCCGGAATGTAAGACACCGTCGAACTAGGGGAATCTACCGAATATTTCGCGCTTGCGTTGTCAGGGTACCTGATATCAAATACGGAACATCACGACGAACGGACGGGCGCGTTTTTCAGGACGCGCTTAATTTTAACCATAATATCAGCCTACCTGATATTTAACTGCCACGCTCTCACCGCTGCGCCGGCTTAGAGCGAAAGACCAGGTCGTACCCAAGATCCACAACCGCAGCTCAACAAAAAAAGCAAACAACAGGTCCGGAGATATCACCATGCAATTGAAGTCGACTCACGTCCTCATGTTCGGTGCGCTCTGCGCGCTGAGCGCAGGAGCCTCGGCGCAATCGAGCGTCACGTTGTACGGCATCGTTGACACAGGGATCGAGTATGTCTCGCACGCGAACGCGAAGGGCGATAGCGTCGTTCGCATGCCATCCGTTACCGGTGAGTTCCCATCGCGCTGGGGGCTGCGTGGCAACGAAGATCTAGGCGGCGGCTACAGCGCTGTGTTCACTCTCGAAAGCGGCTTCAACCTGCGCGATGGCAGTTCCGGACAGGGCGGCAGGTTGTTTGGACGCCAGGCGTTCATCGGCGTGAAGAGCCCGTATGGAACGCTCGCGTTCGGCCGTCAGTACACGATGACCTATCTCGCGGTCCAGGGCGCCGACATCATCGGTCCGGACATCTACGGCATGGGCTCGCTGGATGCCTATGTGCCCAACGCGCGCACCGACAACTCGATCACCTATCTCGGCTCGTACAAAGGCTTTACGTTGGGCGTGGGTTATTCATTCGGACGGGACGCTGCGGGTACCGGCAACTCGCCGGGACAAGGAACCTGTACCGGCTCCGTTCCAGGCCACGCCACGGAATGCCGCGACTGGTCCGCAATGCTCAAGTACGACTCGCAATATTTCGGCGCTGCCGCGTCGTACGAGGAGCAACGAGGCGGCGCGACAGCAGCCGCCAACTTCTTCGACGGTGTTGCGCCGACACCGCTGATCAACGCCGCGGACAAGGACGCCCGTACGCAACTGAGCGCCTATGCGCAGTACGCAGGCGCGAAGATCGGCGCCGGTTGGATTGGACGCCGCGTAGTGACCCAGTCGCCGAGCGTGCCCAATATCCGTTCGGACCTGTTCTTCCTCGGCGCTTCGTACATGGTCACGCCTGCATTCCTCCTCGATGGCGAAGTGTTTCGCATCATCAATAGCGACCACGATACCCGCGCCACGATGGGAACGTTACGCACCACCTATCTGCTGAGCAAGCGTTCGTCGGTCTATGCGCAGGCTGCATATCTGGCGAACAGTGCGAAGGCGCGCTATTCGGTCAGCGGCGGCGGGAGCGGGACCACGCCGGGCGCGGGCATGGGTCAAACGGGCGTGATGGTCGGCATCAAACACATGTTCTGATACGGGTCGAAAATGAAACGAACTTCAATTGCTGTATGCGTATCGGCCGTGTCCGCGATGCTGGCGGCCTGCGGCGGCGGTTCCGACTCCCTCTCCACCAGTGCGACGCAATTGCCTCGGCTCTCCGCCGCACAACCCGCGACGCTGTCGGGAGACTGCGCCGCGCTCGCCGCCAGGTTGACGTTTGCCAACACGACCTTCACTTCCGTCACCGACGTGCCGGCCGGAACGCTCACGGTGGCCGGAAAGTCCGTCCCCGAACATTGCGTGATCGAAGGAAAAATGAATCAACGCACGAGCGCCGTTGACGGCCGGACTTATGCGATCGGTTTTGAAATGCGGCTGCCAATTGCGTGGAATGGCCGCTTTTTCTATCAGGCCAACGGTGGTCTCGACGGCAATGTGACGCCTGCGACGGGAGTGCTCAGTGGCGGCGGCCCGCTGAACAACGCGCTGAACATGGGCTTCGCCGTGATCAGTTCGGATGCAGGTCATTCCGGGTCGCAAAACCCGCTGTTCGGTCTCGATCCCCAGGCGCGTCTCGACTATGGCTACAACGCCGTCGCTACGCTCACGCCGATGGCCAAGCAGGTGATCAGGTTGGCCTATGGCAAGGGCCCCGACCGCAGCTATTTCGAAGGCTGCTCGAACGGCGGCCGTCATGCGATGGTGGCGGCAGCCAGATCTTTCGCGGATTACGACGGCATCATTGCCGGTGACCCCGGCTTTCATTTGCCAAAGGCAGCGATTGGGGAGTTGTGGAGCGCGCAACAGCTCGCTACCGTCGCGACCGCGACGACCTCGTCCGGCATTGCCGATATCACCACCGGCTTGACGACTACTGAAAGGCAGCTGATCGCATCGAAGATCATCGCGAAGTGTGATTCGCTCGATGGTGTAGCGGACGGAATGGTCCAGGACATCAAAGCGTGCCAGGCGAACTTCAATCTGGCCACCGACGTACCGACGTGTTCGAGCAATGGGCGCGACGGCAGCTGTCTTACGGCGGCTCAAAAGCAGGCGGTTGGAAATATTTTCTCCGGGGCGAAAAACAGCGCCGGCACGGCGCTCTATGCGAGCTTTCCGTATGATGTCGGTATCAACGGATCAGGCTGGGCCGCGTGGAAGCAAGGCAATTCCATCAGCCTTGATCCGGCCGCGGCAGCCTTCGTGTTTACGTCGCCGCCGCAAAGTGCTTCGATCCTCGGTTCGATGGGTGCCTACGGTCTGAGCTTCAGCATGGACAATGATGCGCCGAAGATCTTCGCCACGAGCGGGATCTATTCCGAGTCTTCGTGGTCATTCATGACCCCGCCGAACGAGACCGATCTGAGCGGTCTGCGGAGCCGGGGCGCGAAGTTGATCGTCTATCACGGAACGAGCGATCCGGTGTTCTCGTCGAACGATACGACCGACTGGTATCAGCGCCTATCGACGGCTAGTGGCGGAGACGCAAGCAATTTCGCGCGGCTCTTCACGGTAGCGGGGATGAACCACTGCAGCGGCGGTCCGACGGCCGATCAGTTCGACATGCTGACGCCCATGGTGGCATGGGTCGAGCAAGGGCAAGCACCGAACCAGGTCATCGCAACGGCTCGCGACACCAGCAACGCGATTCCGAATAGCGAAGTGCCGACTAGCTGGGGTGCCGGGCGCACGCGTCCGCTGTGCGCCTATCCGAAGGTGGCCCGCTACACGAGTGGAGACGTGAACTCGGCGAGTAGTTTCACTTGCAGCTAAGGCACTGACTCTGACTTGGCGAGGGAATCGGCGCAGTCGGCCCCGGCCGATGCGCTGCCCCGTCCGTGCGGAACGCGCCATGCTGCTCCTTGGGCATACCTCTGTCCGCGATCATCGGGCGTGCGTTTGCGCGCCCGCACTGGAGCGCTGCCATGAAAATGCGCGAGTACAAAATCGGTTCGCCGTGGTATCAGGCCGCCTGTGCGACGCTACGCCGGGCCGTCCCATCGGGGCTGTTGTCCGGGTGCCTGTCGGCGGCGACGGCCTCGGCGGCATCCGCGGACGCATCGGGCAGCCCGCTAGCGCCGATCAATGCGGTTACCCACTCCGTGTGGCCGCAACGCGCGTTGCGCGAACGCGGCTTCAGCATCCGCCATACGGTGACCGGCTTCGCGATCCATCAGGCGGCCGCCATCTTCTGGGCATTCCTGTTCGAGCAACTCGTTGACCGGATGGCCGGCCCTGTCCCGTCACGACGGCCCGGCGTCGCCGCGCTAGCCGCCGCCGCGACGGTGGCAAGCGCGTATGTGGTCGACTACAAGGTGGTGCCCAACCGGCTCACGCCGGGATTCGAGGCGCACCTGTCGCGTCGCTCGCTCGGCAACGTCTACCTGTTGCTCGGCGCCGGCCTGCTCGCGGCCGCGCTGCTGCGGCGGCCGGATCGATGAAGACTGCGCGCGCAAAAAAAGCGACCAGCCTTTGACCGGCATGGTCGCCACAAGCGCATTTGAGAACGCTGTCCCCACGAGTCCAAGCGGAGGACAAATCGAGTATAGGAAACAGGTCCGCACCGCAGGCTGTCCGTAAGCCCTGCGTCGCGGACAGTTCTCTACGCGAAACGCGTCGCGCACCATCATCCTGCCATCTGCTCCGCCGGCACCGCCACTGAACGGCCCGCGAGCCGCTCGAATTCATCGACGTCGTGGCTGCAAAAAATCCTCAGCGCGGGACTCGCCCGCTTCGCCAGATCGCGCAGTCGGCGCTGATTGTACAGTCGTGCCGCGCGGTCCTTTTCGAGCATCCACTGATGGAAGCGCAACCCGGCCGAGCAATGCGGACGCACCGGGTCGAGCTCGCCGTTGTCGAAGTAGGCGTCGCCTGCGAGCAGCAACCAGCCGCCGTCGCCGTTCACCGCGACGCCCGAGTGACCATAGGTATGGCCTCGTAGCGGCACTAGTGCGATCTCGTTCGCGAGTTCCTCGATCGGATGCACCTTCGCGAAGCCTTCCCAGCGCTCGGTGTATTGCGGCGAATGCACGCGCCACATGTTCTGATATGACCACTGCTGCGGCCTGAAGCGCTGCCGGTCGAGCCAGGTCTTCTGCTGTGCCGCGTACTGACGCTCGCTCGCGAGCATGTGCACGGTCGCGTGCGGAAAGTCATCGAGGCCGCCCGCGTGATCGGAATCGAGGTGCGTCATGACGATATGGCGCACCTCGGCCGGGTCGAAACCAAGCCGCTCGATCTGCCTGATCGCCGTCATTTCATTCCGGAACTCGGGCTTCAGCAGCCTCAGAAAGAATTTGCCGAGGCGCGAATAGGGATCGGCGACATCGCGCAGACCGAAACCGGTATCGACGAGCACGAGCCCCGCCGAACTTTCGACGAGCAGACAATGGCAGACCAGATGCCCGCGGCGAATCAACGATTCGGGTTGCCCGTTGAACAGCATGCCGCACAACGGGCAGGTCGAAATGCAGTTCAGATGGTGCACTCTCATGCCGCACTCCCCGTCTTGGGAACTGCATTCCTGCTTGACGCTTCCGCGGCAACTGTTGCGCGGCACTCGCCGTATGCGTCATTCAGCGAACAGATCTGGCCCGAACACCTCGTAGTGAATCTTCGACTCGTGAATGTCCAGGTTTTTCAATGCGTCGTGCTGTAGCCGCATGAATGGAACCGGCCCGCAGATGTAGTAGTCGGCGTCGGGCAACAGGATCTCGTCGCGCAGCTTGCCGAGGTCGATGAAACCGGCGTTGTCGTAGTCGCGGCCCTGCACGTCGGTATCGAGCGGCGCGTCATAGAACACGATCGCGCGGAAGTTCGGCTGGGTGGCGGCGGTCTGCTGCAGACGGTCGCGCATCGCGTGCACCGCGCCGTTGCGTGCACCATGAATGAACACCACGCGCCGCTGCGGGTCCTGAATCGCGCGCTTCAACATGCTGACCATCGGCGTCAGACCGACGCCGCCGCTGATCAGTACGATCGGCGTCTTCGCATGGACATCGATGTAGAACGTGCCGTACGGCGCTGCCAGCTTCACCTCGTCGCCGACGTTCACGTGATCGTGCAGCAGCGAGGACACATAGCCCGCCGGCCGCCCGGCCTCGCCGCTCTCGCGCTTGACCGAGATCCGATAGCTATGGCCGTTCGGCACGTCGGACAAACTGTATTGCCGGATCTGCTGCAGGCCGAGCGCGGGCACATCGACGGCAATGCCGATGTACTGTCCCGGCTCGAAGTTGGCGAGCGGCTGTCCATCCTTCGGTTCGAGGATGAACGACGTGATCACGCTGCTCTCGGGCCGCTTCTCCTTGACGACGAACGTGCGCCATCCGGTCCAGCCGCCTGGCTGCGCCGCGCGCGTTTCGCGCAATTCGGACTCCATGCCCATCAGCACGTCCGCGAGATTGCCGTATGCCTGCGCCCACGCGGAGATGATGTCGTCGGTCGCGGCGTCGCCGAGCACGTCCTTGATCGCGCCGAGCAGATGTTCGCCGACGATCGGATAGTGCTCCGCTTTCACGTCGAGGCTCGCGTGCTTGTTGGCGATATTGCGCAGCACCGCGGCGAGACTGCCGGGGTCCTCGATGTTCTCGGCGTACGCGTACACGGCGCGCGCGAGCGCTTCCTGCTGCTGCCCCTGCTCCTGATGCGCCATGTTGAAAACGTTTTTCAGTTCGGGATGCGCTTCGAAGAGCCGTCTATAGAACCGTTGAATGATCGTATAGCCGTGCGCGGCAAGAACCGGGGCCGTCGCTTTTACGATGTCCCTGGTTTTCTGCGTCAGCATTTCTTTCCTCCTGCAGTAGGACGACTGGTTACCTCGCTCGTGCGCGCAGCTCGAAAAAGTGTCGATACCGCGGCGCGACTATCTGAGTCGAGTGCCTCGCTCACCTGCAAGTTCCTGGGGCATTCGCCCGCTGCTTCAAGCCTATCCAGGCGACCATGCTGCTCCAACCGATGCCGGCTGTCCATATGCCGAAGGCCACGGACACGCCGATGACGCACAGCGCGCGCACGAGGTAGGCGATATCGGCCGCCGCGCACGCCATCGCGGGCCGGCTGACGACGCGATGCGAGCCGCCCAGGAACGCTGCATGCGAGGCGATCCACGCGCCGCTCGCGACGAACGGCGCTCCGCACGCGTGGCACGGCGGATGAAAGACCCAAGTACCAACTCCAATGGAGGTCACGATGTTCATGCACAACAAAAGGCTGCAATACACGGTTCGCGTCGGCACGGCCAATCCCGGGCTTGCGAATCTGATGCTGGAGCAGTTCGGCGGTCCGCAAGGCGAACTGGCCGCCGCGATGCGCTACTTCACGCAGGCCGTTGCGGAAGAAGACCCCGGGCGCAAGGACATGCTGTTCGATATCGCCACCGAAGAGCTGAGCCATCTCGAGATCATCGGCTCGATCGTCGCGATGTTGAATCGCGGCGCGAAAGGAGAACTCGCCGAAGGGGTCGAGCAGCAAGCCGAGCTGTATCGCAAGCTCAACGGCGCGGGCAACGACAGCCACCTTACGCAGGTGCTATACGGCGGCGGACCGCCGCTGACGAACTCCGGCGGCGTCCCGTGGAGTGCCGCGTACATCGACACGATCGGCGAGCCGACCGCGGACCTGCGCTCGAACATCGCCGCCGAAGCGCGCGCGAAGATCATCTATGAACGGCTGATCAACGTGACCGACGATGCCGGCGTGCGCGAGGCGCTCGGCTTTCTGATGACCCGCGAAGTCGCGCATCAAAAGTCGTTCGAGAAGGCGCTGTATGCGATCACACCGAGTTTCCCGCCGGGCAAGCTGCCGCCGAGACAGGAATTCGCGAGCGTCTACTACAAGATGTCGCACGACGGAGCGGTGATCAACGCACCGTGGAACAGCGGCACCGGTCTCACGATAAGGACCGGTGAGCCGGCGGTGGATGGCGGCGACGGCAATGCGTCGGTGAGCCTCGAAGCGCAACAGCAAGCCGCGGTTACCGCGATGGCCACGCGTCTGCGATCCGACCCGTCGAGCGATCCGACGACCGGTGCCGAAATAGGCAGCGAAGTCCCGCGCGGCAATGAGGTCGGTTGATCGCTCAAGGCGCTGCCGCGGGTATCGTCAAGGTCCGAAAAACGTGTTGCAGAACTTGCCGGCCACGTTGCAGGTCGGTTGACCCGAAGGCTGCGCGGTGCCGGGTTCGGGCGGCGTCGCGCACGCGGCCGTCGCGGCGATCGCGAATGTCATGACGAGCGCTGTGCGCAGCGCCGGCGCGCGACGGTTTTTCGCAGCGCGCGCCGCGTCGCGGTTCGGATCGCACCTCGCGGAATTTTCGCGCTCCCGCGCATCGATGGCGCGAGGGCAGCCTTGTCGGACGTCAGGCATTGCGCCCTCCTTCAACCGCCATTCACATTGACTACGCTACGCCAAATCGGTCGCGAACGGGTTTCTTCGAATTCGCGCGAAGGCGGGGCCGCGCGTCCCGCATGGCTGTCCGCAATGTCAGAGTTTCGGACATACGCCTCTATGCACCTTCTTGGGGTTGCCGGCGTATGCTGATTCCGGCGTTTTCCGACACGTCGACAGACCGGTACGACTTACTGTCGACAACGCGAAAAACGTACGTTCCGTGAAAAATTGACCGCTCCAGGAAAGACCATGCTGAGCCCTCATGAATTTGCGGTTTTGATGCTGGTGAAGGCATCGCCGGAGTACACCGATAGAGCGCGCGAAGAATTCGACGCGCTGCTCGAGCGCCAACTGGTCGCGCTCGAAAGCACACCGTCAGGCGCGCATCGTCCGCGCGTGACGAACCACGGCGAATCGTTGCTCCAGACCCTGATGCGAAAACGTTGAGGCGGTACAGGCGCGCCGAGCGAGCGACGCGGTAGGGTCGAAACGCTGACTCACGACAACGACTAACAACAAATCGGAGGGAACCTGTGAATGCCGCGCGTAACTATAACGACGCCGCCAACGAACTGAAGCACATCGGCACGATGGTCCAGCGCCTCGAACAGCTCTTTCACCGCGACCGCGTCGACTGGCAGGGCACGGTAGTTGCAACGCCCGCTTACTGGCGCGCGCGCATCGAGGCCAATGCCGAACTGCCGCCGGCGCTGCAACCGCAAGCGCGCCTGCTGCTCGCGCGGCTCGCCACGCTCGAAGCACGCAGCGAGCGCCGTGGCCGTCGCGCATGATCGGCGCGCACCGGCGCGATCACACACTTACGCGACGAAGGACATGATGATGATGCGGACCTACGAATACCACGGGTTCACGATCGAGGTGACCGTCGAGGCGGATTTCACGTTGCGCCCCGCCGGGCGCGCGGCGGTACGCACGCGCTATGCGGCGGTGGTTCACATCTATCAGGCGGGTGCCGCGGTTGCCACGTTCTCGCCGCTGCGCTTCGACATTGCCGGCGGACGGCCATTCGACACCGAGGCCGATGCGTTGATGGGCGGATATAGCGCGGCGCGCCGAATCGTCGACGATCTGTTCGCCCATGCGGCGGATGCCACGGACTCCGCCTTGAGCGCACTGTCGAGCAGCAAAGAGCTCCGCTAGCGGGCGCTGGCGCACGATTGACCCATTGTGGGGCGTCAGGAATGGCGCATGCGGTATCCGCGAGCACCCTTTCCGTGGAGAAACGCCATGACCAATGACGCCTCATCGTTGTCGCCGTCGATTACGTCGATGATCCGCCTCGACCATATGCACGTGCTCGCCGCTTCGCACCGATACCACGCGTCCACGCCGTGGTGGCGAAAACGCGCGATCGTCAACGGCGTGTGCGATGCGCTTGAAATCCACGCGCTACTGGAGGAAGAAATTTTCTACCCGGCGCTAGACCGCGCGCTGGGCAACGACGAGACACTGACGAAAAGTCGTTCCGAGCACGACGAGATGCGCGCGACGATCGCAAAGCTGCGCGCAATGGGCCCCGAAAACGCCGCGTACGACGGGCTGTTTCTTCAACTGATCCGCGAAGTCGCCCATCACGTCGCCGACGAGGAAACCATCCTGCTGCCCGACGCCGAGCGCGTGCTGAAAAACGAACTGCAGTCGCTCGGCGCCGCGATGACGCGCCGCCGGATGCAGTTGCTCGGAGAGCGTCCGATGAACATTGCGGTGAATGCGGCGGGCACGTTTCCGATCGCCACGCTGCTACTGGGATCGACCTTATTGCTCGCGTTGCGGCGCAGCCTGCCGAGGTCACGTCGCGCGGCACGGACGCAGCGTCAATATGAGTAGCCGATGCGCGAACGACTGGCGCAAGCGGGCATCAACGATTCGCGCCGGGCGCCGCCGGCGTCCGCGCGCGCCGCTGTTTCGTCTTGTCGAGCGTGCCCGGGTCGACGAGCGTGGCCGCGACGCGGCGCGCATTCTCGGCCGCGATGTCCTGCGCGTCGCCCCACGACACGTGGCCACACGTCCCGCGTCGCTCGAAGACCGTGCCATGTCCGCCGCCCCGCTCGGTCACGAGCACGATCCATTGGAAAGCACCTTCCGAATCTCTGATGACGGTCCAGCTTACGAGGAAGTCGGCCATCTCTATCGCCTGCACACGCATGTTCGGCTCCTTCGGTCCGTTGCATCGGACCGTTTTGAGCGGAGATGCGCATTGCGCGTGCCTGGCGCGGACCGCCCGCGCGTCGCGTTGCAATCCCCGCCTCACGGCCGCTGATCCGTGTCGGACCGACGCGGGTCGGGGTCGTCGCGACTTTGCGGCGAGCCTGTCAACACCGCGGGCAGCGAAGGATTCTCCGGTTGGGTGTAGCGCGCGTGGATCGCCGCGCGGATGCGCGCGAGGCTTTGCGCGGCATCGAGCGCGCTGTCCTGCTCGATGCCGCGTGCTTCGTCGGCCAGGTCCGCGTCGCCGATCTGCTGTTCGAACCAGCGCGAATAGTCGCCACGCTGGCGATGAAACTGCCATGTCGCCGCATCGACACCCTCGGCAATCTCGACGAACAGCACGAGGTTGTGCGCGCGCAGGTTCAGCGCGTTGTGCTCGCCGCGAAAGTAAAAGCTGCGCTCGGGAATCAGCAGCCCCTCAGCGTACTTGCGACGATGCCGGCGCTTTTCCTTGCGACCGGGCTCGAGCCGCACGAGCTGCGGCGGCGCGGCGGCGCTGACGCGCCATAACAGCGCGTCGCCTTTGGCGAGTTGCGCCCCGTCGCCGCTCGACGCTGGCGGCTCACGTCCACTTGCCGCAGCAAAGCGCTGCAAGGCCGCATGCGCGCCGTCGCCCATCGCGAGCACGGTGCCGACCTGCTCCAGCAACACCGGCGATAACTGCTCCGGCGACACGGTGACCGCGAGCGCCGTTTCCAGCGCATCCGGAATCGCCTGGTTCGCGCCGGCCCATTGCGCGGGAAACACGTGATGCGCCTCTTCGAACACGAGCCAGTGCGGCCGCCCGGTGCGCGTGCGCAGACGCTGCACCTGCAACAGCAGATTCGCGCAGAACAGCGGCCGATCCGACGGCGGCACCCGCAGCAGATTGAGCGCGATGGCGGGCCGCGCCGGACGGCGCAGCAACTGCATCGCCTCGTCGATCGACGGTGCATTGCCCGCATCGCCGAGCACGAAGGTCGCATCGTCATTGTCATAGTCGCCTTCAGGATCGACGATGCACATCTGGCAGCCCGCGCCCGCGAGCCGTTCGAGCAGGCCCGCCGTCGCGGTGGACTTGCCGCAGCCCGATTCACCGACGAGCAGCACGACGCTGCCGTACGCGGGCAACGACAGCGGCTCGCTGTCCGGCGCATCACAGCGAGGGCCGAGCACGATGCGATTGCGCGGCGACGCGTCGGCGATGCTGCGCAAATCGTCGGCAACGAGGGCGTCGATCAGTTCGGCGACGCCCGCGCCCGCGACGCCGCCCGTCACGATATCGGCGTGCTTCTGCAACTCCGGCAAGGCGTTCGCGACAGTCGCCGCGAGGCCGCACGCGTCGAGCAGCGCATGGTCGTTTTCCGCGTCGCCGATACCGGCCACGTTCAGCGGCGACAGTTCGAGATCGGCGAGCGCCGCGCTCAGGCCGCTCGCCTTCGACACGCCCGGCGCCACGATCATCACCGCGTCGCCGTTGAAGATGATCCGCAACTCGAGCCCAAGGTCGCGAATCACATCGAGCGCGACATGCTCATGGGGCTTCATCGTCGCGACCAACGTCTGGCTGACACTGAAAGCGTTGGGCGCGCGCCGCCGTAACTCCGCGACGAAATTCTCCGGCGGTGCGGGCGCGAGCAGACGGCGCGCGCCATCGGCCGGGCAATACAGCACGCCGCCGTTTTCCGCGACCACGCGCGAAAACAGCTCGATGCGCGGGCAGATCGCGAGCAGGTCGTCGAGCTCGCGTCCGCTGACGAGGATCGCGTGACGGCCCGACGCGCGCAGGCGTTCGAGCGCGGCCCACGTCGAATCGGCGACCTGGCCGTCGGTGGCGAGCGTGTTGTCGTAGTCGGTCGCGAGCGCAAAAAATCGCATGGTGCACGACTCCTTCGATCGATTCATGGGTCCGTTCAGCAAGCGCTATACCTCACGACCCGCGCCCAACGGTATGGGGCTTGCTCAGGGTCCTTGCTGCAGGTCGTGTCGAAGCGGCGGAGCGCCGCCGCCAGCCTGCCCCGAGGAACCATGATGTCCATTCCCATCGATGCCGTGACCCTCGCGCGACTGCAATTCGGCTTCACGATTGCTTTCCACATCATCTTTCCGGCGCTGTCGATCGGTCTCGCGAGCTACCTCGCCGTGCTCGAAGGCGCATGGCTCGTCACCCACAAGCCCGTATATCTCGCCGTCTACCGCTACTGGCTGACGATCTTCGCGGTCGTGTTCGGCATCGGCGTCGTGTCGGGGCTCGTGATGTCGTATCAGTTCGGCACCAACTGGGCGGGCTTCGCGTTTCGCGCGGGTCCGATCGTCGGGCCGCTGATGGGCTACGAAGTATTGACCGCTTTCTTTCTCGAGTCGGGCTTTCTCGGCGTGATGCTGTTCGGCATGAAACGCGTCGGCCCGCGTCTGCACTTTCTCGCGACCGTGCTCGTCGCGATCGGCACGCTAATGAGCGCGTTCTGGATTCTCGCCGTCAATTCATGGATGCAGACGCCGCAGGGCTATGCGATCGTCGACGGACGCTTCTTTCCGGCCGACTGGTTGCGCATCATCTTCAACCCGTCATTTCCGTTCCGGCTCGTACACATGGCGCTGGCCGCGTATCTGAGCGTCGCGTTCCTCGTCGGCGCGGTCGGCGCCTGGCATCTGCTCGGCGATTCACGCAATGTCTGCGCGCGCCTGATGGTGTCGATGGCGCTATGGATGGCCTGCATCGTCGCGCCGATCCAGATGGTGGTCGGTGACCAGCACGGTATCAACACGCTCAAGCACCAGCCGGCCAAAATCGCCGCGCTCGAAGGCGACTGGCTCGCGCGTCCCGGTCAGCCGTTGATTCTGTTCGGGTTCCCGAACATGCGCACGGAGACGACCGACTATGCGCTCGAAATACCGCATCTCGGCGCGCTGATTCTGACGCACACCTGGGACGGCTCGATCGCGGGCCTCAAATCGTTCCCGCCGTCCGAGCGCCCGTTCTCGCCGGTCGTGTTCTGGGCATTTCGCGTGATGGTCGGACTCGGCATCCTGATGGCGCTGCTCGGACTGGGCAGTCTCGCGTTGCGCTATCGAAGGACCCTGTACGAAGCGCGCTGGATGCAGCGGATCATGGTCGCGATGGGGCCGGCTGGTCTGATCGCGTTGCTGTGCGGCTGGACCGTCACCGAAGTCGGCCGGCAGCCGTACACGGTGTACGGTCTGCTGCGGACGGCCGACAGTGTGTCACCGATCGCCGCGCCCGGCGTCGCGGTATCGCTCGCGAGCTTCGGCGTGGTGTACGCGATCGTGTTCGGCGCGGCCGTGGTCTTTCTGTTCCGGCTGATGGCGGCGACGCCCACGCTCGACACGCCCGGCCCCGCGAAGGACAAGCCGCATCGCAGCGCCGGCATCACACCGGGCCCAGCACAGGCACCGTCCGTCCCATCAACTCCGGGGAGTCACGCCGATGACGACAGGAACGTTTGATCTCGCTTTGGTATGGGCCGCGATCCTCGCGTTCGCGGTGCTCGCATACGTGCTGCTCGACGGCTTCGATCTCGGCGTCGGCATCCTGTTCGCGGTCGAGCACCACCGCGACGACCGCGACGTGATGGTGAATTCGATCGCACCGGTATGGGACGGCAACGAGACGTGGCTCGTGCTCGGCGGCGGCGGCTTGTTCGCGGTGTTTCCGCTTGCCTACGGCGTGATTCTGCCGGCGCTCTATCCGCCGATCATCGCGATGCTGCTCGCGCTGGTGTTCCGCGGCGTCGCTTTCGAATTCCGCTTTCGCGCGATAGGTCGCGGCCGCGCATGGTGGGACGCCGCGTTCTTCGGCGGCTCGGCGCTCGCGGCGCTGTGCCAGGGGCTCGTGCTCGGCGGCCTGCTGCAAGGTATCGAGGTCTCGGGGTTCTCGTATGTGGGCGGCTGGTGGGACTGGCTGACCGGCTTCACGATCCTGTGCGGTCTCGCGGTGATGGCCGGTTACACGCTGCTCGGCTCGTGCTGGCTGATCTGGCGCACCGAAGGTCCGTTGCACGAGCGTTGCCGGCGACACGCGCGCACGATGGCCGTCACCGTGCTCGCGCTGATCGTGGTGGTCACGCTATGGACGCCGATGCTGCCCAACTCGCTGACGGCTCGCTGGTTCCGTTGGCCGGACCTGCTGTTCACCGCCTGGGTACCGGTGCTGGTCGTTCTGCTGGCCTTTGGATTTTTCCGCAGCCTGTCCGCGCGCCGCCATCTGTTGCCGCTGCTGTTTGCGTACGGCATCTTCGTGCTGTGCTACGCGGGGCTCCTGATCAGTCTATATCCGAACCTCGTGCCACCGTCGATTTCGTTCCGCGCGGCGGCAGCGCCGCATGCGAGCCTGCTGTTTCTGCTGGTCGGCGCCGCGATCACGGTGCCGATGATTGTCGGCTATACCGTGTATGCGTACTCGGTGTTCAAGGGAAAGTTGCGCGCGGGCGAGGGGTACCACTGACATGTGGCGCCGCCTTGCGTGGTTCGCCGGCCTATGGCTCGCCGGCGTCGTCGCGGTCGCGACGGTGGCGGGTGTGTTGAAGCTTCTGCTGCACGCGGCCACGCATTGAGCGTGGCGCGCGCTGGCAGTGGGATTACCGCGGCGCGACTACGGCAACGTATAGGCGACCACGGGAGTCGCGCTGCTTCGTGCCGAGCGAGCCATGTCCGCCCGCTACCACCAGCACATACTGCTTGCCGTTGCTGTCGGCATAGGTCGATCGGCGTGTCTTCGTAAGTGGTTTCGGTCGGGTCACCCGGACCGGCTTTGTCGCCGGTCTCGATGCGCCATGCCTTCGCGCGGCGCGGCGGGCGGCCCGAGCGCGAGCCGCTTGCTCACCGGTGGCAGCAGCAGCCAGATCGCGAGCGCGACCCACACCCAAAGACGTGGCAGCAATTGCCAGAAATCGAAGCGCGCCTCGACCGCCGCCCAGATCGTCGATGCGAACAGCACGATCGCGAACACGAACAGCGCGGCACGCCGGCGCAGCCACATCAGCACGCCGGTCGCCGCGATCGCGGCCGGGAGCCGGGAGCCGCGCTCCACGCGCGGACCGGGTCGCGGGTGAGCCTTGACCTGGCGGGGGCGGCGATGCAGTTTGCGGGCTATTCATTGCCGACGCCCTTCGAGACTTCGGCGGGGCTCTGATACTGCTGGTCGGGCAGATCCTGGAGCCGTTGCAGCACGTCGTCATCGGCGCCATTGGCTTTCGCGGTTTCGATGAGGCTGTCCTTGTCGGCGGGATAGGAAGCGCCCTTCAGCGCTTTCTGCACGTCGATGAACGGGTTCAGCGGGCGCTCGCCCGTGGTCGAACGGGAATTGGTCATTTCGTTCCCCTGATGGGTTGCGTGGAAGGAAGTTCAAGTGCTGGCCGGGATGGCGCGTCACGGCGGCGCCGAGCCCGGTGCTTGCACGTCCGGCGTGTCGCGTACCGGCTGCTGCTCCGGCTGTACGTCCGTGCCGGGCATCGCTTCGGGCACGCGCGGATGCTCGTGCCTTCGCATCCGGCGTGCCTGTAGGACGCCGGGCTGCGCGCTGCGATGCGCGCTACCGGTCTGCCCGACTCGTGCCCGCCGATCGCGATACGCTCGGGCCGCTGCGCGCGTGCACCCAGCGGCCGCGTGACCCGTGGATCTGTCCCATGCTCCGTGGCCGTCAGAGCCGATGGCGTTGGTCAAGATTGGCGTGCCGCGTTAGAAAAAATCCACGCTCGCGCAGGCGTCGTTGCGCTTCAACGCTCCGACGCCAATAGCTTCCGGTACACCTCGATGTACTCGTCGGCCATGCGTGCCGCGGTGAAGCGCCGCTCGAAGGCTTCGCGACAGCGCGCGCGGTCCAGCTCGCCGATCCGGTTCACCGCATCGACGGCCTCGTCGACACTATCGACGATGAAGCCGGTCACGCCGTCGTCGATGATCTCGCGGACCGAGCCGCGGTCGAATGCGATCACCGGTGTGCCCGCCGCCAGCGCCTCGACCAGCACGAGCCCGAACGGCTCGGGCCAGTCGATCGGAAACAGCAGCGCTCGCGCGGCGCCGATGAAGCGATCCTTTTCACGGCCACCCAGCTCGCCGCGATAGCGCACATGCGGTTGCCGCATCAGCGATGCGACCTCGTGCTCGTAGTAGTCGCGATCGCCGTCGTCGATCTTGGCCGCGATTTCGAGCCGCGCGTTCGCACGGCGCGCGATCTCGATCGCGAGATCGGGTCGCTTGGTCGGCGCGATGCGGCCGACGAATGCCAGGTAGTCGGACGGCGTGCGGCTGAAGGTGTGAAGGTCGCGCGGCAGGCCGTGATGGACCGTGCGCTGCCACGCGAGTCGCGGCAGCGGCGCGCGCTGCGCGTCGGAGATCGATACCAGTGGTACGTCGCAAAACTCGCGGTACAGCGCCTCCAGACCGGGGATGTCGAGCCGCCAATGCAGCGTCGTCACGTGCGCGCAGCCGAGCCGCCTGCCGAACGGGAAGCTCGTGTAGTCGGTATGGAAGTGCACGATGTCGAAGTCGGCCGAACGTTGCACGACCTGTTCGAGCATCGCGACATGAAACGCCTGCGGGTCGGCGGTGTTCTCGAGCCCGCGCAGCGGCCGCGGATAGACGGACACGAGATGCGCGCGCGTCAGCGAGTCGCCGCTCGCGAACAGCGTGACCTCATGGCCGAGTTCGACCAGCGCCTCGGTCAGCCACGACACGACGCGCTCGGTGCCGCCATAGGCGACGGGCGGCACGCGCTCGTAGAGCGTCGACACTTGCGCGATGCGCATGCGAGCCTCCGTCGTTCTTCCGCCGTGCAGACCTCCGTCGTCGAGCATTCACCATTCCAGACGCGCGGTGGACGATGGTATGGCGCTTGCGGGTTGTCGATCGAAGCGTGTCATCCGTCCCGCTTCGATTCATCCCGTTCCACTTCGTAGAGGAGAAAAACATGAAGCGCGTTACCGCCATTGCCGCACTTTGCTGTGGGCTTGCCGCTATCCCTCATATCGCCGGCGCGCAAACCGAGGCCGCCTCGACCACGAGCGCCAATCCGCTGCCTCAGGCCGACAAGGACTTCGTGCAGGCGGCGAGCATGTCGTCATCGACCGAAATCGACGCGGCCAAGCTCGCGACGAAGAACTCCAGCGACAAGGATGTGAAATCGTTCGCGCATCACATGATGCTCGATCACACGAAGCTCACGATGCAACTGAAGATGGCTGCACCACACGGCGTCGCGGTGCCGAAGGACAATTCCGACACCACGGTGCTGGACTCGCTGAAGAGCCTGCATGGCAAGGCATTCGATCAGGCGTATATCCAGAAGGTCGGCATGCAGGGACACGAGGACGCGCTGAGCGCATTCAAGAAAGAAATCTCCGATGGCCAGAACGCTGATCTGAAGAAGGCCGCGCAAAAAGCGCTGCCTACCATCGAGGAACACTACAAGATGGCGCAGGATCTCGCGACGAAGAAGGGGGTGACGAAGTAGCGCCGAAGGCAGGTATCCGCGCCATTCGTGTAGTCCGGCAAGCAGTCCGCGCTAGAAACTCATCGCGAATCCGAACGACACGCCGTGCACGTTGCGACCGAACACGTAGCGCACCATCGCGCGCGTGCGGGTGACGATGACGGGATACCTGCTGCTATCGAGTTCCAGGCCGACTCCCAGCGACGTGAGGTCGTTGAATCCCAGCACCCCGGCGCTGTCGCCGAAGTAGTGCGAGTAAGCGGCTTCGAGCACATAGCGGACTGGCCGGTCCAGCGCGTGCCAGCCGGTGGGTGCGCGCCAGCGTGTCCATAGGCTCACTTGCTGGGCCGTGGCCGAGCCCTGAACGGCCTGCGATGAACCGCCGAAACTGCGCAGGTAAATATCTGTCGCCCGCAATTCCGCGTCGATTTCGTAGTTTTCGCGGTAGTGCTCGTAGTCGAGCATCAGGGAGCCGCCATAGCCGTAGGCATTGAGCGAGCCGTTCTCGAGGAACTGCAGGTTGCTGTCGGTGACGTGATTGAACAGCGTCTGCCCGACCTTCAGGTCACTCGACACGCGCCCGATCGTACCGTTCAGGATCGGACGGAATGCCAGTTCGTCCGTGATGCGGAAATCCCAGCCCAGGCCGACCGTGCCGCTGAAGGTGTTCCACTTGGTGGGCACCGCACGCTGCTGGGCGCCATCCGTGGCGATGAAAACCGGATCGTAGCGGCTGTAGGCGAGCGTGCCCTCCATGTACAACGGAAACGACCTGCTGAGCGTGAAGCCGCCGCCGAATTGCGTCTGCCCGAAGCCGGGATTACCGGTCAGCCCGTTATTGACCGACAGGTTGCTGGTCGTGACGTCCGGGACCGTCGTGTAGCTCATGATCGCGAGCACAGCGTCCGCGTGCTGCTTTACATTGCCGCCGATCACGGTATTGCTCGACAATTGCCCCGGCACGACCTGCGCTTGCGACGGGCAGGACAGCAGGCTCAAAGGCAGAGCGGCACCCGCGCCCAATGCGCGAAGTGACCAACGCTTCCGAAGTGCCGGCATAGTCAAACAACCTCGCCATTTGTCGACGACCAGATTGCAGACTGACTTGCAGGCTCACTTGCACGCTCACCCACGGCGTATCCAACGAGCATCATGCACTCCTGTCAGTCGGCCAATTGTGTTCGTCTTCCGCGAAGTCGCGATTCCGCTGCACTGAAACAGGTGTACGCAGTCGATGCGACTCCGGCGGGCGTTGCGCCGCTCACAGCACCTGGAAGGTCTGCGCTAGTATGTATAGAAATACCCGAAGTGAAGTTGTACGGCAATACGGGCATTTCTTCAGTCGCTTGCCTTGGCGCTCGGGCAAGGGACACCCCCCACTTCTCCACGGAGCATCGTTATGTCCACCCATTCGGTCCCGAACGACAAACCCGTCAAGATCCCCGGCCCGGATCATCCGATCACGATCGAGCAGCACCGCGCGCGCGTGATCGTGATGGCTGGCGGCCAGGTGATCGCCGATACACACGACGCGTTGACGCTGCGCGAGGCCCGCTATCCGGCCGTGCTGTACATCCCCCGCAAGGACGTGGACATGACCCGGCTCGAACGCACGGCGCACGCGACTTATTGTCCATACAAAGGCGATTGTGCCTACTTCTCGATTCCATCGGCCGGCGAGCGCGGCACCAACGCGGTGTGGACCTACGAGCACCCTTACGACGCCGTCGCGTCGATCCGCGAACACCTCGCGTTCTACCCCGACCGCGTGGATTCCATCACGCAGGAGCCGGCCGCTCATTAGGCGGACTCGCGCGGGTTATTGCCCGGCAATCCGGCGCGGCGTGGCGGTCCCTATTCCGCCACGCCCTCGCGGCATTTGACTACCGACCGACGAAACGGCACGGACTGCGATAACCCGTGCCGTTTTTTATGCTTGACGACTCGCGCGGATCACGCGCGGAATCGAAGCCGATTCACAGCGCCCGCGCGTCGAACGGATCACACCGACCTTAACAAGACCTTAAGACTTCAGTATCGCCAAATAAAAAAACCAAGGTCACGTAAATGACTTTTTTTACGGTTCAAATTCGTCCCGCTTTACCCAAATTCGTTGTTAAGCAAAGGACGAGACATGAAACCGATTACGAAATGGAAGCGTAAGCAAAACGCAATGTACGCCGCCGTCGCACTGCTCGCCGGGCTGTACTCGGCAGTCGCGACCGCAGGCGACGATCACGATCACGGCCGCGATCACGAGCGCGATCGCGCGTCGGTCAAGCATGTGCTGCTGATCAGCTTCGACGGTCTGCATGAGCAGGACGTCGCGCGTTGCATCGGCGCGAACACCTGCCCCAATCTGGCGCTGCTCGCGAAGTCAGGCACCACGTACACGAACGCGCATACACCGGGACTGTCGGATTCGTTTCCGGGCCTCGCCGCACTCGTGACCGGCGGCTCGCCGAAGTCCGCGGGCCTGTTCTACGACGTCTCCTACGACCGCACGCTCTATGCGCCGTCCGATACCAGTTGCACGGGCCCGACCGGCTGGAATGTCGTGTTCGATGAAACGACCGGCATCGACGGCGAGAACGGCGGCGCGCTGATCCATCTCGACGGCGGCGGCGCGTTCAATCCGCAGGCGATTCCGCATGCGCTCGTCAATGGCGTCTGCACGCCCGTCTATCCGCACAACTATCTGAAGACCAACACGGTCTTCGAAGTGATCAAGGGCAACGTGAACGGCGCGCGCACCGCGTGGGCCGATAAACACGCGTGGGGCTACGACTGGCTCAACGGACCGTCCGGCACGGGTGTCGACGATCTTGCGCGCACCGAAATAAATTCGATCGATCCGGATACCAATAGCTACTACCTCGACACGTACACGCACACGGAGAAGTTCGACAACTACCATGTGCAATCGCTGATCCATGAAATCGATGGCAAGGATTCGACCGGTCAAAAGAACGTCGCGGTGCCGACCGTGTTCGGCGCCAACTTCCAGACGCTGAGCGTCGCGCAGAAGGCCACGGTCGCGTCGGGCGGCGGCTATCTGGATGCGAGTTTCACGCCGGGTCCGCAGGTGGCCGGTGCGATCGCGTATATCGACGACGCGTTGGGACGCATCGTGTCCGAACTGAAGCAACGCAATCTCTATTCGTCGACGGCGATCATCGTGACCGCGAAGCATGGCCAGTCGCCGACCGATCATTCGAAGCTGGTGAAGAACGGCGATACGCTGACCAAGCTGCTAGAAGCCAACAACTATCTGGATTCGGGCGGCGCTTTTGGGCAAAACGCTACGACGAGCGGCAACCTGAACGATGGCACCGGGCTCGTCGGCACCGGCATGGTGCAGACCGACGACGTCGGTCTGATCTGGCTGCGCGATCAAAGCCAGACGGCTGCGGTCGTGAAGACGCTGAAAGACAATCTGAGCTGCAACGCGCCGGGGATTTGCGCGGACGGTCCGCAGGCGTACATCCTGTCCGGCCCGCAACTGGCGAACCGGTTCGGCGATCCGTCGCGCGGCCGCACGCCCGACATCATCGTTCAGCCGAACCCGGGCGTCATCTATACGTCGAGCAAGTCGAAGGACGAGGAGCATGGCGGCAACGCGCCCGACGACAGCCATCTCGGTCTCGTGATGTACGTGCCTCATGCGCATCATGCCGGGAAGGTCAACGACGAGCGAGTGCTGACCACGCAGGTCGCGCCGACGATCTTGCGTCTGCTCGATCTGAAGCCTGAGCTGCTGCATTCGGTCGCGATTGAAGGAACGCGTCCGCTGCCGGAGTTCGATCGCGAAGACTGAGTGCTTACTGTAGTCGACGTATTCGAGTAGCGAGCTGCGCCGCGATCGGTGTTGGAACGATCGTGGCGCGGTCGTTTTTGCCGGGGTCCAGCCGCGCGGACCTCGCGTGTCGGCGCGTGCGAGAATGGGAGCCGCCTGATTTTCGCCAAACAGGCGTGCGTCGATCGCCTGACAAGGAGCCGCGCTGCCATGAACAACATTGCTCTCGGATGCGTAGCGGTGTTGGGGCTGCTGTTATTCGGCCTCGGCTTGTCGGTATCGATGCTGCGTTTTCGCGAACGCACCACTGCGGGCTGTGCCGATGATCCGGCCGACCTGTTGCACAAGCTGGTTCGGGCGCATGGCAACACAGCGGAATACGCGCCGTTTCTGGCGGTGCTATTTCTCTTTCTGGGCGCGAGATCGCCGTCCACGGTGACGGTGTCGCTGATGGTCATCGCGACCTTGTGCCGGTGCTTGCTCGTCGTAGGGCTTGTCGCGTTTCCGACGATGGCGAAGCCCAACCCTTTGCGCTTCGTCGGTGCGATTGGGACTTATGGCGCAGGGATTGCATTGTGTTTGGCGTTGATGCGCTGAGGCGCCGTGCTGCGGATCGCCGGCGCGCTCTACCTGATCTGGCTCGGCATCAAGATGATCGTGACCGCGGCGGCCATTGTCCGCAGGCGTCGGCAGCGCCGCGTCCGGCTGGGCCGCGACGAAGAAAGGCTATTTCGTCAGCATGACGAATCCGAAATCCATCGCGTTCTACGGCAGCATCTTCGCGTTGATGGTGCCCGCGCATGCACCGTTGTAGCTCGATATCACGGTCGTGGCGCTGTCGATCGGCATTTCGTGCGCGTGGTACTGCGCGATGGCGTTGCTTGCATCGCATCCGGCGGTTCGGCGCACGCTGGTTCGCCGCAAGGCCGTGCTCGATACCGCAGCGGGTGCGTTGCTGGTCGGAGTCGGCGGGCGGATGTTGGTGGGGCGTTGAACAGCTACGGGCGCACGAAGTGATGCCGCGTTCGAACGGTCAGGCGGAATCGGCTTGCGGCGCACCGCCGCGAATCACGAGTTCCATAAACCCCGTCTGCGGATCGGGCTCCCGCGCGAACGAATAGCCCGGAACCGACACGAGCAACAACTCGACGGTCGTGCGCACCATGCACCCGCGCGCCACATGACCGCCGAACACCTGTCCGCGTGCATCAGCGATCGACATGTGCAGATGAGCGCCATCGGGCGAGACGGAGCCTGCGAGGGTCAATATTTCGAGGTCGCCGCGAATTTCCGTTGGCGCTTGCGCGCCAGCGAACCTCAATGCCGCAACGTGAAGACTGCCGATGCCCTGGACGACGAAGGCCGCTTGCAGCTCGCGTTGATGAAGCGCGTCTTCGATGGCGACGCGAAGGTCGTCGCCGGGCGAGAGCCGGAGGGGATGTGCTTGCATGCCTGGGCCGTTTGAAACGCGGTGGACGCAGGGACTTTGCGTGGATGAGGAAGTATCTCACAGGCACTTGTACGCGAGCCGCCCGCCGCAATCAAAGGCCCGCAGCCAGTTCGTCGCGCCAACTCGTAATCGGGCGCCGGCTCACGCTTTTGCTAGTCCCTTTCAACACTTCGAATTCTGTGCTTCCGTCGGTTCGCGTGAACCGGATATCGAATATCTGCGCGCCTACCTTGAGGTTTCGCAAGGTCAGCGTGTCGATCCAGGGGGGCAGCACCGGGTCGACGTACAGTTGCCTGCGCGGCGCGTCGGGCTGAAGACCCAGGATCGCATACACGAGCGAAAAAATCGATCCCGCGGCCCATGCCTGCGGCACATTTGCGCGCATGTACTGCACCGGAAAGCTCGCCTCCGTGCGCTGGAGGCCTGCAAATAGCTCGGGTAACTGGTTCAGCGCGAAATAGCCGCCTGCATCGCAGATGTCTTTCGCGATCCGTCCTGCCTCGTCGGCAAAACCATAACGCTTGAACCCTTCGGCGATGAGTCCGTTGTCATGCGGCCACACGGCGCCCTTCTGATAAGAATGCGGATTGAAGGCCGGATGTTTCGACGACAGTGTGCGCACGCCCCATCCGCTATACATGTCCGGCTTCAAGAGTCTTTGCACTACTCGGCTCGCGCGCTCGGGCGGAACGATTCCCGACCACAAACAGTGGCCCGGATTGGAGGCGATGCTCATCACCCGTTGCTTGTCGCCATCGAGGCACAGTGCGTAGAAACCAGTGCGTTCGTCCCAGAACGCGTCATTGAATCGCTCGTACAAGTCGGCGGCTTTGGCGCGCAGCCTGGATGCACGGCGCTTCTCATCGAGCAGGTCGTAGACCGCGGCCATACGAAGCCATGCGTCATACACGTAGCCTTGCAGCTCGCAGAGCGCCTTCGGTCCTTTGACGAGCATGCCGTCGGGGTACACCACGGCATCACCGGCATCTTTCCAGCTCTGGTTTTTCAGGCCGTTCGTCGAACGCGTCTCGTACTCCTGGAACCCGTCGCCGTCACGATCGCCATAGTTGTCGATCCATTTCAGGCACCGTTCGGCATTGGGCAGATGACGGATCAGCAATTCACGGTCGCCGGTGCAACACCATGCGGTATGGAGCACGATCAGATACAAAGCCGTCGCGTCCGCGGTTCCGTAGTACGGCGTATGAGGAACGAGTCCAAGCTTCGCCAGCTCGCCCCGACGCAGCTCGTGCATGATTTTGCCCGGCTCGCCGTCACGAAAGTCGTCACGCTTCGTGGCTTGTCGTGCGCCGAGCGCTGCAAGCGTGCCGCGCGCGAACCCCGAGTAAATCAGCGCCGTCTGCAGCGAGGTGATCAGACTGTCACGTCCGAACAGCGCGACGAACCACGGCAAGCCCGCTGCGGGAATCATTAGACGCCTGCCATTGACGTGCTCCGGCACGCGCAACGCCGCGACATCATCGGTAGCCTGACGAAACAGACGGTTGAAGGTTTCGTTGCTGCACTCGAGCGACGGAATCGCGCGTTTCCATTGTTCGAGCCGCTTTCCTTCGGGCGACAGTTCGCCGGCCGCGCCGCAGCGCTGCGGCGCGCGTACGGCCCGGCCGTCATCGTCGATGTCGTACTTCAAGCAACAATGCCAACGCGCGCCGGGTCGCAAGCTCACACCAAATGTGATCCGGCCGTTTGCATAAGCGCCTCGCGTGTGGCTATCGTGCACGCTCAGACTGATGCCACGGCCAAAGTGCCCATTCTGGTAACTGGTCTTCAGGTGTTGCGTGTGCTCATTCCAGGTGGTCACGACACGACCGCGACGAACCACATGCCCGGCCTTGACTTCGAAGATGTCCGCGAAATCGCTACGCACCGCGATCTCCAGATTGAACGACACCGTATGCAGGCCGTGATTGGTCATGTCGATGTCCTCGTGGACTCCACCGCCGACATGACGGGTCAGAATCAGGCTGACCGTATGTTCCTCGATGAGCCCGTCCTCGCTGTCGAGCGAACGATTCGCGAGACACGCCCGCATCAAAAAGGACTGCAGCGCTCCCGAGCTGAGCAGATCCCAAGGCTCGCCATTGGCGAAGATCGTCCAGTTGCTGATAAGACGCGTGTCCTGGAAATACAGACCCTTGCGCGACCCGCTGATGATCTGCCCGTCCGGCTGCGTGAGCAGGACCGTATGCCCCTGATGGATGGCAATCTGCGGCGGGCCAATCCTTACCTCGAGCGACATGTCAGTGCCCTCTAAACGACCAGGCGAAATTGCGCATTGCACTCAGGCTTCCACATGGATGTTTCGGAACCTTCATGTGATTAGAGACAGCAACACTCGCGCCGCCTTCACTCAGGAAAGGTACGGGGTGCACCGCGCGTGTTCGGGACCGCGTTATGCTGCCGGCCTCCATTCAAATCGGAGAGGTGGTGGTTGCCTTGCTCATCACCGTTGTCGGTGTACCGATCGCAGACGATCGGGCTCGTCGTGCTCCACCGGAAAACGCCGCGCGTAAATCGGGGCTATGGAGGAGGTGGGCAGTGGGATATCAGCGCACATCAAAGTCTGCGACAAAAATTCCCGCTGAAGCCCATTCCACCGTCGCACTACGCGCTACCAAATATCACAAAGTTTGACGCAACCGGTTGTCGCCGCAAATCCAATCGATTTGCGGAAACACAATGTCTGCTCGAAACCCGCAGCTCAATGGTCCGCTTCGCCAGTGCGCCGACCGCCCGCCAGCCGCTGTAGTGCGCGGTTGCTCAGGTAGTTGCATGTTCGAGAGCATCTTGCGCCGCTGTATCGAGGAGCGGTCTGCGCGCCGGGCTCGGGGGCCAGCTATCGCCCCACTCAGCCGGTATGCGCCGAATTTGCGCGACAGTGAAGCAGTTGCCGGAGGATGACCCAGCGCGTGACGACGAACCCGAGCGCCGCGGTGTACACGGCTTTCAGAATAACGAATCCGGCAAAAGAAAGCCCGGCGGACCCTAGCAAAA
This sequence comes from Paraburkholderia sp. BR13439, assembly GCF_040948805.1. NCBI lineage: Bacteria > Pseudomonadati > Pseudomonadota > Betaproteobacteria > Burkholderiales > Burkholderiaceae > Paraburkholderia > Paraburkholderia sp. BR13439. The sequence continues at coordinate 165,132 of NZ_JBFPKN010000015.1, read as the reverse complement.
GGAACGTCGCGGACATGAGTGCGGTGATCACGGCGGCGGCAACAACACCGATCACCAGCCCGAAAGACCAGGCTTTGCTTGGCAAATGCGCGAGCACGCCGCTCTCCGCGAAGACCGTGTCGCTCCCTGTGAGCCGACCGGCGCGAAACTCCCCGCGCGCCGCCGGTGTGACAAACAGGGATACCAGCAGCGACAGCACGACGGACGTCACTGCGATATCGATGATGATGCCACTGTCTCCGAAGAGCGGCACGAATGCCATCCGCCGATTGCCGAGCCACGTAATAGCCGGGTTGAGCACGGCATTAATGACGGCGCAGGCCGCGCCTTGTGCGCGGATATAGGATTGGACAGGCTGCATCATCTTTCCACGCAGGTTAAAGCCGTCCTTGGCGCTGAGCTGAGCCGAATCCAGCTGCCTGTCCAGGCCGTTTTCCATGCTAGCGGTCAGGAGTATACTGCTCCCAAATTCGCGGCAGAGGAATGCTGAACATGAGTTGCGATTTTGAAGCATTGTTTGGCGAGATAGTGGGGAGAGGAGCGCAAGCCACGGTGTATGCGAAGGGAGAGCACGCGGTAAAACTGTATCGCGAAGGTTATCCAAAGAGGAACGTCTTCAGCGAAGCGTACATCATGGCGAATCTGGAGCTCGTGAATTTCCCCGGGCCGATGATTTACGAAATACTCCTCGTAGACGGGCGATATGGTTTACGCATGGACCGGGTAAAAGGCGAAGTGATGTCGGAGGAGTTCCGCGATCCGGCGCGCCGCGATCCGGTGCGATGTAAAGACACGCTGGATGTTCTTGTGGCTCTCCAGTGCCGCTTGCAAAAGTATGACAAGACTGGGTGGATGCCGGATCTCAAACAGCGTTTTCACGACGACTTGGTGATTAACGACAGGCTTTCCGCTGATCTCAAGAAAAACCTCCTGGGGGTTCTGGGCGGTCTGCCGGATGGTCAGGCGTTATGTCACTGCGATTTTCATGCGGGCAACGTTTTTTTTGACGGCGCGAAGTACACGGTTATCGATCTGCTCCAGGTCAGCAGGGGCGATCCGGCGGCGGATGCCGCTTGCTCGTATGTAGCGTGGAGTTTTACCGGTACGGAAATCGCCGAATACTATTTGAACAGGTATTGCGGTGAATCAGGGATTTCCGAGAAAAGCGTTCGGCAGTGGCTCAGGGTGTATGCTGGAACGCTGTTGGGACAAGTGCCTGAAAAATTTACACCGATTATAGAACGGTTCATCGCGGGTTCGTGATGGCGCGCAGCTGTACCCCGAATCGTTTCGCTTTCGGGTCTACCTGTAGAGACCAGTGGCATGAGCCTGCGCGCAGGGATGTACACGCGGTCGTAAGTCATCCCATTTCACGGATATCCACAGACATCACATATTGATCGGCTTCGCGCCTGCCACATTAACCTGCGTGTGTTCGGCCGGCATCAAACTGAGCTTTTTACAGCCATCCTCTCGGCCATCCACGCTTTCAGCGCCTTCACACCTGGTTGAAGCTCGTCCGCATCGGGGTGTACGAGATAGTATCCCTCGCACAACGGCAACGCTTTTCCAAACGGCTCCACAAGCGAACCCGCAGCAAGCTCGCCTTCCACCAGAATCGCACTGGTCAGGACGACCCCTTGCGCACGCACCGCGGCGTCGATCGCCATCAACGACTGGTCGAACTCAATGCCGACGATCGCCTCGATCTGCTCATCGGCAAGATTGCTGAATCGTGTCAACCACGCCCTCCAATGAGGATGCAGCGTGTTGTGAAGCAGCGTCGCGGACTGGAGGTCTTCGGGCCGCTTCAATCTTAACTTTTTCGCGTAAGCCGGACTGCAGAATGCTCGCGCTTCGTCGGTACACAGAAGTTGCACGGCAAGCCGCGGGTCGACGCCATCGAAGTGCCGGACCGCGAGATCGACGGCATCGAGCTCGAAATCGACCATTGTGGCGGATGTGGAGAGACTGAGCGCGAGCCCCGGATGCGCCTGCAGCAAGTCTGCCATTCGCGGGGCAAACCACTTTGCGGCAAAACTCGGCGGCATCGAAATCCTCAGATTTTTATTTTGACGTTCCCGCAACCGGCGGCTCGCATACACGATCTCCGTGAGTGCGGGCTGGATTCGCGCGAAATATGCGCGACCTTCAGGAGTCGGAGTCACCTGCCGTATCTGCCGTACAAACAGGGCGACGCCCAACCATTCCTCGAGCTTCTGGATTTGCTGGCCCACTGCTCCGGGCGTCACGCTCAGTTCCTCGGCCGCCCGAGTAAAACTCTCCAAGCGCATCGCAGCTTCCATTGCCACCAAGGCTTTCATCGGTGGAATGAGCTTCATGGCATAGTTTTCCTATAGCATCGGCAAGTTTAAATCATTTGTACCGCATCGTCGGCGTGACCACAATGAAGAAACGAAACTTTCTTCGAGCTCGCCAAAATGAACCCCGCCTACCTCGCCTTCGCTGCTCTCGGCCTCATCTGGGGCACTAACTTCGTGTTCATGAAATGGGCGAGCGTTGACCTATCGGCGTCCCAGATCGTCTTTCTCCGGACCTTGTTCGGCTTCCTTCCTATTCTCGCCCTGGCCCTGATCAGGGGTGAGCTGAAATGGCGGCATCTGCGCCATGCACATCATTTCCTCGTGATGTCCCTGCTTGCCACCGTGGTCTACTACTACGCATTCGCGAAGGGAGCGGCACTGCTGCTCTCCAGTGTGGCGGGCATGCTAAGTGGAGCAATCCCGCTATTTTCTTTCGTCGCCGCGTGGGCACTTTTGCGCCAGGAGCGTCCAACTGCGCGGATGATCGTAGGCATTGGGTGCGGCTTCCTTGGCGTGTTGACGATCGCGCAGCCATGGAATGCGCATGGAAGTGGCGTGAGTTTGGTCGGTGTCTTTTATATGGCCGCCGGTTCGCTCAGCGTCGGATGCTCGTTCGTGTACGCACGACGGTTTCTTTTCGATCTGGACCTTTCGCCACTGGCGCTTTCAACCTGGCAAATCGGCTTCGCACTGGTCTTGCTGAGTTGCGTCACGGAATTCCATGGCATGGGCCGCGTGACGGATGACGCACGAGCGGCGCTTGGTCTTGTCATGGGGCTCGGGCTGTCAGGGACGGGAATCGCCTACATCCTGTATTACTTCATCGTCGGACGGCTCGGCGCAGTCGCGGCTTCCAGCGTGACGTATATCCCGCCTGTCATTGCGTTACTGCTGGGATTATCGATCGGTCACGAACCGATGCGGCCACTCGATCTGATCGCGATGGCGGCCATTCTCGCAGGAGTCTACCTGCTCCAGAAACGGCCGGGTGCGAAGCCAGTTACCGCACCACAGACTCGATCGGCAATCGGTTGAGCGCGGTCGCGATGACCGGAACACTGTCAGTCTGGTCGTTTGATTTGTTTGGGGACTTCGATGAAACCGCCGACCTCCTCCCGCCCCAATCAGGCGAAATTCTGGTACGAGCCGTCGTTCGCCGGCTCGGAATTGCTGCGGGCCGCATACCGCACGCACCGGTTCCCTCCTCACGCGCATGATGAATTCGCTTTCGGCGTGATCGAACGCGGCGCGCAAGCCTGGCTGGACGGACATGGGAGGCGCGTCATCATGCCTGAAGGCACGATCTGTGTGATCAATCCAGGCCACTTGCATGAAGGCCGCCCAGCTACCGAGGGCGGGTGGGACTACCGGATGATCTACATGCCTGCAACGGGCCTCACAGGCCTGCTCAGGGAAGAAATCGAGAATTTCTCGGGGACCTTGTACTTCCCCGCGACCGTCATAAACGATCCCCAGACAATGGCGCTGATACGGGAGGCACATGTCTGTTCTGAGTCGAATGACGCCACACAACTCGAGAAGACGTCACGCCTCGCAACGGCGGTCGCACAACTGGTGCGACGTCACGGGCAGATGTCCCACCCGATACCACGACTGGCCACGATTCCGGGGGCAGTGAAGCGCGCCCGCGAATATATCGACGCGCATATCGCAGAAAATCCAACACTGGACATCATTTCGCAGGCCGCCGGCATGAGTCCCTTTCACCTGCTTCGCGCATTCAAAGAGGCGATTGGCGTAGCGCCTCATGCTTACCTGGTCCAACGACGCGTAGAGATGGCAAGACATCTTCTTCTGAAGGGCCACCCGTTGCGGCAGGTCGCAATCGCCGCCGGATATTACGACCAGGGGCATCTGAGCCGGGAATTCCGTCGATTTTTTGGCGTCCCACCTGGCGTAGCGCGCCAGTGATATTCGCAAGTTTGTCCAAATCCAGGGCGGATAGCCAGCGCACTATCTGGTGACCGCATGCCTCTCTCATGGAGCCAAAGATGATTGATCTGCGCAGCGATACCTGTAGCCAGCCGACCGACGCAATGCGTCAGGCGATGGCGTCCGCGGCTGTGGGCGACGACGTCTACGGAGACGATCCGACCGTCAAGGAACTGGAGCGTGAAGTTGCAGCCCTTCTCGGAAAAGAAGATGCCGTATACATGGTCACGGGCACCATGACGAACCAGGTCGCAATCCGGGCCCATACGGAACCAGGCGATGCGGTCTTGTTCGACCAGCACGCGCACGTTTATATCCTCGAAGGCGGCGCGCCGGCTGCCTTCTCTGGCGTACTGCCTCGCCTTCTTGCCGGCGTTCGGGGAGTCTTCTCGCCCAAAGACGTTCTCGATGCACTGGGTAGCCCACATCGTTTCTTCCCCAGTACGATACCGGCCCCCATCAAGCTGCTTTGCCTGGAGAATACCCACAACATTGGCGGTGGAAAAATCTGGCCGATTGACCGGCTTGCGAATGTTTGCGATGTCGCGCGATCGAAGGGAATCGCATTGCATCTGGACGGCGCACGCTTGTGGCACGCGAGCGCAGCGACCCACATTCCCGAGCGCGAATATGCGAAGCACTTTGATACCGTCAGCGTGTGCTTCTCCAAGGCGCTGGGCGCTCCAATCGGATCAGCACTCGCCGGCCCCCGCGACTTCATCGCCCGGGCACGTCGTTTCAAGCAACAGATCGGCGGCGGGTTCCGGCAGGCAGGCATCATTGCTGCCGGCGCGCTCTATGGGCTACGCAACCATCGCGAACGCCTGCAAGAGGACCATGAGCAGGCACGGCTGCTTGCGAACGGGATCGCCGGACTACCCGGCATCTCGCTTGACGTTGCAACAGTGGAAACCAACATCGTCCGGTTTGGGATCTCATCGCTTCCGGCCGGCGAATTCGTTGATCAGCTGTACGCAAGGGGACTCTATGTGCTGCCATCCGGTGCAGACGGCGTCCGCGCCATCCCTTATCTCAACATTTCGCGTCAGCAGATCCTGGAAGCAATCGACATCATTGCGTCCGTCGCTGAGGAACACGCCACTACCGCGAACAAATCGACGTACGCGGTCGGCGTCCAGAAAGGAGCCGTGTACTAGCCGCCAATAGAAACGTGAACGCCTGCCCGGCGCTGTTGCGGAGCATGCAATTCGGTTGCCGACTCAGAAAGTGCCAATGCTCCCGACTTGTTTTCGACGCGACTGACGTCGCATTCCATATGTCCCGATGCACCGCTTGATGGAGTTCCAGATGCCCACCTATCTCGTCTCAGCAGCTGCAAACCGTCTGACCGCACAGATGAAGCAGGACATTGCTTCCCGTATCACTGAATCGCACAGCGGGGCCACAGGCGCCCAGGGCTTTTTTGCCCAGGTCATCTTTCAGGATATCTCCCAGGGCAATCATTTTCTCGGCGGACAGCCGCTGAACGCCGATCATATTTTTGTCCACGGGCATATCCGTGCCGGACGGACGGCGGATCAGAAGCGGCGACTCCTGGACGCCATCGTGAGTGCGATCGCAGATGCAGCCAGGACGCAGAGCCGCTACGTCTGGGTATACCTTTCCGAGCTGCCTCCATCACAGATGGTCGAATACGGCAAAGTCCTTCCTGAGCCAGGGCGCGAGGCCCAGTGGCTTGACGCGTTGTCAACTGAAGACAAGGCGTACCTCCTCGGTCGCGGCTAACCATCTCCTAAGCAACGCTGACACTTCTGGCTTCATTTCATATTGATGATCAAATGGAAGACAACCGCTTTCCCCAATCGCCATCTCGCCGTCGCCTTGTTGGCGCAGCGGCCGCGACCATCGCTGCAGGGTCATTGAGCAGGCTCACTTTCGCGGACACGGATCAGGCAATTACCAAAATTGTCGAACCGGGGAACGGCGACAAGAGCGCGATTCGCGCACTGCGCGTGCACGTTCCCGAACCACAACTCATCGACCTGCGGCGACGCATCAAGGCAACCCGGTGGGCCGAGCGCGAAACGGTCACCGATGACTCGCAAGGCGTGCCGCTTGCGATGATTCAGGAACTCGCGCGATATTGGGCGACCGATTACGACTGGCGCCAATGCGAGGCAAGACTGAACGCGCTGCCGAATTACGTAACCGAAATCGACGGGCTGGATATTCACTTCATCCACGTTCGCTCGAAACACGACGATGCAATGCCGCTCATCGTCACGCACGGATGGCCAGGCTCGGTCATCGAGCAGCTCAAGGTTATTGACCCTCTTACCAATCCCACGGCATATGGCGCGAGCGCCTCAGATGCTTTTCATCTGGTGATTCCGTCGTTGCCCGGCTACGGATTTTCCGGCAAGCCCACCACGCCAGACTGGGGCGTCGAGCACACCGCACGTGCCTGGGTCGTTTTGATGAAGCGCCTGGGCTACGCAAAATTTGCATCGCAAGGCGGCGATCTGGGTGGGATAGTTTCGAACGTTATGGCCAGGCAGGCGCCTCCGGAGTTGCTGGGCATTCACACCAACTTCCCCGCAACGATTCCTCCGGAGATCGTCAAGGCACTGCAAGCGGGCGATCCGCCTCCCGCCAACCTCGGAGAAGAAGAACGACTTGCGTATGGGCAGTTGAGTGCGTTGTCCAAACGGCGCGCCTACGCGGTGGAGATGGGCACTCGCCCGCAAACGCTCTACGGCCTGGCGGACTCCCCGGTCGCGCTAGCAGGCTGGCTGCTTGACCATCCCGACGGATATGGGCAGCCTGCGGCGGCACTCACGTCGGCCGTGTATGGGCGAACAATCAACGATCACCTGGCGGGTACCGTGACGCTGGACGACGTGCTCGACGACATCACGCTTTACTGGCTGACGAACACGGGAGTTTCCGCAGCCCGCTTCTATTGGGCGTCGCAGTTCAACTTTTATGCAGCCGTAGGCGCTACCGTGCCCGCTGCCGTGAGTGCCTTTCCTGGCGAAAACTATCAGGCCCCACGCAGCTGGTCGGAACGCGCGTACCACAACCTCATTTACTACAACAGACCCGACAAGGGTGGCCACTTTGCGGCGTGGGAGCAACCGCACCTGTTTGCGCAGGAGGTACGCGCGGGTTTGAGACCCTTGCGCAAAGCGTAGGAACTTCGCACCACTAGCGCGCTCTCCGCTCAATTCAACGAAACCAGGTTATCGACTTTTACCAGTATTTAGTACTACATTTTTATATGACTTACGCTTTCGCGACAATCAAATGCAGGGTTGACTCGGGCGTGCTGTTTGCGGCGATCGACAATCCTCCGATGAACCTCATCGACCCCTCTCTGGTACGCGATCTGGTCGACATGCTCGATCAGCTGGAGCACGACGAAAACATTGGCGTCGTCGTTTTTTCAAGCGCTGACCCAGAGTTCTTTATTCCGCACGTCGACATCACGCGCGTGCCGGAATACACCGGCGAAGCCGCCAGGATAGGCGGACCAGCGAGCGGTGGACTGGGTGGCTTGCTGCGGCGTCTTAGCGACGCACGCCCGGTGACAATTGCACAGGTTGCCGGGTACGCAAGAGGCGCAGGTAGTGAATTTGCGCTCGCATGCGACATGACCTTTGCGTCTCGTGAGCGTGCCGTATTCGGCCAGTTCGAAGCCGGTGTCGGATCGTTACCCGGTGCGGGTGCAATTCAACATCTGTCGCGCCTGCTAGGCCGCAACCGGACGATGGAGGCCATCCTGTCAGGCCACGACTACGGCGCTGTCCTGGCAGAGCGCTATGGCTGGATCAACCGGGCCTTGCCTCATGACGAGTTGGCGCCCTTCGTCGAAAGGCTGGCGAAGCGATTGGCCGGCTTCCCCCGAACGGCATTAGTGCGCAACAAGCGTCGCATCAATGACGTCACACTTCCCCCGCTTGCGGATGTGCGGCACGATGCCGCGTTGTTCCAGCAATCCGTGCAAGAACCTGCAGTACGCACTCGTCTCGAGGAGCTCGTTGCGGGTGGAATGCAGACCCGAAGCGAACTCGAGCGCAATTTCGGCGATGCGCTGCTGGGCCTTGGCAGCTGACTGGCGATGTTTGAGCGAATCGGCATATGTGGCTCGAGCTTCACGGGCGGTCACGCGCTCGTATTGGGTGCCACTGACCGCAGAATCAAGGCTGTCGTCGCACAGATTCCCACCATCAGTGGATACGCTTCCGGCCTGCGACGTGTATCGGCCGACAAGCTACCTGAACTTCATGAGCGTCTGGCAGAAGACGACCGTTCCCGTTTGCGTGGTGACGGACCGATCTACCAAAAAGTCGCGAGCCACGACACAAGCGATCCGGCCGTGTACTACAACAAGGCGATCGTCGATTTTTACCTGCAGGACCTGTCGGAAGGCTCCTGGGAAAACCGCATTACGTTGCGTTCGATACTCAACGCGCGAATGTACGAGCCAGGACACTGGATCGATCGCATATCGCCTACGCCACTCCTGATGGTGGTGGCGAAGGACGACACCATCGCTCCGACGGACCTGGCGCTGGCTGCCTATGAGAAGGCGCTCGAACCCAAGAAGCTGGCCCTCGTCGAAGGTGACCACTGCGATCCATACCTTGACCAATTCGAGGCATCTTCGACAGCCGCCCTTGAGTGGTTCATTCAGTATCTTCGGCCAGACTCCCGTGCTTAGTAGACCGACCTCGAGGGGACAAATTATGCCCAGCAAAAGCTATCCAGATTCAGCCGCCCGCCGCCGATTTTTCAGTGTGGCAGCGGCGACGGCCGCGGGGACGCTGCTTCCGTTCGATTTTGCCCAGACAAGTCAGGCCGCAACCGAGGCCACGATTCAATCCAGCGGTCAAACTAGCCGTATCCATCCCTTTCGTGTTCACTTCTCCGACGTGGAGCTCACGGAACTGCGAAGGCGCATCAGGATGACGAGGTGGCCGGACCGCGAGACGGTCCAGGACGATTCACAAGGCGTGCGACTTGCGATGATGCAGGAGCTCGCACACCATTGGGCGACGGACTACGATTGGCGCAAGTGCGAAGCAAAGCTCAATGCGTTACCCCAGTATGTCACTGAGATAGATGGGCTCGATATTCATTTCATTCACGTTCGATCAAGGCATGAAAATGCACTACCTCTCATCGTCACGCACGGCTGGCCAGGGTCGATAGTCGAGCAGTTGAAGATCATCGGTCCGCTTGTCAATCCAACGGCATTTGGGGGGAGTGCATCGGATGCATTCAATATCGTGATCCCGTCTCTTCCCGGATATGGTTTTTCAGCAAAGCCAACCACCGCGGGCTGGGGTCCAGAGCGTATCGCGCGGGCGTGGGTCGAGTTGATGACGCGGCTTGGATACACCCGCTTTGTGTCGCAAGGCGGCGATTGGGGTGCCATCGTTTCGAATGTGATGGCGAAACAGGCGCCTCCAGAACTGCTGGGCATTCATGTCAACCTGCCGGCTACTGTGCCTCCCGAAATTTCAAAAGCGCTCCAGAATGGCAGTCCGCCACCGGCAAGTCTTTCATCCGATGAAAAGCTCGCGTATGAGCAGTTGGGCAATCTGTACTCCAGGCATCTTGGCTATGCCCTTGAAATGAAGACACGCCCGCAGACGCTTTATGGATTGGCGGATTCGCCCATTGCCCTCGCGGCATGGCTTCTTGACCACGGTGACGGCTATGCCCAGCCAGCGACGACACTCACCTCCGCCGTGCTAGACCGTACAGAGGATGGCCATTCCGCAGGAGAACTGACGCGTGACGATGTCCTCGACAACATCACCTTGTATTGGCTGACGAACACCGGGATTTCATCCGCACGGATTTATTGGGAGAGTCACCTACGGGCACTCGATGCGGCTGACGTTTCCATCCCGGCTGCCGTGACGGTCTTTCCGGGAGAGCTTTATCAGGCCCCCAGAAGCTGGACCGAGCAGGCATACCACAAGCTCAACTACTACAGCAGGCCGGCATACGGCGGACACTTTGCGGCGTGGGAGCAGCCGCAACTGTTTGCAGAGGAAGTTCGCGCGGGGTTTCGACACTTGCGCACGTAATCAGCGTATTTGCTGCAACACAGTTTGTCTTGCCAATCTCTCGGGAGGATTCCACATGGAACCCCAACCGTATAGCGCCAAGTCGACCGCATTACTGCTCGTCGATCCATATAACGACTTCCTGTCAGAAGGTGGCAAGGTCTGGCCGTTTATCAAGGACATTGCACACGAGGTGAGGCTGCTCGATAACCTCCGCGCCATCCAGAAGGCTGTACGGGATGCAGGTATCCAGGTCGTGATCGTCCCGCATCGTCGCTGGCAACCGGGTGACTACGAATGCTGGTGCCACCCGAGCCCAAGCCAGCAGAAGATCATGCAAGGCCATCACTTCGCCAGGGGCGAATGGGGTGGCGACTGGCATCCCGAATTCGCTCCTCAACCCGGCGACATCGTGGCGCAGGAGCATTGGGGCTCAAGTGGTTTCGCCAACACCGATCTCGATTTCCAGCTCAAGCAGCATGGCATCACACACATCGTCGTAGTGGGATTGCTTGCCAACACCTGCATCGAGGCCACCGCGCGATATGCAACGGAACTCGGCTATCACGTCACCCTGGTCAAGGACGCCACGGCTGCCCTCAAACGCGAAATGATGCGCGCAGCGCACGAACTGAACGGACCGACGTACGCGCACAATATCGTCAGCGCACGCGAGCTCATTGCGGCCTTACCTACGGTCTGAGTCTCCCGAAAATACGTGCAGTTGGTGCGAGAGAGCGGACTCGCCCGTGCCTGGCCACGGGCGCTCATTCAACTCACCATTTCCACGCGATGTCACAGCGACCTGTCTGTGTGCCGGCGAGCGTGATCTCCCGTCGCCCGCTCTTGCTGATGGCGATAAGCTGTGCGCTCGCCGTCTCGGTCATTTACTACCATCGGCCGTTGCTGCCACAGATAGCATCGACGTTCGGTGTGTCGCCGACGCGCGCAAGTCTAATTTCTTCGCTGACCCAGCTCGGATACACAGCGGGCCTGTTATTCATCGTGCCGCTCGCAGATCGCGTTCAGTCACGCAAGCTCGCTTCCGATATGCTCGCGCAAAGCGATTCAAGCGCAGTTCCGGTCCCAGTGCGGCGAGAAGGACAACGTGGTTTTCGCCGATGCCGCAGACTTTGTTGCGCACCGATAGTGAGACCTACGAGGCTTCCTCACTCTCCTTGACATGCAAGCAATCTGTTGCCTATAGTAAATGCAACAGATCACTTGCCTATAGCCGTTCATGGCCGAGCTCCCCGACGACACAGACCTGCTATTCAAAGCCCTCGCCGATCCGAGCCGGCGCAAGCTGCTGGACGTGCTGCATGGGCACGACGGCCAGACCCTGAACGACCTGTGCGAGCACCTCGACATGACACGGCAAGGCGTGACGCAGCATCTGGGCCTGCTGGAAGCGGCGAACCTCGTCGTGACGGTGCGCAGCGGGCGCGAGAAATTGCACTTCCTCAATCCAGTGCCGCTGCAGCAGATCTACGAGCGCTGGATTGCCAAGTTCGAAAAACCGCGCCTGAAGGCGCTCTCTTCCCTGAAACGACGCCTGGAGAAAGGCAATGACTAGATCGACATTCGTCTACGTGACCTATATCCGCACCACGCCGGAACAGTTGTGGTCGGCGCTCACCGACGCGGAGTTCATCAAGCAGTACTGGTTCGGCATGCACTGCGATAGCGAATGGACGGCGGGCTCGTCGTGGAAACTCGTGTCGAGCGCGGGGGAGACTTTCGACGCGGGCGAGATCATCGAGGCTGTGCCGCCGCGGCGCCTCGTGATTCGCTGGCGGCATCAAAAACGGCCCGAGCTGCAGGCCGAAGGCGATTCGCGCTGCACGATGGAGCTCGAACCGAGCGGAACGGCGGTCAAGCTGACGCTCACGCACACGATCGAGCGCGATCAGTCGAAGTTCATCGAGGCGGTGTCGGGCGGCTGGCCGAAGATCATGTCCAACCTCAAATCGCTGCTGGAAACCGGCTCGATTGCGTTGCAGGAGGCTTATCCAGCCAATGGCGGCAGTCATGCCGGGAAGGCATGAAGCGGGGCCACACTGAAGCGCAGCAGGCATCGCTTGATCGCAGGCTCGATAGCCGTCCGTCCGCGAAATCGCGCTGATAGAATCGTCTGCCTACCCTCGCCCGTCTCAGGAAACCAGCATGGAAATCCAACCCTATCTGTACTTCAACGGCCGTTGTGAGGAAGCCATTGCGTTCTATCGTTCGGCGCTCGGCGCGCAGGAGTTGCTGAAGCTGCGCGCGAAAGACGCGCCACCCGATCCCGCTCACCCGGTCGCGCCCGAACACGCCGACAAGATCATGCACGCGACGCTCGTCATCGGTAACACGCACGTGCTGATGTCGGATGGCGATTGCCGCGGCGGCGATACCGTGCATGCGGGCTTCAGCCTGTCGATCACCGCCGACGACCAGGCGTCCGGCGAGAAATATTTCAACGCGCTGGCGGATGGCGGACAGGTCACGATGCCGTTTCAGCAGACCTTCTGGACCAGCGGCTTCGGTACGTTGATCGACCGCTTCGGCGTGCCGTGGATGGTCAACGTGCGGCACGAGGAGCCTGCGGCATAGCCTTTGGAGCGGGCCTTCGTTGAGTCACCTGCTGCGCGCGGTTCCGCGTCCCGTTCCATCCGGGCGAAACCGGGACGAAATCGATAAGAGCAGGAGCCCCCGAGCGCATGGAACGGCGCATGCTGCGCCGAAAGCGAACCAGCCAGGAGAACCGTCGATGCAGGAAGTTCATCTCCACCGCGGCTTCACCATCACCGTGCTCGTCGAGGACGACCCGGCCGGCGGTTCGTCGATCACCACGCGAATCGATCGCACTGGTACCGACGCTCGCGACCTCGAAGCCTGGACCGCTCCGCGGCATGCGCGCTCCGCGCTGCGCGGCAAGCCCGCGATCGGCGAGGCCGTCGACAATGCCCAGCGCCCGATCGACTCCGCATTGGGCGACCCCGATCCGTTGGACGAATAGTTCTGTCATGCGCCGCGCCTGAGCGACGCCTACTGCGTCGCGGACGCCCCGCTCGCCGGCGTGCTGTGGACCGCCGCGGCGTGGCTCGCGGCGGGCGATGCGCTCGCTGCCGCGCCCGCCTCGTCGTTCGCACGCTTCGCCGCGTCGCTATCGCCGGGTGTGCCACGCGGGCTCGCCGAATTGCTCATCACGCCGCTGCTCATCTGGCCCGTCGAGATGCGGCCGTTCTCGGCCGACCGCTTGCAGCCGGACGCGCCCGCCATCAACGCAATGGCCGATAGCGCGATCAGCATGTTTGTCGCAACTTGTCGCATGATTCGCTCTCCCTGGGATGACTCGGCTCCCGTAGCGAAGCATTCGACATGCCCATCGCAGCCCTGTGCGGCTGGATACCCGCGCGCGTACACGGACCAGGTCGAGAAAACGAGCTTTGGGACTTGCCATCGAGAGCGGGGCCTTCAGGCCCCGTCGTCTTCTCCGACGACGCCGAACTCGGCCGTCGTTTTCACGTAGAACAGATGCAAACCCTCAGCGCGCAGACGATCGAACAGCCGATCGGCTTCGTCGCTCGTCACCGCCATCACGACGGACAACGGTTGATCGGCAAGCTCGAAGAAGTGCGCGGAGTGAATGCGGTGATGATGGCCGATGCCTTCGCAAGCTGGAATCACGGTCGCGCCGCGCAGGCCGAGTTCGCCCGCGAGACGCACGAGCCAGTCGGCAAGCGGCTTGCCATGATGGCTGCGCCCCTGCTGGGTGAAGAACGTGATCTGAAAGCCGTGCATGTCAGTACCTCCCCAATGCGGGTCGGGCCGGGGAAGCGCCGGTTGCAGCCGATTCGCCATACCGGCTCGCCACATCACGGCTCAGGAAGGTCATGACCACAGTGTAGATGTCGGGCCGCGCGAGTGCCAGGTCGAAGCTGGCCACGTGCCGCGCGGTCCCGGCTCACTGACCGTACACGTCGAAATCGAAATACTTTTTCGCAATGCGGTCGTAAGTGCCGTCGGCGCGGATATCGGCAATGGCTTTGTCGATCTTTTCCTGCAGATCGGTATCTTCTTTACGCAAACCGATCGCCGTGCCGCTGCCGAGCGTTTTCGCGTCGTAAAGCGGATTGCCGGCAAATCCGAAGTCCTTGCCGCGCGAGGTGCGCAAAAAGCCGATATCGGCTTGCACCGCGTTCTGTAATGACGCGTCGATACGGCCGGCGAGCAGATCCGAATACACCAGATCCTGATCCTGATACGGCACGATCACCGCGCCGGCCGGCTCCCAATACGTCTTCGCGTAGGTTTCCTGAATCGAGCCCTGCTCGACGCCGATGCGCTTGCCCTTCAGCGCTTGCGGCGTCGGCTCGATCGGTGAGCCCTTCTTCGCGACGAGACGCGTCGGAATGCGGAACACCTTCGACGAGAACCCGATCTGCGCCTGACGCGCGGGCGTCATCGACATCGTCGACAGCACGCCGTCGAATTTGCGGCCTTTCAGCGCGGCAATCATGCCGTCGAACGAATTCTCGATCCACACGCATTTCGCGTTGAGCCGGCGGCAAATCTCATTGCCGAGATCGATATCGAAGCCGACGAGCTTGCCGTCGGCGGCTTTCGATTCGAACGGCGGATAGCTCGCGTCGACCCCGAACCGCACGGTCGACCAATCCTTGGCGATTGCGCTCCCGGACGCTACGGCCAGCAGTGCAATCGTCAGGGTGGCCAAGGTGGCTTTCATTGTTGCTCCTTATCGGTCTTTTTTAGATGAATTCAAAAAGGCGGCGCAGCGTTATACGCCCGCCGCGAGAAACCCAACATTCGACCTTGTTCCGGCCGTCTGCGCAAATTCATTAAAAAAATCAATTCATGCAGGCCGCGCATAGGCCGACATCGG
The DNA here is from genome assembly GCF_040948805.1 of Paraburkholderia sp. BR13439. NCBI lineage: Bacteria > Pseudomonadati > Pseudomonadota > Betaproteobacteria > Burkholderiales > Burkholderiaceae > Paraburkholderia > Paraburkholderia sp. BR13439. The sequence goes on along the minus strand of NZ_JBFPKN010000015.1, from coordinate 149,926 downwards.
GCTTCGGCGGGCAAATAGCTCTTGGTTCTTTGCAAATAAAACCTGTTCCGGAGCAGTGAAACCAGTCGCTTAACTCAACAGCATTACCACTTCGGCGGGGTTTTCTTTTTCCAGTTACGGGATCACTCATCCCAGCCGAAAATGGCGAGCGTGGATTCCCCTTCCCGGATGCGACGCATCTGATCTGCTTCCCTGGCCTCACGAGCTTGCGCAGCGGCAATCACTTCAGCAACACGGGCTACCGGAATCGCGACCACACCGTCTTCGTCAGCGACGATAAGATCACCGGCTTCAACCGTCACATCGTCGAAGCGGGTCGGCGCATTGATCCAGCCACGGGCCCCGAAGTCCTTGCCCGTACCCCGGATGCACAGGCCACGCGCATAGACCGGGAAACCCATTTCTGCGAGCAACCGCTGGTCGCGTACACAGCCATTGATCACGAGGCCGCCGAGACCGCGCGCAAGAGCCGCAGTGGACATGACCTCGTCCCAGTAGCCATACTCATAGGCGTCCCCCACGGACCAACCAGAACGTCTCCCGGGTCGGCTGCATAGATCGCACGATGCAGCCACAGGTTGTCGCCGCCCGGTGCGTGAACGGTGAGCGCAGGTCCGCAGATCCTGCATCCGGGGGTCACGGGTTTGATCGCGGGGGGCATGACCCCGATCTTGCCCGCTGCTTCGTGGAGCGTCGCGGCAGGAAGAGCAGAAGCCTGCGCCAGAAGATCCGGGCTCGGACGCCTGATATCGAGCCTGGTGGTCGTCTTCGGATTGAAACGGGGCTCGCTCATACCTGGTCTCCGGTGCGACGCGTCTGTAACTGGTGATACTTGAACTGGGCGCGAGCGTCATCGAGGCGCATGCCGGTCGCGACCGCTTCGCGAATCGATTTTTCGGCGGCTTCGATTTCTTCGGCAGCGGCAAGCACGCGTTCTTCGTGTTCCTTCGGAATCGAGATCACGCCGTCTGCGTCACCGCGCAGCAGATCGCCGGGCGCGACACGCACATTTCCTATCGTGACCGGTACGTTTGTGCCCTCTACCTGCACGCGATCCTTGCCCGTGCGCATCCAGTTGTCTTTGGAGAACACCGGATAGCCGAGCGACAGGCATAGATGGACGTCGCGGTTGATGCCGTCGATCACTGTGCCCGCGATGCCGCGACGATGCGCGATTTCGGTCAGGATATCGCCCCATACCGTCGCATCTTCACGACCGCCGTTGTCGAGCACGATGACCGATCCCGAAGGCACATCGTCGATGAAATCACCGACCGTACCAGCGGGCGAACCAGCCGGACCGTAGAGTATGGTGAACGCACGGCCAGCCATACGAAACGACGGGTCACGCGGTTTGATCTTGTAACACTGGCCGGGCAGGCCCAGACGATCGAGTGCATCGCTCAGCGTCGCGGTTTCGAGTTTTGCCGCGCGCTCGACATTCTTGTCGACTTCGATTTCAGACATGATCAATCCTTGAGCATGAATTCGTAGTTGCTGGCCATCACTTCGTGGACGGGAGTGCCGGCCAACACTGCCTTGGCCATCAGCGCTTCCTTGCCGACGATCATTTCGGCAGTTTCGATCACCTTGGCAATATTGGCGGCGCTGATGAAGATCACGGCGCTGCTGTCCGCAATGACATAGTCGCCGGCATTCGTCGTGATACCAAAAACCGTGACCGGTTCGTTGACCGATTTTTCGACGATGCGCGAGCGTGCAGTTCGCGACGTCAGTTTCTGCGTGAAGACCGGGAATCCGATTTCGCGCGATTCGTCGATATCGCGAACCGGACCATCGGCGACGACGCCGGCGATTCCCTTGACCTTGGCTGCGAGCGATAGTATGCCGCCCCAGCACCCGGCGTCCACGCCGCTCGTTTGCTCGATGACGATCACGGAATCGGGATCCCCGAATTCGACGGCTGTCGTGCCCAGATGGCGCGGCGGTCCCGGAGGCGGCTCACCCGGCGCGAGTTTCATCGTGATCACGCGGCCTGCGATGCGTTTCGATCCCGATGCCTGGGGGACGCCGGTCACGACGCCCGAAAGCCCGAACTTGTCGAGCGCGTCTGACACTGCACAGCAGTCCAGCCGCCCCAGGCGATGGACAATTTCATCTTTCGTTGTCGTCGATTTTCCTTTGTGGACCATACAGCTTCTCCGACGAACTATGGTCGTTCAATTTTCCGCGCTCTTGAGGGCGTCGATCGCGATTTCGCGCACTAATGCGAGACTCCCGCGCAGACGCGCCACTTCGGACGATGCCAGGCACGAAAAGAATTCTTCTTCAGCTTTGTTCACGGCTTCGCTGCAACGCATGAACGTCTCCCATCCGAGTGGTGTGCGTTGAATGCGGAGTGCTCGCGCGTCGTTCTCGCTTGCCATTTTTTCCAGAAGCCCACGCTGTTCCAGCGCTTTCACCGACTCGCCCATAGCCTGGGCTGTCATGTGAGCACGGCGCGCCAGTTCTGCACTGGAGCATGGTTCATGGTTGGACAGCAGATCGAGAAGAAGGAATTGGCGGGCCGTGATGTTCTCGCCGTTCAGTGTCTCGTCGATGCGACTGACGACCAGCCGGTTTAATTGTTGAATCAGGAAGAAAATTCGAATGGATGTGCTCATTTTTCGGGCCTTGGAAAAGATTGCGCCTCGATCGTAATAGTAGAACGTTCGTGGACTGTCATTGTAGCCGCAGTCGCGTCCCCATGTAACGCTAATGTCGCCTTATGATATACGGGTCAATGCGCAGCTAAACCCGCATATTTAAGGGAAAGTACTTGGTCGCAATACTACATGACGTTGATATTATCTGTTGCGACCCTGGTCGAGACCCTGGCCGGAAACCTGGTCGAGGACCGGCCATGCAATTCGGAACACTGGAGAACACAACATGAGCGACGCGGGTGCCGAAATATCGAATCTGGGCTACGTGGTAGTCGGTGCACAGGACCTTGAAGCGTGGTCCAGGTTTGCGAGCGACATCCTCGGGCTCCAGGTGAAGGCCGCGCCGGACGGTAATTCGTTGACGCTGCGTATGGACGAGTACGTGCAGCGGATTCTCGTTCAGAAAAGCGACGACGAAGACATCTTCGAAGCGGGCTGGGAGTTCGAGACTCCGGAGAAACTCGAAGCCTACGTCGAACGTCTTCGGGGTATCGGTCAGGCCGTCGAGCGAGGAGGTCCGGCACTGTGCGGGGAACGCCGGGTCGAGATGCTCTACCACTGCGACGATCCTTCGGGCTTCCGTCACGCGTTCTACACCGGGCCTCATATCGCTCCGATGACCGACGCCTGGCATTCGAAGGTCATGCGCGGTAGTTTCGAGACCGGCAGGCTCGGAATCGGCCACATCGTGATCCGGTCAAAAGACCTCGATCAATCTGTCGATTTCTATCGCAAGGTCCTGGGCCTCAAGCTCAGCGACTATATCCGCGCAGAACTTGCGCCCGGCGTCAAAGTCGATGTGACATTCATGCACACGACTGGTGGGCGTCATCATTCGCTGGCCACAGGCACGATGCCAGGCAACAAACGTCTCGGTCACCTGATGCTCCAGGTTCAGGACATGAACGACGTTGGGCTCGCATACGATCGCTGCATCGCTGCCGGTCTGCCGATGCTCATGCATCTGGGCCGTCATCCTAACGATCTCACGTTCTCGTTCTATGTCAAATCGCCTTCAGGATTCGCCGTCGAATACGGCCATGGCGGGATCGTCGTGGACGACGCAACCTGGAAGGTGTCCACGCACCCGCGGTTGAGCGACTGGGGTCATAAATTTGGCTGATCGAATGACTGCATAAAAAAAGGAAATATTATGAACAGTAGAGAAGTCGCGACGCAGATTCCGACAGAAGATGAACTGGTGGCGCGTGCTCGCGTCATGATTCCGTGGCTGCGCGAGCGAGCTGCTGAAGTCGAGGCCGCACGTTCGGTCCCCGCCGACATCATCGAAAAATTCGTTGAAGCAGGTTTTTTCCGTATCCTCCAGCCGCGTCGCTGGGGCGGCTACGAGATGAATCCGGCTGTGTTCTTCAAGGTGCTGATGGAACTCGGCCGCGGCTGCTGCTCCAGCGCCTGGAACATGATGATTCTGGGCGTCCATCCGTGGGAATTCGGGCTCTTTCCGCAGCAGGCCGGTGACGACGTATGGTCGGCCAAGGATGACGTGATTGTCGCGTCATCCTATGCGCCGGTCGGTTCGGTCAAAAAGGTCGAGGGCGGCTACATCATCGACGGTAAGTGGCCGACTTCGAGCGGTACCGATCACGGTGAATGGGTGATTCTCGGCGCGTTCGAGCGCGACGATGAAGGCAAGCCCATCGACAAACTCAGCTTACTGCTTCCACGATCCGACTACCAGGTCATCGATGACTGGCATGTCATGGGTCTTTGCGGCACCGGCAGCAAGAGTCTGCTTGTCGAGAAGGTCTTCGTTCCCGAACATCGGACACACAGTATTTCCGATTACTCGATGGACCCTCGTGGCTCCGCGTTCCTGTTCCCGTTCGTGCAGATTTTCGCGGGTTCGGTATCGGCGGTCACAGTCGGTATGGCTCAGGGCGCGATCGATCACTACATCGAGCAGATGAAGTCGCGGCGGAATGGCACGACCGGCAAGCCCGTCAGCTCGAGCCCCTACGTCAAGGACAGGCTGGCCAACGCAGTGCTGCTCGTGCGCTCGGCGCGCGCCCGTCTGCTCCAAATGATGATCGAAACGACAAAGATTGTGCAACGTCGTGAACTGATCCCGATTGAAGACCAGGTGCTGTACAGGCTCGATGTCGCATCGGTCGGTCGTGACTGTCAGGAAGCGGTGCAATTGCTGTTCACGGCAACTGCGGCGAAAGGGCTTTTTAACGACCAGCCGATCCAGCGCATCATGCGCGACGTGATGGCGGCCGCAAATCACATCACGCAGAACGCGGACGATAACGCAGGGACGCTCGGCGGTTTCCTGCTCGGTGAGGCACTGCCGCCGTTGCAATATTCCCGCTAATCGTCGGGCACTAATTTCTAAATCGGATATTTCTGGAGCACACCAAATGTCCTTTACCGAAGCAGGTACCAGCCAGTTCGTGACGATCAACGAACCGCGCCTCGAGAATTTCAAGCTCCACTACAACGACATGGGCGCTGGCCCTGCGGTCATCATGCTCCACGGCGGCGGTCCGGGTGCGAGCGGCTGGAGCAATTACTACCGCAATATCGAAGCACTGGCGGCAGCGGGTTTCCGCGTCATCCTGCTCGATCAGCCTGGCTTCAACAAATCCGATGAACTGAAAATGACGGACACGCCGCGCAATGTGCTGAACGCACGCGCAATCAAGGGCGTGATGGATGCCCTCGGTCTCGACAAGGCGAATCTGGTCGGCAACTCGATGGGCGGCGCGACGGCCATCGCATTCGCTCTCGACTTCGCTGATCGCCTCGACAAGATGATTCTGATGGGCCCCGGTGCGCAAGGTCCGAGCCTTTTTCAGCCGCAGCCAGCAGAAGGCATCAAGCGTATGTCGCGTCTTTACGCGCAGCCTTCGTACGAGAACTTCGAGGCCATGCTCGAAGTCTTCGTCTACAACCCGGCTGGTATTACTGAGGAACTGCGTCAAGGCCGCTGGAACAATATCCAGTCGAACCTGAACCACCTGAAAAACTGGGCAGAAGGCGGCAAGATCATGCCCTCGACATCGATGGACCTGTCGGCACGTTTCCCCGAGATCAAGCACAAGACGCTCATCACGTGGGGCCGTGACGATCGTTTCGTCCCTATCGATCACGGTCTGCGCATGATCAACACGATGCAGGATGCACGCCTGCACGTATTCCCGAAATGCGGCCACTGGGCACAATGGGAACACGCGGAAGAGTTCAACCGTCTGATCATCGACTTCCTGCGCGACTGATTCGCACCGCCTGCTGTGCGTAATGAGCCCTGACAGATCGAAATCTGTCAGGGTTTTTTGTTTTTTGTTGTTTTTTATCGACGCAACGTCGACAGCGTTCGCGCAACTAAACCTGTTTGTTGGTCTCACGAGACGGCTGATGTCGGCTTCGGTGTACTTCAGTTTGTTTCGGGTCGTGAACGTGTCCTCTGCGTGCCTGACGGTTTTGCTGCGCTCTGCTGCTTGAGCAGATCGAGCGCGACGTCGACGATCATGTCTTCCTGCCCGCCGACCATGCGGCGTTTGCCCAGTTCGACCAGGATGTCGACAGTGCGCAGGTCGTATTTCTTCGCGGCGACTTCCGAGTGACGCAGGAAGCTCGAATACACTCCGGCATAGCCGAGCGCGAGCGTCTCGCGGTCCACGCGCACCGGGCGGTCCTGCAGCGGCCGCACGATATCGTCGGCCGCATCCATCAGCGTGTATAGATCGGTGCCATGGTTCCAGCTCATGCGCTCTGCCGCGGCGATGAACACTTCCAGCGGCGCATTGCCGGCGCCGGCGCCCATCCCTGCCAGCGATGCATCGATACGGTCGCAGCCCTCCTCGACCGCGACGATCGAGTTCGCCACGCCTAGGCTAAGGTTGTGGTGCGCATGAATACCGGTGCTGGTTTCCGGCTTCAGCACCGCCTTCAGCGAGCGGAAACGGCTGCGCACATCGTTCATGCTCAGCGCGCCGCCCGAATCCACCACGTAGATCGTGGTCGCGCCGTAGCTTTCCATCTTCTTCGCTTCCTGCGCCAGATTCTCCGGAGAGGTCATATGGCTCATCATCAGGAAGCCCACGGTATCCATGCCGAGTTCGCGCGCATACTCGATATGCTGCTTCGAGATGTCGGCCTCGGTACAGTGCGTGGCCACGCGCACGATGCGTGCACCGGCGTTGTATGCCGCCTTCAGGTCATGGATGGTGCCGATACCCGGCAGAAGCAGCGTGGCGATCTGCGAGTGCGTCACGACGTCGGCCACCGCCTCGATCCATTCGATGTCGCTGTGCGCGCCGAAGCCGTAGTTGAAGCTCGAGCCCTGCAGGCCGTCGCCATGCGCGACTTCGATCGAATCGACCCGGGCTTTGTCCAGCTCGCGGGCGATGTCCTGGGCGTTCTTGATCGAGTACTGGTGGCGGATCGCATGGCTGCCGTCGCGCAGCGTCACGTCGGAGATATAGAGTTTCTTGCTCATGGGTAAATAGTCCTTTATGCCGCCGCTGCCGAAGCCGCAATGCGCTCCACCGTTGCCAGCGCCGCCGAGGTCATGATGTCGAGATTGCCGGCATAGGCTGGCAGGTAGTGCGCCGCGCCTTCCACTTCGAGAAAGATCGAGGTCTTGAGACCGCTGAATTTGCCGAGGCCCGGGATAGTGAGCGGCGCGCTCTCGGGGATCACATCGAACTGCACCTTCTGCTTGAGGCGATAGCCAGGCACATAGGCATTGACGGCTTTGGCCATCTGCTCGACCGAGGCTTGGACTTCGGCCTGACTGGTCGCTTCGGACAGCACATACACCGTGTCGCGCATCATCACCGGCGGCTCGGCCGGGTTCAGGATGATGATGGCCTTGCCCTTGGTGGCACCGCCGACCACTTCGATGGCCTTCGAGGTCGTTTCGGTAAATTCGTCGATATTGGCGCGCGTACCCGGGCCTGCCGACTTGCTGCTGATCGAGGCGACGATCTCGGCGTAGTGCACCTTGGCCACGCGCGATACGGCCGCCACCATCGGGATCGTGGCCTGGCCGCCGCAGGTCACCATGTTGACGTTCGGCGCTGCCAGGTGCGCTTCGAGGTTCACCACCGGCACGCAATACGGGCCGATGGCCGCCGGCGTCAGGTCGATCACGCGTATGCCGGGCTTGTGCTGGCGCAGGAAGGCGTCGTTCTTCACATGCGCTCCTGCCGAGGTGGCGTCGAACACCACATCGATGTCCTTGAACATCGGCAGGTTCACCAGACCCCGCACGCCCTCGAACGTGGTCGCCACGCTCAGACGCGCGGCGCGTGCGAGGCCGTCCGAGTTCTGGTCGATGCCGACCATCGCGCCCATTTCCAGATGCTTGCCGTGCCGCATGATCTTGATCATGAGGTCGGTGCCGATATTGCCGGACCCGATGATCGCGGCCTTGAGTTTTGCCGAAGCCATGTGTTTTCCAGAATCCTGAAGAATTGGTTGACGAGACCTGCGCAATGACCTGTTATGCGAATGTCGCGCGCACGCTGCCGAGGCCTTCGATTTGCGCCGTATAGGTACCGGGCTGCGTGACCGCGACCATCGGTCCCAGCGCGCCAGTCAGCACCACATCGCCGGCGCGCAGCGGCGTACCGAGCTGCACCATGCGGTCGGCCAGCCAGATCGCGGCATTGAGCGGATTGCCAAGGCAGGCCGCGCCGCTGCCCTGCGACAGCACTTCGCCGTCGCGTTCGAGCGTCATGGCGGCCTTGAACAGATCGAGGTCCGCGAGCGGTACCGGGCGGCTGCCGACCACGAAGGCCGCGCTCGAGGCGTTATCGGCCACGGTATCGACGAAACGGATATCCCAGCCACGGATGCGGCTGTCCACCACTTCGATCGCGGCCAGCGCGTAATCGGTGGCGTTGATCAGGTCTACATAGGTGTGCTTGTCGCACTTCAGGCCCCGCCTGAGCACGAGTGCGATCTCGGCTTCGACCTTCGGCTGGATCAGACCGGCCAGCTGAATCGGCTGGTGGTCGCCGTAGGCCATGCTGGCAAACAGCGCGCCGAAATCGGGCTGGTCCACGCCGAGCTGTTTCTGCACCGGCAGCGAGGTCAGGCCGATCTTGCGGCCGACGATGCGCTCGCCTGCCTCCACGCGTGCATCGACGTTGGCCTGCTGTACCGCGTAGGCGGTCGCCATGTCGTCCAGCGGTATACCGCCCTGCGGAATGCCGCCCAGCGCGACCTCGCGGCGCACCGGATCGATCGCTTCGCGGGTATGTTCCGCTTCGCGCAGACGCGCGGCGATGGCCTCAATGTTCTCCTTCGTCATCCTTTGTTCTCCTCTCGCTCCGGCTGCGGTTCGGGCTCTGATGCAAATAGCTCCGGCGAATCGGTTAGCGTGTCGGACTGAACAAATAGAGAGCCGACTAGAACAAGCAAGCCGAAAAGCCGGGAGGAATTGTTCGCAGGTCGTCACTTCGACCGCGAGGTGATCATCGTGTGTGTCCGCTGGTACTTGCATTACAAGCTCAGTCTGCGGGCTCTTGTGGAAAATATGGTAGAACGAGGTTTGTCGCTGGCCCACACGACGATGCTGCGCTCACGAGAGCTTTGCGGTTTCGTTCCCGCTCGCCCTGCTCAGCAGCGCTTTCTATGCGATTCCTGTTCATTGGTTCGCGATTTATGCTCCGCGCTTCCTCCCCACATTCGGTCGCCCTCGCGCAGTTGCGCTTCACTTCATTCACTGTGACCAGCTTGTGGCGGGACTTGCACCCGCAGGAATGCGCCCTTGCTGGGCGCACACGAAAAACGACCCGGGCGCGCATGCGACCGGGTCGTCAAATCCCGCCCTTCGCGTTAGTCCGTACGGTACGGTAGAAAAAACATTAACTGAACGGCATTGCCGCCGAAGCGGGGGTTCTTGTTACCCGGATTCAAATCACTTCGAGCGCCCGATACTCCTCGCCGCAGCAAAGAACGACCACGTTGCGATCGCGACCATGATGATCGGGGCAATCATTGCATACCGCAGACCTTGTGTACCTGCCACGTGGCACGATGCGGCCACTGCGTCAGCGATCGGAGCCTTGCAGGCCGCCGCATAATCACCGCTACCGGTAAAGATGTTCGATGCGAACCTGTCGCTCATCCAGCCCACCCATGCCGGTCCCAGTCCTTGGCCGACAAGGTTCATCAGCAGGAACACGAGTGCCGAAGCCGTGGCGCGCATACGCGGTTCGAGTCGGCTGTGAATCACCGAAAACGAAGGACCGTTCCACACGTTCAGCGAAGTCGCCATCAAGAACATTGCGACGGTGGAGACCGCGAAGTTCATCGACGTAAATGAAATGATCGTGAACGGAATACCCAAAAGCGATCCGACCGCCGGAATCCAGCCGTACCAACGACGGTCACGTTTCGCCATCAAGTCCGAACCATAGCCACCGATCAAGCCGCCCACGAATGCGCCAACGCCATTGACGATCGCAAGCGTCAATCCCGCCTGTTGCATATTCAGGCCAAACGTGCGACCCATATAGATCGATTGGAACATGAACGTGCCGTAAATCGAAATTGAGGTCGTCACGATACCGAGAGACATTTGCCAGAACGGCTTTTCACGCACGAACGCGGCAAGGACTTCCCTGAGCGCCGGGACATGCTTGGACTCGATGGAGTCGAAGTTGCCACGCTTCGGTTCACGCAGCGTGAAATAAGCAATCAGGCCCAGGATGATACCCGGGAAACCGAATGCGTAGAACGCCATGCGCCAACCATAAAGGTGGGCAATCGTACCACCGCCGAATGCGCCAATGAAAACGCCAACTGCCGGTCCCAGTGCGTAGATACCGTAAACGGTTGCACGCTTGGACGGTGGAAACTGATCCGAAAGCAGCGAGTGCGAAGTCGGAGTCGAGCCCGCTTCACCGATACCGACGCCCAGACGGTAGACCATCATCGAAGCGAAGCTACCTGCGGTACCGCAAAGCATCGTCATCAGAGACCAGGCAACAATCGAAACCGAGATCATCAACTTGCGGTTATAACGTTCAGCCAGTCGCCCAATTGGAATACCGAGCGTCGCGTAGAAAATCGAGAACGCGAGACCGCTGAGCAAACCAAGCTGGAAATCCGAAAGCCCCATTTCACGTTTGAGCACCGGACCGACGATTGCGACCAGAATGCGATCCGTCATACTGGATGCATAGATTAAAACGAGCAAAAACAACAACCATCGCTCGTAACCTCGAGTCCGGGTCGAAATCCGGGTTGCTTCTGCGGTGGACATCTTCAGTCTCCTGTTACGCTCAGAATCTGAGCATTTATATCGATTAATTCATTCTTTTATTTGCTGCCCTTTACGCCCAGGTAACAAACCCTGCGCCGACGCCGGTACCTGCGGGAGTTCGCCTAAGCGGGAAATACTCGGCACTCTGCACATTCAGGTGCTCGAGCGCGCCCGCCACCGTTACCCAGTTCAGAATTTCCGAGGAACCGGAATTGAGTGCGCCTCGCGGGATGCTCTGGAGAAAATCGGCGTCCTTGTTCTCGAAGGCCGCAATGATCTGACGGTCGAGCGGTTCATCGACCACGAAGTGGCTCAAACCGCCGCTCGCGATGACCATTACGCGCTGGTCGCCCGGGATCGTTTCGACCACACGACGAATTGCACGGCCCACGTTGTAGCAACGACGCGAGGATGGGACGTTCGGACTGAAATAGGTATTCAACAGCACCGGTACGATCGGAATCGCGAGACCGGCAAACAGACGTTTGACCACGAAGCCATAGGCATGACCAAAACCCTTGTCCAGTGGGTCCTCCACGTGGTCCGAAGCCGCGACATCCACCTCTTCATCGATCAGTCCTTTGATCAACGCGAGCGCCATCTGGGGATCACAAGGCAATCCGTGGACCTGATCGAGCATATAGCCTTTGCGCACCGTACGTAGCCAATCAGGCGTCGTCGGCTCCTGGAGCTTGTCGATCGTGTATGCGGTCTGTCCGTGGTAGATCGCGAACGCCGGTTGATTGGCGCTGTTGAAAAGTTCTGCCTGATCGTCACCGACGATGATCGCGACATCGGGCTTGACTTGAGCAACGAATGCCGCGAGCTTGTCTAACGCGTCATTGCATTGCTGCTCCTTTTTTGCCAGCGTCGGAACATCCACTTCGTTCTCGTAGCGCGGCCCTACTTCAGTCAGCAACTGCGAATACGTCATCAACCGTCCATCGGACGTGTTGAGCTCCGGGTTTTCATAATCGACATTTGCCCGATGAATCCATTGTGCAGCTCCGAGCGTCAGAAGGGGCGTATGAGAAGTCGCGACGCCAGCAACGATTTTGGCCATGATGTTTAATCAATTCCGAATTTGCTTACGACAAAGCGCGGGACCGATGTCCCGCGCCGCGTTTCTCTGCCGATCGATTACTCTTCGCCGGTACGAAAACGCGAATACAGCTTCATGCAGTTGCAGCGGAAGATGTTGTTCTTGTCCTCTTGCGAGAGCATGGCCATCGATTCGATAACCGGCTTCAGATCGTCGAGGTCCAGACCCGTTTCCGGATCGACGGCGCTGCCGGTGCCTGGCTTTTCAGTGGCGAACAGTACCCGATCCGCACCCACCTTTTTGATCAGGAGTTCGAGCGAATCCTTGTCGTAATTGGTGGTGTCGTAGTGGAGTTGACGCAGCTTTTGTTCGAAAGGCATAACACCGCGACGGATGTTCCAGGCACGGAAACGGCCCATCTGGTACGGAATTGCGCCACCGGCGTGCGGGACGATCAGCTTCAGGTTCGGGAAACGATCGAACACGTCCGATTCCATCAGCGACAGAATGGCGATACTTTCTTCGTTGATAAATTTCAGCGTGTACGACTCGCGCGGCTGGCAACTGCCGGCTGAGTGGATCAGCGCAGGAATATCGAGTTCGCACAGCTTTTCATACAGCGGGAACCAAAACGGATCCCCCAGTCCCGGGGGCGGCGTGTCATCGCCTTCAGTCGGATCCGGATTCAGCAGACAACCGATAAAACCTTGCTCCTTTACGCGGAATTCGAGTTCTGCGAGGCAGTTGACCGGGCGCTCATTACGGTACTGCGGCAAACCTGCTACCTTGCGAAAACGCGTGGGCCACATTTCGGCGGTCTGGTGAACCAGATCGTTCATGTGCTTCGTCCATAGCGCCGTCACCTTCGCGGGCTTGATCGAATGCATCTGCATGTACGGACGCGGCGACAGGAACTGAATGTCCGTACCGACACGATCCATGATCTCGATGATCGTCTGACCGGCTTTGCGCACCGCGTCATCGCTCAACCTGGGCACACCGACGTGCGGATTAGCGCGGTGAGACGCGAGTTCGGCCATGAATTTATAGCTTTCGCCTGGAATCACGACGTGAGCATGCGAATCGATGATAAGTGACATTTTGGATATGACTCGTAGGGAAAAGATTTCAAATTACAAGGTTGTTTGCCATTGCTGGTCGTTCTCGTAGACGCCGCCCAGCGGCATGATCGACCTATAGTCGATCTTTTCGTGCTGTGCCAGTTTCGGCACTGAACCTGCCGAAAATTCGGTTAACGAATTCATCAGGCAGCGACGGACCTGCATCACCGCACCGTCACCGGCACCGAGATATTCTTTGGTGCGATCCTGGAGCGTACCCATACTGAGAAGGATTGCGAAATCTTCGGTACCAAGCGTTTGCGGGAAGCCAGAAAAGTGACCGTTCTTCATCGCTTCGCGATCCTGGCCCCAGAGATCGTCGGCCGAACGCGACGAAACCGGAGGCCAGTTGTCGCGATCGGCGGGAAAGATGTAATCTTCGTGCGGAACTGGCTTGTCCAGGATGAACGTCATGTGCCAATACCACGTGTTCTCGTCATCAATAGGCACAGAGAAGAACATCTGCGAGCGCGTGGTGTCACCGGCCTTACGCGGTGAAATCATGCCGTACCATGGCATGACGAACGAATTGGTGCGCACATATGACCTGCCATCTCCGAGTGCGCGTACAGCCGCGTAACGGAAGCCGTATTCCTTCTGCCTGATTTTGTAGACTGGAGCCTGGTTGACCGAGGCATTGGTCATTTCGTGTTCGAGCCACGACTGGTGAAGAACACCGACGTGCGCCGAGTCCATCGTTGTCTCGACCGCTTGCAGCCAGTTGCATTCGATGCGCTGACGATGCACCACCACCTGATCGACGGGCAAGCCCACGAACGGCAAATCAGCGAATTTCGGGGGTTCGCCCTGTCCGAGATAGACCCACGCGATGCCACCCGCTTCCTGAGTCGGATAGTGCCTGAGCGGCACGTGTTTGCAATACTCAGCTTCGTTATTTGGCTGCGTCGGCACCGTGACAGTCACGCCTTCGGAATTGAATTTCCAGCCGTGGAAGATACAACGCAGCGCGTTGTCTTCGTTGCGGGCGAGTGCCAGCGAAGCACCACGGTGCGGGCAAGCTTCGTCAAAGAAGCCGACCTTGCCATTGTCACCACGGAAAGCTACGAAATTCTGACCGAAGAGTCGCACACGCTCAGGTCTTCCGCTAGCGACGAGCGACGCCGAACGCAGCGCCGGAATCCACCAGTTCTGGCGAATCATTTGACCCATCGGAGCGTCGCCCGAGACCCTGGTCAACAATTCGTTCTCGTCTTTAGTCATAGCACACCTCCTTGGAACTGAATTCTGAATACCTAATCACCGAGCACTGCGATCACTTCAAGCTGGATCTGCATGCCGCCGGGCAGATCCACGATCTGGGCGTGACGCGCCGGACGATCTTCAGGATCGGGAAACATTTCAAGCCAAGGTGGGTTGACGATCGGACGAAGCGATCCGTCTTTGAGAAATACCGTGACACGCACAATATCGTTGACGGTACCGCCACCTGCTTCGACGAGCGTCCGCATATTCTGGAACGCGAATTTAGCCTGCGATTGCGCATCTTCAGGCAGCGTATCCGTCTGCGGATCTTTACCCGCGATGCCTGACGAAAAGATGAAGTTACCCTTTCTGGCACCCATCGGAATGGGCGTCTGCCCATGAGTCACGCCCGGAACTTCAATCGATCGTTTGCCTTCGTATTTCATCACCATGCCTGATAATAATGGTTTCGCCCGAGTCTCGGTTACAGAGCCGATTCGACTGTATTTATGCAACATTACGGAGGCGTCGGGTAATCGAGACAAACAAGTAGCCTTATGAATACTATCAGTCGAAAATCAATCGATAAGTAGGGGTGTTCACCTATGCAGCGCATCGAGTAATAAGAAAGCCAGACTTATCGTGAGATAAGTCTGGCTTCGTTACTGCTTCAACCTATATCAGTTACGACGCGCGATCAGAACAGCGTGCGAATGCCGGTGTTCACGCCGACCGTGGTGACAGACGGAGCAAACAGCGTGGTCGCACCGTCGCTTATGTTCAGGCCGAGATTGTTGTTGCCCTTGTTGTTGACGAATGCAACCTGGGCGTATTGAGCGAGGCTACGCGGGTCGAGTTCGAACAGCACGTCGAGTAGTGTGCGAAAGGCAAACACCAGGGAGAAAACGCTGGCCCGGCCTATTGATAAAGGCCTCTTGTATGCTCAACCAAGAGGCCTTTACCGATGCTTAAGCCTCTATCACTATCAGGTTCGGGGCCTCGACAACATCGTAAAGCGCCTGGACTTCGATTACCCTCGATTCCAGGACCTTCCGCTGATTGATGTAACCCTTGTCGTTAGTTTCCCCCCGATCCATGGACGCCGGCTGCTCCAGCAGCCACAGGCGTTTCATCTTCATGCTGGACCCGGGGTTGCGCTCATTATGCGCCTGGAGTGCGGAACGGAGCGCGCGCCTGATATCCGGATTCTTTACCAGATCGGAAAACCCGAGGCCACTCTGTTTCAGATACATATTGCAGGCTTCGATGTTCAGCCACGCGAGTGCACCCACATAGGGACGATCGGCGCCCGTGATCACCATGTCGCGCACGAGAGGGGCACACGCGCTGACGCATTCAGCTTTGAGACACGAAACGCGAACGAATATACCGGACGTAAGTTTGAATTCTTCTGCCACCCGACCCGCAAATACCATCCCTTCTTCGGGATGCTCCGGATCGACAAATGTCGCCGCGTCGCCCATGATAAAAAAGCCTTCCTCATCGAATGCCTGCGCCGTCAGCTCCGGGTTTTTCAAATAGCCGGGTGTCACGGCTTCACTACGGACCCGGATTTCATAGCGGGTCCCATCCTCGAGCGGTACGAGCTTGATTTCGACGCCCGGATGGGGAAGTCCGATCATACCCGTGCGATCGGTTGCCCAATGCACGTACGTCACAGCGGCTGAGGTCTCGGTCGAACCGTAAGCCGAAACGAACGGAATCTTGCGGCCCGAGTACTTGATGGCTTCGCGTTGCATAGCCTCATACGTCGCGTCCGGCAGACGGGAGCCCGAATACGTCATACGCTGCATATTGCTGAACATTGCGGATCCGAGTTCCGGGTCCTTTTGCAATGCATCGACAAGCATCGCATATGCGACAGGGACGCCACTGAAACGTGACGGCGAGACCTCGCGCAGATTGCGCAATGTCTTCGCGAATTCGGCCGGTGTCGGCCGGCCATCATCGAGATACATCGTGCCGCATTCCTCAAGCACGCAGTTGAAGATCGAGTGACCGCCGGCAACGTGCGACCATGGGAGCCATTCGAGCAGCACCGTTTCCGGCATTGCGCCCGGCTCCCACGCGAACATCTGTTCCGTCATCATCAGCGAGACCGTGAGCATACGCTGCGTCACAATCACGGCCTTCGGAATCCCGGTCGATCCTGACGTGAATTGATACTTGGCAATCGTATCCGGCTTGATCGAATCAATCGAAATGCGTACCTGATCCGTTGCTTCGGTCGCGATCACCTGATCCCAGGTCACGACATTAGGTGCATCGATCGGATCTTCGACGCAGATTACGAGTGCTTGATCATCGATTGCCTTGACGGCCCGCTCATAACGCTTGCCGCTCTGGACGAAAATCACAGCCGGTTCGAGAAGTGCGGCCATCGCCTTCAGCTTCTCGTGATCTCCACTCAGCAAGGAATATGCAGTCGTGATCGGCGAATATGGCATATGCGCTTGCATCGCCGCGATTTCGATAACGCCATGCTCCGGCGAATTCTCGCTCAGTACCATCACGGTCCGACCGTGCTTGTTCAGGTCGAGCAAAAATTGAGTCGCGGCCTGAATCTGCGATCGCCCTTGACCGTAGGTCAGTGCTTGCCATTCGTTATCAGGTCCGCGTCGTTGAACCAGCCACGGATGATCAGGCCGACGATCGGCGCTCCGATGCAACAGGAACGGGACATGCGGCACCGCTGATTTGAGTTCGATACTGCTCCTGAGAATCAGTGTCCCGTCTTTGCGCTGCTCGAGGTTAATGTCACGAGGCAAAAACGGGACGTGGCGAAACTGGGCGTCTTTCAGATCAGTCGTCATAGCCAAAATGGTGAGTCTTGAACAGCACATGACAAAAGTACCCGGCAATTTTCATCACCGAGCCTTATGTACGTAAATTTCGAATCTATTTCAGAGCAGCGCACGCCACCCGGCTTCGTCTTCGAACGTACCCGACGCCGGGGCTGCGCTCTTGTAGTCGATCTCTGCGTGACGTGCGAGCTTCGGGGTATCGCCGTTCATGAACTCCTTGACGGAATTCATGAGGCAACGACGAACCGCCAGGACAGCACCGTCACCGGCACCCAGGTATTCCTTCGTCCGGTCCGAAATCGGTCCCATGCTCATGATGACCGCGAAATCCTCGGTTCCCAGCATCTGCGTGAAGCCCGTAAAGTGACCGTTCTTCATGGCCTCACGATCTTGACCCCAGTTGTCCTCAGCCGGTCCCGGAGGCAGCGGGGGCCACGAATCGGCGTCGTCGAATACGAGCGTAGGATTTAAGACCAGCTTACCGTCCGTGCGATACGTGAGTTGGTAGTACCAGATATTTTCGTCATCGATCGGCACGGAGAAAAACATCGAACCGCCCCTGATCTCCGAATTATTCCCAGAGATAACGCCATACCACGGCATGACGAAAGAGTTGACGCGCACATACGAACGGCTTTCTTTCAGCGCGCGGACCGCCGCGTAGCGAAAGCCAAACGCTTTCTGCACGATGTGATAAACCGGAGCCATATTCGCGGATGAAAGCTCAATATCACCGAACCCCTTGAGCCACTCCTGGTGCAGGACACCCAGGTGCGCGGAATCCATGGTCGTCTCGACGCCCTGTAGCCAGTTGGCATTCACTTTTTGACGGAACACCACGAAGTTTTCGCGCGGGAGCCCGACACATGGCAATTCGGGGAACGCCGGGGCCTGGCCTCCCTGACCGAGCCATGCCCAGACCATGCCGCCTTCTTCGCGCACCGGGTAGTGCCTGAGCGGCACGTGCTTGCAATACTCGGCTTCGTTGTTGGGTTGAGTCGGCACCGCAACGGTCACGCCTTCGGCGTTGAATTTCCAACCGTGGAAAATGCAGCGCAAGCCATTTTCCTCATTGCGGCCAAGTGCCAGCGACGCGCCCCGATGCGGGCACGCCTCGTCAAAAAAACCGATCTTGCCGTCAGTGTCGCGAAACGCGACATAGTTTTCACCAAACAGACGAATACGTACGGGCTTGCCGTCCGCTTCGAGTTTGTCGGATAGCGCCACCGGCATCCACCAATGCTCGCGCAACATTTTTCCCATCGGAGCGTCGCCGCATACGCGGGTCAACAAATCATTGTCCGCTTTAGAAGGCATGATATCTCCTTGTGAATCAATCTTGGGTTTGATTGCGACGTTCGTTGAAGAAATCGGTGATGCGCTTGTCGGCACCCGTGTTGGCGGCTCGTGTCATCGTCGTCACCATCGTTTCGGCAAACAGGCCCTCGCCAAGCGGCATTTCCGAAATGCGGGTGATACCGTTGATAATCGCGTAATTCGTGGCCGCTGCATTGGCCACGATTCTGGACGCGAGTTCGCGCGCCTTGTCAAGGCCTGCACCATCTTCCGTCACATAGTGCGCGACGCCCATGCGCTCGGCCGCCAAAGCGTCGAACGTGCTACCCGTGAGCATCATTTCGGTGACGCGGGATGCGCCGATCAGACGAGGAATGCGAACCGATCCGCCGCCACCGAGAAAAATGCCGCGTTGACCTTCGGGCAACTGGAAGAATGTCGACTTTTCTGCGACGCGCACATGCGTGGCAGCCGCGAGTTCGAAGCCTCCACCGATCACGCCGCCCTTGAGCACACTGATAACCGGAATTTCACCGAACTGCATCAGGTCGAACGTTCGATACCATCGACGCGAACGACGCTGGCTCACAATCACGTCGGAACTTCGATTCGCCATCAGTTCGAAGAGGTCGAGGCCGGCACAGAAATGCTCACCTTCGCCGTGAAGGATCACAGCGCGTGCGCCTTCGAGACCGGATACGAAGATCATATTCAGTTCATCGAGCAATGCATCGTTGATCGCGTTGCGCTTCGTCGCGCGGTTGAGCTTCACGAGCGCGACATCGCCTTCGCGTTCGACCTGTATCAGGGTTTCAGTGTTTGACATAGAGTGACAGCGCGTTAGTCGTGGATGGATCAATCATAAGCCTATATTACTTATAGAGAGCCGTTAATTCGGTACAAACCCTTGCTATCATGGAGTCAGGCTTTGATGGAGAATCATACTATATAAAGTAGCCTTACTAATAATGATCGGATTCAAGGAGCCTCCCCATGGGTAGTAAAGGTGGTGCGTACATTGCTGGTATCTATGAGCATCCCGTGCGTCGTGCTGATGGGATCTCGACGGCACAGCTTCATGCGCAGGTTGCGCTAGGCGCGCTGAAGGATGCGGGCCTGACTCTCGATGATGTCGATGGTTATTTCTGTGGTGCGGACGCTCCGGGTCTTGGAGGTCTCACCATGGCTGAATACATTGGCCTGCGTAATCTGCGGCACATCGATACCACCGAGAGCGGGGGTTCGGCCTATCTTTTGCACGTGGCGCACGCGGTTGAGGCGATCCGCGCCGGTCACTGCAATGTGGCGCTTGTGACAATGGCAGATCGCCCGCTCTCGTCGGGCACGGGTACCGCGCTTGCGGGTGTCGATCGCTCGACGATGCCAAATCTGGCCTTCCAGTCGGCGGTGCCCCCTCCCCCGATGTACGGCTATGCGATGGTTGCGCGTCGCCATATGCACGAATTCGGTACCACGAGCAAGCAACTGGCGTGGGTCAAGGTCGCGGCTTCCCATCACGCGCAGCACAACCCAAACGCGGTGCACCGTGAAGTTGTGACTGTGGATGATGTACTCAGCTCACCGATGGTTGCCGATCCGCTGCACCGTCTCGATTGTTGCGTTGTCACCGACGGGGGCGGCGCGCTCGTGATCGTGAATCCCGCAATTGCGGCCCAGCTGAAGCGTCCGAAAGTTGCGGTTGTTGGAACTGGCGCCGCCGTCAAGCATCCTGACGCGGGGAGAATCGATCTACTGACTTCGGCGGGCGCTCGATCGGGGGCCAACGCATTTGCCCAGGCCGGGATCACACCCCGGGATATCGGATATGCATCGCTCTACGACAGCTTCACGATCACGGTGCTGATCCAGCTCGAAGACCTCGGTTTCTGCGCCAAGGGAGACGGTGGCAAGTTCGTAATGGACGGCAATCTCATTTCAGGCGTCGGCAAGCTCCCGTTCAATACCGATGGCGGGGGCCTGTGCAACAACCATCCGGGCAATAAAGGTGGCATGACCAAGATTCTCGAGGCGGTGCGCCAGTCTCGGGGTCAAGCGCATCCTGCGGTCCAGGTCAAAAACCGCGATTTCGTACTCGCACATGGCACGGGCGGCAATCTGGCGAGCGCACACGCCGCGGGCACCCTCATTCTGAAAGCGGAGTAATCATATGGCGCAAAAGCGGAATCTGCCTCCGGCACCTGTTCTGTTTCCGGGCGACGAGCCCTTTTGGGAGGCAATGCGTTCGGGTCAGCTGCTGGCGAAACACTGTCAAGACTGCGATACGTTGCATTATTATCCGCGTTCGCACTGCCCATTCTGCGGCAGTGAAAAAACCGAATGGCACTCATTGTCTGGGCGCGGCACCATCTATTCCTATTCAATCGTTGAACGCAGCCCCAAGCCTTTGGCACCCGCAATCATCGAACTGGAAGAAGGATTGCTCATCAATTCGGTGGTCACCGACGCGGATGTTCGAAGCCTCAATATTGGCGATGAGGTCATTCTGCATTCGATGCCGACTCAGGATGGACCACCCGCCCCGGCTTTCACGACCGTACGTGCGAACGCCGCACGCGAATATACGAAAGCCGCGTATACCGCGCTCGAGTGTCGGATTTCGGATCAGCCGCGGCTGTTCGAGCGGGGCGCGGTCATCGGTAGTGGCAATATGGGGATCGGCATCGCGACTGCCCTTCTCAATGCCGGACTATCGGTCCGACTGATTGATCAGTCGGACGACTCGCTTGAGAACGCGGTCACCCGTATCACGGAATCACTGAACCGTGACGTGGAGCGCGGAAGGCTGACCGAAAACGAGCGCGATGCGCGACTCTCGGTGTTGACGGCGGATCGAGATCTATCGGCAATTGCGAGCGCTGATGTTGTAATCGAAGCCGTGTTCGAAGACATGGAGGTCAAGCAGAAACTATTTGCCGAAATCGATCGATATGCATCGCCTTCGGCGCTTCTGGCGACCAATACCTCGACCCTCGACATCGACCGGATTGCCGCGGCGACGATGCGTCCGCAATCGGTAATTGGCCTGCATTTCTTCAATCCGGCCAACCTGATGAAGCTCGTCGAGGTCGTCCACACAGACACGACATCGGCGGACACGCTCGCTGCCGCGCTCCAGTTTTCGGCTCAAATCAAAAAGACGGCCGTCCCGGTCGGCGTATGTGACGGCTTTGTTGGCAACCGTCTGATGATCGCGCGCGAACGTCAGGCATCGCGTCTGCTGCTCGAGGGTGCGCTCCCCGAACAGGTAGATCGTGTGCTGCGCGAGGTCGGCCTTCCGATGGGTACGTTTGAACTCCAGGACATGACGGGCGGCATTGAACTCATGTACCGATCGCGCCAGCGTCGCGGTCAGAAAGACTGGCTACTGGATGAACTGTATAACCGGGGGCGCACGGGCTTGCGCGCCGGCCGTGGCTTCTATCGCTACGAACCGGGCAAGAAGCGGCCGCTAATCGATCCGGAGGTCACGACTTTGATCGAGGAAGCATCGTGCGTCGAAGGCATCGAACGACGCGCGATTTCCGATCAGGAAGTGCACGATCGCCTGATTCTCCCAATGATCAATGAGGGCGCGAAACTTCTCGAAGAGGGCATCGTTGATCGCGCGTCCGACATCGATCTGATCTGGCAACTGGGTTACGGTTGGCCCGACTGGAAGGGCGGACCGATGTACTACGCGGACCAGATCGGCCTGCCCGAACTGGTGCGCCGACTCGCCGCACTCGAAAAGCACGGTGACGTATTCAAACCCGCTGATCTGTTGGTTGAACTCGCGGGAGCCGATGCGGCTCGTATTTCCGATATTAAAATTTCTGATTAAACGATGGCGAACTATCGAGCCCCGGCCAAGGACTGGCTTTTCATTCTTCATGATTTCCTAAAGATCGAAGACCGGACCGATCTTCCTGGTTTTACGGATCTCACACCCGATTTCACGTCCGCCGTTATCGGGGCAGCCGCCACTTTTCACGAAGAAGTGCTGCACCCGCTTGATCAGAAGGCGGATGAGGCAGGCGCGCATTTTCACGACGGCCGGGTTTCGACTCCGGCCGGATTCAAGGCCGCATGGGATGCGTACCGCGAAGCGGGTTGGCATTCATTGAGCCTGGCAGCCGAACTCGGTGGAGGTGGCCTGCCGCCCGTTATGTCGGTGCCGATTTCGGAAATGCGTGCCGCAACCGCTCATTCATTTTCGATGTACGGCAGTTTCTGCTCACCTGCGGCGTATATGCTGGGCACACTTGCTCCGGACTGGGTCAAGACACACGTGGTGCCCAAACTCGCGAGCGGCGAATGGACGGCGACCATGAGCATGACGGAGCCACAAGCCGGTACGGATCTGCGTCAGATCACGACACGCGCTGTGCCTCAGGAAGACGGAACGTGGCGCATTACCGGCAACAAGATTTTCATCTCTGGCGGCGACCATGATCTGACGGACAACATTGTCCACATTGTGCTCGCGAAAGCCGTGGACGAAGAGGGGCGTGTTCCTCAGAGCCTGAGCGCGGTAAACGTGTTTCTCGTATCGAAGCAGAATATCGATCCGCAGACGGGCGCACTGGGTGATCGCAATGGGGTGCACGTGCGTTCAATCGAGCACAAGATGGGTATCGAAGCGAGTGCCACCTGTGCGCTGGATTTCGAAAACGCCGTTGGCTACCGCATAGAGAGCACCGAAGGTCGGGGAACGACGGCCAACATGGCGCCAATGTTCCACCTGATGAATTACGCTCGTGTCGGTACCGCCGTATCGGGTATCGGCCACGCGGAGATCGCGCGCCAGAATGCGGTGGAATATGCTCGCGAACGTCGTTCAGGACGCGTGGCCAGCAGCTCTCGTGACACGAAAACGGTTGCCGATCCGCTTATCGCGCATCCGGATGTTCGACGCTTACTGCTCGAATCATCGGCATTTGCCGAGGGCGCACGTGCGGGTGCAATGAAGGCCGCCGTCCTGCAATCCGAAGCCCGATACTTGAGCGACAGGGCAGCACGTCAGAAAGCGGCTGATATTCTTGATCTGCTCACTCCGGTGATGAAAGCGTTTTTCACCGACCGGGGTTTCGAGACCACCGTCGCATGCCAGCAGGTTTTCGGCGGTCACGGTTACGTCAAAGACTATGGAATCGAGCGATTGGTCCGTAATTCGCGAATCACGCAGATTTACGAAGGCGCGAATGGTATCCATGCGTCCGATCTGGCGAGCCGAAAAATCATGGCCCACGACAGACGTATGTGGAACCATTTTGCGACCGCGATTTCGGAATTTATTGCCCGGCATTCCCAGGATAAAAGGCTCGATGATTATGTGCAGCCACTCGAGTACGCGTTGCAACGCCTGGAAATATCGTTGGAACGCCTGACACACATGAGCGCCCGTAATATGGGGGCGCTCGAGGCAGGGGCATACGATCTGATGACCGCTGTCGGGGTGCTTTATCTCGGATGGATGTGGGCGGAAATTGCGGCCATCGTAACAGACGGTCGAACGACGCGCTTCGTTGACGACCAGACGCGGATTCGCAAACTCGCACTGGCCGAAGTTTGGATGCAGCGTCAAATGCCGCTCATCGATAGTCTGTGTCGGCGAATCGAGAGCGGAAATGCTGGGCTGCTAAACCTTCCAGACAATCTGATTTAAGTAGCGGACGGTGCAACGCCGCCTCCCCTGCCCCAGATCTTCTGAAAACTATCGCTTTTAAAGGTGTAACTTGAGTGACGATTCTTTTATCGACGTGCGAATCAAGTCCATGACTTGGGAGTCGAAAAATACTATCAGTCTGGTGCTCGAGCGCGTGGATGGCTCCGATTTGCCGAAAGCCGAGGCCGGGTCACACATTGATATCAGGCTGGGCTCACGGCTGTCCCGCTCTTATTCCATTGTCAGCGCACAAGGAGCGCCCCGGGTCTACGAAATCGCGATCGCAAGGGACGCGAACAGCAGGGGCGCGTCGCAATACGTCCATGATTCGATGCGTGTCGGCGACCTAACGAAGATCAGCACACCTCGCAATCTGTTTCCGGTCGATCCGGGTGCCCGTGTCAGCATTCTCTTCGCTGGCGGCATCGGCATCACCCCGATCTGGTCGATGGTTCGCCAGCTAGAGGCGCTGGGCCGCGAATGGCATCTCCATTACTCGGCGCGCGACCGGCAACACGCGGCCTACCTCAAGGAGATCGAGCGGTTTGTGCAGGGCTCAACTGTGGGACGGCTCTACACCTATTTTGATGAGATTCCCGGCGGCACGCGCGTGAACATGGCGACGGTGATCGCCGAATCACCGGCTGACGCCCACGTCTACTGCTGCGGTCCCACCGGTATGCTCGACGCGTTCGAGGCCGCGGCGTCATCAAAGCCTGGATCGCAAGTTCATCTTGAACGGTTCTCGGCTGCGGAGCCTCCATCCACTGGCGGGGTTTCCGAATTCGATGTCGTGCTCGCGAAATCGGGGGCAACTTATCGAATACCTGAGGATCGGTCTATTCTCGACGTGCTGCTCGACCATAACGTGGACGTTCAATACGGCTGCATGCAAGGTACCTGCGGAATGTGTGAGGTCAAGGTCATTGACGGCACACCGAGCCACGCGGACAAACTCCTGTCGGCCGAAGAGAAGGCCGAGCGTCAATGTATGCTCGTCTGTTGCTCGCGCAGTGCGAGCCCGACGCTCACACTCGATCTCTGATCATCACGGAGCCTGAGCAATGTTGTGTCTGCCGAAGTAAAGCCCAGCAAGTGACTCGGGCAAGCGCTCTGATCTTATGCACTTGGGGCGTATCAGCCGGAAGGGTCTGCTGGCAGGTTGGGCGTCCGGCTTTTGAAGCATGACGACGTCCGTTTGGCGGGGCTTACGTCCCTAACCTCCCCTTTAATGTGTTTTACTCGACTCCGATCGCGTCTTTCAACTGGCGCAATACCTCAGGCGGCTGACCGATCGAGAAAACAAAATTCGTGAGGTGGCGTTTAAAATTCTCATTCTGCATCCACTGCTCGCGAGGTACGGCCTTAAGTTGTTCATCGGGGAACGCGACAGGCAGGCTCACATTTTTGGCTTGTTCCGGATCGCGGATCAGTCCCTTCGGATCGCGACCTTCCGCAATCGCCTGAAGGTCGGCCTCGAACCGGCGACGCAGCATTACCACGCCCTTGTCGCTTGAACCCAAAACCTCTTTCGTGCGATCGGCAATCGTACCTTGCCCGACCCAAGCCATGAAATCCTGGTTCAGAATATGCGAATCATGGTATTTGCCATTCGCATCCATGACAGGCGATTCCCACGTCGGGATCTGGTCCTGTACATAGGGCCGTGCTTCAGCGGGAACTGGAAGATAAAACCAGGAAATACTCAGGGTATGCCCGTCATCGACCGGCACGCGCCATTCGAAGTGCTCACCGAGGAAGAACCCATTTGGGTACAGACAGACGCGGCCCGTGGTCCATAGCGGATGCTCAGCATTGGTGTCCGTGCGCTGCCGCTTATACTGATAACCGAATTCGAACTCTGTGAAATCGAGTGCTGTGTGCCTCGGAACGTATTTCTCTTTCGTGCCCCCCATGCGACGCACCGAATAATTCGAGTGCTGCCATTCGAAATGAATAGGGTCGATCGAATTCTCCTGGCACTGGAGCCAGTTGCAATTGATGACCGAGGTCACGATCTGGCAAAACCCGTTTTGCCAATTGAAGGGCTCCCAGACAGGCAGTTCGGGCATCGTCTCAATCGGACCCATATAGGTCCAAAGCATGCCGCCTGCGACCCTGACCGGGTAGCTCGTGATCTTGAGACCGGCTCTGGTCGTCGCGTCGGGAACCGCTGTATCTTCGTAGGGACGCTCGGAGCACTTGCCATCCGCCTCGAATTTCCAGCCGTGATAGGCACAGCGGATGCCTTTGTCCTCAACGTAGCCAAATTGGAGACTCGCACGACGATGCACACAATGACGATCGAGAAGGCCGTAATTGCCGCTCAAATCCCGGTATAGAACCAGATCTTCACCAAAGAGACGCATTGGCTTGATCAACCTGGTATCGAATTCCGAAACCCCGGCGATCGGATGCCAATAGCGACGCAGGAACTCACCCATCGGTGTGTCTTTCGACGTCGCAATCAGTAGCTCGTTCTTCTCTTTGCTCAGCAATTGCGTCTCCTGTTGGGGAATGTTGGCCTGATCTTGAGGTGTATCAGTTGGCGCCCGCGATCGCAGCGTATTTGCCTGCGTGGAAAACTAGTGGCGATGCCGGACCCTGGTCTTGAACAAGCGCCGTGACCTCGCCCACGAACAGTGTGTGATCGCCACACTCATAGGCGTGACGCAGAACGGTCGCAATCTGAACGTTTGCGCCTTCCACGATTGGCATATGTTCAAGTTGTACGAAATTGGGCACCAGGACAGGATGCGTTTTGCCCGCGAAATGGTTTGAGCACCATTCCTGATCCTGAGCCAGGATGCTGATGCCAAAGCTCTGCGCTTTGGTTATCCGTTCGTGCATTTTTGCTGATTTCGCGATCGAAACCAGAACAAGCGGAGGTTCGAGCGAGCCGGACATAAACGAGTTGGCCGTCATTGCGTGGACTTCGCCCTCCGTGTTAGCGGTGACAACGACAACACCAGTCGTAAACTGACCCATGGCATTGCGAAATTCACGGCTCGTAAACGGCAACGTGACTCCGGACTCTGGTGCAACAGTCAAACTCATGGTTAATCCAATCTATGTAAACGACACAAATGCAAAGCCAATTAATGGTCGATCAAGTAGTTGATTGGAAGGTTGCCTTAGTTTTTAATGGTCAGGAATTCGGGTATGTACCGACCGGAAGTTCAAAAGCGCCGCGGATGCAAAAAGGCGAACGGGTCCGCCTTTTTGCGCAAGCAGTGAACCACTTAGTGGCTCGCTCCGGCAGGCACTTTAGCCGGGGGGTTCTGAGCCTTGTCCGGATAGTCCGTATACGAATCGCTCTGACCGCCCTGTGCCCCGACTCTCTTCAGTTCAGCATTCTTCGCTGCCCGCTGTTCCTTGCGCGCTGCTTTGCGCTGTGCCTTGATCTCGGCTTTCGTCATCGAGGCAGCCGGAGCCGATGAGGACGCTGCGGCCGGCGCGCTGGCAGGCTTGGCCTGAGTCTGGGCCGCGAAGCTGATGCTCAAGGCGGTAATCGATGCGGACAATACCAGCTTGCGATAGAGTGAAAAGGTCATGTTTTCTCCTTCTGGTGCGGGTTCAAGTGCCGGAGTCCCGGGAGGCCCGGCACGTAACATAGCTACGTGTATGGGATAAAGCGCGCCGGCCCGAAGGCTGCGGTGCTTAGAACATCTGCCTGATGCCGATCTGCACTGCGGCCTGGTTGCTGCCGCTCGAAAACCCGGCAGCCGCCCCCGTCGGCCCGATACCGGTGCCGGCCACGGGACCGAAGACCGGTGCGCCGGTCACGAGGAAGTTGCCGGCCGGCTGGTTGCCGGCGAAGGCGTGCTGGAACGTGCCGAATGCGTAGATACTGGTCCGCTTCGACAGCAGGTAGTCAATCCCTGCGCTGGCAATGCCGAATTTCTGCGTCGGCGTCAGGCCCTGGACGTTCACGCCGCGCTGCATGAAGTACGAATAGCCGACGCCAGCATGCAGATCCGGTGCGAACTCATACTTTCCACCAATTTCGAAATCCTGAGTAATCATCGACGAACCGAGCGGAAGCGTCAGGTTCGTGTACGAATACACAGCGTTCAAGTACGCATTGTTGGCAACCTGGAGACGCGCGCCCGCGGCGACCGTATAAACCTTATCGCCGTGGAACACGATTTGGGCAATCGTTGCGTCGGTCGTCGGTGACGAGCTCCCATTGGTGCGCGTGTATGCCAGCGATCCAGAGAAAGGACCCATCAGCCCCTGCGGCGCATAGGAGAGCCCGGTGCTCAACACATGGTTGGAATTGCCGTTGCTAAACCCGTACATGACGCCTGCCCGGAGGCCGCGATAGTTCGGCGTCTCGTAGTCGACGGCGTTCGCAACCGCTTCCCCAGCGGTGCGGTCGATGTCATAGGAGAGGTGGAACGAATAGGCAGGTGCAAATTGCACGCCATTCGTATAGAACGTCACGTCGCGGTACAGGTAGTCGAACATCTGCCCCATCTTGACCGTCCCCAATTGATTGCTGGTCAGGCCGACGTACGCGTCGCGGTTGAAAATCTTGCCGGCCGCAGTCATGTTGCCGTTCGTCAGGCTAAAACCGCTTTCGAGCTTGAAAAGCGCCGCCAGTCCACTGCCCAGATCTTCCCGGCCGGTTAAACCCCATACGTTTGGCCGGTCGATCCCGCTGTCGAGTTTCCAGACCGAGTGGCCGCCACTATTGCTAATGTAAGTGACGCCTGAATTCACAACCCCGTATAACGTCACGCTGCTTTGTGCATATGCGTGTCCAACGCCCAGCAATGACAGCGCTGCTGCGCAACTGATTTCCTTCAGTTTCATGCGATCTCCTCCGTGGTTATAAACGCCATAAACTTATTAAATCCATCCAATTCAATGCAACGCTTAGTAATGCGCATTCACCTAAGGCCAGTGGCCGATAAAATCATTCGGGAGCGTCATCAAAGAAGCTCGCGTGGCGCGCTTGCCTGGTGCCGCCTTAAACGACCATAGCTACCGGCGGTCATGTCAGGCGGATGGAACTCATGAGCTCTGGCTGACCTGCAGGCTGCATTGCCGTTCAGAATCCTTGAGCCGTGCGTATTTGCAACCCGCCATCCAGTAGTGAACAGCGGCCCAGAGCAGGATCGAAACGGCGCTCAGCAAGACATACTTGATGCCCGTGGCACTCGCGGCCCGCGCGCATGGACACCAGCTGATGCGCCGTAGCAGTGATTGGCAGAGCCCGAACCCGAGGCCGATACCGGTACCTGCAGGAGGAGTGCGATAGACCGGGATGTATTGGTCGTAGACGCAAGATCGTCTTTAGCGCGTCGCTGCCAGTTGTCTCCAGGCAGATTCAGGATCGGGCTGTGCGAAGTACCGATGCCAAGTGTGATGCGGGCCATATTAGATTCCCCACATAGAGCGGACCGCACGGTCAGCTTTAGAAATTGTCGAGGACGACGATCCAGTTGTCCGGCACGGTATCGGTAATGCCGAGACGATCGAGCGCTTCGGGGACAGCGCACGTGTCGAGCCGCTGCAGGCGTTGTGTGAGACCGTTGTTCATAGCAGCGCGCGCCACTCAGCCTCGTCCTTGAACACGCCCGACATCGGGCCGGTGGTGTGATAGTCGAACTCTTCATGGCGCGCGAGCGTCGGCAACGAGTTGTCCATGAATTCGGGCGCGCTCTTCGAAAGGCAGCGCCTCACCGCCACAACCGCGCCGTCCCCGGCACCGAGGCATTTCTTCGTTCGATCCACGATCGGCCCCATGCTGAGCATGACGGCAAAGTCCTCCGTGCCCAGCATCTGCGTAAAGCCGGCAAAGTGTCCTGGTTCATGGCTTCGCGGTCTTGGCCCCGGTTGTCCTCGGGCGGGCCTGGCGGCAACGGCGGACACAAATCGGGGTCCTCGTATGCGTGCATGTGGCTGAGCGGCCAGATTCCCGTTGACGCGATAGGTGATCTGCCAGTAATAGAGATGTTCTCGTCGTCGATTGGCACCGCATAGCGAAAACCGAACGGCTTTTGCTCGATGTGATACACGGGCGCCATGTTTTCCGACGAGAGTTCAATGCCGCCGAAGCCCACGAGCCAGCTCTGGTTAAGCACGCCGAGATGGGCGGAATCCATAGTGGTCTCCACACCCTGCAGCCAGTGGACGTTGACTTTCTGCCGGTAGACAACGAAGTTCGTTCGACGACGCGAACATGCGGTGAGTTCAGCCAGCAATGCGTCGTTGATGGCGTTGCGCTTGTCAGCACGATTCAGTTTGACGAGCGCGATCTCATCTTCGCGTTGGATCTCGATCAACGGCCCGGCTGTGGTGGACGTATCGGTGGTCATGATCTTTGTCGGAAAACTCTCGGAATACTATTCTTCGATTGTCACGACGTTAGCGCCGGGTTTGTCCGCGTATAGCGCCGCTATCGCGCTCGCGCGACGCGCGAGAACGGCCCGCTGATTGATATAGCCCTTGTCGGTTATCTCACCGCCATCGATCGATGGCGGTTCGTTCAACAGCATCACACGGCGTATGCGCATGCTGCTACCGGTGTAACGTCCGTTGTGGCGCAGCAGTGATTCGCGCAACGCGTCGTGGAATGGCGCGTGGCAGGAAAGCGCCTGCGCGTCGCGCAGGCCGAAACGTTCGTGACATGCTTCCTGGTTGGGCCATGCGAGAAGTGCCACATAAGGCAGATCGGCGCCCGCGACGACCGCGTCGCGCAGCAGGGGGGCGGCGCTGCTGATTACCTCGACGCGCAGCGTACCGACGCGCACGAAGATGCCCGACTGCAGTTTGAATTCTTCTGCGACGCGACCGGCAAAGGCGAGTCCTTCCTCCGGTTTTGTCCGATCCACGAAGGTCACGGCATCGCCCAGACGGTAGTAGCCTTCGTCGTCGAAGGCGAGACGCGTCAGCCCCGGCTGTTGCAGATAACCAGTCATGACAGAAGCCGCACGCGCACGGATTTCATAGCGTTCTTCGTCGAGCGGCACTAGTTTCAGTTCGACCCCAGGCTGCGGAAGACCAACCAGACCGGCCTGCCCGGTGGGCCAATGTACTACCGTGGTGGCAGCGCACGTCTCGGTCGAGCCATAGCTGGCCACAAACGGAACGCGGTGCCCGAGGTGGCGAACGGCCAGCGCTTGCAGACGTTCGTAGAGACTGTCGGGAAGCTTGGCGCCAGATGAGGTCAGGCGCCGCAGGCGCCGGAAGAACTGCTGACCGAACGTCTCGTCCGCCTCCAGCGCATCGGCAAGCATGGCGTAGCCTGCAGGCACGCTGTTGAAATTTGTCGGCGAAACCTCCTTGAGGTTGCGCAGCGTCTTCGCGAACTCGCCGGGCACAGGGCGTCCATCGTCGATGTACATCGTCCCGCCATCGTGCAGGACGCCGTTGAAGATCGCCGTGCCGCCTGCCACGTGGCTCCATGGCAGCCATTCGAGCAGCACGGATTCCGGAGCGGCGGGATTATGGCGCACAGTCTGCGCGTGCATGGCCATCGACACGCACAGCATGCGCTGCGTAACCGGCACGGCCTTGGGCTCACCAGTCGAGCCTGATGTGAAGAGGTACTTGGCCACCGTATCGTGCGTAATGGTGCCGATCGACGCCTGCACCTCCGGGCCCACCGGCGTGGCGAGGACCGCGTCCCACGCCGTGGCGTCGATGTCATCCGCCGGTTCATCGACGTAAATGACGCGCGCGTCACATAAATCGACGGCGTGCAGCGCCGCGCGGAACTGGCTCGCGCTTTGCACGAAGATCACTGCGGGGTTGATCAAGGCGACCATCGCCTTGAGCTTGGCGTAACCGGTGCTTAGCAGCGAATAGGCCGGGGTCACCGGTACATAGGGCATGCGCGCCTGCATGGCCGCGAGCTCGAAGACCGCATGTTCGAGGGTGTTGCCGCTCAGCACCATCACGCTGCGTCCGTCGAGACGTTGTGACAGCAACCACTGCGTCACGGCGTCGACCTGGAAAGAGGCCTCGCCGTACCTGAGCATGCGCCAGTCTCCAGTGCGCGGGCAGCGCTGTTTCAGCCATGGCTGCTCGGCGCGCTCGACCGCACGATGCCTCAGGACGCCCGGCAGATGCGCCTCGACCGGACCAAGTGGCACCTTGCTGCGCATATGGACCGCGCCGTCGGCGCGCTCGACGACCTCGATATTGCGCTCGAGGAAGGGGAGATCGATGAAAGGAAACTGGGCAATCATGTTCACGAAAGACTCTGAAAAGGAGCAACGGCACGATCGGACCACGTAATAAGGCAACCTTATATGCGTTTCAGCGCCGAATCTACATGGTAGAAACACTTAATAGGCCAGGCGCCGACTATTTTTGAATTTCGCAGTGGCACATGATATAAGGTCACCTTATACGTGCGACACGACGGCTCCTCACTGGCTCGAACTTGCACACGAACCACGGAGGAATCCTTACCATGAGTACCGCAAGCGCCGCATATATCGCGAGGATCCACGAACATCCCATTCGCCGGGCCGACGGACTGTCGACAGCCCAGATGCATGCGGACGTCGCGCGCGGCGTACTGGAGGACGACCCGGTGACGCTGCGTTTCGTGCCGACGCACGATGGGCCGCCCGTGCCTGCCTTCACCACGTCTTGCGCCGAGGCCGCGAGGGCCTATTCGCAAGCGGCGCGCTGAGATGGAGGCGCATGCGCTACGCAGCGAGCGTGTGTTCAGTCTCGCCGTGGCGATCGGCGCGGGCAACATGGGTGCCGGCATTGCAATGGCATTGCTGGCGGGCGGCCTTGCGGTGCACCTGATTGACCGGGCGGAAGCGTCGCTTGCCGCCGCGATCGGGCGGATTGGCGAGTCGCTCGGGCGCGACGTGGAGCGCCAACCAGAACATGTCCCTTCTTGCCTCCCTGCTCGGACGGCGTGTACCGGACCGCATTGACCATCATATTTCGGACGATCCTGTCCAACGCATGTCGATCCGTACGGACCAGATCGGGGCGGTTATGGAGTCTCAACCTCAGTCCTTGCGGTCCAGGCGGCAGATATCCAGTGCCCCGTTAATCATCCCTTCCATCGCAGCCACTTGCCTTTGCGCAATCGCGACGTCTTCGACCAGACTGGTCGATTTAATGCTCCGCTCGATAAAACTCAACTTCAGGCCGAGCGTGGTGAGCGGTTGGCGCAAGTCATGGCTTATCGCAGCGATAAACTGGTTCTTCTCCGTCGTTGCCGCTACGGCCTGAGATCGGGCCTCCTCGAGAACGACCTCTTTTACACATACGAGCCCACCAGAACGATGTCAGCGTGACCAATGCAGCCCATGCCCAGTGCATCTGCTCGACCGCGCTGACGCCGGCGTGCTCCGGGAGCGTCATGGTCTTTGTCAGTAAGTAAGCTGCGAAGGGAGACAATACGAACATTTACACTCCAGAAAACGAACATTTAATACCGAACATCAAACTATCGACGCAATCACAACTGACACAGTTACGCGGCGTGATAATGCAAGACAATTTGACACAAGGAGCGCGTCAATCACTATGCAACGGGCTCGCCTTTATCTCTGCCTTTATCTCTTATCGAGTGCCTGTTGTGAGTACGCCTCTATAACCGGCCGGCGCGAAAAACGCAGTGCGCACATGCGCGACGTTTTGCCGAGTTAAGCCAACTGAGTCGCGGACGAGACTCCATTCCCCATATCAACAACAACTTCCCGTCTGTTTTCAGAATTTGCTGCGTGTTCTATTAGGTATCTGGTCGGTTAAGTTGGCCATTTATCAAGGAGCTCTATCATGAAGACCCTTGCATGCCTAGTCCTCGCCAGCTGTGCACTGTCCAGCCCAGTCGTCAGCTTCGCTCAGGGCACCGCGCCCGTCACCCGTGCGCAGGTGCGTGCGGAACTGATCCGTCTCGAGCAGGCCGGCTATCACGTCGGCGACGGCGATCAAACGAAGTATCCCGAGCCAATTCAGGCTGCTGAAGCGAAGATCGCTGCACAGGACAGCCAGCAGGCCGGCAACCGTGACATTGGCGGCGCGACGACCAACGTCGCTGCACAGGAGAGCCAGCAGGCGGACAACAGCGACGCTGGTGGCACGACCGACGGCACCTCAGCTTCCGGCGGTGTCCGGCATGTGTCGAAACCATCGCCATCTTCGTGCGTCGGCCCAGCAAGTTACTGCAACCTTTTCTTCGGCAATTGACCCCGATAGCTCGCCCGATACCGCCCCGACGATCAGGGTAGATTGCCTGCCGAATGGTATTGACCACGTTGACTTCGCCGCTTAAACCATTCCAGCATCAAGCCGCTTTCGATGCACTTTCGCGAGTTACGCGGGCGGTCTGACGAGCTATGTCAATCCGGCACATGCGTTCCCGCCGAACCCATGGGTCTTCTTTGGCGCCGCGCCGGGGCCTGTCCTGAAAAAGGACGTTCTTGATTTTGGAGCATCGTCTATGGGCGCCCGTATCGCCGCGGTTCCGGATAGACAACTATGAGGGGGTGCATCATGAACTCGCTTATCCAGGCAGTTGTACTCGCAGCTGCGAGCGCCGCGCCGATCGCGTCTTTCGCACAATCGGAACAGCCGGTCACGCGCGCCAAGGTCGAGGCAGAAGTGCTGCAACTCGAACAGAATGGCTACAACCCGGCCGCCGCACTGGATGCCCAGTATCCCGCTGATATTCAGGCTGCCGAAACGCGTGTTGCCGCGCAGCACGCGACTGGCCAGCACACGTCGGGATATGGGTCGCCGATGGCCGGATCGTCGCAATCCGGTCCCGGCCAACATCCAATGGTGGTCAATCCAGACGGTCAGTGAAGAGTTGCCTTCGCTCACCGCGGCGATCGTCATCTTGACCGGCATTACCGGTGCGACCCTGAGCAACGTAGTCCTGGATGCCGTTGGTGTGCGGCGTAACGACGTGCGCGGCTTTGTGATGAGTGTTGCTTCCCACGCCATAAGTACCGCCCGGGCGTTTCGGATCAGTGAAGACGCCGGCGCATACTCGGGACTGGGAATGGCGATGAACGGCACTATGTCGGCGTTTGTCCGCCCGGTGCTTCTGCCCTTCCTCGGTGGCTGGTTGACTTGACCGTCACTGGCAACGCCGGTGATGCTGTGTCCGAGCGGACTCTTGCTTCCGACGCCGATAGCCGGCGGCCCTCGTGCCATCCGATTCGCGGTCTGTCGGAGGCCCCTGTAGGTGTCGTTCGCCCAATCACAAGCGGCCATTGGCCTCCAGCGCATGAGCGCTTATCTGCGACCGACATCTTTGCTCTTGACGCCTTGACGCAATTTGCCGTCGGATCTTGTCGACGCGCAACATGAGTCCCGCCGCGTAATAGATGTCGCAAAAGTCCTGCCAGGAAGGCGCAATGCGCTGAGAAACCGGCATGCACCCGCGACGCCAACTGCTATTCTTCATATGCGGCGACTCACGCCTCTCCGGCCGGCTCTGCGGGGTCGTCGGTAACCATTCCGCACGCACGCGGAAAGGGGGCTGTATGTCACATCCGGAACAACCTCGGCCCGCGCGACGCACACCGGGTCGACGGCAGTCGAGCGGACCCCTCTGGCTCTCCATCGGTATTTCGCTGGCTGGACTGTCCCTCACACCTGTGGCGTTCGCGGCGGGTAGCCTGCCGCAAGGCGGCCGTTACGTCGCCGGCACCGGCGCGATAGCGGGCGCGGGCAACAGCCTCGTGATCACGCAATCCGGTTCCACACGTGGTGTGATCGACTGGAACAGCTTCTCGATCGGCGGAAGCAATAGCGTGACGTTCAATAACGGCGGTGGTGCGACGCTGAACCGCGTGACGGGAGGCTCGCTCTCCGCGATCTTCGGCAAGCTCAGTGCCACGGGCAGCGTGTATCTGGTCAATCCGCAAGGTGTCGTCGTGGGTCCATCCGGCGTGGTGACGACGGGCGGACGCTTCGTCGCATCGACGCTGGACACGGACAACTGTGCGTTCATGAATGGCGGCGCGCTCACCCTGTCGGGGAACTCGGACGCGGTAGTCGTGAATCTCGGGAAAATCAGTTCCAGCGGCGGCGACGTGTTCCTGATCGCGCGGACCGTAATCAACGGCGGCACCGTCAATGCGCCTGACGGTACGGCGGAATTCGCGGCCGGGTCGAAGGTGCTGCTGCAGGACTCGTCGAGCGGCCAACAGGTATTCGTCCAGGCGGGCAGCGCGGGCAACGTGGTCGATTCGGGTACCACGCGCGCCGCGCAGATCAGCCTGCAAGCCGCGGACGGCAACGTTTATGCACTCGCGGGCGGCGGCGCGCGCATCCGTGCGACGGGCAGTGCGACTCGCGACGGGCATGTGTGGCTCGTGGCGGAGGACGGCACGGTGTCGCAACGAGGCGCAATCGTAGCGAAGAACCCGGACGGCAGTGGAGGCACGGTCGATACCGAGGCAGCGCAACTGTCGTTCCAGCGCGGCGCCGCCGTGCACGCCGGTCGATGGAACATCGCAACGCCATCGCTTACCGTGGATGCATCAGTGGCGCGTGCGCTCCAACGCAGCCTGAATGCGGGGAGCACCGTCGAACTCTCTACCACCGGCGCCAACGGTGCGGCCGGTGACCTGCTGATCGCATCCGATATCGACTGGCGCGGTGCGTCGGCGCTGACGCTCGCGGCTTACCACAACGTCGCGCTTTCTCCGGGCGCGACGATCCGCGACACAGGTTCTGGCAACCTTACGCTGCGCGCGGACGCGACGAGCATCGATAACGGCGGCAGCGTGACGAACGGCGGCACGATCGACTGGTCGAAGAGCACCGGGACGGTCAGCGCGCTATACGACATGAACGGCACCTACACGCCGGGGACACTGCTCGCCAACACGACCTGGACGGCGCCGTCCGACAGCGGACTGATCACTCAGATTACCGGCTACCAGCTCGTCAATTCACTTGCGGATCTGGAAAACATTTCGCTCGATCTCGCCAGCAACTATGCGCTCGGCAAGGACATCGACATCAGCACGCCACGTTGCTGCGGCACAGGCGTCTATGTGCCGATCGGAACTGGCGCCGCGCCGTTCGCCGGACAGTTCGACGGCTTGGGCCACACGATCTCGAATCTGAATGCGTGGCAGAGTGTTCCCGCCACGGGCGATCCGGCGAATCCCGAGGCAGCCAGTGGTCTATTCGGTGTGGTCGGCGCGACGGGCGTCGTTCGCAACGTCAGCGTGAGCGGCTTCGTGAGCATCAGCGGCTATGGCTCCTTCGGCATCCTGGCCGGCGTCAACGACGGCCAGATCGTGCGCGCCCAGACGAGTGGCAGCCTTTCCTTATCTGAACCTTTCGTTTCGATCGATGCGATGAGCGGCGGTCTGGTGGGCTCGAATTACGGCACGATCACACGCTCGTCCAGCGACGCGGCGATGGTGAGCGAGGGCGTGTTGGGCGGCCTCGTCGGATACAACTTCAGCACCGGCGTGATCCGGCAGTCGTACGAATCGCAAAGCCCGGACATCCCGCCGTCGTTTGGACCGGGCACCGTGAATTCCGCGGCTCACGGTCTGGGCGCCGGCGGTCTGGTCGGCACAAACGACGGTCTGATCACGCAGTCATATGCGACCGGCTCCGTTACGTATGCGCCCGACTACTGCGGTGGTGGTGGCGGCTTCCCCTGCTTTGGCACGGGGAGCGCGGCGCTCGTTCAAAGCAACACCGGCACGATCCAGCAATCTTTCGCAACCGGCACAGTCACCCAAATGGTCCTGGCCGGTCGTGGCCCCCCGCCGTTCGGCCTGGCGCTAAGCAACACCGGCACGATCGCCAACGACGTCTACTGGGACACGCAGACAACCGGGGCCACGGTCGGCGTGGGCACGGGTACTCCGGTGCCGATCGCGAATGGACTCACCACCGCGCAGATGAGCATGCCATCTAGTTTCGGCCCGACGTTCGACTTCAGCTCAACCGGCGTCTGGGCACTCCCGGCCGGCGCGACCCATCCGGTACTGCGTTGGCAACTCGGTCCTTGAGGGGAACGATCATCGCAGGGGAAAAACAACCGAAGGGCATGGCTTCACGGAGTGACCCGAGGTACGCAGAGGTAGCCTTGGCTGAGGCGCTTAAGTCCAAGGGCTTATGCGACCGTTGTATCGCTTCTGGACTGGAGCCACGCGCAGGCTAGCGCGGCTCTCGGTTAGCGGGTTCTCGCTAGTGCGCAGAACCGGTAGTCGGCCAATTACGGACGGTGGCCCGCATTTCCATGTGGACGCTCGAACGTCCTATCCACCTCAGATAACCGACCGTCGCGCATGAGCATGTTTGTGTGCGCAGCCCGAACTTCGGCCACCGTCAGTTCAGGCGCTTGCAGATGCGGAAAGTGGCCGAGTCTAGGGGGAACCGAAAGCTTCAGACCGTTACGGTTGGCGTACTCAACGCCCATTTCCTTCTTGATATAGATATCCTGCTCGCCCCACACCACCTTCACGGGGACCTTCAGCTTGGCCATATTGGCTTCGAAGTAGTCCTGGTCGCGGGTGAAGCACGAGTAGTAATGGAAAAACGCGTCTGCCGACGTGACATCACCGCCCCAACCTTTCGCCATATCGTCCTCGAACTCCTTGGGCAACGCGTAGCGCTCCTCCGCCGACATGCCGCGGAAGAATGTGTTTGCCAGGATTTCGTCACGGTTCTTGTTCATCGCGGCACGGACGGCGTCGGACGAAGGCTTTGACTTCAGGCCCTGCAGGCTATCGTACATGTACTGTGGGCGGTTGAATGGGGCAAAGTCACCCACAATGATCTCCCTGGCAATATCGGGTTGCTCCAATGCCGCCAGCAGCGCAGGCAAGCTCCGATATCGGTCGTATAGATCACCAGCTTCGAACTATCGATGCCTGCCGCCCGGACATAGTCTGCCAGCACTTGGGCGTAATCCTTCGGCGCGTAGGGCGAGGATGACGTCGGCACAATTCTGGATGCGGAAACGCCCACAGCTACGGCGGGAAATACTGTCGCCTTCATTACGAATTTGAACATGATAGTGACTCTCCGGTTTAGTGAGAATTTGCGCCAAGTAATTGCGCTTCGTCGTTTCCGAATTCCATGTGGCGCCGAAGCGGCGGCGCAGCAGCCCAGTGCGCTCCAGCGCTTTCTACTGGGGACAAGGCGACCATGATCGGGGTTTGCTGGCGTGGCCAGAAGTGGCAAGAAGGCTCCGCTACATCGCCCCCCGTCGTCACGCCCCTCCCTCTCGCCCAGGTCTTCCTTTGTATCCCAACGTATCTGCAAACAGACTGGATACGCGCGCTTACACACATCCAACTCCCGGACACAAACGCGATACGTTCAGGCGGTCAAATACGCCCGACGCGAGCCGAACGCCGGGCCGCGAACCGCACGTATGACTTCGTGAAGCTGTACGTCGCAGACTTCACTCGCAACGCAACACGCTGATCAAGGCAGGAGATCGATTCCATGTCGAAAGACACCCCACAATCCGCATCGCGTCGACACTTCGTCGGTGTGGCCGCCGCGGCGCTCGCCGCAGGCTCGCTGAGCCGCCTCGCATTCGCAGATACGAACCCGGAAGTTGGCAAAATCGTGGAACCCGCGAACGGCGACAGGTCCGCAATTCGTCCGTTCCACGTTCATGTTCCGGACTCTCAGCTCGCCGACATGCGGCGTCGCATCAAGGCCACGCGATGGCCGGATCGCGAGACGGTATCCGACGAATCGCAGGGTATTCAGCTCGCCACCATTCAGGGGCTCGCGCAATACTGGGCGACCGGCTATGACTGGCGCAAATGCGAGGCGCGGCTGAATTCGTATCCGCAGTTTGTCACCGAGATCGATGGACTCGATATCCATTTCATCCATGTGCGATCGAAGCACGACAACGCGATGCCATTGATCGTGACGCACGGCTGGCCCGGCTCGGTGATCGAACAGTTCAAGATCATCGATCCGCTCGTCAATCCGACTGCGTATGGTGCGCCGGCTTCGGACGCCTTTCATCTCGTGATTCCATCATTGCCCGGTTATGGTTTTTCAGCGAGACCAACCACAACGGGCTGGGGTCCGGAGCGCACCGCCCGCGCGTGGGTCACGTTGATGAAGCGGCTCGGATATCAGCGTTTTGCATCCCAGGGAGGCGATCTCGGCGGCATTGTGACGAACATCATGGCTAAACAGGCGCCGCCCGAACTGATGGGGATTCACGTGAACTTCCCTGCTTCCGTTCCCGCAGAGGTTCTGAAGTCGCTGGCCGCGGGCGACGCGATGCCTGCCGGCTTA
Organism: Paraburkholderia sp. BR13439; assembly: GCF_040948805.1. NCBI lineage: Bacteria > Pseudomonadati > Pseudomonadota > Betaproteobacteria > Burkholderiales > Burkholderiaceae > Paraburkholderia > Paraburkholderia sp. BR13439. The sequence continues at coordinate 109,627 of NZ_JBFPKN010000015.1, read as the reverse complement.
TCGGACGAGGAGCAGCACGCGTATGAACAGTTGAGCGCCAACTTCAAGAAGAAGCGCGGTTACGCGTTCGAAATGGGCACACGCCCGCAGACGCTGTACGGACTCGCCGACTCGCCGGTCGCGCTGGCGTCGTGGCTGCTCGATCATGGCGATGGCTACGGCCAGCCCGCTGCGGCGTTGAGCGCGGCAGTGCTCGGTCATCCCGTCAACGGTCATGCCGCAGGTGCGCTCACGCGCGACGACGTGCTCGACGACATCACACTCTATTGGCTCACCAATACGGGGGTTTCGGCGGCTCGCTTCTATTGGGAATCGCACGCGAACTTCTTCCTCGCGGCCGACGTCAATGTGCCCGCCGCTGTGAGCGCGTTTCCGGGAGAGAACTATCAGGCGCCGAAGAGTTGGACCGAAAAGGCATATCACAACCTGATTTACTTCAACAAGCCCGAAACTGGCGGGCACTTCGCCGCGTGGGAAGAACCGATGATTTTCGCGAACGAAGTGCGCACGGGGTTAAGGTCCTTGCGCGCCCAGGTTTGAAGCGCTCTGACGAATGCGCCGGCGGCTCAGCGGTCGCTAGCAGCATCGCCTCAATAGTCCGCTCGCCCTGCGGATGAAACCGCCGCGCCGGGAGTGCGCGGCGGTTCCAGGTTGTGGTGCCCAGCGTACCTCGTGCAGAACACGATCAGAAAGGCCACCATCCCTTACCGCCGCTGCGATCGTCATCGCTGTCCGGCCTGTCGTGGTCATGATCGTGATCGTGGGATTCCCGCTTGAAATCGAACAGATCGAACAGGTCACCGATCGCAGGCGCATTCACCGGCACGTATGGGTTATGGCTGCGTTGGATCGGATTTGGCAGGTTGTCACGACTACGACCGGTGATCGGCGGCAATCCCCAGTTGCGCTCAATGAATTTGACGAGTGAAGCGTGATCGGAGTAGCTGTGGGAAATGCGTCCTCCGGTCGAGTATTTCGATACTGCGATCATCGGGATGCGCGAACCATCGCCAAAATAGTCGATGGGTTGAACATAGCCTGAATCGTAGTAGCCGCCGCCCTCGTCGGTGGTGATCAGGATCGCCGTCGTGGCCCATAGCTTCGGGTCGCTCTTTACCGCATCGACCAGTTTCCTCACGAACGCCTCGTAAAGTCCAAACTTCGACGATGTCGGATGTCCATCAAGCAAGCCGCCCGGCTTTACAAACGATACAGCTGGCAGATTGCCCGCGCCGATGTCCGCATACAGATCCGGCAAATCTGCAAGATGCGTGTCCCGCACCTGCTGGTTCGTCATGATCGACGTCTCGTACAGGAACGGATTGCAGATGTTGCAGTAGACGCTTTTCGTCGGATCCTTGATGAAGCTCTGCCAGCCTTCCCCGTAATACTTCCAGGGGATGTTGCGATCAAGCAGAGTGTCCCCGATGGTGCGCACCGGTGACGGCGGGATCGTGAAAGGCGACTTCGACCTGTCGAGTACCGTGCCGTCGCCGTTATATCCAGGGTTGTAATTGTTCAGCAGGTAATAGTGCTTTGGCGCGCAGTTCGCCTTGGGGTCGTAGGGCAACGATTCGAGGTATTGAAGGATTGGGCCGACGCCCGGCTGGCCCGGGTCCGAACAGTTGCTATAGCTGCCGCCTGAGTAGCCATCCTGGGTGTACCAGTTGTTGGTGCCGGCCAACGGATCGGGATTTTCAATCTGATCCAAAGGTGGCGTTGCCGCGTTGCCGTTGCCGTCGGTGTAGTAGTACGCATCAGCGGCGCCGATCATGATGCTGTTGGCCCCCGTACCGCCCATCACCGGTTGGTGATAGTTGTCGCTCATCGCGTACTGCCGCGCCAGTTGCGTGAAGTACGGCATGTCGCCATTGTTCACGTTGTAAAAGCCGAGCGCATTCGAGCCTTCACCGGTGGTCTGATCGCTAAAAGGCGTCGGTCGCGGCTTACCGTTGCTGCCCGCGCCGATGGTAGTCTCGACCCACGCAAACAGGTCGCCCAGACAGCCACTCGGATTCTCGCGGCTCGCATGCGCGACGGCACAGTCCGCTTGCTGCCAGGCTTGATAGAAGCGGTGCACCGGACCACCCATGTACGCATCATAGAGCGGAGGCTGCAACAGGTACGGACCGTTCAGCAACGCATTGTAGTTGGCCACACGCGAATCCTCTGCATGCGCCGGCAGCCCTGTCGCGCCCGTCAACAGTTGATCGATGTCGGACGCTTCGAGCGCCGTCCCCTCGGCCTGCGCGGCCGCATCGTGAGTCGCGAATGGTGGCGGGCTCGCATCGCTCGCCGCAGTCGCCGCCCCGCCGGTGTTGGGCGCCGGCAGCGTCCCGTACGGCGTTTTATTCGACGGGGCCAGCGCGAATTTGGCCGGTCCAATCAGTTGCGCCTGATATTGCTGCGCCTTCGCGAAGTTTGGCCCAGGGGAGCCATCCGCATTGACGATGCCGCGCGACAGCAGGTTCCACACTGATTGGCCTTGCGCGGGTTGATAGGTGCCGAAAACGTGATCAAACGTTCGGTTTTCGCCGACAACAATGATCACATGCTTGATCGGCGTCAGTGTTGGGGACGTTCTATCGTTGCCTGCCGCAGATACGCCGGCGGGCAATGTAGCGAACGCTAACGCGGCCACTCCCGCGAATGCTGCGATCGAAAGTCGTACGCATGCCTTATTGCATCGTTGTGACACTTGGGGCCTCACCATTTGCCGTCTCCTTACCGTTGATTACAACGGTAAGACCTTAGGGCCGTTCCATGAAGCTGGAGAGTCGTTGGCATTACAGACGGCTGTCGTCGTGCGCGCGAACCCGTTGGACAAAGGTCCAGACGACCTTGCAACAAACACGGAGGGCGGAGTCTCTTCGATGCTTTCCGCCGTGTCCACGCCTTCGACGCACGACCCCTGACGCGTCACTAGTCGCGCCGGCAAGTTACGCGGCACCCACGACTGTCCCGAGTGCTTCCGAGAACCTGCCATCCCCGAATCACATCTCTGTCACATACTCTTTGTAGGATTCGGTTGTCCACTTATCTAGATAACCGCATATGAGCTTGTACGCTGTCAGTCGAGAGCAGGGCGAATCCTTGTATGCCCAGATCGCACGACAACTGGAACAGGAAATCGCCAATGTCTACGCACCTGGCGACTACCTGCCATCCGAGGGCGAGCTCGCGTCACGTTTTGGGGTGAACCGGCACACGCTCCGTCGTGCCATCGACGAGTTGGTCGAGGCCGGTCTGGTGGAGCGCCGCCATGGCCGCGGCATCCTCGTGCTCGATAACCAGATCGACTACCAGATCGGCAAAACCACCCGCTTTACCGAAACCCTGAACGCTCAGGGTTTGCTGGCCGGAAACCGCATCCTGCGCAAGCAGACCTTGCCTGCCAGTGTGCGCGTTGCCGAACGCCTGGCCATCCTGGAAGGCGAGCCCGTGCATTGGCTGGAAACGTTACGAAGCGTGGACGGCAAGCCGATGTGCCTCATTTCGCATTTCTTGCCAGCACAACCCTTCCCCGATCTGCTGGTCCGTTATCAAGGCGACTCCCTTCACGCTTTTCTGAATGCAGAGTATGGCTGCCAACTCCGTCGCGTCGATAGCGCCGTCACGGCAGTGCTACCCCAAGGTGACGATGCGCGAATCCTTGGCATGCCGCAAAACCGGCCAGTGTTGCGGGTCAAGAGCGTCAACGTGGATGAGCGCGACAACAAGCCGGTCGAGTATGTGATTACCCGGTTCCGCGCAGACCGCGTCCAGTTGCGCATTCCGCTGCTGTAAGGGGTCTGGGGTCATCCCTGAGCCAAAGGTCGCGGCCGTCGGGCCGCATGAATCGGCTAAGAAATCTAACTGCTTTATCAAGTTTCTAGAGCTATATGTATATTCAGAAGGACAACTCATGAACGCGATAGCGTCGCAGCCCGTTCGCGGGGACTGGATGCGCTACTGGACGAACGTGCCGGCACAGCGCATTCGCGAACTCGCGCGTCACCTCAGTGAGCAATTTCAGGTGGAAGACCTGGAAATCCCGCAATCCGGCCTCGCCTTGGTACCGCTCGCCGACGCTGCGATGGGCGAGACCTATTACCTCGGCGAGATTCCGGTCGCCAAGGCGCATGTGCGCCTGACCGACCCACAAGGCGGCACCGCCGAAGGCGCGGCGATCGTCATGGATGACCGCACGAGCCTGATTCGGGCACTCGCGATTCTAGACGCGGTAACGGCTGCCGCCTGGCCTGGACATGATGCGGCCGTGGAACTTCTTCGTGAAGGCAAACAGATCGTCGAAGCAACCGCGGCCGATCGCAAGAAGCTGCTGGCGGCAACGCGCGTGGACTTCGCGTTGCTCGCCGCGCAGGAGGACGATGATGAATGAGCTGCAGACGCATATCGTCTCGCATCCGGCCGACTGGACACCACTGGTTCAGCAGCGCGCATTTCGCCGCATCCTGGATGCGTTTTCCTATCCTGGCCGAGTCAGCGAACTCGAGACGCAGGCCACGCATGTACTGCCACTCGTGCTTGCGACGCTGGCCGACCCCGCAACCACGCTGGCCGATCCCTGCGAGATGCTCGGCGCGGCAGACCGTCAGCGCCTCGGCGCGAAGTCCACTAGTGCGGATCGGGCCCAATTCGTCGTGATGCCGGGCAGTCAACTACCCGCTGTAGAGCCTGCTTTCGGCACGCTCGACAGCCCGGAAAGCGGCGCAACACTCGTACTGGTGGTCGATGAGATCAAGCAAGGTGGCGAGCTCGTCCTCAGCGGTCCAGGCATTCAAAGCAGCGTTTCTCTGCACGTGTCGGGAGTCGACCCGCAGTGGTGGAAGTTGCGCCGGCAATGGAACAGCGGCTTCCCGCTTGGCGTCGATCTGGTACTGCTGGACGAGCGCAGCGTAGTCGCACTGCCCCGCACGACCAAAGTTGCCATCGAAGGAGGCCGGTAATGGGTTATGTGGCTATCAGGGGCGGCGGCCGGGCAATCGAGGGCGCAGAGCGTGTCGTCGACGCGTTGCGTACGACCGAGGGCGAGCACGGCACGCCGCTGACCCTGCAGACGATCGAACATCAGCTTCGTTCGCTGACCTCGCGAGTGGTTTCGGAAGGGGGGTTGTATCACCCGCGCCTCGCCGCGCTCGCTATCAAGCAGATGCAGGGCGATACGCTCGAGGCAGCGTTCGCACTGCGAGCCTATCGTTCGACCAAGCCTCGACTGCTCGAAGCGCCCGTACAACACACGGGCGAAATGCGCGTGATCCGCCGTATCTCCAGCGCGTTCAAGGACATTCCTGGCGGTCAGATGCTCGGTCCGACCAACGACTACGCGCTGCGCCTGATGCGCCTCGACCTCGCCAACGAATCACCCGAAGCGTTCCGCTCGGTTGCACGCACGTTTCTCGACTCGATCGACGAAAGCGATCTGCCCGACACCTTCCCGAAGGTCGTGGATGCACTGCGCGCCGAAGGACTGCTCCCGGCGCTCCAGCCGTCACGCACAGAGCCTTTCGATGTCACGCGCGATCCGCTGATCTTCCCGGTTCCGCGTTCCGCCGCCCTCGCGACGATGGCGCGCGCCGAAACCGGCTCGCTGCTCGCGATCGCTTACTCGAACATGCGCGGCTATGGCGATGTCCACCCGACTGTGGCCGAACTGCGTGTCGGCTATGTGCCGGTGCGGCTTCCCCATCCGGTCACGGGCGAACTCGTCGAGGCCGGCGAGGTGCTCATGACCGAGTGCGAGATGGTCGCGATGTACGAAGACGACGACGGCGGCGGCCCTCCCGTCTTCACCCTCGGCTATGGCGCGTGTTTCGGCCACAACGAAGTCAAGGCGATCTCGATGGCCGTGCTTGACCGTTCGCTGCAGAACGGCATGCGAAACGGTCCGACCAATCCGTCGGAGGACCCGGAGTTCGTGTTGCTGCATATCGACGGCGTGGATTCGATGGGTTTCGCGAGCCACTACAAGATGCCGCATTACGTCACGTTCCAGTCGGACATGGACCGGCTGCGCACGACCCAGCAAAAGGCTGCGGACAAGCAGACGGAACAGGATGCACAAGGAGTCGAGCTATGAACGACCTCTACGAACTGCCGCTCGACGAAGCAGGTTACAACTTTGGCTTTCTCGATGAATACGCGAAGCGCGAGATCCGCCGCGCGGTGATTAAAGCGATTTGCGTTCCCGGCTACCAGACGCCGTACGCCTCTCGTGAAATGCCGATGGGCCGTGGTTTCGGCACGGGCGGTCTGCAGCTCACGCTGTCCCTCGTCGGTCCGGACGACACGCTCAAGGTGATCGACCAGGGCTCCGACGACTCGGTCAATGCGGTCAATCTGCGTCACTTCGTCGAACTCACCTGCGAGGGTGTTCAGACTACCGAGCACACCAGTGAAGCCACGCTGATCCAGTCGCGCCACCGGATTCCCGAAATCGCGTTGACCGAAGAGCAGATTCTCGTCCTGCAGGTGCCGTATCCCGATCCGCTGGTCGTCGTGGAACCGTCCGAGGCGCGCCGCAAGACCATGCATGGCGAAGGTGACTACTCGCGTCTGCTGACCAAGCTGTACGAAGACATCGTGCAGTTCGATGAAATCACTATCTCGCATCGCTATCCGACGCGGATCAACGGTCACTACGTGATCGACCCGAGTCCGATTCCGCGCTACGACGTGCCGCAGCTGCATATGTCGGCCGCGCTCGTGCTGCTTGGTGCGGGACGCGAAAAGAAGATTTATGCGGTGCCGCCCTATACCCGCGCGGACCCGCTCGCGTTCGACGACGTGCCGTTCCGCACCGAGGACTTCCACGACGAGCACGGCAATCGCCGCGCCTGCGTGCGCTGCGGCTCGATCGACAGTTTTCTCGACGAGATCATCGGCGAGGACGGCGACAAGTCGTACCAATGTTCGGATTCGGACTACTGCAACGACTATCGCAACGGCCGCACTCAGCAGAAGGCCAACGCAACGAACGAAGGAACAGTCCAGTGAGCCCCATTCTTCAAGTGCGCGGCTTGACCAAGATTCACGGCACAGGGTGCGAGCGCTGCATCGAAAGCACCGGCCCGGAACAGGACACCAACATCTGCCCGCATTGCGGTTCGGTGGTGGCTGCCCACGACGTCAGCTTCGACCTGCGGCCCGGCGAGATTCTCGGGATCATGGGTGAGTCGGGGTCGGGCAAGTCGACCGTCGTCAAAACGTTGTACTTCGATGAAAAGCCAACCGCGGGCACCGCGCGCTTCTTCGATGAAGACAATGACTGCGACCTGTTCGCAGCGAATGCCGCAGCACAGCGCTGGCTGCGCAATCATCGCTTCGGCATGGTGTACCAGAACCCGCACCTCGGCTTGAACTTCAACGTGTCGGCCGGCGGCAACATCGCCGAGCGCCTGTTGATGAACGACGTGACGCTGTTCGGCGAGATCCGGGAACGCGCACGCGACCTGCTCTCGCGCACCGAGGTATTGCCCGAACGTATGGACGAGTCGCCGAAGAAGTTTTCGGGCGGCATGCAACAGCGCGTGCAGATCGCGAAGGCACTCGCGACCCGTCCGCCGCTGCTGTTCCTCGATGAAGTTACGACCGGCCTCGACCTGTCGGTGCAGGCGCGCATCCTCGATCTGATCCTCGAGATCCAGCAGGAACTCGGCACGGCGATGATCGCCGTCACGCACGATCTCGGCGTGATCCGCTTATTGGCGGGCCGCACGATCGTGATGAAGTACGGCCGCATCATCGAGTCGGGCCTGACCGACCAGATTCTCGAAGACCCGCAGCATGCGTACACGCAGCGGCTTGTGGCCTCCGCTCTCTGAGGTAAACCAATGTCCGCGATCCTGACCGTTAAAAATCTGAGCAAGCACTTTGCGCTGCACGATCAGCGCAAGACCATCCCGTCCTGCGCGAACGTCTCGTTTGCCGTCGAGCCGGGCCGCCTGTCCGCGCTGATCGGCCCGACCGGTGCCGGCAAATCGTCGGTGCTCAAATGCATCTACCGTACTTACCTCGCGAGCGCCGGAAGCCTGCTGTTCCGCACCGCAGCCGGTGAGGCGGTCGATCTCGCGCAGGCGTCCGAGCACGAAGTGCTCGCGCTGCGCAAAGACGAGATTGGCTTCGTCACGCAATTCCTGCACTGCCTGCCGCGCAAGGCCGCCGTCGATATCGTGGCCGAGCCGCTGCTCGTGCGCGGCACCGCGCGTGCCGAAGCGCGCGACAACGCGCGCGGAATGCTCGATGCGCTGAACGTGCCCGAGCGTCTTTGGGAAGTGCCCCCTGCGACCTTCTCGGGTGGTGAAAAGCAGCGCGTCAACCTGGCGCGGGGCCTCGTCGCTCGCCCGCGCCTGTTACTCCTCGACGAACCGACCGCAAGCCTCGATCCGCGCACCACCGACAAGGTTGTGGAGATCCTGCAAGGGATCAAGGCCGAAGGTGTGGCGATGCTCGCCATCTTCCACCACCTGGACCTGGTAGAGCGCCTTGCCGACCAGGTGATCGAACTGGCACCGCCGGTTGTCCACTCCCCTCTTTCGGAAGCGATCACGCAATGAGCCGCCAACTCCTGACGAACGCAACCGTCGTTCTCGCTGACGAAGTGCGTGAAAGACTCGCCGTACTCATCGAGGACGGCAAAATCGCGGCGCTCGACCCAGAACATACCGCCGGAGCGACCGTGGTCGACCTGCAGGAACATACGCTGATCCCAGGTATGATCGACCTGCACTGCGACTCGCTTGAAAAAGAGGTGGAGCCTCGTCCCGGCGTGTATTTCCCGATCGACTTCGCTTGCGCGCAGGCAGACAAGCGCAATGCGTCTGCGGGCATCACCACGGTATTTCATGCGCTGTCTTTCGCGAACCGCGAGTTCGGCGTACGCAACAACGAAACGGCAGCCGAGCTCGGCCGCTCGATCCACGCCTGGCAAGCGCATGCGCTAATCGATAACAGATTCCATGCACGCTTCGAGGTGACCGACGTCACCGCCCCTCCAGTTCTGTCGTCGCTGATGGACGAAGGCGTGATCGACCTGATCTCGTTCATGGATCACAGCCCGGGCCAGGGTCAGTTTCGCGACGTGGAGTCGTTCCGCAAATACCTTGCGAACGCCTACAAAGCCGACGATGCCACGCTCGACGAGATCATGAAGCAGAAGGCAGAGGCAGCCAGAGGCGCGATCGAACGCATGCAGCAGCTGGCTGCGCTGGCGCGCGCCAAGGGTGTCGCAATTGCAAGCCACGACGACGATTCGGCCGCCAAGGTCGACGTGGTACGCGATCTCGGTGCGACGATCTCGGAGTTCCCGATCAACCTCGAAACGGCTCAGGCCGCGCGCAGCAATGGCATTGCCACGCTGTTCGGCGCGCCGAACATTCTGCGCGGCAAGTCGCAGTCGGGCAACATGCGTGCGCTCGATGCCGTGCTGGCAGGCGTCGCTGACTGCCTGTGCGGCGACTACTCGCCTGCCTCGTTGCTGCCAGCCACGTTCAAGCTGCCCGAGGTCGCGGACGTTTCGCTCGCGCACGCCGTCGCGCTCGTGACGCGCAATCCCGCACGGGCAGCCGGGCTAAACGACCGCGGCGACATCGCGGTCGGACAGCGCGCCGATCTGGTCGCAGTCCAGCGGATAGGTGGGTTGCCGCATGCCGACCAAATGTGGTCTCGCGGCAAGCTCGTGCTCGGCGCGAGCCGCGTGCATCACTGAGGCCGCTTCCATGTCAGGCAATCTGATCTACGTAAGCGGTCCTTCCGGCAGCGGCAAGGATAGCCTGCTGCGCTATGCGCGCGAGCAGTTGTCCGGCCACGTGGGGATCTGCTTTGCTCATCGCTACATCACGCGCGCAGCGGACCCCGGTAGCGAGAATCACGTCGCGCTGAGTCCCGAAGAGTTCGCGGCGCGCAGCAGCGCGGACCTGTTCGCGCTGAACTGGGCGAGCAATGGACTGCAATACGGTATCGGGGCCGAGATCGACCATTGGCTGGATAAAGGGTTGACCGTCGTGATGAACGGGTCGCGCGAATATCTGCCGCATGCACGCACGCGCTACCCCCACCTCGTGCCGGTGGAAATTGCAGTGCCGCAAGCGGTACTGCGTGAACGCCTTCTGGCGCGCGGTCGCGAAACGGTCGAGCAGGTGGAGCAGCGCCTGCGGCGCAACCATTTGCTCGAGCAGCGTGCCGGCAAAGTGGAGATCATCCGCAACGACGGCGATCTCGGACAGGCGGGAGAGGCACTGGTTTCGCTGATTCTCCGCTGCGCGGAGCCATCATGATGCGCGTTACCTTCCTCGGCACCGGCGCGGCAGGCGGCGTACCGCTCTACGGCTGCAACTGCCCCGCATGTACACGAGCGCGAGCCTTACCCGCTTGCGTTCGTCGCCCCTGCAGCGCATTGATCGAAACGGACACGACCCGCGTTCTGCTCGACGCCGGACTGGTGGACCTATCCGAGCGTTTTCCCGCTGGAAGTTTCGACGCGATCGTACTCACGCACTTCCATCCAGACCACGTGCAAGGGTTGTTCCATCTGCGCTGGGGCATCGGGAAATCCATCCCCACATGGGCCCCGCCAGACAGCAACGGTTGCGCCGATCTGTATCGCAACCCGGGCCTGCTCGCATTTAATCAGGCAGAGAAATTCGGCACGTTCGATGTCGGTGACCTGCGTTTTACGGCGCTGCCGCTGATCCATTCCAAACCAACGTTCGGCTATGCAATCGAAGGGCCAGAGGGCGAACGCTTCGCCTATCTGACTGACACGATCGGGTTGCCGCCTTCCACGCTGGAGTGGCTGCAGAGATGGGAAGCACTTTCGCTGGCTCTCGACTGTTCTTTCCCGCCAACGGATCAGCCGACCAACCACAACGACTGGAATACCGCATGTGCGCTGGTCAAGCAGCTGAGGCCAGTACGTACATGGATGACGCATGCATCCCATACGTTCGATACGTGGCTACTTGAGCAATCAGAAAACGTCATGCCAGAAGGTGTTTTGATCGCGCGGGACGGCATGGCTCACGTGCTTCCCCTTGATTTTCGGACTGCCCAGACGTCCGAGGGGGCCGCCATGGCCAGGTAATCCGCGCGGCATGAATCGCATGTGTCTTCAAGATGTCACTTTACTTAGTACGACGAACATCGCAACGAATCAGGATAGGAACATATCGACATGACTTCCCGAACCACCATCAAGACCGACGCCTTAACCCGGCTCGATCACATGCCGTGGACCCGCTTCCACACCTTGCTGACGGTCGCGCTGGGAGTGGGCTGGACGCTCGACTCTTTTGAAACCAATATCATCGGTAGCGTGTTCGGCACGATCAAGGCGCTTTGGCACCTCGACGCGGCCCAAAGCTCACTGGCCGTAAGCGTGTGGGTGCTCGGCATTCTGGTCGGCGCGGTCGCGTTCGGCTACCTGGCGGATCGCTTCGGCCGCAAACGCCTGTTCCTGGCTACGCTCCTCTGGTATGCCGCGTTCAGCGTGGCAACCATCTTCGCGTGGGATTACCACTCCTTCCTCGTGTTCCGCGCGCTGACCGCGCTCGCCGTGGGCGGCGAATACTCAGCCGTGACGGCCACCATGGGTGAATTCATTCCGCGCCGTAATCGCGGACGTACCGACGCGCTGATCCTGTCGGGTTTTCCCCTCGGTGCCGTGCTGTCCGCCGTTGTTTCGTACTACGCGCTGAATCTCCTGCCGCCCGACATCGCGTGGCGCGTAGGTTTCGGCCTGGGTACCACGATGGCCCTGATTTTCTTCTGGATTCGCCGCGTGATTCCCGAATCGCCGCGCTGGCTTCTGCAGCAAGGGCGCGTGACCGAAGCTGAAGCAATCGTCGATGAAATTGCCGCGTATGCAAAGCGCGCCGGGATCAGCGCGGCTACCGAAGCGCAGAAGCGCTATCAGCCCACCGCGATCGTCCCCGCACACCCGACGTTCTGGCGCAATGTGGGTGAGCTGGTTGGCCGCTATCGCGGACCGTGCGGCCTTGCCAGTGCGCTGAACTTCTCGCAGGCAGTCGTGGTGTATGGCGTACTGTCGTTGATGGGGCTCGTCATTCTGCCGTACATGAAAGTGCCTGCTGCTGCGATGCCGATCTACTACATTTACGGCAACGTAGCGGCTTTGCTCGGCGGCTTGCTGGCATCGCGTGTGCTCGAGTCGTGGGGGCGTCGCTCGTCGCTGTTCACGAGCTACACGTTCACCGTGCTCGCTATCCTGGTGGTGTACTTTGCGCAAACGCTGCCTTCCATGGTGGTCGGCTACTGCCTGATCCAGTTTGGCGTCACGTGGGGTTACATCTCGGCTTACGTGGTTTCGTCTGAAATCCTGCCGACGCGGTTGCGCGCCTCGGGTTTGGGCGTGTCCGTTGCTTTCGGTCGAGTGGGCGCAATGATCACGCCGCTACTGCTGACCAGCGCCTTCAGCACGACGGGCACAACTTCCGCACCGTTGCTCGTGCTGCTGGCGCTTGCGCTGCCCGGTCCCGTTGCCGCCGCGATCTGGTGGGTCAAGGGACGCGAAACCCGGCATATTTCGCTGGAGGAAGGCAGCGATGATGCGTTGACGGAAGCCACACCGCAGCAAAATTACCGAACGCGCGAAGCATAGACGCGTGGAAAGTCAAAGGGCTGCAGAGAAATCTCTGCAGTCTTTTTTCATTCTGGTTTCGGAATGGCCACCGTCGAGTCGTGGATTCAACTGGTCGACTGCTTCACCTACCCACACAAATGACTCGCGAGGCGCCCCCGATGGAGATTGCTCGACCAGCGGCTCCCGGCCTTCGCGAGCGGGTCGATTTCCTTGATTGACGTTTCCCAACCCGCGCGGTGGCGTCATTGAAAAAGCCACACCTCTCGGCGATGGCACTGCCCCCTCGTCCGCGCTGAGTGGCATCACCTCGGGGAGCGCCTGCTTTCTGGGGAGCAACAGTTCCCTTATGGCAGTAACTCGACCTGGGGTGGCCGAGCAAATCCGTCGAATGTGCAGCCCGAGTGCACGGCATGCCCAAGGGCATCAGTACAGATTTCATTTGCAAATCCGTTTTGCAGCGCGCCGCGCGCCAGACCATATCTGTTTGCAAACATGGAATTGCGGGGAAACACGAATATTCATACAAAACAGTCACTTAGCGAGCTGCGTCGGGACGGGTATTGTTTGCACACATCCATCTATCGCGGTCTTTTTCAATCAACGAGCGCTGATCGGTGTCGGGTTTGATTTGCCATAAATTGTCACTTAGAATTTTCCGCAAGGCCTCCTTAGGAACCGATGACATGCCTTCGAACAACGGAAAACCGGTGTCGTCGTTCGTTCCTCGGGGAATGCCCGGCCTCTGGGTCGTCCTGTTCGTCATCTGGATGGTCGCGAATGCATCGCTCGCAGTCGAACCCGCTCTTGTCGGTCTCGTCATTACCTTCGTCGTCGCGCGTGTCTTCGTATCGTCGAGCGAAGCATGGCAGCGCCTACGTCTAACGCCAGCCGCGCCGTATCACTTCGCCGCGTATAGCGTGACTTTCATCGTCGAGCTCGTACGCGCCAATCTGAATGTGATGGCGCTGGTGTACTCGCCGCGTATCGACATCAAGCCCGGCATCGTCAAGGTTCGCACCCGCCTCCAAACACCGCTCGGCCGTCTCGCGCTCGCCAATTCGATTGCGCTCACGCCGGGCTCGCTCGTGATGGATATTCGGGACGACATACTTTTCATTCACTGGCTCGACGTGAAGACGACCGATATCGACGAAGCGACCAACGCACTCGTCACACCGTTCGAAAAGCATCTGGAGAAAGTCTTTGGCTGAGATCATGCTCCGGATCGCCGGCGTGCTGATCTTGTTCGCGATCCTGTTCGGCGTGATCCGTCTCGTGATCGGCAGAACCGTCGTCGACCGCATCGTCGCGATCGACGTGCTGACGGTCATCTCGCTGTCGCTGATCGCGCTGTATGCGCAGTTCTCCGGTCGTTTCGTCTATATCGACGTCGCGCTCGTGTACGCACTGCTCAGCTTTCTCGCGGTGCTCGCGATTGCGCGCTTTCTTGAAAGGGGGCTGTGAGCGATGCTCGAACTGCTCCTGCTGCTGATGTGCGCGAGCATCCTCGTGAGCGGGGTGCTGGCCGTCTGCCTGAAAAATCTGCTGGCCGCGATGGTGAGCTCCGGACTCGCGAGCCTGTTCGCGGCGGTCGCCTTCCTGCTGCTCGGCGCGCCGGACGTCGCGATGGCCGAAGCGGCGATCGGCTCGGGACTCACGACCTTCGTCTTTCTGTACGCGATCCGCAAAACCGGCTATCAGAAGGGCTAGCGCATGTTCGAACTGACCGGCAGCGTGTTCATCTTGTTGGGCGCCGTCTTTCTGTTCTCCGCCGGCCTCGGGCTGCTGCGCATGCCGGATGCGTATACGCGCATTCAGGCCGGCACCAAGGCGTCGACGCTCGGCAACATGCTCGTGCTGATCGGCCTCGCGTTCTACCACCCGAGCTGGACCTTCCGTCTGATCCTGCTGATCTACTTCGTGCTCGTGACCAACCCGCTGTCCTCGCATGCGTTATCGCGCGCCGCCTGGCTGATCCGCACGCCGATGACCCCGTCCACGATCACCGACGCGCTCGCCGACGAAGAAGCGCGCACCGCCGGGAAGGCCGAATCATGATGCGTCGCGTGCTCGCGCTGCTGACGGTGCTGCTGTTCGCGGTCGTGTTCTGGCGAATTGTCGGCGGCTATACGGAGTTGCAGGGGCTGCGCCCGCTCGCCTGGTACTACGTCGTCAGAGGGCCGCTCGAACTCGGCGCTCCGAACATCGTGACCGGCATCCTGATCACGTTTCGCGGCTTCGACACGCTCGGCGAAGTCGCGGTGCTGTTCATGGTCGCGGCGAGCGTCGGCGTGCTGCTGAAAGAGGAAAGCGCAACGTCCACCGCTGTGGCGGACGAAGCCGCGCTTGCGCGGCGGCCCGCCGGCGAGATCGTACATACCGGCAAACAGGTGCTGCTGCCGATGATCTTCACCTTCGGCGGCTACGTGATCGTCAACGGCCATCTGTCGGCGGGCGGCGGCTTCCAGGGCGGCGCGATCGTCGCATCCGCGGTGATGCTGATGCTGCTCGCGCGGCCCCGCTCGACGCTGAACCTCGCGCTGCTGAGCGTCGTCGAATCGCTCGCGGGCGTGCTCTACGTGTGCATCGGCATTCTGGGCCTCGTGCTCGCGGGCGGTTTTCTCGACGCGCGCTTTCTGCCGCGCGGCGAATTCGGCACGTTCTTCAGCGCCGGCGCGATCCCACTGATTTCCACGCTGCTCGGTGTCAAGGTCGGCGCGGAGCTCAGCGTCATCATCGACCGGTTCAGAAGCTGAACGAAAAGGAGAGCGCATGAGCACGGGCATCCCGGTTTCGAAGATCCTGCTGGTCACGGGGTTCTGCCTTTCCTTGATCGGCCTGTGGGGCATGCTGACCCAGCGCAACATCCTGCGCATCATCATCGGCTTCGCGGTGATCGACACGGGCCTGCACATCGTGATGGTCGCGACCGGCTACGTCACGGGCGGCACCGCGCCGATCATCGATGCGGCGCTCAGCAAATCCGCCGCCGCGCACCGCGCGATCGATCCGATTCCGTCGGCGCTCGTCGTCACCGCGATCGTGATAGGGCTATCGGTCACCGCCATCATGCTGTCGTTCGCAATCCGTCTTTACGCCGCGAAAAAGACGCTCTCCATCGACGCCTTCACCGAGTCGAAATGGTAGCCGCGCTGTTTCATCCGTTGCAGATCTTCATTCTCGGGCTCGGCGGCGGCTTCGTCATTCCGCTGCTGTATCGGCTCGGCAAGCCGTGGCTCACGCTCGGTTTCTTCATCGCGCTGTGCGGGATCGTGCTGGTCTCCGGCGTGTCGTTTTACGGCCTGCTCGACGGCGGCGACACGATCGAGGTGCTGACCGCGGGCGCGCTGCCGCCGGTGTCGATCAATCTGCGCTTCGGCCTGTGGGAAGGCCTTTTCACGTTCAGCGTCAACGTGGTCGCGCTGCTCGGCGCATTGCATCTGTGGGACCGTCTGCGCGGCAACTACGCGGCCTTGCTGCTGTACCTGATTCTGGTGATGGGCATCGACGGCATGGTGATGACCCGCGACCTGTTCAACCTGTTCGTGTTTCTCGAGATCGTGTCGATCGCGACATACGGCCTGTTCGGGCTCGAGCGCACACCCGCCGCGCTCGCCGCCGCGTTCAAGTACATCCTCTCGACCGTGATCGCGTCGACCCTGTTCCTGCTCGGCGCGGTGCTGCTTTACTACGTGAGCGGCACGCTGAACATCGACGAATTGCTGTCGCTGCGCGAGCAGATCGGCGGCCCGATCGGCACGGCCGCGATTCTGCTCGTGTTCGCGAGTCTAGTGATCGAACTGAAGCCGTTTCCGGCCAACGGCTGGGGGCTCGACGTCTACGAGACCGCGCCGAGCGGCGTCGCCGCGATGGTATCGGTCGGCGTATCGGCGGGCGTGTTCTTCGCGCTGCTGAAATTGCTGCCGCTATTCGATGGCCAACTCACGCTGCTCGCCGTGTCGGGCGGCGTGACGTTTCTGTTCTCGAACCTGCTCGCGATCAAGCAGACGAAACCGCAGCGCGTGCTCGGCTATTCGTCGATCGGGCAAATGGCGCTACTGATGCTGTCGCTAGCGTTGCTGCGCCAGGTCGGCGCGGACGCATCGATCCCGCTCGTCGTCGGCGGCCTCTTCATCAACCATCTGTTCGCGAAGGCGGGGCTGTTCTGGCTGACCGGCGCACTGCGGCGGCACGGCGACGACGCACGCGCGATCCTGTCGCGCAGCCCATTGCTGATAGGCCTGCTCGGCCTCTTCCTGGTCGCGATTGCGGGGCTGCCGCCGTTCCCCGGCTTCTGGGCGAAGTGGGAACTCGTGATGCGCCTGACCGCCGCCGGCAAGCCGTACTGGATCGTGCTGATCCTGACCGGCTCGCTGCTCGAAGCGGGTTATATGTTCCACTGGTTCGTGCGCGCGCTGGCGCCGTCCGACGTCGAGGCCAAAGCCCGGCCGAACCTCGCCGCGCTGCTGCCGCTGTTCGGCGTCGCCGTGCTGCTGATCGCGGCGGCCTATATGGCGGCCGTGTTCTCGGGCGTCGCGTCGGCGTGGATCTTCTCGCCGCTCACGGCAGGCGCGCTGTTCTATGCGGCCGATCGTCTGCCGGGGCGCGTGAAAGGCGTGCTCGCGGTGATCGCGATTGGACTGATCGGCAGTCTGCTTTGCGAGGGCGCGGGCCGTATCGCCGGCCTGTTCGCCTGGCTGCTGCTCGCGGGCAGCCTCGTGATCGCCGCGGCAAGTCTCTATCGCGACGATGTGCGCCCCGGCTTCTATCCGATGCTCGTCGTGCTGTCGCTGTCGATTCCGGCGCTGCTGCGCTCATCGACGTCGCTCGAATTCTTCTATAGCTGGGAAATCATCACGCTGTCGTCGTGCTTCCTGATCGCGAAGTGCCGGCGCGCGGGCCCGCATGTGCTGACCTTCCTGCTGTTTTCGTTGCTGGCGGCGTACTTCCTGCTGGCGGGTTTCGCCAACGTCGCGGCGATCGACGACACCATCGCACTATCGGCGCTGATCCATTCGGGGCCGGAAGCGAACCACGCGTTCGTGCTGCTCGCGGCCGGCTTCCTGATCAAGGCGGGTGCGATCGGCGTGCACGTATGGCTGCCGGGCGCCTACACCGAAGCGGAAGACGACGTGACCGCGATGCTGTCGGCGGTGGTCAGCAAGGTCGCGATGTTCGGCCTGCTGATCGGCACCTATCTGACAATACGCTCGGAGGTCGGCCTCGAACTCGCGCACGTGATGACATGGATCGGCATGCTGACGGCGCTGTTCGGCGCGCTGATGGCATTGCGGCAGAACGACTTCAAACGCATGCTCGCGCTGTCGAGCATGAGCCAGACCGGCTATATCGTCACCGCGATCGGCCTGATGAGCCATCTCGGCTGGGTCACCGCGCTGTACCTGGTCGCCAATCACATGTTCGTGAAGGGCATCCTGTTCCTCGCGCTCGCGGGTGTGATCTTGCGCACCGGCACGCGCAACTTCGCCGATGTGGGCGGCCTCGCGCGCGAGATGCCGCTGACGTTCGCAATGGTCGTGATCGCGCTCGTGTCGATGTCGGGCCTGCCGCCGCTGATGGGCTTCGGCGGCAAGTGGCTATTGCTGAGCGCGACGACCGACAAGGGCTGGTACGGGCTCGCCGTGTGCGGACTGCTCGCGACCTGCGCCGGTTTTCTGTACATGCTGCGCCTCTTGAACGGCGTCTTCCTCAAGCCGCGCCCGCCGCAGCGGCCGCAGGTGCGCGAAGCGCCGGTGATGCTGCTGGTGCCCCAGTTCCTGTTCGTGGTCGGTATCGCGATCCTGTCGTTCTTTCCGAAGGTGTTGCTCGAACCGATATCCGCCGCGATCGATCCACAGTTCGCGGCGACACTGGTATGGGGCGGCATGTCGCTCGAAAGCATCTACGGGTTCTGGAATCCGACACCGGTCGTGATCGTCGTGCTGATCGTCACCGCGATCGTATTCGGACTCGGTGCGCTGTACTACCGCAGCCGTCGCGGCAACGCGCGCAACGCCCCGGACTTTTACCACTTCTACCGGCCGATGCTGAGCCGCACGGTGCCGCCGGTCGCGCAGATTTTCTGGCGCGGCCTATCGCACTTCGCGCTCGCGGCGGCGGCACGGATACGACGCGTCTATACCGGCGACGGGCAGACCTACGCGCTCTACGTGCTGCTGTATTTTCTCGTGATCTATTTCGCGAGCACGGGATTGAGTTCAGCGGGGACACCATAACGGTGCGGGTGGTCCTGGCGCGGCGGCACGGAGCCGCCGCCGCGCATCAGGTGCCGCGCGATCTAGTCGTGCACCGCGTCGGCAAACTCGACGATCAGCGAACGAAATATTCTTCCGCCACCCAGCCGTCCTTGGTCAAGCGCACACCCTCGCGCAGTTGCATGGTGCCGGCGCCTTCGATCACGCGCGCCACCATCGGGAATACTCGCTGGAACTCGGAAGTCCTGGCAAAAGGCGCCGGGTCGATCTTATAGGTGTAGAGCACCGAGGTCCTGGTCTCGCCGTCGCGGGTCAGCGGCGGCTCCCGGCCCACCACCTTGTCCAGGCTCAGCGTGGCCACGCACAAGTCGGCGTCGTGCGTGACGCGCCTCGTAGCCGTTGCAACCACGACGGGCTTGTGCAGGAAGAACTTCTTCCCTTCATCGGTCAGTTCGTACTTGCGCCCCGGCGCCGACACCTTGGCGCCATCATTGTCCGTGCGCTCGACGGTCATGTCGGTGCCTTTGACCACACCGAGTTTTTCCAGCACAGGCAATTGGACGGCGTCGCGTGAGTTCGAAGTCTTATCCTGGTCGGCCACGTAAATCGGCCAGTCGTATTTCGCGAGGCACAGGTTGCCGCGCTCACCCAGGTAGCTGCTGATGGTCTTGGTGAAGTTCTCCATGCTGGGTTCGCTGAGGTTCTGTTTGCTTTGGCAAGCGCCGAGCAGCATCAACGTGAACAGGGAAACCGCAATACCCGCGCTACGCGCTGTAGTTGAAATTCGCTTCATCGTCAAAAACAATTGGTCCAAGGTTGAGGAATCAGTTTACGCAAGTGCCGCTGGTCGGCTGCGTTGCGGGCGGTTTGTAGCCGTCGCTCAGGATGTTCAGGAAGCAGATCAGGTCCTGCATATCGTGCTCGGTCATGATGGGCGTGCTGCCCTGCGCCCGCGGCTGTGTGCCACTGCCCAAGGTATTGCTGCCGCCGTCGCCGGTGCCCATCGGGATTTCCTCGTCGACATTGCCCTGGAAGGCCGCCGGCAGGTCGTTGAACTTTTGCACCGTGGCGCCCGACGCGTACTGCGGGAACAGCGCATAGCTCGGATTTGTGATGGGCGCGCCGGTGCCCCCGGTGGCTGGGTACCAGTATTCCGGGTTGGTGTCTCGCGTGTTGTAGAAATGCACGACCTGGACCAGCGAATGCAGGACCCCGTTATGGAAGAACGCGCCGCGGGTCGCCACGTTGCGCAGTGTGGGTACCTTGAACATGCCGCAGTAGGGATCGGGCGTCGCAATACCTGCCGTGCCCGGCTGATGGTCGGTCCTTAGCGGCCCGCACAGGCCCATGTCGTAGTAGGTCGGATCCTGGTTGGCCGGGATCGGCGACGGATTGTTCGGGATCGAAGTATCGTTGCGCGGCAGACCAATCGCCTGATAGGTAAAGTCCGTCATCAGGCCCTGGTTGCCGTCGAAGTTGGCTCCGGCATAGTGGCAGGCCGAGCAGTTGCCGATGGTGCCGCTGTTGAAGATCAACAGGCCGCGGGTTTCGGCCGCCGTCAAAGTTCCACCGATCTTGTTATGCACGTAGAGATCGTACTTGCTCGTGTACGGGTGGAAGCTGATGTCTTCATGTTCATAGGCCTCGATCGCTTTGCCGACATCGGCGAAGGCGGAGTCGGGGTTGCTGAACACATCGGCGCCGAAGGCCTGCTTGAACAGGTCCACGTAAGAGGCGTTCTGCACCGCCTGTACCACGGCCGTTTTCGAGGAGTTCATCTCGACCGGATTGAGGAGCGGCATTGCGACCTGGTCGGCCAGCGTTGCGGCGCGGCCATCCCACATGAAGCCGCCTCCGGGTGCGTTGGAGGTGACGTTATCCGGATTCGCCGCTACGTCGTTATAAGGCGGTGTCGCGTCCTTGTAGCGCAACGAGGGCACGGCGCGTGCGCCAGATTGCGTCGGATCGGAGCCCAGTTGCACGGACAGGCTGTTCGGCGGCCCATAGGCATAGGCAGGGTCATGGCAAGTCGCGCACGCCATGTTCTTGTTGCCGGACAGGTTCGAGTCGAAGAACAGTTTCTGACCGGCCTGAGCGGCAAGGCTCAATGTGCTCGCATCGGAAGAACTCGTGCTCCCCGTAGTCGCCCCTGACGTTGTATTCGGTGCTGAAGCGTCGCCGCTGCCGTTTCCGCAGGCGGCCAGGCTCAGCGTGATGGCCCCGCACGCGACCGCGCGAAAGACTGTCTTACGCATCGTATTGTTCTCTTGAACTTATAACGGACAGGGGAGCGGACGAAACCGCTCCCCTGTGCCGCGTTATCTACCGCCTGATCGGGTAGTTTTAAGCATCACCACACGCTTACTTCAGCGACCAGATGTTTTTCTGCGTTGCGTCCGGTCCCGTCTGCGTCGTCAGCGCGGTCGTGCTGATCAGGTTGCCGCTGTTGTCCTTGACGCCCGTAATGTCCGCCGGATTCAGCTTCTGCACGTGGCCAGCCGGGATCACGTAGGCGTGGTTGATCGGACGAACGGAGTCGAAGTGCGTATCGGCGCTGCCCGTGAACTCGGGAAGGTTCGCGATGTTCTGCAGAATGAACGCTTCCGTGTACTTCGCGCGGTTCACATACGAGGCATCGACCGCCGGATCGGCGACCTGGAACATGTCCTGCAGCGTGCGCACCAGCGAGAAGTGGCTGTACGCGTCGCTGTCGACGATGCCCTTGGCCGCCGTACCGACGTCTTGCTGGTTGGTGATAACGCCGAAGATCGAGTTGCCGTGGCCGATGTTGCCGCTTGCGTAGCCGCTCGGCGCCGTCGGCTTGGTCACAGCGCCGTTGCTGATCACCAGCGGTGCTGCACCGGAGGTCTTGCCACCTGCGTTCCAGCCACAGCAGGACGTGGACGAACCTTCACCTTCGTCGAACATCACGACGATCGCAACGCGCTTCTGCGGGTTCTTCCAGAGCGCCGAGTTCTTTATCGCGGTGACGACATTGTTCAGATAGATGTCGGCCCGCGTGATGCTGGCGTTCTGACCGTTGTTGCTGTTCGCGCCGCCGTTACAGGTCTCCGTGTCCGTACCGACACCGTGCATGTCGTCGCACTGGTCGGGCACGATGAAGTTGATGTTGCCGACGTCACCCTTGGCCAGGTCGAGGCTGAACTGGTCGTAGATCCACTTCGACGTGTCGTAGGTGCCACCGTTGGCGCTCGAGTACGGAGACGTGCTTTTCCAGTCGGCTTCGTTGTACTGCGTGCCGAAGATCGTGCGGTTGTCGGCGTAGAACTCCGGCAGGCTGCGCGCGTCCTGGAAAGCGATCGACGGACCGTGTTTGACCTTGTACAGACCGCCCGGCATCGGGTAGGCCTGGCTATCCTGGATAACCGTGCCGTCGATGGCGGTGCCGCTGTACGCCTTCGAGACGCTTTGCGCAACGCTGTCGGCGCGCACGTCCTGACCAGGGTTCATGGATTCGCTGTAGGTACGCGCGGTCAAACCGGCCTTCGACAGCAACGTGAACAGGTTGTCGCCGGGCACGTTGTGAACCGTACCGGAGGTCGGGTTGACGCTACAGGCAGCGCCGCTGGTCGTGCTGAAACCGGCGAGGTGGGCGCTGTCCTGCGGTGGAAGCACGCCGGTAGCCGGAAGCAGTTGACCGTCGGAAGAAGTGCCGCCGTTAAAGGCAACGTCCTTGATGGCATAGGCACCAGTGGCACCGCAGCCCCACCAGTTGTCGTCGGTAATGCCGTAGTCGTCGGCGCCGCCCATAGCCGTGTAGTTCGGCTCCGACGGATTACCGGTCGAGTAGTAGGTCGTCAGCTGGTTGTACGTGCTGAGCAGCTTGTTGATCGCCGGAGCCCGCGAGTTGTTGAGAATCGCGTCCGTCGACTTGTTCTCTTCGACGATGATGAAGACATTGTCGTAGGCCGGGATGCCCTCGATGTTGAAAGCGGCCTGCTGTGCCTGCGCGAACGTGATCCGCTGTTGGCTCTCGAGCGGCGTGACGATGTTCGCCGCGGTGGCGCTCGTCCCAACCAGACGGGGATCGCCGCCCTTGACAGCGAGGTTGTCCGGGTACATATCGCCACGATCGAGCTTCGTGGTGGCGTAGGTGTAGCGGTTGGTCAGTGCGTTGTCTTCGAACAGCACGGCGTACTGCTCGGCGCCGGACAGCGTGTTGACGTCGGCCAGGGCGTCGGTGCCGGAAACCGTCACCGCGGCGTTGTTGAACGACGGACCTGACAGACGGGTCGACAGATTAGCCTTCTCGGTCGCGTACTTGGTGCCGTTGGCTTCGACGAGGCGCTGCACTTCGCTCGACATTGGGCTGATCACGACTTTGCCGGCGCCCTGGTCGGCGATCTGGTCGGCCGAAGCGCGCAAGATCAGGTGGCTCGCCACCTTCGCGCCCGATGCCGTGTTGGTGGCCGAGGTCGTGATGTCGGCGACGAGCGGACCAGAGGCGGTCGTGGTCAACGAGAAATGGCCGTTGGCGTCGGTTTTCGCCGAGGCTTCGCCGTTGTCGAGCACACCGTTGCCATTGGCATCGACGAACACGGTGGCACCGGCGTAGTAGCCGGCCTTCAGGTTCGGGTTACCGGTCGCGCTGCCCGGGACGAAAGCAGCTGCGGCGACCACGCCCGAGTAGGTCGTGGCAGAGGGGCTGTCCGAATTTCCGCCGCAAGCTGCGAGCACGCAGGCAGCGGCAACGGAAGTTAGACAAAGCGCTGGACGCATTTTGTGATGCGATGACATTTGGAGGACCCTGTGTGAATTGTTTCGGCAACCGCTTCTTTTATCGGGGGCAAGACTCAGTAAAACGAGCGAATAATATGTAGGGTTTGTGTAAAAAGTATGTCTGCTCACGATAAGGATTAGCGTGGCAACCTGACTTGGTTCAGTTCACATCTTTTTTGAAAAGACGCAATGCACGGGGAAGCAGCACAAAGTACTCCCGATTCGCCTCGCGTGAGGCGAACCAATGCATACAGGTTTGAAAAAACGATGCCCTTTCAGGAAAGACGCCCTCGCAGGAAGAGGGACGACAGGCGCGATAAGAGTAACGAAAAGAAATATTTCGTTTTCTTACTATCGATGAATTAAGTTATCGACGAGTACAAATAAACAAATACCAGGACCAATAACGACGCCGGCTATTTAAGTGATGACTCACTTGCTCGTCGAATCGACCGTCATTTGCGAACCGCTATTTCGCGCGGGACGCTGCACGACACGAACGAGCCCGCTGCTGCCGCCGCCGCAGAAGAACAGATCCGCGCCGTTCGATTCGAGTCCGGAGATACCCGCGCCGGCAGGCATCTCGACGCTCTCGAGCACCTCGCCCGTGCGCGGATCGATATGCCGCAGATCGCTCTCGTCTCCTTCCCACGTGCCATGCCATAGCTCGCCGTCGACCCACGTAATGCCGGTCACGAAGCGATTCGATTCGATCGTGCGCAACACCGCGCCAGTGTCCGGATCGATCTGATAGATTTTCCGTTCGGGATACTGACCGACCCACAGCGAACCTTCGGCCCAAGTCAGCCCGGAGTGGCCGCCGTCGCCGGGCGCCGCGATCGTCGACAGCACACGGCCGCTCTGCGGATCGATCTTCTGGATGCGGCCATTCGCGATCTGGAACAGGTGCTCGCCGTCGAAGGCCGTGCCCGCGTCGGCGGGAACCGCGATCGAACGCAGCGTCTCGCCGCTAGCCGGATCGAACGCGTCGAGTCGTTCGCCGGTCGCGATCCACACCTGCCGGCCGTCGTAAGTGACTCCATGCACTTTATCGACGCCCGTAAAGGGCCCATATTCGCGGACGATTCTGGCGGCAGAGTGGTTCATGATGACCATCCTAATCACGAAGGGAACGGGGAAGGGAGTAACAGAGCCGTCGCGAATCCGGCGAGCGGCGGCGTCATCCAGCGGCGCGCGCGCCCCTCGCCCACCGGCTGCACCTTGCCGGCCTCGGCGAGCGAGTCGAGCGAGCGCTGCACGGTGCGCTGACTCGCGCCGAGCACGAGGGCAAGCGCGGAACTCGACCACGATTCGCCATCCGACAGAAACGCGAGCAGCGCCGCATGCTCGCCTTCGACTGGCGGCGCCAGCACGACGACCTCGCGCGCTTGCCGCGGGGCGAGCGCGAAGCCGCGCGTCGTCGCGCTGACGCTCGCGAGCGTGCCGAGCGCCGCGCGCAGCCGGCCGATCTCGACGCGCAGCCGCGCGCGATGCGATTCGTCGGCGCGTTTGGCGCGGAACGCGCGTGCGACGAGCGCGTCGCGCGGCACGTCGTCGGGCCATGCCTCGCCGAGCATGCGGGCAAGCGCGAACAACACTGGTCGGCTCGCCAGTGCAATCGCCGCGTTGGCGTCGCGGATCGCGTAGCGGCAAGCATCGACGATGAGCGGACCGCCTGCCTGGGTCGAGGTCAGCAGCTTCTCGATTTCATCGAGCAGGATCGGTTCTTCTTCGCCACGCGCGATCATGCGCGCCGCCGGCTCGCTCAGTGCGGCCGAAGCGCTTTCGACTTCCGCGATCAACGCCGGGATGCCGGCCTCGCGTGCCGCGCGTGCGGCCCGCGCCAGCGCGGCACGGGCGGCGCCGCTGCGCAAACGCCGCAGCGCGACCCCCGCGACCACCAGCTCATGCGCGGCACGCAACGCGGGCGGAAACGGCCGGGGATCGAGCGCGGCAAGCTTGCGCTCCGCTTCGTCGAGACGGCCGATCAGCAGCAGACGCCGCGCCGCCAGATACCGCGCATGCGCGGCATTGACGCGGTCGCCGTGCGCGTCGAGCGTGGCGGTCGCGGCATCGAGTGTTCTGGCGGGCCATGCGAGATCGCGCGACGCGAACGCGATCTCCGCTTCGGCGACCACGCAGCGCGCACGCGCGACCGCATGCTGCGCGCCGAACGCGCGCGCGGCGCCGCGCACCAGCGCCCTTGCGCGCACGAAATCGCCGAGCTGAGCCATCGCAATGCCGCGCAGCGCGAGCGCCGGCGCGTCGTCGCGCAACGCGACGCGGTCGAGCGCGCCGAGCGGATCGCCGGCCGCGAGCGCGCGCGCCGCCGCCGCAATCAGCGCGTCCACGGCGTGCGAGTCCGCGCGTAGCACGTCAATGCATCAAGCGAATCCCGCCACACTTGTCACTCCCACCCGATCGATGCCCGGTCCTAATCTAGCACGACCATCAACCGTCACCGACGCCTTCGGGCAAGAGCTCGCGCGGCGCGGCACGACCCACGGAGGAACCCACGATGACCACGCATCCGGTCGGAACACGCGAACAGTGGCTCGACGCGCGACGCGCGCTGCTCGACGCGGAAAAAGCCCACACGCGACACGGCGACGAGCTCGCGCGGCAACGCCAGGCGCTGCCGTGGGTGAAGGTCGATAAGGCCTACCGCTTCGATACCGACGAAGGCAGCGCGTCGCTCGCCGAGCTGTTCAGCGGACGTTCGCAGCTGCTCGTCTACCACTTCATGTTCGGACCCGACTATAAGGCGGGCTGCCCGTCGTGCTCGTCGATCGCGGACGGCTTCGGCGGCTTCGCCGTGCATCTCGCGCATCACGACGTGATGCTGATGGCGGTGTCGCGCGCGCCGCTCGAGAAGTTGCAGGCCTATAAGCGGCGCATGGGCTGGACGTTTCCATGGGCGTCGTCGGCAAGCGGCGATTTCAATTTCGACTTCAATGTCTCGTTCACCGAAGCACAGCAGCGCGCCGGCGACATCGAATACAACTACGCACGCAACAGTCACGCGATGGACGTGAGTCCCACGCCCGAACCCGTCGCGCAATTCGCGGCGACCTGCGGCACCGACGCGGCCACCTATTCGCGCGACCGGCCCGGCATGAGCGCGTTCGTGCTCGAAGACGGCGTCGTCTATCACACGTATTCGACCTACGCGCGCGGCGTCGATGCGCTGTGGGGCATGTACCAGTGGCTCGATCGCGCGCCGAAGGGACGCAACGAGACAGGCATCTGGTGGCGCCGTCACGACGAGTACGAGCGGTGATGGGCCCGCTCGTGCGCGCTGCCTGCATGAGCGGGCAGCACTTCTCCGCATGGCGCGCGATGCGCTCATCGCAGCGCGTGTTCGTCGGCGTCTGCGCGTTGGTGTTCATCGCGAGCGTCGCGGCGACACTGGCGCACAACGCGTCGATGTCGGCGATGGGCGCGCTGCCGATGCCCGGCGGCTGGTCAATGTCGACGCTGTGGATGCCGACTTGCGGGCGCACGTGGGCCCGCACCGCGGCGTCGTTCATCGGCATGTGGATCGTGATGATGGCGGCGATGATGCTGCCGTCGTTGATGCCGATGCTGCTGCGCTATCGCGACGCGGTCGGCGCGCGGGTGAGCGCGGGGCGACTGGCGCTGCTGACGGTGCTGGTGAGCAGCGCGTATGCCGTCGTATGGACTGCGCTCGGCGCGGCCGTGTTTGCGCTCGGTGCGTCGCTCGCGACGCTCGAGTTGCGGTGGCTAGCTCTCGCTCGTTCGGTGCCGTTGGCGGCCGGCGTGGTCGTCCTGCTCGCTGGCGCATTGCAGTTCAGCACGTGGAAAACGCGCCGCCTCGCCTGCTGTCGCGCGACACCGAGCCTCGCCGCCGACGCGGCAAGCGCGTGGCGCTACGGGCTGCGCATCGGGGTGGATTGTGCCGGTTGCTGCGCGGGGTTGACGGCGATCCTGCTGGTCGCCGGCATGACTGATTTGCGCTTGATGGCTGCCATGACGGCCGCCATCACCGCCGAGCGAGTGGCGCCGGACGGCGCAGGCGTCGCACGGGCGATCGGCGCCATAGCCATCGGAGTCGCTGGCTGGCTGCTTGTCCAAGCCGTGTCAGCCGGCTGATACACGCGCCCGATCCACCGTCGATCGCTTCGCAAATCGAGGCTCGACAGCCTTGCCGCCCCAATATTGTTTTAGTTATGGAAACAGTGAGTTCAGGAATTAGGTATTTACCCTAGTTCCGACTCCTCCTAGACTGTCATCACTGCTGCAAACAAACGGTTTCGCAGCCTAACAAGACAAAACCTGGAGGTAGTAAAAAATGAAATCGCTCGTTCAAGCTGTCGTTATCGCCGCTACCCTCGCTGCTCCGGTTGCTGTTTTCGCTCAATCGAACCAGCCGCTGACCCGCGCGCAAGTTCGTGAAGAGCTGGTTCAGATCGAAAAGGCCGGCTACAACCCTGCGCGTTCGAACCCGAACGAATATCCGTCGAACATTCAGGCTGCCGAAGCCCGCGTCGCGGCGCAAAACAGCGCGGTCGGCGGCGTGACCAGCGGTTCGTCGCAACAGGGCCGCGCAGCGCAGTAAGCCGCGTTCCCGGTTGGAAGGTTGCCGTTGATGTAGCTGTACCTGCCGGAGCGCTTTGCCATAGCGCTCTTGCAGCTTCCCCTGCTGGCCCGCCATCGCGATTGAATGCGATGGCGGGCCAGTTCCGTTTTGGGAAGCCCTGCTAGGGTCGCGTCAGACCGCGCCCGGGTTGATATACGCGGTCTTCACCGACGTATAGAACTCGCGGGCGTACGCGCCCTGCTCGCGCGGACCATAGCTCGATCCCTTCCTGCCGCCGAACGGCACGTGATAATCGACCCCCGCGGTCGCGGTGTTGACCATCACCATGCCCGCCTGCACATGGCGGCGGAAATGACTCGCGTACTTCAGCGACGTCGTGCAGATGCCGGCCGACAGACCGAACTCGGTGTCGTTAGCGACCGCGAGCGCTTCCTGGTAGTCCTTGACCTTGATCACCGACGCGACCGGCCCGAACACCTCTTCGCGGTTGATGCGCATCGCCGAGGTCGTCTCCGTGACCAGCGCCGGCGCGAGGAAGTTGCCCGGCGTCACGCCTTGGACGCGCTCGCCGCCGAACACCGTGCCACCCTCTTCGCGCGCGATCGCCAGATAGCGCTCGTCCTGCTGCAGTTGCTTGTCGTCGACGACTGGGCCGATCTGCGTGCCGTCCGCGAGCGCATCGCCGACCTTCAGCGCGCGCATGCGCGCCTTCATGCCGTCGATGAAGCGGTCGTAGATCCCCGCGGTGACGATCAGCCGGCTCGATGCCGTGCAACGCTGGCCCGTCGAGTAGAACGCGCCGTTGATGCAGGCTTCGACCGCGACATCGAGATCGGCGTCGTCGAGCACGACCATCGGATTCTTGCCGCCCATTTCGAGTTGGAATTTCTTGCCCGACTCGAAGCACTTCGCGCCGATCGCGCGGCCCGTCGAGACGGAACCGGTAAAGCTGATCGCATCCACGTGCGGCGACGACACCAGCGCCTCGCCGACCACCGAGCCGCGGCCCATCACGAGGTTGATCACGCCCGCCGGCGCGCCAGCCTCGGCGATGATCTTGACCAGCTCCCACGTGCTGCCCGGCACCAGATCGGCCGGCTTGATGACGACCGTATTGCCGTACGCGAGCGCCGGCGCGATCTTCCACGCCGGAATCGCGATCGGAAAGTTCCATGGCGTAATCAGGCCGACCACGCCAACCGGTTCGCGCGTCATTTCGACCGTCATGCCCGGCCGCACCGACGGCACGATTTCGCCGCCGACGCGCAGCGCTTCGCCCGCGAAAAACTTGAAGATCTGGCCGGCTCGGCCCACTTCTCCGATCGCCTCGGGCAGCGTCTTGCCCTCTTCACGCGCGAGCAGCTTGCCGAGCTCTGCCTTGCGCGCGAGGATCGCGCTGCCCGCTTGGTCGAGCACGTCGAAGCGCTGCTGCGGCGTGGACAGCGACCACGTCGCGAAAGCCTTGCGCGCGGCGCTGATCGCGCGGTGCGTCTGTTCGGCGTCGGCTTGCGCGAATTCGCCGATCACGTCGTCGAGATTCGACGGATTGACGTTGCGCGATACGCTCGCGCCGTCGACCCACTGTCCGTCGATGTAGTTTGCAAATTGACTCATGTCCTGATTCTCCTTTCGAAAATTGCAGCGACAATCCAGTTATTGAGCAACCAGCAGGCCACGAGCCGCGAGGTTGCGATAAAGCGCGCGCACGCCGAACGTCCACGGTTCGATTTCGGTGGACAGGCGCACCGTGTTGGTCAGCGCGCCGAGCTGCGGCGTCGAAATCGTCACGCGGTCGCCGAGGTGATGCGTGAACCCGGCGCCGGGCGCGTCGCGGTCCTTGATCGGCGAGAACATCGTGCCGAGGAACAGCATAAAGCCGTCCGGATACTGATGGTGACGGCCGCAGGTCTGCGCGACGAGGTCGGCCGGGTCGCGGCTGATCTCGCTCATATGGCTCACGCCGTCGAGCACGAACTCGTCGTCGGTGCCTTCGACGCGCAGCGACACGCTCGCGCTGCGCACCGAGTCGAGCGAGAAGGTGTCGTCGAACAGCCGCACGAACGGGCCGATCGCGCACGAGCCGTTGTTGTCCTTGCACTTGCCGAGCAACAGCGCCGAGCGCCCTTCGATGTCGCGCAGGTTCACGTCGTTACCCAGCGTCGCGCCGACGATGTTGCCGCGGCTATTCACCGCGAGCACGATCTCCGGCTCCGGGTTGTTCCAAACCGACGCGGCGAGCAGACCGACGTCCGCGCCGAAGCCGACCGCCGACATCGGCTGCGATTTCGAAAATACTTCGGCGTCCGGACCGATGCCGACTTCCATGTATTGCGACCACGCAGCGCGACGCTCGAGCTCGGCCTTCAGCTTCATCGCGGCCTCCGAGCCCGGCTTGATCTTCGACAGATCGGTGCCGATCGTCGATGCGATCGTCTCGCGCACTTCCTTCGCCTTCGCCGGATCGCCGCCGGCCTGCTCCTCGATCACGCGCTCGATCAGGCTCACCGCGAACGTGACGCCGCAGGCCTTGATCGCCTGCACGTCGCACGGCGCGAGCAGGCGCACGGCGGGGGTGCTCGCGCCCGGCAGGTTTGCGCCGATCAGTTGCGCGACCGGCCCGAGCGGCGCGCCCGGCGCGCTGCGCGCAAATTGCGCGGCATCGTCGCGTTCGAATAGATCGGCGGTGGTCGGCACGCTCGCGGTGATATCGAACACCTCGCCGCCGCGCACGACGACCACGCACGGTCCTTCATGCTGCTCGGTCTTGCGCCACACGCGGCCGATCAGCAGCGCGTCGTTCAGATCGCCGGGAAGAAAGCTGGAGGAGGAAGTTGCGGACATGGGATGGGCTCTTTCGAATAAGTGGAGAAACGGGCAAGGCCGGGCGTCGCATTGCGTGCGAAGTCCGGCCTTGTCACCTGCAGGTCAATGCGAATGCCGTGGATTGCCGCGCTCGGCAATCACCTTCAGATAAAGCGTCGCCGGTTCCAGACAGCCGCCGGTCGAAAGCTGGCCGACCGTCTTGCGGTACAGCTCCTGCCACGGCGTTTGGGCGGCCGGAATCTCGAACTTCACGGTTTCGCGGCGTCGCGCGAGTTCGGCTTCGTCGACCAGTACGTTGACGCTGCGCGAGTTCAGATCGACACGGATGCGGTCATTCGTGCGCAACAGCGCGAGGCCGCCGCCCACCGCCGCTTCCGGCGACATGTTCAGAATCGACGGGCTCGCGGACGTGCCGCTCTGCCGGCCGTCGCCCAGTGTGGGCAGCGACGTGATGCCCTGGCGCACGAGCGCCGCCGGCGGCGCCATGTTGACGACCTCGGCGCTGCCCGGATAGCCAACCGTGCCGGTGCCGCGAATCACGAGAATGCAATGCTCGTCGATTTCGAGGGTCGGGTCGTTGATGCGCGCGTGATAGTCCTCGGGGCCGTCGAACACGATCGCGCGTGCTTCGAAGGTGTTCTCCGCACCCGGCTCGCTCAGATAGGTCTTGCGGAACGCATCGCCGACCACCGACATCTTCATGATCGCGCTGTCGAAGAAGTTGCCCGACAGCACCATGAAGCCCGCGCCGTGCTTCAGCGGATCGTCGGTCGTCCTGATCACCTCGCGATCCGGCGTCGGCGCGGCGGCCGTGATTTCGCCCATCGTGCGGCCCGACACCGTCAGACATTCCTCGTGCACGAGGCCGGCTTTCGCGAGCTCGTGCATCACGGCCGGCACGCCACCCGCGCGATGGAAGCTCTCGCCGAGATACTCGCCCGCGGGCATGCAGTTGACGATCAGCGGCACCTGCTCGCCGACGCGCTGCCAGTCGTCGAGACTCAGCTCGACGCCCATGTGCCGCGCGATCGCGATCAGATGCGGCGGGCAGTTGGTCGACGCGCCGAGCGCCGATGCGACCACGATCGCGTTTTCGAACGCTTCTTTCGTCATGATCTTCGACGGCCGCACGTCCTCGCGCACGAGGTCGACGATGCGCTTGCCGGTCGCGTAGGCCATCTGGCCGCGCTCGCGATATGCGGCCGGAATGCTCGCGCAGCCGGGCAGCGACATGCCGAGCGCTTCGGCGAGGCTATTCATCGACAGCGCGGTGCCCATCGTGTTGCAGTGACCGATCGACGGCGACGATGCGGTGGTCAGCTCCATGAAGCCTTCGTAGTCGATCTCGCCGGCCGCGAGCAGATTGCGCGCATGCCAGATCACGGTGCCCGAGCCGACGCGCTTGCCGTCGTGCCAGCCGTCGAGCATCGGGCCGCCGGACAGCACGATCGCCGGCATGTCGACGGTGGCCGCGGCCATCAGGCACGCGGGCGTGGTCTTGTCGCAGCCGGTGGTCAGCACCACGCCGTCGAGCGGGAAGCCGTGCAGGATTTCGACGAGACCCAGATACGCGAGATTGCGGTCCAGCGCGGCGGTCGGCCGGCGGCTCTGCTCGGCGAGCGGATGCACCGGAAACTCCATCGGAATGCCGCCCGCGTCGCGAATGCCGGCTTTCGTGCGCGCCGCCAGTTCGATGTGATGCCGGTTGCAGGGCGCGAGATCGCTGCCCGTCTGCGCGATGCCGATGATCGGCCGGCCCGACTGCAGCTCTTCGCGCGTCAGACCGTAGTTCATGAATCGCTCGACGTACAGTGCCGTCATATCCGCATGCGAGGGATCGTCGAACCATTCCTGGCTGCGCAGTCGGCGCGGGGTGGATGCTGACATGATGCGTGTCTCTCTGTCTGGGTGAGGGTTGCTGATACGCGCTTATGCGTGCTCTGCGTGTTTCCGTGCGCGCGCCGTCTCGCGGCCAGGCGCGCTGTCTTCATTCGACGTGGCCCGCGTCAGCATCGTGCGCGGCACGAGCAGGATCAGCACGCAGCTGACCAGCAGACACGCACCGAGTGCGTAGGTGCCGTTGTTGATGTCGCCGGTCAGGTTTTTGGCCACGGCGGTGATCATCGAACCAGTAAATCCGGACAGATTGCCGATCGCGTTGATCATCGCGATGCCGGCCGCCGCCGCGGCGCCCGACAGCAACTGCCCCGGGAACGTCCAGTAAATCGGCATCAACGCGAGGATGCCAGCGGTGGCGATCGTCAGAAACGTGATCGCCCACACCACATGATGCGCCAAAGCCGCGCTCATGATCAGACCGACTCCGCCGATCAGCGCCGGAATCGCCGCATGCAGGCGCCGCTCGCCGGTCTTCTTCGAATGCGCGGCGTTCGCGAGCGTCGCGACGATCGCCACGCCGTACGGGATCGCGGTCAACAGGCCGATATGCAGCGGGTCCTGCACGCCGGTCGCCTTGATGATCGACGGCAGCCAGAACGCGAGGCCGTAGAAGCCGGTATTGAACGTGAGCAAGATCGCGACCAGCAGCCAGACGCGCGGATCGCGCACCGCCGAGCCGAAGAGCGCGGTCTTGTGCGCGCTCTCGCGCTGCAGATTCGCCGCGAGCAGGCTCTTTTCCTGCGGCGTGAGCCAGCGGGCGCGGTCGATGCCGTCGTCGAGCGAAAAGTACACGACGAACGCGGTCAGCAGCGACGGCACGCCCTCGATCAGCAGCATCCATTGCCAGCCCTGATAGCCGAGCAGGCCCGCCGTATGTTCCATCAGCCAGCCCGACACGACCCCGCCGAGCATCAGACTGACCGGCATCGCGATCAGAAAGCCGGACATCACGCGGCTTTGGCGCTGCGCGGGAAACCAGAAGTTCAGATACAGAATCACGCCGGGGAAGAAGCCGGCCTCGCAGAGCCCGAGCAGGAAGCGCAGGATGTAGAACATCGTCGCGGTTTCGACGTGCGCGATCTGCGCGAGCGGCGCGACGAACGCGAGCGCCATCGACACGAGCCCCCACGTGAACATGATGCGCGCGATCCAGAAACGCGCGCCGTAGCGATGCAGAAACACGTTGCTGGGCACTTCGAAGATGAAATAGCCCCAGAAAAACACGCTCGCGCCGATCGCGTACATCGTGTCGGACAGGCCGAGATCGTCGAGCATCTGCAGCTTCGCGAAGCCGACGTTCACGCGATCCAGATACGCAACCACATAGCACAGCAAAAGTATCGGCAGCAGCCGGCGCACGACCTTGCGATAGGTCCTTTCCTCGAACTCGTCGACGCGCGCGGTGGACGCGGCGATGGCGGACGGTACAGCGGTCATTCGTTTCTCCATCAGCGTGTTTTTGTCGGCAAATGCCGTTGCCGGCAAAGTTACCGGTAACATTTCTGGCTGTGGATGTTACGCCCGGCTTACCGTCCGGACAACCAAGGGATATCCCTGATCTGTCTGATTAAGGGGAGTTCGACGCGTTCGCGGCTTGCGAATTCAGCGACGCGCCCATTACGCGCTATCGCGCGCAATCACCGTGAAATCGATCTTCACCGCTTTCCTGCGATGCACGCCGCCGGCTTCGCGGTCAGCGAGCGCCGCGAGCAGCGTCTCGCCGGCGCGCAGGCCGATGCCGTACGCATCGACCGATACCGTCGTGATGCTCGGCTGACAGCACCACGACACCTCGAAGTTGCCGAAACCGGCAACCGCGATGTCGCCCGGCACCGACAGCCCGCGCCGATGGCACTCCATGATCGCGCCGAACGCCGACATGTCGCTCACGCACATCACGGCCTCGGTATCGGGCCACGTGTCCAGCAACGCGCTGATCGCCGGCGCGCCGTGGCTCATCGTGATCGGCGAATCGCCAAGCCGGATCACGCGCGGCTCGCCGAGGCCCAGCGCCTTGACTTCGGCGACGTAGCCGCGCATCCGGTCGTGCCCGCGCCGGTCGCGCTCGCTGGCGCCCGCGATAAAGCCGATCCGGCGATAACCGCGCTCGTGCAGATGGCGGACCATCGCGCGCGCCGCCGCCGAGTTCGAAAAGCCGACGACCGTATCGATCGGATCGCTGGGCAAATCCCACATTTCGACGACCGGGATACCGGCGCGCTGCAACAGCATGCGCGTCGCGTCGGTGTGCCGGCCGCCCGTCAAAGCGACGCAGCGAGGCTGGTGGCGCAGCATCGAGCGCACCAGCAGTTCTTCCTGTTCCAGCAGGTAGTCCGTATCGCCGAGCAGCAGTTGCAGACCATGCGGGTTCAGTGCGGCATTCAGGCCGCGCACGGTGTCGGAGAAGTTCGAGCTGGACAGCGACGGCACCAGCACCGCGACGAACTCCGAGCGTCCCGACGACAGCGCGCCCGCCGCCGCATCGGCGACGTAACCGAGTTCGTCGATGACCTTTTGCACGCGTTCGCGGGTCGCTTGCGACACGTTGCGGCCCGCGAGCACGCGCGACACGGTCATCTTCGAGACGCCCGCACGTTCGGCAACATCGGACATGCGGGGCGGGACTGGCGGCCTGGACGTCATGATAGGAATCGGGGCGAATGCGCGGAAGTCATGGAACGCACATGATAGCGGGCCGCTCCTTGCGGAGCGACCAGGCAACGTCAGGGTTGCGTATTGCGGCTTGTCCTGTCGCTGTGTTTTGTCGTCTTAACGCTCGAAGCCCACCGTGCAGCGAGCATGAACCTGTCCCGCCACTGGTGCTCGGAACGAGAACAGCCCGCCCGCCTGCGGCTGATGCTGGCGCTCGACGGCAGTCAGCCCCTTCCATGCGGTCGTCACATAGACGGTTTGCAGATCGTCGCCGCCGAACGCGAGTTTCGTCACGTTCGCGCACGGCAACGGCACCTGATCGACCAGTTCGCCCGCCGGTGAGTAACGCTCGATCCGCCAGCCGCCGAACAGCGCGATCCACACGAAGCCGTCGGCATCGACGGCCATGCCGTCGGGATGGCCGTCGCCCGAGATCGCGGCGAAGATGCGCTTGCCCGACAGCGTGCCGTCCGCGGCGACGTCGAACGCATAGACCACGCGCCGCATCGTGTCGTTGTGATACAGCGTGCGGCCGTCCGGGCTCATCGCCGGGCCGTTCGTGATCACGTAGTCATCGTCCTGCGCGATCGCCGCGCCTCGCTCGTTCACGCGATACAGCGTGCCGCTCGGCGCCTCTTCGGCATCGTCCATAGAGCCGAACCACAAGCGCCCTTGGGCATCGACGAAACCGTCGTTCAGGCGGTTGCCCGGCAGATGCGGTTCGACGTCGGCGAGCTTGCTGAACTCCCCGCTCGCCGGATCGAAGCGATGCAGGCCGCCTGGCAGCCCGCACACGAACGTGCCGTTAGCGAGCGGCGCCAGAAAACCGGGCTGGTCGGGCGCCTGCCACGTCCGCTGCTCGCCGGTCGCGACGGACAGCCGATGAATCCGGCGCCCCTTGATATCGACGAAATACACGGCGTTCTCGGCGGCCTGCCACAGCGGCCCTTCAGCCAGTTCGGCGCCGACCGCCCATACGCACACAGGTACCGGCATGCTCATTCTCCGTACCACCCTGCGTCGACGAAGTAATCACGGCCGGAGCAGCGCGACGCGTCGTCGGACGCGAGGAACAACGCCATGCGCGCGACGTGCTCGGGCTCGATGCGCAGTTGCAGACACTGACTCGCGACGACCTTCGCTTCGCTCTCCGCCGATTGCCACAGCTGCATCTGCCGCGGCGTCTTCACCGCGCCCGGAATGATGCAGTTCACGCGGATGCCCGCGCCGCCCAGATCGCGCGCGAGTCCACGCGTGAGCCCTTCGATGCCCGCCTTGGCCGTCATATAGATCGCGAGGTTCGGCAGCGCGAGATGCCAAGACACCGAGCCCAGATTCAGGATCACGCCGTGCCCCGCGCGACGCATGCCGTTCGCGGCGGCTTGCGCGCAGAAGAACTGGTGGCGCAGATTCACCGCGATACGGTCGTCCCAGTAGCTCGCGGTGAGATCGCCGATTTCGTGCCGGTCGTCGTTGCCGGCGTTGTTGACGAGCACGTCGATCGGACCTGCCGCTTCGACGATGGCCGCAAACGTGCTTTCGATTGCATCGACATTTTTCAGGTCGCAGCGGCGGAACAGCGGTTGATGCTTCGCGTGGCGAAGCGTTTCCTGCAGCGCGAGCGAATCGTGCTCGGCGACGTCGAGGAAGAACACGCGCGCGCCTTGCTGCGCGAAGGCCTCGACGATCGCGGCGCCGATCCCGCTGCCGCCGCCGGTTACGACGATGGTTTTGTCCGCCAGGCTTGGATAGGTTGCGTACGACATCAGATTTTCCACTTGAAACGAGTAGGACCACACACAGGGCGGCACTCGCCGCCCCGACCCGCCGCTTAGGCCACGATCTCGACTTCGCTCAGCATGCGCCAGTTGCGTTCGAGCGTTCTGGTCGCGGAGCCCGCGACCGCGACCGTGCCGCTCAGATGAATGTCGCGGCTCGAACTGCCGACGAGCAGATCGAAATCACCGGGCTCGACGATACGCTCGCCGCGCGCGTCGGTGAAGTTAAGCATATCGACCGGCAGCTTCACGCGCACACGCGCCGAGGCACCGGCCGCGAGCGGCACGCGCGCAAACGCTTTCAGCTCGCGCACCGGCCGCGCGACCGACGCGTGACGGTCACGCACGTAGATCTGCACGATCTCGGTGCCGTCGCGCGCACCGATGTTGTCGAGCGTGAAGCTCAGCTCGATCGTCCCGTCTTCGATCGGCACTTCGCTGTGCGCGAGCGCGAGATCGCCGTAACGGAACTGCGTATAGCCGAGACCGAAGCCGAACGGATAGCGGCAACCGAAATGGTATGCAATCGGCGTTCCAGCGCTTTTCAGACGATGGTTATACACGTACGGCACGGCGCCCGCGCTCTTCGGCACCGACAGCGGCAGGCGGCCGCTGAAGTTGGCGCGGCCCACCAGCAGATCGGCCAGCGCTTCGGCGCCGCGCTCCCCCGGCGCGAACGCCATGATCTGCGCGGCGATGCGATCTTCGAGGCCGCCGAGATTGTACGGGCGGCCGCCCGTCATGACGACGACCGTCGGCGTGCCGCTGTCGACCACCGCCTGCAGCAACGCCTGCTGCACGCCCGGCAGGTCGAGGCTGTCGGTATCGGACCCTTCGCCGACCGTGCCGGACTGGAACAGGCCCGCCAGATCGCCGACGAACACCAGCGCGACGCCCGCTTGCCGCGCGGCCTCGACCGCAGCCGCGATGCCGTCGGTGTCCTTGCTGATCAGCTCGTCGCAATGCGCGTCGCCGGTCAGATCGAGCGACACGTCGCCCGGGAACACCGGCGCGCCCGCGCGGCGTTCCTTGATGATGTCGCAGCCCTGCGCGTGAATCACGCGCTCATTGCCGAGCAACGCGCGCAGCGAACGCAGCGGCGTCGCGATCGAAGCAGTGGACTGCTCGCCGCTGTTGATCAGATGCACCGGGAAGCTATAGCCGGCGAGCAGCGCGAGCGGATCGTCGGCGGTCGGGCCGATCACCGCGATTTTGTCGGCGCCGTTCGCGTCGAGCGGCAGCACGTCGCCCTGATTGCGCAGCAGCACCGCCGATTCGAGCGCGACCTGATACGCGGTATCGCCCGCGGCCGCGCTCTTCACGTCGACACGTTCGGGATCGACGTACGGATTCTCGAACAGGCCGAGCTGGAATTTCACGCGCAGCACGCGCGAGACGGCGGTGTCGATCGTCGCTTCGGTGATCTCGTTGCGCTCCAGCGCCTCCTTCAGATGAACCGCGCACTCGTGGCCCGGCAGCTCGACGTCGAGGCCGGAGTTGAACGCGAGAGCCGCGGCCGAAGCGCTGTCGCGCGCCACCGCATGATGGCTGTAAAGCAGATCCACGCCCGCGTAATCCGCGACGACGAGACCGTCGAAGCCCCACTTCTCACGCAGCGTGTCGTGCAGCAGCGTGCGATCGCCATGGCAAGGCACGCCATCGACGTCGTGATACGCGGGCATCACCGAGCCCGCGTTCGCGAGCTTCACGGCCATTTCGAACGGCAGCATGAACACGTCGTTGAGCTCGCGCGGACCGACATGCACCGGCGCATGATTGCGGCCGCCTTCGCTCGCCGAATGACCGACGAAATGCTTGAGCGTCGCGAGCAAATCGCGCTGTTCGCCTTGCAAGCCTTTCACGTAATGGCACGCGAGCACGCCGACCAGATACGGGTCTTCGCCGAGCGTCTCCTCGGTGCGGCCCCAGCGCGGATCGCGCGACACGTCGAGCACCGGCGCGAGCCCCTGGTGACAGCCGATCGAACGCGCCTGCTCGCCGATGATCGTGCCGACTTCGCCGACCAGTCGCGGATTCCAAGTCGCTGCATAGTTCAACGGGGACGGGAACAGCGTCGCGTCCTTGATCATGAGGCCGACGAGGCACTCCTCGTGCGCCATCACCGGAATGCCAAGGCGCGTGTCTTCGACCATCCTGCGCTGCAGTTCGTTGAGCGCGCGCACGCCCTCCTTCGGTTCGACCGTATGCGTGCCGAGCGGACGCGTGATCTGGCCGAGGCCATATTGCAAGATTTCGTCGACCGTGATCTGGTTGGCACTCTGCGCGAAATCGATGCTACGCGCCTTGTGATTGCCATCGGCTGACAGCACCAGCCACGCGGCATGAAGCTGCGCAATCTTTTCGTCGAGTGTCATGCGCGCGAGCAGATCGGCCACGCGCTCTTCCACGGCTGCGGCGGGACTGCGGTAAAGCGGCATCTCACTTTGGCGAAGCAACATCGAAAACTCCTTTTATTTATCCTGGTGTACGAAGCGCTTGAAGCGCCGACAAATCCGTTGTTCCTGACAAGCGTGCGGCAGGGCGTTGCTTCGGCCCGGAGCCATCCGGTTCCATTTCAGATAACTTTCCGTACTTCGCAGTCCTGCTAATCGACCGAACGCGGCCGCGACTCTAGATTCGCGGTGTTTGATCGGCTGCGGGTCGTTCGGTGCGTCTAGCGACGCGGTTCAGTGGGACCGCGCTTGCCTGCTTCGCGCAGCGAAGCGCGGTCACAAGCGGATCAGTGCAGACGCGGCAGCGCGAAATCCTTGTCGTCGAATACGTGGCACGCGTGCGGTGCGAACGCCAACTCGACGCGTTCGTCGTGGTTCACGCCACCGTCGCCGGGCAGTTTGGCGATCATCGCGTTGCCGTCTCGCACGCCACCGTCCACGTGCACGTAGCTGTGCTCGCCCATCCGCTCGACCAGACGCACGGCGCAGCGAATCGACTGCACGCCCGGCTGCGCCGACGGCAGGGCGAGATGCTCCGGCCGGATGCCGAGCGTGACCTGCGAGCCGACGCGCTGCTTGCGGCCGTCGACCTCGGCGCGCACGCGCTCGCCGGTGGTCAGTTCGACATGAATGCCCTTTTCGTCGACCGCGAGGACCGTGGCCGGCATGAAGTTCATCTTCGGCGAACCGATGAAGCCCGCGACGAAGCGGCTCTTCGGCCGGTGATACAGATCGAGCGGCGCGCCGATCTGCGCGATGCTGCCGTGTTTTTCCATGTCCGCGCCGGCGTGCAGCAGCACGATCTTGTCGGCGAGCGCCATTGCTTCGATCTGGTCGTGCGTGACGTACACCGCGCTCGCGCGGTTGAACTCGCGATGCAAACGGGCGATTTCAGTACGCGTTTGCACGCGCAGCGCGGCGTCGAGATTCGACAGTGGCTCGTCGAACAGGAACACGCCCGGCTCGCGCACGATCGCGCGGCCGATCGCCACGCGCTGGCGCTGGCCGCCGGACAGCGCAGCGGGGCGGCGCTCGAGATAGCTGTCGAGTTGCAGTGCGGCAGCGGCGCTGCGCACTTTCTTGTCGATGATGGCCTTGTCGATTTTCGCCTGACGCAGACCGAACGCCATGTTCTCGTACACGCTCATATGCGGATACAGCGCGTAGTTCTGGAACACCATCGCTACCTGGCGCTTCGCGGGTTCGACGTTGTTCATCAGTTCACCGTCGATGCGCAGTTCGCCGTCGGTGATCGATTCGAGGCCGGCAATCATGCGCAGCAGCGTGGACTTGCCGCAGCCAGACGGCCCGAGGAATACGCAGAATTCATCCTTGCCGACTTCGAGGTTGGCGTCGCGGATCACCGAGTTACCGCTCGTATAGGACTTCTGTACGTTAGTGAGAGAGATGCTTGCCATGTCGTTTTTGCGAAGTTCGGTGTGCGGGCCACTGCGGCCCACACGATTCGAGGTGGTGTGCGATGCGGATCAGCCCTTGAGCGAGCCAGCCATCATCCCCTTGATCACGCGCTCCTGACCGAACGCATAGGCAACGATCAGCGGCAACGAGGTGAGCACGAGGACGGACAGCATCGAAGGAATGTTCGACGCGTATTGCCCCATGAAGTCCCAGATCGCGAGCGGCAGCGTGCGGTGCTCGGCCGTCGACGTGAGCATGTACGCGAAGATGAACTCGTTCCACAGGCCAATGCCGTTGAAGATTGTCACAGTGGCGAGCCCCGGTGCCGAAAGCGGGAAGAAAATCCGCCAGAAGATGCGAAACGGACTGCAGCCGTCGAGCTGCGCCGCTTCTTCGAGCTCGCGCGGAATCTGGCGCATGAACTCGGTCAGGATGAAGATCGACACCGGCAGACTGAGCGCGACATACGGGCCGAGCAGCGCGAACGCGGTGTCGTAGAGGCCGAGGTTGCGCGTGAGCAGATAGATCGGCACGAGCGTCGCATGCAGCGGCACGATCATGCCGGCGACCACCAGTCCGAACAGCGTCTTGTTCAGCGAGAAGCGCATGCGCGCAAACACGTAGGCC
Organism: Paraburkholderia sp. BR13439; assembly: GCF_040948805.1. Lineage (NCBI taxonomy): Bacteria > Pseudomonadati > Pseudomonadota > Betaproteobacteria > Burkholderiales > Burkholderiaceae > Paraburkholderia > Paraburkholderia sp. BR13439. Next base: position 67,862 of record NZ_JBFPKN010000015.1, on the reverse strand, counting down.
GCCATCGCACTGATGATGACGATCAGCAGCACCGACACGCCCACCGTGAACACGCTGTTACGGAAATAAGTGAAGAACGGCCCCTGCAGCACAGCCGCGTAATTGCCCCAGTACAGGTGGCTCGGGGGCGCCCACACGGACGTCGCGAAAGTCTCCTCCTGGCTCTTCAGGCTCGACGCGACCATGCAGAGAAACGGAATCGTCGTGACGGCCAGCCAGATCAGTGCCAGCAGAGGAATCCCGACGCGGGGGAAGCGTAGTTTCTTGTTCATGGTTCAGACCTCGGTTGCATAACGGCGGGTGAAGTACATCGACACCGCCGCCACCGTGATGACGATAAGGAACATCGCCGAGCCGATGGTGCTGCCGTAGCCGAGTTGGAACGAACTAAACACCGTGCGATACATGTAGGTGGCCATCACCTCGGACGAGCCTTCGGGGCCGCCACCGGTCATGACGAAGACGAGATCGAAGTAACGCAGCGAGCCGAGCACGGACAGCAGCACTGCCGTGCGCACCGTGCCTTGCAGGTGCGGCAGCTTGATACGCCAGAAAATGGTCCACTCGGATGCGCCGTCGAGCAGCGCAGCCTCGTTGACTTCCGCCGGCATCGACGAGAGCCCGGCGAGGAACAGAATCATGTAGAAAGGCGCGTTCTGCCAGATGATCACGGCAATCGTCGCGCCCAGCGAAAAATGCGGGTCGCCCAGCCAGTCCTTCGCGAGGCCATCGAGCCCGAATGCCTGCAGCGCGACGTTGACCGGACCGAAATTCGGATCGTAGATTTGCTTGAACAGCACGCCGATCGCGACGCTCGACATCAACAGAGGAAGGAAATACAGAACCTTCAGCAAGCGCGAGCCACGGCCGGCCTTTTCCAGCAGCACGGCGAGCGCGAGCGCGATCGGAAGCTGGATGACGATCGATGCGACAGCAAGAATCACGTTGTTCCGCAGCGATTGCCAGAACACCATGTCGTGCGCGAGCCGCTCCCAGTTCGCGAGCCCGATATAACGGGCAGTGTTGCCGAGGCCGTTCCAGTCGAGCAGCGACAGCCGCAGGCTGGAGACGAGCGGATAGAGCAGGAACACGGCCAGCAGCAGCAGCGACGGTGCAAGAAACACCACCGTGACGAGCGTTTGCGATGAGAATCTCAGCCGGCGTTCGGGAGTAGCGGAAAGTGCGATATTCACGGGCTTGTATGCCGACCGGCACCTTGCGGTGCCGGTCGGACTTTTCTTTAAGACTGGAGAAGATCAACCGCCCTTCTTCAAAGCGGCTTCCATTTGCTGCGCAGCAGCTTCAGGCGTCACCGACAGGCCGAACAGCGCCTGCGTCGTGTCCTTGTGCATTTCACCGAGAGCCGGCGGCAGTGCCTGGTCGTACCAGAGCTGCACGCTCGGAGCCGCGGCAAGCAGCTTCTGCAGACGCTGCGTGAACGGATCGTCGATCTTGACGTTATTGACCGGCGGGAGCTTGTGGTCATCCGATGCGCGAGCCTGCATCGCCTGTTCGTCGGTCAGCGACTGGATCAGCTTGAACGCTGCGTCCGGCGTCTTGCACTCGGCCGAGATGCTCAGGAAGCCATCGCCGACGGTGCCGATCAGGTCACGCGGATCACCCTTGCCACCCGGCACGCTCGGGAACGGGAAGAAGTCGAGATCCTTCGAGAACGTCGGATTTTCGTTGGCGATCGTCGAAGCTTCCCAGGCGCCCATCAGCTCCATGGCAGCCTTGCCTGTGTACAGCAGACGGCGCGAAGCACCCGAGTCGTAATCAAGACCGTTGATGCCCGGTGCGAACGCGCCAGCCTTCACGAGTTCCTGAATGCGCTTGCCGGCTTCGACGAAGGCCGGATCTTCGAAGCCCTTGCCCTTGCCTTCGATCGCATCCTTCACGACTTGCGGACCACCGATACGGTCGACGAGGTACATGTAGTACATCGATCCGGTCCACTTGTTCTTGTTCGCGAGCGAGAACGCTGCGACGTTGTGCGACTTCAGCACCTCGACGACGTGCATCAGTTCATCCCACGTCTTCGGCGGCGAGATGCCGTACTTCTTGAAAACTTCCTTGTTGTAGAAAATCACCGCGGCCGCTGCGTTTTCGGCAGCAACACCGTAGGTCTTGCCGTCGAATGTAGTGACATCCCACGACGATTGCATGAAGCGGTTGCGATACGCCGGGTCCTTGGTCAGGTACGGCGTCAGGTCGGCGATCTGGCCGGACTTCACGTACTCGTGCAGGCCGCCGCCGCCCCAGTTCTCGAACACGCACGGCGGCTGGTTCGCGCCGAAAGCGACCTTCAGCTTCGTCTTGTACGCTTCGTTCAGCACATGCGAATTCTCGACCTTGTAGCCCGGAACCGCCTTTTCGAATCGATCCGACGCGTCGCGAATGATCTTGCTCGACGACGCATTGGTCTGCTGGTCCCATACCGTGATCGTCTTGGAGTCCGCCGCTAGGGCGTTCGAAACAACTGCTGACAACGAAAACAGCAGCGCCGTCGCGCCGACAATGGACCGCGCTTTAAACAACGCCGGGTACGCCATGTGTGTGTCCCCTCTTCTGGATTTTTAAGAAACTGCCGAAACGTTAACGTTAGCCTTAACGTTAGTGAATGTTAGGTCGACGCGGGAAGTAAGGCTATGCGGGATTTTACCTGGTCTCGGCGGGCTGCGACGCAACACCTGTATAAGATTGATTGATTGCGGGAAAGCGGAAATATATCGGGTTCTGCTAGAATAGCGACTACATAAACGGTATCGCTAACGCGATTAGCGAGTCGACCCATCCAATGACCTCTCGCACAGCTCCGACCCGCATGGCAAGACAAACCCCCACGCTTGAGCACGTCGCCAAGCTTGCCGGGGTGTCCCAGATGACCGCATCGCGCGCTCTGAACGGCCGTCCTGGCGTGTCGCGCGAAACCCGTGACGAAGTACTGAGAATCGCGTCGGACATCGGTTACGTCGTCAACCGCACCGCGCAGAAACTGTCGGGTGGCCGCAATGGCATCATCGGCATCATCACGCCGACGCTCGACACGCAATTCTCCAGCGAACTGATTCTCGGCGCGGGCCGCGCGGCGCGTGGCGCGGGCTGCGAGATGCTGGTCTACACGGTGTTCGACGAAGATCGTCATACGCATCACGACCTGCTCGGACTGATCCAGCAATTCTCCGACGGCATCCTCGCGATTCTTCCGCGCGAGTCGCTGTGCCTCGAGGCGCTCGCCACCGCGAAGGTGCCGGTCGTCGTCGTCGATCAGCGCGGCACGCTGACGGGCTTCCCGTCGGTGTCGGTCGACAACTACGGCGGCGCCTGTCTCGCGGTCGAACACCTGGCGGAGCTCGGTCACAAGCGCATCGCGTTTCTGGCGGGCGACGAAACGATCGAAGGTGTGCGCGACCGGCAACGCGGCTATCACGACACGCTGGCTCGTCTCGGCCTGCCGCGTGAAGACTCGCTGGTCGCCGCGGGCGACCTGTCGCAAATGATGGCGTTCGACGTCACGTTCGATCTGCTGAACCTCGCCGAGCCCCCCACCGCGATCTTCACGGCCAACGACCAGAGCGCGTTCGGCGTAATCGCCGCAATTCGCGAAGCCGGCCTGCGCGTGCCGGACGACATCTCGGTGATCGGCTTCGACGACATCCCGATGTCCGAGCAGTTTCACCCGGCGCTCACCACGATCCGTCAACCGTTCCAGCAAATGGCGCGCTCGGCGGTCAACACGCTGCTCGCGCAAATCGCCGGGATCGACGCCGCTTCGCAGCGCATCACGCTGCCGGCGGAACTGGTGGTGCGCGATTCCACCGGCCCTGTCCGCACCAAGCAGCGCCGCGGCCGTCACCAGATCGTTTCGACGTAAGTCGACGCGCGCACCTTCGCATCCGAAGTCACGAGCGCGCCGCCATGCGTGCGCGCGGTCGCGACGATCAGGCGTTGATGCAAGCTGAGCGAAGGCGGCAGCGTGGCCGCGCGAAACGCGATCTCGGTGTCGACCGGAATCATCCGCACGCCGTCTAGCGACAGAAACGTCGACATCCAGCTGCGCGCGTCCATCGACAGCCCGAGACTGCCGACCTTCACGAACTCCGCGATTTCGAACGCGCTGATCGCCGAGATCAGGATCTCGCCGCCGGCGAGCTCCCGATCGATCGCATCGTGCGCGGCCTGGCTCAGCGCTTTCTGCCTGCCGAGCCAGCACACGAGCGCAAGCGTGTCGAGCGTGATCATTACTCTTCCTGGTCGGCGGTGACCGGTTGCAACGCATGCTTCAGATTGAAATGCGTAATCGACGCGCGCAGCAGCTCGAGCGGATTTTCCTGTTTGCTGCGATACGGCCGAATTTCGATGGTGGGTTGCCCGCGGTCGGTGACGACCACGGTTTCGCCCAATGCCTCGACCTGACGGAACAGCTCGCAGGCCCGGGACTTGAAGATGGCTTTAGATACTCGCTTTTCCATGACGCTCTCCACCCAGCAAAATTCCAACGGTTATTTTTTGTGTCGGGCCGACGCGCGCGCATGCGAACGCCCGCGATGCGCGGCCCGACATTCTTTATCAACCTTGCTCTCAGGCACTTCTTCCCAACCTACTCCCAGGAGCTCCCTCGAACTCCCGTCCAACTCGCGGCGACGATTGCCGTAACCGCGCAACCCGGCTCGGATTTCAAGGTCTGCTCCGTGTTTTAGCTGTTTTAGCTCTTCGAATAGATGTAAACAGCCGGAACGTTACCCTTAACGTTAGCGGATGTTAATGGCCCCTACTCGCCGCCGCCATGCGGAGTTAACCTAAGCTCGGAACCACTATCCGGAACCACCCGACCCGACCCTCAAAGCCAGGCCCAGCAAGGATGAAAGCTCTGCGCAAGGCATAGACAGCAAAGCATAATATTTGATGCAGACCAACTAACGACATCCCTGCTTTTGCCTCACTCTTCGTCGTCCGATGCAGGTGGCCTCGATGAAGGCTCCGCATCGAAATGTACGATCCACGCATGCAGCGATTCGCGCGGCTTCTTCAACCTTCCTCGCTGCTGCGGCGCTCGTTCGATAGCCGATTGCCCGCGGTCCGCGGCAGCCGCCGCTTCACCAGGCGTCTGCGCATACCGCTGCCCGGACGGGCCGCTAGCCGCGGCCTCGCCGTCTTCCTTCGCTACATTTTTCTCCATCGCGCTATCCGCCATCGGTGTGCTGGTGCTCGCTCGTCGGCATCGGCCTGTCAAACGACCGCGCCTACGTCCTCGCCGACTTTGGGTCGCGAGAGACTCACCGCGGCGCCGTTCGCATCGAACAGCGTGACCGACGACGACGCCACCTTGATCCCGACGCGGGCGCCGACCGCATGCTGCGCGTCCTTCTTGTCGAGCTTCAGCGTGATCGCGTGCGCCATGCCATCGAGTCGCGCATGCAGCAGCGACACGTCGCCGAGATGCTCAACCAGTTCGACACGCGCGGCGAGACCGTCGTCGAGCGAGCCGATGTCCAGATGCTCGGCGCGCACCCCGAGCGTCAGCTCGCCGCTCAGCGACTGCGCCGACCGGCCGGGCAGCACGATGCGCTGGCTCGCGCCGGCGAGCGCCACGACGGTTTGCGTATCGCTTTGCGACACCAGCGTCGCGGCCAGCATGTTCATCTGCGGCGAACCGATGAAGCCGCCGACGAAGCGGTTCGCCGGCTGCTCATACAGTTCGAGCGGCGCGCCGGTCTGCTCGATGTGGCCTTTGTTGAACACGACGATCTGCTGGCCGAGCGTCATCGCCTCGACCTGATCGTGCGTGACGTAGATCATCGTCGTGCCGAGTTCGCGATGCAGCTTCGCGAGTTCGATACGCATCTGCACGCGCAGCGCCGCATCGAGATTCGACAGCGGTTCGTCGAACAGGAACACGCGCGGCTTGCGCACGATCGCCCGTCCGATCGCGACGCGCTGGCGCTGGCCGCCCGACAGCGCCTTCGGTTTGCGCTCGAGCAGATGGGTGATCTGCAGGATCTCGGCAGCACGGCCCACCGCCTCGCGTACTTCATTTTTCGACTTGCCCGACAGCTTCAGCGAAAAGCCCATGTTTTCCGCGACCGTCATGTGCGGGTAGAGCGCGTAGCTCTGGAACACCATCGAGATACCGCGGTCCGTAGGCTGCAGATCGTTGACGCGTACGCCGTCGATCAGAATGTCGCCGCCCGTTATCGACTCGAGCCCCGCGATCATGCGCAGCATCGTCGACTTGCCGCAGCCCGACGGTCCCACGAAGACCGTGAACTGGCCGTCCGGGATATGCAGATCGATGCCCTGAATCACCTGCGGTCCTTCGCCATACGTCTTCGAGACGTTGCGCAATACGAGTTCGCCCATTTGATGCCTCCTCCTCCTCAGTCCTTGTACTTGCAGACCCCGCGTGACGCTATCCCACTGCCCCACTACTGTCGCGCCACGCGAGGTTCGGTGCGCCCGCCGCCGGGCGTGCGCGTCAGCGCACGGCTGCGACGCCGGCGTGTTGCGCGATCACGTCGCGATACCAGAACGCGCTGTCCTTCAGCGTGCGCTCCTGGCTCGCATAGTCGACGTAGACCATGCCGAAGCGCTTGTCGTAGCCCGACGCCCATTCGAAGTTGTCCATCAGGCTCCATGCGAAATAGCCGGCCACGTCGACGCCCTGTTTCACCGCGTCCGACAACGCGGCCAGATGCAGGTCATAGAAGCGCACGCGCTCGGCGTCATGCACGCGACCGTTAGCCAGCACGTCCTTCGCCGCGCAGCCGTTCTCGGTGATGTAGATCGGCGGCAGCTTGTAGTCGGCGTTGATGCGCGTCAGCAATTCGGTGAGGCCTTGCGGATAGATTTCCCAATCCATGTCCGTGAAGCCGAGCACGCCCGGCGGACGCTTCTCGCCCGATGCGCTCGCGAAGATGCGCGTGTAGTAGTTGACGCCGAGGAAGTCCATCGGCGTGCCGATCACATCGAAATCGCCGCTCTGGATCGCCTCTTGCGGACCGTTCGCGCCATACCATTCCAGCGCCTCGGCCGGATACTCGCCCTTGAACAGCGGGTCCATGTACCAGCGCACGAACTTCGCGTATTCGAGCGACGCGGCGGCGTGGTCTTCAGGCGAATCCGTCGCGCCGTGCGCCGGCGACTGATTCAGGACGATGCCGAGCGGCGCCTTCACGCCATCGGCGCGCAACGCCTGCAACGCGAGACCGTGCGACAACAGCAGATGGTGCGCGACGTGCGCGGCTTTCTTCAGATCGGCATTGCCCGGCGCGAAATAGCCGGTCGCGTTGCCGAGCCATGCGGTGCACCACGGCTCGTTGTGCGTCGCGATCGATGCAACGCGATCGCCGAGCACGCTGCCGATCTTGCGCGCGTAGTCCGCGAAGCGATAAGCGGTGTCACGGCTTTCCCAACCGTTTTGCGTATGTTGCAGCGACAATGGCAGGTCCCAGTGATACAGCGTCGCGAACGGCTGGATATCGCGCTCGAGCAAACCGTCGACGAGACGATCGTAAAACGCGAGACCTTTGTCGTTGAATGCGCCGCGTCCAGTCGGCTGCACGCGCGGCCACGCGATCGAAAAGCGGTAAGCATTGACGCCGAGTTCGGCCAGCAGATCGAGGTCTTCCTCGAGGAGGTGATAGTGATCGCACGCGACATCCCCGTTCTCGCCGTTCACAACCTTGCCCGGCACTTTGCAGAACGCGTCCCAGATCGACGGGCCACGGCCGTCCTCATGCGCTGCGCCTTCGATCTGGTAGGAACTGGTGGCCACGCCCCAGACGAAGTCTTCGTTGAATCGATACGTCGACATAAATGTTGTTGTCCCGAATGGTCATGCCCGCCAGGGCGTGAAGATGAAAGGAAAAATCTCAGGCCTTGACCGCGCCGGTCGTCAGACCGTCGATCAAACGCCGCGAGGTGAACGCAAACAGCACGAGCAACGGCAGCACCGCGACCGCGGAACCCGCCATCACCGCGCCCCAATCCGAATTGGTCGGGCTTTGCAGAATGCGCAGCGCGAGCGGCAGCGTGTACATCGACGGCGAACGCAGCACGACCAGCGCCGACAGAAAGTTGTTCCATGCCTGAATGAAGCTGATCAGCCCGAGCGTGCCCAGCGCCGGTCCCAGCAGCGGCATCACGATGCTCCAGTAGATGCGGAATTCACCGCAGCCATCGATGCGCGCCGCCTCGATCAGCTCGGATGGGATCGCCGATGCGACGTACTGGCGCATCAGGAACACGCCGAGCGCGGCGGCCGCGCCTGGCACATACAGCGCGCGCGGCTGATCGATCCAGCCGAGCAGGTTCATCGTCATGAAGGTCGGAATCATGCTGAGGAACGGCGGCACCAGCATCGCGGTCAGCGCGATCGCGAACAGCGTCTTCTTGAAGCGGAACTCGTACATCGCGAACGCGTAGCCGGCCATCGACGTGACGAGCAGCGTCAGCACGGTTTGCATCGCGGCCGTATAGAAGCTCCAGCCGAGATTGCGCCAGAACGGAATGTGCCGCATCAGCGAGGCCATGTTGTCGAGAAACGCGCTGCCGAACCACAGCGGGGGCGGCATCGAGAAAATCTCGGAGCTGGTGTGCGTCGCGAACACAAACATGAAGTAGAACGGCGAGAACATCAGCAGCCCGCCGGCCACCACGATCGCATAGCCGATATAGCGGCCCTTGTTGTTCGACGATTTCATCGCTGTGTCTCCTCGTTCATGCCGCTGCGCTGAAAGATCCGCGTGTTCAACCACATCAACGCACCAATCGAGATGAACAGCAGCCATGCGATCGAACTCGCGGTGCCGAAATCACCGTCGTGGAATGCGGTGCGATACATATAGACGGCCGTGGTCAGGCCGGACTGGCTGGTACCCATGCCTTCGTTCGGCAGCAAGATGAACGGCTCTTCGAACAGTTGCAGCCCGCCGATGATCGACAGCGTGACCGCGAAGAAAATCATCGGCTTGATCAGCGGAATCGTGATGCGGGTGAACTGTTGCCAGCCGTTCGCGCCGTCGATGCGTGCGGCCTCGTACAGGTCTTTCGGAATGGTTTGCAGCGCCGACAGGTACAGCACCGTGTTCCAGCCGACATAGCGCCAGAAGATCACCACCGACACCGCCGGCTTGACGTTCTTCGGGTTATAAAGCCACTCGATCGGATGCGCGGGTACGATCCAGTGCAGGCCGGGCAGCTTGCCGAGCTCGGCGATCGCGAGATTGATCATGCCGAAGTCGGTCGAATACAGCGACGAGAAGATCAGTGCGATCGCAACGCTCGACGTGATGAACGGCAGGAAGTACAGGCCGACCATCAGGTTGCGCCAGCGGCGAAACGCGGTTTGCAGAAAGAACGCCAGCGGCAGCGCCACCAGATGCTGCGGCACGCCGGACATGATCGCCATCGACGCGGTGTTGTACAGCGACTTCCAGTACCACGGGTCGGTCAGCGTGAACGTGAAGTTCGACAGACCCACCCACTTCATGCTCGCGAGCCCTGCCGTCGCGTCCCAGCTCTGGAACGACAGGTACAGCGAAAACAGCAGCGGGAACGCCATGAACAGCGCGAACAGCAGGAAAAACGGGCCGAGAAACAGGTAGGGTGCGACCTTCACCGGATCGAGCCGCGAAGTTTTGCGCGGCGCGGCGAACGGCGTGGGCGAGCTCAGCACATCGCTCACGCGTGCATCGCGGGCGACCTCTTCGGTCGTGGGCAGCGGAGTGTTCATCAATAGTTCCGTCCAGTCGGGCGTGGGGTGGGTCGATGACCGGCCACGCTGTTTGCAGCAGACTTGCAGCGCACCGCGAGACACTTCGGCCGCGGCACGCAGCGTGCCGCGACCTTGCATCAATACCGCTTAACGGCGGACCCGATGGGCGATCTGGTCCTGCGCTTCCTGCAGCGCGGTATGCACGTCTGCGCCATCGTCGACGACCTTGTCGAGCGCCGAGTGCACCGCTTCCTCGGCGACCTGGTCGAACTTGCTGCGCTGGATCGCCGGGATGTGCGATGCCGCATCACGCCAGATCAGACGCGCCTTCTCGTCGCCGAGGAACGCGACCGGCTCGGCGAAGAACGAATCGGTCTGCGCGGAGAGCAGCGACGGGAATGCGTCGATCGAACGGAACGAGGCGAGCTGCGTTTCCTTGCGGGTCGTCAGGAACTTGATGAATTCCCACGACATCGGCTTTTGCGTCGCTTTCACCGGAATCGACCAGAACGTGCCACCGAACGATGCGTACGCGTTATTCGGCAGATTGGCCGCGCGCCACAGGCCCTTCGTGTCCGGTGCGATCCACGACGACAGGTGGCCGCCGAGCCATGCGCCCATCATTTGCGTCGCGACGGTGCCGCGCTTGAAGCTCTCGGCCCATTCGTTCGACCACGGCGTGATCTTCGCGTCGAGACCGAGCTCGCGCGCTTTCTTCGCGAGTTCGAACGCCTTCACGAAACGCGGCGACGTGACGATCGGATTGCCGGCCTTGTCGAAGTACACGCCGTCGCCTTCCTTCAGGTCGGCGCGAATGTAGATGTCCTCGATATCACGCGACGATGCCATCAGGTACGCACCCGTCGCCTTCTTGATCTTCACGCCGGCTGCGAGATACGAGTCCCACGACTTCGTCAGATCGGCTTCGGTCACGCCCGCCTTGTCGAGAATGTCCTTGCGATAGAACAGCGTGCCCGGACCGATATCGGCCGGCATGCCGACGATCGAGCCGTCCTGCGTGGTCGCCTGCGCGAACGTGTAGTTGATGAACTGGCTCTTGTACTGGCCCGCGCTATACGGCGCCTTCGACAGATCTTCGAGACCGCCGCCCGCCGCAAAGCGGCCGATGAAGCCGACCTCGACCGCCATCACGTCGGGCAGATTCGAGCTCGTCGCGAGAGCGGTGGTCATCGCGTTGTGGTGATCGGCGATCTGGAGCGACGACACCTTGACGTCGACGTCCGGATGCAGCTTCTTCCACTCCGGCAGCGCGTCCTTGATTTCCTGATCCAGCTTCGGAAAGACCGCGACGTTCAACGTGGTGTTGGCGTGCGCGCCGACTGCGGCCAGGCTGAGCAGAACGGCGGCGGCAGAGCCTGAAAAGCGGAATTTCATTACTCGTCTCCTAAAAAAACCTGTTTGAACTGCATTTGATGAATACCCGGTTGCTGCGACCTACTTCCCCTGTTGTCTTTGTTGCTGCTTTGCTTGGTGCTGCTTTGCTTGGTGCTGCTTTGCTTGGTGCCGAATGTGCTGCTGAATCTCTGCTTGACTGGATACCTGAAAGCGCTTTCACGCCGAGGCGAAAAAAAGCCGCTACACATGCGTATCCCCCTGCTCTACCGGCGGGGTGATTCGCCGCGTGGTTTCACGCGTCACGAGCGTGAGCGGGATCGGGCTGAGCGCGATCGACTGCTTGCGGATCATTTGCACGATGCCCTGCGCGGCGAGTCGGCCGATTTCATAAGTCGGCTGGCGAACCGTCGTCAAAGGCGGCGTCATGTACGACGAAGTCGGCAGGTCGTCGAAGCCGACCAGCGACACGTCGTCCGGCACCCGCACGCCGCGGCGGAACATCGCGAGGCGCGCGCCGTACGCGGTCTGATCGTTTGCGCAGAACACCGCGCTGAACGATGGATGGCGCGCCATTAGGCGCTCCATCGCGGCGACGCCACCCGTTTCGAGGTAATCGCCCTGCTCGACGAGGTCGGCATCGAAGCCGATGCCCGCTTCCTCGAGTGCGGTCCGGTAGCCGACAAGGCGCTCGATCGCATCCTCGTGACTGGCCGGACCGGCGATGAACGCGATCTCGCGATGGCCTTGCTCGATCAGATGATGGGTCGCGTCGCGCGCGCCCTGCATGTTGTCGATCGGCAGGCCCGCGAGCGTTGCGCTGTTGTGCACCGAGCGGCCCAATACGAGCATCGGTGCGTGCCGCGAGTAGTCGGTCAACGTCGACTCATCGAGTTGCGCGTGCAGCAGGATGATTCCGTCGACGCGCCGCGCGATGAACTGTTCGAGGCGCGCCTTTTCGTCGGCGATGTTCCAGCGGCTGCTCACGAAGATCGGCGTAAAGCCCGGCTCGGAAAGCGACTCTTCGATACCGCGCAGCCACTCGGCGTAAAACGGGCTCGATACGGCCTGTGTCAACACGCCGATCGTTTCGGTCCGGCCGCTCGCGAGACCGCGCGCGAGCACGTTCGGCCGATAGTTGAAACGCGCGATTGCCTCCTCCACCGCCTGCTGCTTGGCGGGAAGCACGCGCGCAGAACCGTTCAGGATCCGCGATACGGTGCTCGGAGAAACGCCGGCCGCGCGCGCGATGGCCTCGAGCGTCACGTTGGGCGCAACGGGTACGTTGGGTACCTTGGGCGCGCCGGGGTTGTCGTTTGAGCCGTCGTCGGTCATGAGTTCTGCCTGAATCCTGTGAGGAAAGCGCTTTCAGATATGAAGAAACGCAGTCCGTCCGATGATGAAATCGAAAAAGCAGCCGATGCGACGAGGGTGGAGGAGGCGTCGCACCGGCCTCTCTATGAAAGAGAAAGAAACAGTCCTTGAAACAAAGAGATCACTACGATTGCTGATCAGGCAACCTCAACTCAGAACGAATGCATGATCCCGGCGAAGACACCAGTCTGGCTTTGACCATAGTTCGGGTTGCTGTTCGACGACGTGCCCGTCACCGGATTGAAGTTGTTGTTGCCATACGGCCCGTTGCCGAGGTTCAGGTTCGACGTCGAGCTGTTGTGCACATAGCCCGCTTCCGTGTACAGGAACGTGCGCTTCGACAGCGCGTACGTGCCGGCGAGCGTGAACAGCGTCGCGTTGCCGTTGCCGTTGTTCGCGTTCGCGTGGTAGACCGCGGCCGTCAACAGCGTGGGCGCCGTGACCTGCCATGCGGCCCCGAACCACTCGTGGTTCACACTGGTCGGCGCGCTGACGCCGAGCGGCTGCGACGCATTGGTCACGCCGACGCTCGCGTTGGTTGCGTCAGGCGCGCTCAGGTGCTGGTAGCCAGCGTACAGCTTGACCGGACCGAGCACGTACGTACCGCCCGCGAGAACGTAGCGCGAAGCGGAGTACACGTTATTGAACGTGCCGTTGGCGCCGCGCACTTCGTCGTAGATCACCCGGAAGTCGCCCGAGCCCCACGTGTAGATACCCTCAACCGCATTCGTACGACCCTGGCCGGTCGGCACGCCCGCCGCGTTGACCGGCGCCGAGTTCCAGCTCGTGTTGTTGGTCAGCGAATACTGGCCCTTCAGCACGAGGCCGCCGAACAGCACCGGCGAGTTGTACTCCGCGCCGTTGCTGGTGCTCGTCCAGTTACGGCCGCGCACCAGGGTCGAGATCGCGTAGCGCTGCATCACCTGCGGGTCGGTGCCCCAGCTGTCTTGCGCCAGTTCGCCGGCGCCGAGGTTACCGATCTTGAACAGACCCCAGCTGTCGTTGGTAAAGCCCACCGTTGCGTGGCGGCCGAACAGGTTGCCCGCCGATGCACCAGTCATCGTATTGAGCTGACCCTCCAACTGGAAGATCGTCTTCGTGCCGCCGCCGATGTCTTCGGAACCGATGAGGCCAAACCACGAGCAACCCCAATCGCCGCTTTGGGCTGACCACTGGTGGCCGCCCGGAAGGCCGGTTTCAAACTGGATGCCGTTGTCGATACGGCCGTACAGGGTGACGCTGCTCTGCGCATGAGCCACCGTCGTCGCGGCTGCCATCACAGCCACAGCAATAAGCTTCTTCTTCATTTAGATATCCTATATATATTTTGGCGTCTCCAAGCCGCACAGGACGCACGCGTTCTCACACGTTTCCCCTCTTGCCGAAATGTTCGCTTCGTATTCGCATCACATTTCGAGGCGATTATAGGGATGACCTTGCGTCGCGCATCGAACTAACGGCTCAGGGAAAACGCTGTTATCGATAACAGTTGCGCGCCGCCCGATCCCGCAGTAGCACCCTGCTTTGTGACCATTACGTGATGGTCACAAGCGTCGGAACTCCGTTTGAATTCACGAATCGAGACGATGCGCAAACCCGTCTCGCGCGTCGCTCAGCGCTCGCTTAACAAGGAAAGCGCACTCGAATGCAAGAAAAATCTCGCGCTTGTTGTTGCGAAGATGCAACGACCCGCCTCGCGTGCATTGACGGTTTGCGCTTGACGAACCGGCGTCGGAGCAGTCAGCAGCGGCGGACATTACCGACTATCATCAATGCATACGATGCCGGGCAACGAGCCGGGCTCAGCCGCATAGCAGGCTGAGTGCGGGATTGTCAGCGCATCCGTCTGGCTCTCGCGCTCCGTCACGAACGCTCCAACCAGCTCCCATCCCTCGGCTCTCGCTGTTCCCCGCCACGCCGCGCCTGCGGCGTCCCGCTCGAACGCGCTGCCCTTGCGAACTTTTCTGCGGGCGACGGCTTGACCGCCCAACGCCCCCAACTGGCCAAACCTCGACGCGCAATCGCGATAACAGCGACGCAAGCAGTGAAAGAGGGTTTTGTCCAATGCACTTCCGAGGCCTCGCATTGAGTCGGATCGGAAGATTTGCCGGCGGATTTTGCCGGCACACCTTGGTGCTAATAAGGAGGTATCGTGAAAACAACCCTTGTTTCTACGCTCGCGTTGCTGGTTTCAGGCGCAATCGCGCCGGTTGCCTATGCCCAGGATTCGCAAGCCACCGACCAACAACTCGCTCATAGCGTGCGGGTTGCGGAGGCGCACAGCGGCGTCGGGATGTCACATGTGTTTGTCTTTGCCCACTCCGGGCAAATCATGCTGCTCGGATTTGTGCCCGAACGGGAGCATGTCGCGCGTGCCGAACGGGCTGCGATGTCGGTGCCCGGTGTCACCTCGGTGGACAACCGGCTCACGCCCGACGGTGGCTCGTTGAACGGGCATTGAGATCGAACTGAATCGCGGTGCGCGGACGACGATTGAAGCAGACGCCGCGCGTTAAAGGGATTCGGTTTTCCTGTTCCGCCAGTTGGATTGGATGACTGGCGCCCTGTTTCGCACGGTCAGCCGCGCGGCCGGTTTGTGCACCCCTACCTGAAAGCGCTTTCATCCCGCGCCGGGTCAAACCCGGTCGACTCGACGCTCATCCACCATTCGTCATCTCGTTGATCTGTCGGGTAAATCCCTCATAGCGGGGACGCGGCACGCTGCTTAACATCCTCACTGTTACCGATAACGTTACAAGCAGTTAGAAAAACAGCCGAACCGGCATTTCCTCACAGGAGACCAGGAGTGCGTCCTCTAAGGACCTCGATGCGCATGCTCTGCGCAGCCGCCACCATTTGTACGCTCACATGGACCGCAAGCTGCGCGCTCGACAAGGCGGCCGTCGCTCATGACGGCCCGCCGCTCGCCGCGGCGCCCGCCGAAACGCTGCCGCCTCTGCGCAGTGTGATGGCCGCGCACTTCAAGGTCGGCGCGGCGATCGAACCTGATTCGATCGACAGCCCCGCCGACGCGACGCTGATCGCCGCTCAGTTCTCGAGCCTGACCGCCGAGAACAAGATGAAGCCGGGCACGATCGGCGTCGCGGAAGGCAAGTACAACTTCGAGCCGGCCGACAGGATCGTCGCGTTCGCTCGGGCGCACGGCATTGCAGTGCGCGGCCATACGCTCGTGTGGCACTTCAAGGCCGGCGGCTGGACCGAGGCGCCGGACTGGTTCTTCGCCGGCGATCCGAAAGATCCGCACTATCGCGACATCGTCGCGAAGCGGCTCGATCGATATATAACCGACGTCGTCACACACTTCCGAGGCAAGGTTTATGCGTGGGACGTGGTCAACGAAGTGATCAGCGATGATCCGCATCAGGTCTATCGCGAAGACAGTCCGTGGTATCGCGCTCTCGGCAAGGACTACATCGCGACCGCGTTCCGCGCGGCGCGCGCGGCGGACCCGGACGTGAAGCTCTATATCAACGAGTACAACACCGACGATCCGCTCAAGCGCGCAAAGCTGGTCGCCGTGATCCGCGACTTGCGAGCGCAGGGGGTGCCGATCGACGGTGTCGGGCATCAGATGCACATCAGCGTGAACTGGCCGCCACTACCGAATATCAAGCAGGCATTCGACGACGTCGCCGCGCTAGGCCTCGAAAACCAGGTAACCGAGCTCGACGTAAGCCTCTATGCCGATCCGGGAGAATGCTGGAGCAATCCGCATGCGTGTCTGCCAGACGTCGGCCATCCGGTTCCGAACGACATCATGCGTGCGCAGGCCGAGCGTTATCGCGCGGTGTTCGCCCTATTCGAGCAGGAGCCAAGCATCAAGGCGGTGACGTTCTGGGGCTACTCGGACAAGCACACGTGGCTGACGTCGGCGCCGGTGCCGCGCAACAACCTGCCGCTGCCGTTCGATGCGAACCTGAAGCCGAAAGCGGCGCTGTGGACGATCGTCGATTCGTCGTATCAGCCGTAACGTCGCTGCTCGCGCGGAAAAGCGGATGGCGATCCACACCTCAAGGCTCGTCCGAGCCGGCCTCCTCGAGCGCGTTCAGGTCTGCCGCGAAATCGTCGGGTGGACCGCCCGCCGTTTCGTGCGTGCGCGGCGGTGACTTGGCCACCGGCGGCGGCATTTTGCCGATGCCTTCGTCGATCCGCTGCAGCAGATACGGGAAGAACGGATTCGACGCGATTCGGAACATCGAATCGAGCGTCAGAATCAGCGTGCCGCGTTCACCGCGCGGCGCGAGCGTGCCGAGGTTCTCGTTGAAGTTCTCCGAATCGTCCGGCGCGATGCCGTACAGTGCGTCGGTGATCGGGAAAGGAATCGCGACGTGCGACAACGAGAAAATATCCTGTGGATAATCGATGTCCAGCGGCTTCACGCGTTTTTGCACTTCTCCCGCATAAACGCTGCGCTCGACGGTATGCGCCGAATCCGGCGACACGTTGGCGATCACTGTCGTGCGATAGTTCTGCGGACCGATGCGCAGCAGTCGCGAGAGCGCCGTGTACGACGCGTTGCGTAGGAAGGTCCTGAAACGCACGCTGCGGTTCACGTCGAACAGCACGACTTCGCTGCCGTTCTCAGGCAGCTTGTCGTAGAGCAACGACATCACCGCGGGCGTGCTGACCGTGAAATCCGTCACCGACTGGAACGTCAGAATAGGCGGCAACGAATCGAGCCGGTTCTCGCGCTCGAGGCGCGCAATCTGTTCCTGAATCACGCTCGTGAGGAGATAGGACTGCCGCGCGCCATTTACAGGAAACGAGTTGTACTTGAACGGGTTGAACTCCGGCACGATGCCGAGCCACGCGGCGCGCGCGAAGGCCGGCAGCACCGCGGGCAATCCGGCGAGACCGGCAAAGCGCGCGTAGCGCGTAACGCCGATCATTGGCGAGATCAGCACGACGCGCGTCGGACGCGCGAGCGCGGGATTCTCGATCGCGTCGAGCGCATATTGCAGCGCGAGCGCGCCGCCGTTTGAAAACCCGACCAGCTCGATCGGCTTGTCCGGCCCCACGCGACGTCGCGCTTCGCGTACCGCGAGCCGCGTGGCCGCGGTCCAGTCCTTCCAGTGCACGTCGGTGAGCCCCGCCGGCACTGTGCCATGTCCCGGCAAGCGGATGCCGATCGCGACAAAACCGCGATCGCGATATCGACGCGCGATATGCCGCATGCTGTACGGCGCATCCGTCATGCCGTGCAGCAGCACGACCGCACCTACGGGTGGGCCCGACGGTTCGAGAATGTACGAGCGATTCCAGTTTTCGGCGAAATGCCACGGAAAGATCGGCGAGCCTTCGTAATAACGGTTCGCCGGAATGCGCTCGGACGGCCGGATCTTATCGACGACATTGACGCGCACGTCTTCGAAAATCCGGTTTTCCGCCTTGATGTACGCGTTCCAGTCGGCGGTGTCCATTTCTTCGACGGTCATTTCGCGCGGCACATAGGTGTGCCATACCGACAGCTCTGGCCCGCGCTGCGAATACCACGCGCGTAGTCCCAATGCGAGCACCGCCAGCAGCACTAGAACCCATGCACTTATCTTTATTACCTTCAGCGACGTGCGCAGCATTCGTGTTCTCTTGATGAGATGAAGGTTGCACCGCGCGCAGGCTGCTCTCTGCGCGGCGTGCGCATGCCGTCATCGCGACGGCTTCCGGTGTGGATATCCTAAGGGCTTTTAATCAGCGGTTCAAACTTTGTCGTCCGAGCGCGCGGCGCGGCATCGACGAAGACTGTGTATGACCGGATGATTGGCACGGCATGCCGGAGAGGCAAGATATGCCCGGCGCGAATGATTGCAAGAAGAGTCCTTCAGCGACGCTTCCGAGCTCGCTTCGCCCGACGCCTATGTGCTGCCCATCAAGGCCACATCATCGGGCCGTGCGCGTCAATAACGAAAAACCGGGACGCAATCCGTGTCGCGCCCCGGCTTGCCTGCTCGGTGGCAATGACTAACGGCCGCGGATATTGCCGGCCACGCCGCCCGCCGCGCCGCCGATGATCGCGCCGGTCCACGCGTCGCCGCCAGAGATCGCCGCGATGCCCGCACCGGCGCCCGCGCCGAGTGCCGCGCCGCCTAGCGTTCCCTGCGTCCGCGGGCTCATGTCCGTGCAACCGATCATCGCAGCTAGCGCGCCAATACTGACGATCCACCCAAGTCGTTTCATGATCGTTCTCCTTATTGATTTTTCTTCAGGCCGGGCACGACCATCTGGAACCATAGGGTCTCGATCACCGGGTGCTGGATCATCGTGGGATTGGCCGCGTAGTAGCTGTCGAGGCCTTGACGCACGCTGTCGAGTGTCTGGCCTTGCATGCCCTTGCCGAAGCGCTGCGCGATGTCATTGCTGTTCGCCGTGTTGCCGGCATAGGCGCGCTCGATGTCGATCACATTCGAGATACCGATCAGATACGCTTTCTTCTGCTCGTCGGTCGACTGCATCCATTGCTGGCCCGTGACGATTGGAATGTTTTCCGCACGCGCGACGTTGCCCATCATTGCCAGCGACAGAAAAGTCACGGATAACAGCGTTCGCCATTGTGGTTTGCTTACCATCACATACTCCAGGGAAGTTATGTTCTCCAGCGGCCGGCCGGCGACCGCATCCGGCGGTGTCGATCGCGTTATTTGGAAGAGTGGTCCGAGGGTCTCGTCGATTCTCCTTTTCAGGTTCATCGGTCGGCGTGGTTCGCCGGTTCAGGTTCTATTAGCGTTGAGTCGTATCAGCGAATAGACACCTTGATGGCAGAAAATCTCGTGACGGATTGGAGTGATTTGCACGCATGCTGTGGGCGCGCAACGATCGGAATTGCGTGGGCATCGCCGCGTAACACACGCTATAGAGTCTACAGCCTTTTCTGCAATTTCCAAGCTCATTTCCACTCGAGGCACGCCGCGTGAAATTTGTGTCAATTTCATTCGACGAGCGAAAGCAGTGCGATGCAATGCGCGTCAACATTCATCGGTTATCCTGCGCTCGATTGGGCGCTGGGGATATTGCTAGCGATTTTTATCGATGGCTATTCAGTGTTCTATCCACGCAATCCGAACACGGTTTCTTCTTCCTTTCGTGAATGTTTGTCTTCCTGATTGGATCGCATTAATTGAAAACGATGTGAATCTGTCGATTTACGTTCGAGACGCTTGTTCTGGCATTACATGCGATTTTCTATTGATGCGTTCGCCGGACGGGCTCCGGTCGATCACACCTTGCCTGCGGCGGTTGGCTGCGCAGCAGCGAAGGGGCTGGCGGTGCGCGGTTGACCGTTAGTTGCGTGATGGCTAGCGTGAAGGGGACAGCGTTTCAAATGATTCTGCGCTCACGATTAACAGTCTTTAGCTTGTATTTACGAAATACAGGGTATAGACTGTATCCGCAATTTACAGGTTTTGACCTGTTACGCCGCCGCCGAACCGGAGATCCATCGTGGACTACGCGATCAAGACACTGAGCCAGCTCAGACCGATCCTGCAGGGCTTCAGGAAGGCCGCCGGGCTCACTCAAACCGCGATGGCCGCCCATCTCGGCGTCACCCAACAGACCTACGCGCAACTCGAAGCGAATCCCTCGGCCGTCAGCGTCGAACGGCTCTTCCGGGTGTTACGGGTTTTGCAGGTCGATCTGAAGCTCACGCCGAGCGGATCGACGCAAAGCGTGGCCGTGGAAGACGCGCCGCCGGCCGCAGCAAAAGGCACCGCCATACGCGCCACGCGCGCGCAAGCTGCGGCGCAGCGCGCGGCGACGACATCGCCCGGCGAGGCCAGCGACCGCGCCGCAGCCCAGGCATCGGGCACCAACGCCAAAGCGGCCAAATCCGCCAGCACCGCCCAAAAGCCCAAAGCGGTCAAGCCCGCCAAGGCAACCAAAGCGGCCAGCACGAGCAAGAAACGGGAGGACTGGTAAGCATGGCGCGCAGCACACCGAACCGTCTGAACCTATGGATGAACGGCCTGCGGGTCGGCGCCTGGGAAACGGCACGCAGCGCCGAACGTCTGACCTATGCCGACGAATGGATTGACGATCCGCAAGGACGCCCGCTATCGCTGTCGCTGCCGTTCACACCAGGCAATCAGCCGTATCGCGGCCAGATCGTCGCCGACTATTTCGACAATCTGCTGCCCGACAGTGAACCGATCCGGCGCCGCATCGCCGCGCGCTACCGGACCGGCAGCACCGCGCCGTTTGCGTTGCTCACCACACTCGGACGCGACTGCGTCGGCGCTCTGCAACTGCTGCCGCCGGACGAAGAGCCGAGCGACCTGACGAGCATCCACGGCCGCGAACTCAGCGACAGCGACATCGCGGCGCTGCTGCGCGGCACGACGACGGCGGCGCCGCTCGGGCAGCACGATCCGCTCGAAGACCTGCGTCTGTCGATCGCCGGTGCGCAGGAAAAAACCGCGCTGCTCCGTCATCACAACCGCTGGCTGCTGCCCGAAGGCAGCACGCCGACCACGCACATCTTCAAGCTGCCGCTCGGGCTCGTCGGCAACATGCGCGCCGATATGCGCACGTCGGTGGAAAACGAATGGCTGTGCTCGCGGATCGTCGCGGCTTACGGCCTCCCGGTCGCGCGTTGCGAAATCGCGCGATTCGACGAACAGAAGGTATTGATCGTCGAGCGCTTCGATCGCCGTTTGTCGAGCGACGCCACGTGGATCGTGCGTTTGCCGCAAGAGGACATGTGCCAGGCCACTGGTACGTCGGCGCTGCACAAGTACGAGTCCGACGGCGGACCGGGCATCGAGGCGATCATGGAGATACTCGCGGGCTCCGCCCGCGCGACGACGGACCGCCGCAACTTCTTCGCGACGCAGTTGGTTTTCTGGCTGCTCGCCGCGACCGATGGCCACGCGAAGAACTTCAGCATCGCGCATCTGCCCGGCAATCGCTACGAAGCCACGCCGCTCTACGACGTGCTGTCCGCGCATCCGATCATCGGCAGCGGTGCGGGACGTCTCGCGGCGCAAAAAGTGAAACTGGCGATGGCGGTTCGCGGCAAGAACGTCCACTACCTGCTCAATCAGATCCAGCGCCGGCATTGGGTCGCAGAAGGACAGCTCGTGGGCTTTTCCGCCACCGATGTCGATGCGCTGATCGATCAGTTGAGCGCGCAAACGGAGACGGTGATCGATACCGTCTCGTCGCGACTGCCCCCCGAATTTCCGCTGGACGTGGCCGATGCCGTCTTTGACGGCATGCGCCGGTTCAACCGAAAGCTTGCGCAGTAAAGCTCCGCCATCGCCTAACCAGCGCGGCGCCACGGCAACTCACGCACGCCGCGCCGCCGCTGCATCGGTCTTCGCCGATGCACGCCACTGCACACTCAGCAGATGCTCGCGCATGCATTGCGCGGCCGCGTCCGCATCGCGCGCTTTCAGCGCATTGACGATCACCTGATGCTGTTGTGCGAAAAACTGCCGCGTCTCCTGCGCGGACGTTTTCTCGCGAACCTCCGGCTTCACCCGCATGCCGTTGATCACCTCCATCAAAGCGATCAACGCGGGATTACGCGTGGCATGTCCGATCAGCAAATGAAAGCGATGATCCCATTGCTGCCACTCTTCGTCGTTTTTCGCGGCGGCATTTTTGCGTGCGCATTTCTCCAGTTCCTGCAGATCGTCGCCACTCGCTTTCGTAGCGGCCAGCGCGGCCAGCGCCGGCTCGAACAACAGCCGCATTTCCGCGATATCCGCGGGACTTGTACCGGCGCGCAAGCCGCGCAGCGTCGGCGCAAACTTCAGCGGCCGCGCGCCCAGATAGGTGCCGCGGCCGACGCCGCGCCAAACGCGCCCCGACGCCTCGAGTGAAGCGAGCGCCGCGCGCAACTCGCGGCGGCTCACGTCCAGTTCTTCGGCGAGCTTTCGTTCGGGCGGCAGCGCGTCACCGTCCTTCAACTGATGGTCGGCGATGTAGTCGAGCAGCACAGCCAGTACCGGTTTTTCCATGTCATTCCGTGAACCAATTTGTATTGGTCTCAACGATACCAGAATCGCAGCGACTTGACACGGCTGCAACCGATGATTTTTGATTCGCTATACTAGCTCGCAATTCGCGGGTTAACACCGGGTGCAACCCGGCTTCGTTAGACTTACGCTTTCATTTTCTCCAGTGGAACCATTAAAAATTGGTTCGACCGTTCGGAGCCGTCGTCGCCAAGGAGTCGCGCATGTCGTTTACAACCCGTCCAGAACTGATCGGCACCTTCGGCATGGTGGCCTCGACGCACTGGCTCGCGAGCGCATCGGCGATGGCGGTCCTCGAAAAAGGCGGCAATGCGTTCGACGCCGCCGCTGCCGCCGGCTTCGTCCTGCAGATCGTCGAGCCGCATCTGAACGGTCCGGGTGGCGAACTGCCGGTGGTGTTCTACAGTGCGCGCGAAGAACGCGTGCGCGTGCTGTGCGGACAGGGCGTGACGCCCGCGCGTATGACCATCGAGCGGATGCGCAAGATGGGGCTCGACGTGGTGCCGGGCACGGGCCTGCTGCCCGCGGTCGTGCCGGGCGCGTTCGGCGCGTGGATGGCGCTGCTGCGCGACTATGGCCAGTTGCCGCTCGAAGACGTGCTGAGCTATGCGATCGGCTACGCGGAAAGCGGCTATCCGGTTCTGCCGCGCATGGCATCGTCGATTCTCGCGATTCAGGAGTTCTTTCGCACCGAATGGACGACCTCCGCCGAGCAATGGCTGCGCAACGGCGAGGCGCCGATGCCGAACCAGTTGTTCGCGAATCCCGCGATCGCCGAAACCTACAAGCGCATCCTGCGCGAGGCGAACACACGCAGCGATCGCGCCGAGCAGTGCGAACGCGCGCGCGATGCCTTCTATCGCGGCTTCGTCGCCGACGCGATCGACCAGTACTTCCGTTCGACCGCCGTGCTCGACACCTCGGGCCTGCGCAACAGCGGCCTGCTCGATGCGGGCGATCTCGCGCGCTGGGAGCCGACCTACGAAGACCCGGTGTCGTACGACTACGCCGGCATGCGCGTGCACAAAACCGGCCCGTGGGGCCAGGGCCCGATGTTCCTGCAGCAGCTCGCGCTGCTGAAGGGCTTCGATCTCAGCGCGCTGGACCCCCTCGGACCCGATTTCGTGCACACGGTGATCGAGTGCTCGAAGCTCGCATTCGCCGATCGCGAAGTGTTCTACGGCGACCCAGCGTTTTCCCATGTGCCGATAGACGTGCTGCTCAGCGACCCATACAACGACGAGCGGCGTCGCCTCATCGATCCGCGCCGCGCGTCGTTCGAATTCCGTCCCGGGCTGCTCGGCGACAGCGAGCAACGCGCCGCGCGCATCGTCGCGAACGCCGGTCGCGAGCAGGCCGGCGGCTTCGGTCAGGGTGAGCCGACCTTCGCTCCACTACCCGAATTGCGCGGCGACACCGTGCATCTCGACGTGGTCGACCGCTGGGGCAACATGGTGTCGGCTACGCCGTCGGGCGGCTGGCTGCAGGCATCGCCGGTGGTGCCGGGTCTCGGCTTCAACGTGACTACTCGCGCGCAGATGTTCTGGATGGAAGAAGGCCTGCTTTCATCACTCGGCCCGGGCCGCCGCCCGCGCACCACGCTGTCGCCGACCCTCGTCACGCGCGACGGCAAGCCGTACGCCGCCTTCGGCACGCCGGGTGGCGACCAGCAGGATCAGTGGTCGCTGCAACTGTTCCTCAAGCACGTGCATGGCGGGATGAACTTCCAGGCCGCCGCCGACGCGCCGTCGTTCCAGACCGCGCACTTCCCCGGCTCGTTCTATCCGCGCGCGATGCAGCTCGGCAAGATGTCCGCCGAGTCGCGCTTTCCGGACAGCACGCTCGCCGAACTGCGCGCGCGCGGCCACGATCTCACCGTCACGGAGCCGTGGGCGCTCGGCCGGGTCTGCGCGGTCGCGATCCGCAACGGTTTGATGCGAGGCGCGGCCACGCCGCGTCAGATGCAGGCTTACGCGATCGGCCGATAAGCGGCCCGAAGCAGCCATCAGCACAGAACGCGCGGCCTCGTCGCGCGATTTCCTCGGGAGAAGTTGCCGTGTCCGCCGTCGCTGCCCGTCTTGAAAGACTTCCGATATCGAGCTTTCACCGCAGACTGCTGCTGATCGGCGGGCTCGGGTACATGTTCGACGGACTAGATTCGTCGTCGCTCGCGTTTCTGCTGCCGGTCGTCAGCAAGCTGTGGCAATTGACCAGCGCGCAGACCGGCCTGGTCGCGAGCAGCACCTATATCGGCTATTTTTTCGGCGCGTTCCTCTCGGGTGTGCTCGCCGACGTGATCGGCCGACGCCGCATCATGATGAGCGCGCTCGCCATCTATTGCGTCGCGTCGCTCGCGAGCGCAACCGCGCAGGACTGGCACACGTTCTTCGCATTGCGCGTCGTCGCGGGTTTCGGTTCGGGCGCGGAGACCGTCGTGATCGCGCCGTTTCTCGCCGAGTTCGTGCCGCGCCGCTATCGCGGCATTTTCTGCGGCGCGCTAGTCGGCTTCATGTCGTTCGGCTATCTGACCTCGTCGATTCTCGGCTTCGCGGTGGTGCGCAACTTCGCCGACGGCTGGCGCTATCTGGCGGTGCTCACGTCGCTGCCGGTCGTGATGCTGCTGTGGTGGCGCCGCACGCTGCCCGAATCGCCGCGCTGGCTCGAAAGCCAGGGCCGTGCGGCCGAGGCGAACGGCATCGTCGGCCGCATCGAGGCGGCGTTCGTCGAGCGCGGCATTGCGCTTGCTCCCGTGAGCGTGGCCAACGCGCTTCACGCGGTGCCCACGCCGGCCTCGACGCCGAAGCGCGGCAACGCGTGGCGCAACGTGCTCGCGCTGTGGTCGCCGCGACTCGCGCGCACGACCACGGTCAGCTGGCTGATGTGGTTCTCGGTTGCGTTCGCGTACTACTCGTTCTTCTCGTGGATCCCGAGCCTGCTGGTCAAGGAAGGACTGACGATGACGAAGAGCTTCGGCTATTCGATCGCGATCTATGGCGCGCAGATTCCCGGCTACTTCTCGGCCGCGTGGCTCAACGAGAAAATCGGGCGCAAGGCGGTGGTCGCTTCCTACATGCTGCTCGGCGGGATCGCTGCGATCACGCTAGCGTTTTCTCACACCGGCATACAGATCATGACCGCGGGCATCGCGCTGTCGTTCTTCATGAACGGCGCATTCGCCGGCGTCTATGCTTATACGCCGGAAGTGTTTCCGACCGCGGTGCGCACCACGGGCACGGGTTCGTCGTCATCGTTCGGCCGCATCGGCTCGGTCAGCGCGCCGATTCTCGTCGGCCTCGTTTATCCGCTGTTCGGCTTTCTCGGTGTGTTCGCGATGACCACGACGGTGCTGGTGATCGGCGCATGCGTGGTGTTCTTCCTCGGCATCGAAACCCGCAACCGCTCGCTCGAAGATATCGAAGCGAGCGAGCTCGAACCGGCTCGCGACGCGCGAGGCCAGTTGAACTCCACCCGCATGCACGGCTGAATCGCACTGCGACTCTTCCCATTTCCCGATCCAAACGCGATGCAAACGATGCAAGGCAACCTGACCGAATCCGCACCGCACGATACACAGATGCTGGATATCGCGGACCTCGAACGCCTCGCGCTGGCGATGCGCGTGAAAGGCCAACCACTTGAGCTGTTCCGCGTGGTTCACGCGGTGGCGGCAAAGGCGATAGGCCTGAGCCTGATTACGATCATGTCCTACGATGCGCAGCGACACGAGGTCGAACGGGTCTACACGAACATGCCGGACGTCTATCCACTGGGCGGCCGCAAAAGGAAGCAAGGCACCGCGTGGGCGCGGCAGATACTCCAGGAGCTGAAGCCATTTCGCGCCGCCACGTCGCAAGGCATTCGCGAGGCCTTCGACGATCACGCAGTGATGACAGGGATGGGTCTCGGCTCGATCCTGAACATCCCTATCGCCTATGACGGCGTGTGCATCGGTACGATGAACCTGACGCACGAGGAAGGCTGGTACACCAGCCGCCATGAAAGCATGGGCCTGCTGATCGGCGCCTTCCTTGCCCCCGCTCTCATCAAACAGAGTACGCAATCCCCCGCTTGCGTCGCGCGTTCATGAAAACACCATCCGATCTGCAACACTATCAAGCCGTGCCCCATCCGGCCGTCTCGCAAGGCCGCTGGGTGCTGGTCTTCGTGCTCGGCTACCTCGCGCTGATCGCCGATGGCGCCGACGTGATGATGTATGGCCTGACCCTGTCGCGAATCAAGGACGACTTCGGGCTGACCAACGTCGAAGCGGGCGCGCTCGGTAGTCTGACCTTGCTCGGCATGGCGATCGGCGGTATTGCCGGCGGTTGGGCGAGCGATCGTCTGGGCCGCGTGCGCGTCGTCGCGTGGGCGCTCGCGCTGTTCTCACTCGGCGCGGGGATGCTCGGGTTCACGCACAGCTTCATCGAATTCGCGGCGGTGCGCTTCATCAGTTCGCTCGGCATTGGCTGCATGGTGCTGGTCACCACGCTGGTGGCCGAATACGTGCCGACCGAGCGGCGCTCGCTGGTGCTCGGCATGCTGCAAACCGGCATTTCGGCCGGATATATCGTCGTGATCGCGCTCATCAGCTGGATCCTGCCGCAGTACGGCTGGCGCACGCTGTACTACGTGTCGGCCGTGCCGGTGCTGCTCGCGTTCGCGATCAAGTTCGCGGTTCCCGAACCGGCCGCATGGCTCGCGAGCCGGGCCGCCGACCGCGCGAACGAGACGCGACTCGTCGACAATCGCTACGCGCAGATTTTCCGCGACCGCCAGGCACGCACGATGTTCATCCTGTGGACCTTCGCGTCGATCTTCGTGCTGTCCGGCTTTTACGGTCTGAACAACTGGCTGCCGACGTACCTCGAGAAAGAACTGCACATCAAGTTCAGTTCGCTGACCGGCTATATGATCGGCACGTACGTGGTCGCCTTCATCGGTAAGATCTTCGCGGGCTGGCTCGGTGATCGCTGGAGCCGGCGTGGCGTGTACGTGCTCGGCTGCATCGGCGCGGCGCTCTTTCTGCCGGTGATCATTTTCTGGCACACGCGCGACAACATTTCCACGCTGATGCTTTTCTTCGGCTTTCTGTACGGCGTGCCGCTCGGCACGATCGGCACGTTCATGTCCGAGAGTTTCGCGACGTCGGTGCGGGGCACCGCGGTGGGCGGCTCGTATAACCTCGGGCGCTTCTGTTCGGGGGCGGCGCCGATCGTCATTGGTTTTATCGCGACGCAGTTCTCGATCGGACTCGGCTTTCTCGTGGTCGGCGCGGTGTTCTTTTTGAGCGGCGTGACTGCATTGTTCGTTCCTGACCGGCTATACGATACGCAACAGTGAATCTATAGCGACCATGACGAGATGATGTCGTGTCAAAGAAATGCCCAGGACCCGGCGCTAAATCCTGGTCGCCGGATTACCTGGGCACCAGGATGAAGCATTACTCGTTTCCGGCGACGATGTTGGAGATGGTCCAGTTATTCGTCGTTACGAGCACATAATCGCCATTGACGCCTAGCCATTTATGCCCGCGCGGCGGCGCATTGAGGCCGTGTCCGCGCCAGTCGTCCATCATGAAATTGTAATGACGGTATTCGGCCGGCACACGTTGGCCTTTATGCCAGTCACGATGCGGAATCGACGGCATTACCTGCTGACGGCCCGTACCGGCCATCTGGCCGCCCTCGTCCTGCGGCTGCGGTCCAGCCGCAATCGCGAACGCCGACACCCCGGCAAACGACAAGGCGACGAGTTGCGCAACAAAGCGATTATTCATGTTCGAACCTCCGTGCAGTGGAAGAAACCTCCGGGCATTCACGTGATTGACGTGAAAAGTAATCGTCCAGCTACTCGCAGATTCATTAACTCGAACTTCATTGCAGCGATCGCTGGTCTATCGAACGTAATCCTTGCAAATCGCGAGATGCCAAATTCGATATTTCAGGCCTGCCTCTAAGTCGTTAAAAAGTATAGTAAAAGGAAGTTCGACTTCAAGCCGGACCGCCTGGCGGCGGCGCACGCGCGCGCCGCTGTCGCTCGCTCGCCACTTCAGCGAGCGGGGCGGCATTCGCCACTCACCGTCAAATCGATCCGCGTGGCTGATCAATAGTCGACCGCATCGCGAATGATCGGGCAGGTCATGCAGTGACCGCCGCCACGTCCACGGCCCAGCTCCGCACCGACGATCGTAATCACCTCGATGCCCTGCTTGCGCAAGAGCGTGTTCGTGTACGTGTTGCGGTCGTATGCATAGACGACGCCCGGCGCCGCGCACACGAGGTTCGCACCGCTATCCCACTGCGTGCGCTCGCGCTGATAGTCGCTGCCGCCCGCCTCGACTACGCGCAGATGCTTGAGCCCGAGCGCCTCGGCGACGACATCGGTGAACGGCTTGTTTTCGGCGTGCAATTCGACGCCGCTCGGATGACTGCTCGGCCGATACGAATAGGTGCGCGTCTTCGCCATGAAGTCCGGGGCCACCAGCACGCAATCGCGATCGGCGAACGTGAACACGGTATCGAGGTGCATCGCCGCGCGAATCTTCGGCATCGCCGCGACGATCACGCGCTCGGCCGCGCCCTTCTTGAACAGCGTTGCCGCCAGTTGACTGATGGCCTGACGCGAAGTGCGCTCGCTCATGCCGATCAGCACGACGCCCTTGCCGATCGGCATCACGTCGCCGCCTTCCAGCGTGGCGAGACCGTGATCCTGGGTCGGATCGCCCCACCACACGTTGACCTTGCCCGCGAAGTCGGGGTGGAACTTGTAGATCGCCGTGGTCAGGATCGTCTCTTCGTGACGGGCCGGCCAGTACAGCGCATTCAGCGTGACGCCGCCGTAGATCCAGCAGGTCGTGTCGCGCGTGTACAGCGTGTTCGGCAACGGCGGCAGCAGATATTCGGTACCGCCCGCCGCTTCCTTCGCAACCTCCAGCGCCTTGCCGCCGTGCGCTTCCGGGAAGTCGTGCGTGGATAGCCCGCCAATCAGCGTTTCGGCCAGCTTGCGATTGTCGAGCCCTTCCAGATAGCTTCTCAATTCATCGATAAAGCCGAGGCCGACCTGGTTCGGCACCACCTGGTTGTCCAGAATCCACTTCTTGCCTTCGTGCACCGCGACCGTTTCGGAGAGAAGATTGTGCATCTCCACCACTTCGACGCCACGGTCGCGCATCTTCGTGACGAAGTCGAAGTGGTCGCGCTTCGCGTTCTCGACCCACAGTACGTCGTCGAACAGCAGTTCATCGCAATTGCTCGGGGTAAGACGCTGATGCGCGAGCCCCGGTGCGCAGACCATCACTTTGCGCAGCTGCCCGACTTCGGAGTAGACGCCCAATTCACCCGCTTTCGCGTCCGTGTTCGCCATGATGACCTCCTGAATATCAGTGGTGACCCACTCTGTTCAATCTGATGTCGTTAGATTGTGATCCTTCCGGTTACGAGGGCGTAAATGCCGATGATCGCGCCAATGACGATGACGGTAAAGATGAACCAATCGGAAATGATGAAAACGTTCTTGCTCTGCTCTCGTCGCGCCCAAAAATAAAGAGCTGTGCCGGGCGCGTACAGCACCGCGGCAAGCAGAATGAATTTCAGGCCGCCCGCGAAGATCATGAATGCGGTATAGATCACGGCGATCGCGGCCATGATCAGGTCGCGCCGGCGCTCGTCGGCGCGAAGGTCGTAACCGTCGCCGCGATTCGCGTTCATGCATCCGAACACCGCGACGAGCAGGTACGGAATCAACGACATCGCGCTCGTCAGATTCAACATCAGCGCGAATGCATCGCGCGAGAAGTACGTGCTGATGACGAGCAACTGCACCACGATGTTGGTCAGCCACAATGCATTAGCCGGCGTCTTGTTGACGTTTTCCTTGCCGAAGATCGCAGGCATGTCTTCGGTCCTCGCCGCCGAGAACAACACTTCGGCGCAGATCAACGACCAGGCCAGATAAGCGCCGAGCACCGAAATCAGCAGACCTATGCTGACGAAAACGGCGCCCCAGTGACCGACCACCGCTTCGAGCACCGCAGACATCGACGGCTGCCGCATCGCCGCAATGTCCACGCGCTCGAGCACCGCATAAGGCAGCATCGTCACGAGCACCATCAGCGAGGTGACGACGACGAAGCCGAATATCGTCGATTGCCCGACGTCGGAGCGCTTCTTTGCATAACGGGAATAAACGCTCGCCCCTTCGATGCCGATAAACACGAACACGGTGACCAGCATCGTGGCCCGCACCTGCTCGAAGATATTGCCTTCGAGACCGCCGCCGTAGAGGTTGGCCTGGAACAGGTCCATCCGAAAGCCGAACAACAGGATCAGAATGAACACCAGAATCGGAATGATCTTGGCGACCGTAACAATACTGTTGATGAAGGCCGCCTGCTGCACGCCTTTCAGGATCATGTAATGAAATAGCCAGATGCCGATCGAAGCAACGACGATCGCGACGACCGTATTACCCTCGCCGAACACCGGAAAAAATGCGCCGAGTGTCGACTTGATCAGCACCCAGTAAGAAACATTGCCGATACAACTGCTGATCCAGTAGCCAAATGCGGAAAGAAAGCCCGGATAGTCGCCAAAGCCCGCTCTCGCATACGCAAACACGCCGGCGTCCAGTTCTGGCTTTCTTTCCGCCAGCGTCTGAAACACGCGCGCCAGCATATACATGCCGGTGCCCGCAATCAGCCATGCGATCAGGGCGCCCAGCGGACCGGTGGCGTCGGCGAAGGTACGCGGTAGGGAAAATATCCCGGCTCCGACCATGCCGCCCACGACCATCCCGGTGAGTTGCATTTTTGAAAGCTTTTGTGGAGTGGACGCCATTCGGATTCCTTTTTAGTGACCCAACACGGATCTTTAATCAGATTCGAACGAAACGTGTCTCTCGGCCAATCTTGCTGTCGATCAGCCGCGTTACTCTGCAACCACCACACGAAAAGAATGGTCTGTCCGCTGACGTTTGTCAATTTATCGCCGCTCGCATGGATAAGTCGCATTCAATATCGATGATTTAACAATGATGCGACGTGTCGCATCACCAACGCGGTTTTCTCGAATGATGGGGAATCGCTGAAGCGAGCTGAAAATGTGGTCGCTCAGAACTACTGATAAGCGGCCGAGCGACAGCTCGGAATGACGCGCGAACGTCATCAATGGTCCAAACCTGATGACGCTTTCGCAGTGGCGGGTTTCGGGTCCAACTATGATTCGCGCAACTTCCTCAACGTCAGCCGCGCTTCGAGGCCGCCGCCAACGCGGTTGTGCAGCGTGAGCGTCGCGTCCATCGCGAGCGCGAGTTGCCGCGCGATCGCGAGCCCCAGCCCCGTGCCGCCCGTTTGACGATTGCGCGAATCTTCGAGTCGCACGAAAGGCTCGAACACCGTCTCAAGCGACTCGGCCGGAATGCCGGGACCGCGATCGAGCACCGACACGGTCGCCTCGCCATCGTGCAACGCGCCGATCTCGATCTGCGCGGCGCCGGCGTACCTCAGCGCGTTATCGACCAGATTGCCGACGATGCGCTTCAACGCCTGTGGACGCAACCTCAGCGACTGGCCGAACTGGCCCTGCAGCGACACTTGCTGACCGGCGTCCACGTAATCGCAGACAAGGCTATCGAACAGTGCATCGGGATCGATGCGGCGCGGCACTTCGGTCGTGCCGTGCATCGTGCGCGCATAGGTGACCCCTTCCTTGACCAGCGCCTCCATTTCCTGCAGGTCCTGGCGCAGCTTCGCGGCTTCGCTGTCGTCGTCCATCGTGTCGACGCGTAGACGCATGCGCGTGATCGGCGTCTGCAGATCGTGCGAAATCGCCGCGAGAATCTGCATGCGCTCGGTCATGTACGTGGCGATCCGATCCTGCATCGCGTTGAACGCGCGCGCGGCGCGCGCCACTTCGGACGGACCGGCTTCGGGCAGACGCTCGGCCTTCAGGTCGGGGCCGAGCGTGTCGGCCGCGACGGCGAGCTGATTGAGCGGGCGCGTCGCGAGCCGCACCGCCAGCCAGCAGCAGGCGCCGAGCACGAGCAATTGCAGCGTCAGCACGAGCGGCAGCCAGCGCGACAACGGTGCGCCGGGCATCGGCCGCAGGTCGATGGTGAGCGGCGTGCCGTCGCTCAGTTTCAGGTGCACCTGCAGACGCTCGCGATCGCCTGGCACCGCGTTGACGGTCAACGGATATCGCGTGCCGATGCCGTCGCCGATCGATTGCGCGACGCGCGCCGACAGGCTTGCGTCGACCGGTGCGCCGGCCACGCCCTCGCCGAGCACGAACTCGTAGCTGCGCCGCGCAAGCCGCGGCAGCCACTGGGCGCGCTCGTCGGGCGGCAGATGGTCGAGCAGCGCGACCGAGCTCGCCACTTCGCGCTCGATGTAGCCCATCATGATGTTGGTCATCGTCTGGTCGCGCTCGGTCATCGTGAGCCAGAACGACAAAGCCTGCGCGAGCGCGAGCCCGACGAACAGAATCACCGCGAGCCGCGCGAACAGCGTGCGCGGCCAGTGCGGCCAGCGCAGCAACGACGGTGACGCAGAAACGTTCATTGCGGATCTCCGATCGCGGTGACCGCTGCCGAAAACACATAGCCCTCGCTGCGCAGCGTCTTGATGTAGCGCGGCTCGCGCGCGCCGTCGCGCAGGCGCTGACGCAGGCGGCTCACCATCAGATCGATCGAGCGGTCGAACGGATCGGCCTGGCGTCCCTGGGTCAGGTTCAGCAGCTGGTCGCGCGTGAGCACGCGCTGTGGGTGATCGAGAAACACGCGCAACAGACGGTACTCCGCGCCGCTCAACGCCACTTCGGTGCCGTCCGCGTCGAGCAGATGGCGCGCGGTCGTGTCGAGCCGCCAGTCGCCGAAGCACAGCATCGGCGCCGACTCCGTCACTTCCATGCCGGGCGGCAGCATGCGCGCGCGGCGCAGCACCGAGCGGATTCGCGCGAGCAGCTCGCGTGCGGCGAACGGTTTGGTCAGGTAATCGTCGGCGCCCATTTCGAGCCCGACGATCCGGTCCGCTTCCTCGCTGCGCGCCGTCAGCATCAGAATCGGCACCGCGCGGAACTTGCCCGCGCGCAGCTCGCGGCACAGCACGAGGCCGTCTTCGCCGGGCAGCATCAGGTCGAGCACGATCAGGTCGGGCGCGCCGTTCTCGAGCGCGGCGCGCATCTGGCGGCCATTGGCCGCGAGCGTGACGCGCACGCCGTTTTTCTCGAGGTATCCCGCGAGCAGTTCGCGGATACCGCGATCGTCGTCGACGATCAGTACGTGGTCGGAGGTTTCCATCGACGGATTATCTGCCGCGGCGTTTGAGTTGCACGCCGCTCGATTGGATCAGTGAACACTGCAACGGATGCGCAAGTTCCGCCGCGAAGCCGCCCACGACGAACACGGCGATGGCAAACAGGCGTTTCATGCGTCCTCCAGCACGGAAAGACTCGCGCCGTCGGCCACGCTGGCTTCGAGCACATAAGGATCGACCCCGTCGAGGCAGCCGATATTGACGCGCCATTGCAGCGGATCTCTGCGCGTCTGATGAAAAGGATAGATGCCGCAATGCTTGCAGAAGTAGTGTTTCGCGACCTTCGTGTTGAACTGGTACAGCGTCAGCGAATCCTCGCCACTCAGAATCTTCAGTTGACTCGCGGGAAAGGGCGGCGTCATCAGCGCGCCCTTGCGGCGGCACAGGCTGCAGTTACAGCGGCCGGCAGGAACGATTTCGGCGCGAACTTCGAACTTGACGGCCCCGCAGTGACAGGACCCTTGCAGCAACTCGGCGCTCATGGTGATCTCCGTGATTTGACGATGCCTGCTTTTATAGCCTGGTTCATCAGTCGAATTATGTCGTAATGTATCCGGCCGCCGAGAC
This sequence comes from Paraburkholderia sp. BR13439, assembly GCF_040948805.1. NCBI lineage: Bacteria > Pseudomonadati > Pseudomonadota > Betaproteobacteria > Burkholderiales > Burkholderiaceae > Paraburkholderia > Paraburkholderia sp. BR13439. The sequence continues at coordinate 33,550 of NZ_JBFPKN010000015.1, read as the reverse complement.
GATACATTACATTGCAATAAGCCGTGGCAATTGGCGCAAGGCGAAACAGCGAAGTTTAAGCGCGCGCGAATTAGCGTTTAAGCGGCACGCGCAAAACGGACAATGCGGGTTGATTCATTGCCGCCGCATTGTCGCGCTCACCCTGCAAAGATACTCCGCTTATCCAAGATTATGTGAGCGCCTCGGCGGGGCGGACCAGCCGGCCTCCTTACACGCTGTTTTTGACCTCGGCGTGACCAACCGGCTTTCTCTGTCCCGCTTGACTGGCCGGCATTGCCAGGCACAGTCGCGCGGCGCCTCGAATACGCTTGACTTTTAATCACTAGCCACTTCCAATACCAATGGTGCAGTGCGATGCTTCACCTCTGGAACACGCCTCACGTCATTCGGTAATTCAAAGCATTGGCCAGCGGTTCATTCGTCCGCCGCGCATGCGGCGTCAGCTCGAAATGGAGCACTCCTCATCACGGGAGTCGTCTTGGCTGCAAGAAAAAACCAACCCTCTCGCCGCGAACCCGCCCTTATCGATCTCGCATTGCAGGGTGGCGGTTCGCACGGTGCTTTTACATGGGGCGTCCTCGACCGTTTGCTCGAAGAGTCGTGGCTGCAGATCGAAGGGATATCGGGTACGTCGGCTGGCGCGATGAACGCCGCGGTGCTGGTAAGCGGCTACCAGGTGGGCGGCGCGTCCGGCGCGCGCGCCGCGCTCGAAGCGTTCTGGCGGCGAGTATTCGAAGCGTCGGTGTACAGCCCGTTTCGCCGCAGCCCCTTCGACGTATTAATGGGCCGCTGGACGCTCGACTACTCGCCGTTCTTCATCGCGATGGACCTTGCGGCGCGGCTGTTTTCTCCGTACGACCTGAACCCGCGCGGCGTCCATCCGCTGGCGAAGATTCTCCAGGACTCGATCGATTTCGGGCATCTGCGCGACGCGCCGATCAAGCTGTTCATCACAGCGACGCGCGTGCGCACGGGCCAGGCACGTGTGTTTCGCAATGGCGACCTGACGCCCGACGTGCTGCTCGCCTCCGGCTGCCTGCCCACGCTGTTCCAGGCCGTGCAGATCGACGGTGAATACTACTGGGACGGCGGCTACGCCGGGAATCCGACCATCACGCCGCTGGTACGCGAATGCACGTCGAGCGATACGCTGCTGATTCAGGTCAATCCCGTCGTGCGGGATGAAACACCACGCACCGCGCGCGACATCATCAGCCGCCTGAACGAAGTCGCCTTCAACGCGCCGCTGCTGAAAGAGCTGCGCATGATCGCGCTGCTGCGGCGCGCCGCGGACGCCGGCAGCGACGAAGGCCGCCATTGGGCGGCGATGCGGATCCATCGGATCTCGAGCGAGCTGATGACCGAACTCGGCTACTCGTCGAAACTGAACGCCGAGTGGAGCTTTCTGACGATGCTGCGCGACGAAGGCCGACGCGCCGCGGACGCGTTCCTCATCGAGCACGCCGATTCGATCGGCGTGCGCTCCTCGCTGGATCTCGACGCGTTGCTCGACGGAGTCTGACCATGGAAGTCATCACCGTGTCCCCGCTCGCGATCGGTCTTGGACTCTTTGGCATGCTCGCGAGTCTCGCGCTGCTGATCGCCTTCGCATACCGCGGCTGGACCGTGCTGCTGCTCGCGCCGTTCGCCGCGATGCTGGCCGCCGCGATTTCGGGCGAACCGATTCTCGCGCACTGGACCCAGACCTTCATGCTCAGCGCCGCGCGCTTTCTCGCGCAGTTCTTTCCGTTGTTCCTGCTCGGCGCGCTATTCGGCAAGCTGATGGAAGACAGCGGCTCGGTGAAGGCGATCGCCAGTTACATGACGGAGAAGCTTGGCGCGCATCGGGCGATTCTCGCCGTCGTGATCGGTGGCGCACTCGTCACCTATGGCGGTGTCAGCCTCTTCGTCGCGTTCTTCGTGCTCGCGCCGATGGCCACCGCCCTATTCCAGGCCGCCAATATCCCGCGCCGTCTGATGCCGGCCGCGATCGCGCTCGGCACGCAGACGTTCACGATGTCCGCGCTGCCGGGCACACCGGCGATCCAGAACGCAATCCCGATGCCGTTCTTTGGTACGACGCCGTTTGCGGCGCCCGGGCTCGGCATCGTCGCGAGTATCGTGATGGTGGCGTTCGGGCTGTGGTGGTTGTCCTTGCAGCAATCGCGCGCGAAGGCGGCCAACGAAGGATTCGACGGACTAAACGCGGCGGTGAAATCCACCGGGGCGCCGGCCAGCGACAACCTCGTGCGCGAACGCGCGAGCGTCTCGCAGAGTTTCGATCCGGAGGAAGCGAAACGCGGGCACGTCAGCGAGGATCTGCCGTCGTTCGGCGTCGCGCTCGCGCCGCTCGTGCTCGTCGTGCTGACGAACTTCGTGATGAACGTGATCGTGCTGCCGCGCATCGACGCGGACTATCTGGCCGAAGTCCGTTGGGGTGAGACGTCGCTTTCGGCAGTCGCCGGAGTGTGGGGCGTGTGCGTAGCGCTCGTCGTCGCGATCGTGGTGCTCGTGCTGCTCAATCGGCGCCGCCTGCCGGCGCTGCGCGAGACGATGGACGCGGGCGCGAATGCATCGGTGCTGCCTGTGCTCAACGTCGGCAGTCTGGTCGGCTATGGCGCGGTGATTGCCGCGTTGCCCGCGTTCGCGCTCGTGCGCGAGTGGGTGCTCGGCGTCGGCGGTGGTCCGCTAGTATCGCTCGCGGTCGCCACGAACCTGCTCGCGGGATTGACTGGTTCGGCTTCAGGCGGTCTCACGATCGCGCTCGACGCGCTCGGCGGCACCTATCTTCAACTGGCCGCGCAACACGGCATCGACCCGGCGCTGCTGCATCGGGTCGCCGTGATGTCCTCCGGGACACTCGACAGCCTGCCGCACAACGGCGCGGTCGTGACGCTGCTTGCGGTATGCGGCTCGAACCATCGTGAGAGCTATCGCGACATCGTGATGGTCGCGATTCTCGGCGCGTTGCTCGCGCTGGTTGTGGTGATCGTGCTGGGCTCGCTGGTTGGCACGTTCTAAAGTATCGAGGGGTCTTGCGCTGACGTTGCTGTTCGTCAGTGCAAGGCCCCGTTCTTGTTGCTGCTCGGCCGAGTCTGGATTGCTTGCCTGCTGACTACCCGCTCACTTCACGCTGCCGCGCGCGCCGCATTCATCCGGCCGAACACGAACTGCCCCAGATACCAGACCAGCTCCGTATTCGCGAGGATCGCATCTTCGGTGACCGTCGACGGTTCGAGCTTCATCCGACGCAGCATCAGCTTGCCTTCGCGCGATGTCGTCCACGCATGCATCAGCTCCTTGCGCGTCTTCGCATCGGCGGCGTTGAAATGATCGCGGCCCTTGCGCGAATCCTCGTTCATGCGCGCACGCACTTCTTCTTCACGCGTCGCGATGCTGTTCGCCAGGGTCGTTCTCGTTTCGGTCTTGGCTGCCTGTTCCTGCGCCTCGTCCGCGAGCAGTTTGGCTTGCACGTCGACCATCGTGCGCTCGGCGTCGGAGATCTTCCAGTTGTCGCGTAGCGCGCGCATCAGATAGCCCGCGGGACTCTTCTTGACCTGGCCGCGCTTGATTCTGAAACGCGTGTATTCGACGGCCTGCTGAATGCGTTCGTCGGTCCACAGTTCGCGGTTCTCCGAAATCTCGCTGAACTGCTTGGTCGACAGCCCGAACTCGTCGGTGAGAATCTTGTACAGATGGCTCGCGTCGGCGAGGCTCGCGAGTACCGCGTCGGCTGTGTCCTTACGCTTGAGCAGGAAGCGGATGCGGTCGATTTTCTTCGACGTGGTGGATTCAGTCCGCGTCTCGTAGGACATCTCGACGTCCGACACTTCGTTGATCTCGCGCACCGCCGGTTCGAGCCAATCGCGCTTGAAGTATTTGAAGATGGCGGCGTTCGCGCCCATTTTGCCGGGCCAGTTGCGCATTTCCTCGAGCTGGATCCAGTCGGTGCGTCCTGCGGGAACGTTGGGCAAAACCTTGTCGTAGATCGCGCGCGCGAGACTGCGCGTGAACGCGGTGGAAATGCGCAAGCTCAGCCAGTGAGATTTCTGCGGATCGCGGATATGCGGCACGAGCCGTGGATGGACGTCGAAACGCATGCGCCCGCGATGAAAGCCGACCATACCGATCAGTTGGACCTGCACCCACAGGTCGTCTTCACTGGGATCGCGGTCCGCGGGCGTATTCGTCACGCGGACTTTCGCGTTCTGAGCTTCGTCGGCGATCGTGCGCAAATGCTTCAGGTTGCGGCTATCGTAGCGCATCAGCCACTTGAAGTAGTTGAGTTCGACGTCGTACTGATCGCGTTGCTCGGGCTCCTGCGCGACGATGAAGTACGCGGCATCGAGAAAACGCCGCGCCGGCAGTCCCATGTTGACGATCTCGGTGAAGAAATCGTTGCGCTGATAACCGATCTCGCGATTGGCCTCGTTGATGCGCAATCCCTGATCGAACATGTCTTCGAACAGCGCGAGCGCCATCTGGCGTGACGTCGCTTTCGACTTGCCCTCTTCCGGATTGTCCGCGGCCATGTTCTTCATCCACTTTTTAGCTCCCGGGACTGTAAGCATGCGGTGGTGAGCTGTCAACACACAGAACCTCACCATCACAACGACGGCGGCGGTGGCCGCTTTTTCGCCCATTCCGCGATTTGGCACACAGAACCTCACCATCTACACAAGGAACCTCACCTTGCCAGAGGGACTTCCGCACGGCGAAGCCTTATGAGACGGCCCATCGGACCTTCATTTCCTGCAGATGCACAACCCACCTCACCTTCGGAATTCGACGCACGGTCAAACACATGGAACCGCACCTTGGTGGGGAATCGGTCTCACCTTGCTGCACAGCCAACCGCACCTCTCAGCACAGCCAACCTCACTTTCGACACAAGACACCTCACCTTTTCAGACCTAAGTCGTTGAATGAATTGAATTTCGATTTGGTATGTAGGTTTGTGGGTTTGTTCTCGGTTTAAAAAAACCTACTAACTGGGAATCACACAGCAAGTTGACGTGAAGATTGCGCAATGCAGCATGGTGAGGTCGATTGTGCGATGCCTGGGAGCTTATGGACGGGTGCGTCCTCAAGGTGAGGTTGGTTGTGCTTTCACGGTGATCTGCAAGGATTGGTGACGTGCTGGGGCACGGGTTGGCCGCCTGTCGCCGGCGAAAATCAGCGGTGCTAGGTGAGGTTGATTGTGCTTTTGCGCTGCAAGCGGACGGAGCGCTCGCCGGAAGGTGGCGACAAACTGGTAATGGTGAGGTCCGTTGTGCTGCAATTCGCCGGATGGGGCGTCGCGGAAATGAGAAAGTGCACAAATGACCTCACCCGGTGCTTAAGTTTTGAGCAAGTTCGCCGAGTCGGCTGGCCCTATTACGAGGGAAGGTGAGGTCATTTGTGCCCTCGAGCACGCGGTGTTTCTGGGCCTGTTTCGTTTCGACGACAGTTCCGCCACCGAAAACGCTGTGAAAACATAGAAATTTTCAGAAAATCTACATTAAAACAGTAATTTAAAAAGCTATTTTCAAGTATTTCCTGTATTCTGAGGTTTCTGGAATTTTATGGATAAACCTCAGAATGGTCAGAACGAGCCAACTTCCTGCCGTAGACCGAACCGTTCACTTTGAGCAGATCAGTGAGTTCGCAGAAAAAGTCACCATTTTCACTAATGAGCTGCGTGACACGATTCTGGCTCCACGTCCTCGAAAAACGGCTCCCGTTTTCAAGACCGGCGAGATTGCCGAGATGTGCAACATCTCGCACTCGCAGGTTCAGTATCTCGCAACAAAAGGCGACGGAGAACTGCCTTCGGGCACGGCGGCCGGCACGGGCCGTACCCGGACCTTCACGCTGGAAGAAGCGCGGATCTGGGTACAAAAGATTTCCGACATCTACCAGACTCCACTGGTCACTCGTCTGAAGGAACCAGACGGGAAGATCATTATCACCGCGCAGCTCAAAGGTGGTTCCGCCAAGACGACTACGACGATGTGCCTTGCCCAAGGGCTGTCGCTACGGGGGCGGAAAGTGTTGGTGGTCGATCTCGATCCGCAGGCGTCGCTCTCGGAACTGTGCGGACTGTACGCGGAAAAAGACGTGTCGCCTGAAGATACGGTGTTGCCGTATGTCTACGACCAGGACATCGAGGGCGGCCTCGAGGGGCGGATTCAGTCGACGTACTGGGATGGCATCGACGTGATTCCCGCGCATACGGAACTGATCGGAGCAGAGTTCCATCTGCCAGCGATGCAAAAGATTCGGCCAGGTTTTCGTTTCTGGACCGTGCTTCGTCAAGGGCTCGAGCCGCTGCGCAAGAAGTACGACTACATTCTGATGGATACGTCGCCGTCGCTGTCGTACCTCAATCTGAACGCGCTGATGGCCGCGGATGCCATGGTGATGCCGATGGTGCCGGAAAACCTGGACTTCATCAGCTCACTATCGTTCTGGCGACTCTTCTCAGACGTGTCCAAAAGCTTCATCAAATTCGAGAAGGAAAAGAAATACGACTTTGTGTCGCTGGTGTTGTCGCGGGTCGATTATGGGCGGAATTCGTCGGCGCCGATCGTACGTGCTTGGGCGCAAAGCGCGTACGAAAACTGGTTGCATTCGATCGAGGTACCGGCGAGCTCGGTGATGAGCACCGGGGCGTTGGCGTTCTCGACCGTCTTCGACATTAGCAGCAATCACAGCGCGGCCAAGTCGCTGCAACGCGTGCGGCAGCCTCTCGTCGATTACTGTCGCTGGATCGATGAGATCTATTCGGAAAAATGGAGGAACGCGCAATGAGCAATATGCGAGAACAGTTGCTGGCCAAGACGTCCGGCATTCGCAAAACTTCGTCGATCAATGAGGACGAGGTGAAGCGCAGCAACCGCACGCAAACGGCGCCCGGCCTTGCCGGCGCGCTGGCCGTTGCGCAGCTTCGCGTGCAAGAATTGGAATCGACCGGCGTCGCATCGCAACTGCCGGTTGCGGGGATCTTGCCGAACCCGTGGCAGCCGCGCCGCGTGTTCAACGAAGCAAAGTTGGCCGAGCTTGCGGAGTCGATCCGGGAAGTTGGGCTGATGCAGCCGATCGTGGTCCGTCGTGTCGCCGACGACTATCAGATCGTCGCTGGTGAACGACGTTGGCGTGCGCACAAGATGCTGGGGCAGGACACAATCAAGGCAGTCGTCGCGGATTGCTCCGACTCGGATATGGCCGTGCTGGCGATGGTCGAAAACATCAGCCGCGACGACCTTACTGACTATGAAATCGGCGTTGCGATCCGTCGATCGGAAACGGAGTTTCCGAATCGCAAGCGACTGGCGGAAGCGATGGGCTTGTCTCGGGCGGGTCTGTACCAGTTCTTATCGTTCGATAATCTGCCGGACTTCATCAAGAAAGATCTCGATATTCAACCGCGACTATTGGGCGGGACTGCTGCGCAAGCAATCGGGACGGCCATCAAAAAGCACGGCGAGGATGGGGTTAGAGCGGCTCGTGAAATTTGGCCGCTGTTGGTGAGAGGCGAAATGGATCAAGGCAAGGTCGCGGCGGCAATCACTGCCTTGGCGACCCGGCAGACGACGTCGGCTGGTACCAGCGGACGCAGCATCGAGAAGTTTTTCGCGGGGCGAGAGCACGCTGGAAGCATCACGAAGGATGTCAGCAATTTCACGATCAAGATCAAGACCGGGGTGATCACAGAGGCGCAAGAAGTTCAGATACGACAGTTGATCGGACAGATGTTTCAGTCGCAGCCGAAAACGAGTTGATTTGATGTGTGGTTCGTAGTGTAGAAAGGCCCGCCAAGTGCGGGCTTTTTTTCGGCCAGCCAAAATGGTGCGAGCTTAGAGAGTGTCTAGAGTCTAGACACTCTCTAAGCTGCCACGCATCAGCGTCCACCCGAGTGTCTAGACTCTAGACATTCTTGCCAGGGGAAACCGACGTCGATATCAGAGCGCCGCCCCCGTGCGGACGAACATTCATTGCGCCTTCGGCGGTTCACGGGGAGACTCGCGTAGTAGTGCCTTCGCGGGGCAATCTTGCAAAGCCTGATTGCTGGTCAGCTGCTGAACATGATCGAGCTCGCCATTGGCTCGGAATTTATGAGGGCAATCCGTGAGCTGGCTTCCACCGACTCGCTGAGGGGTCATATTGTCGGAGGCACAGCTATCTCTCGTTTGAAAGAGAATGTGCTCCGTCAAGCCATCCACGGTCATTCTCAGCCTCGCGCTACGATCCGGCTATTTGTCCGCGTGCCTCCGCTTGTCCATCGACGGCTCGCTCTTGCTAACGAGAAAAATCGCTGCCCTTGAGATCGACTCGCCGCTCGCCAAACGGACGCCACAGGGTTGCCGGCAAACAGGTGAGATATCGCGGGATACGCCGACAATGCTTTCCATTAAGCGTCGAGTTCATGATGGCGCTCCTGGCCGCAGCGCATTGGTGAATGTCGTCGACGCGTTTCACGGTCGCTCCGATGTTCGAAAGCACCTATGGCCACGGACACACGGCGCCCGCACCAACGGTTATCGACCATACAGTCGGCGGCATTTCTGCCGGCAAATCCGTCCCATACGATTTTGCGATGGAATCCGGATGGACTGACGCGCAAAGAAAGGCCGTGCATTTGGCTTGCCCTCAGCGGACAGACGGCATACGTCAAGGTGCGGCGGGAGCCAGCCCCGCTATTACTCAAATACCGCGCTAGGGATGTCCGCATTTGGTAGCGCGATCCCTCTAGACTTAAGCAGATCAAACCTACCGTGAGCCGTGTTCGCATTTGATTCGAGCGGCGCAAGCTTGCCCTGGAATCATGTCCCATTGCAGATCCTGCCAGTCGCCCGACGGCCAGAAGTCAATCACCAACACCTCCCAACCGCTACGCGTTTGACGGTTCGTGCGTTAAGCAAAACTCTGCCCGTTGTTAGTGACAAGACACGTTCGGATAAGTAATCGCGGTCGACAAGTCTGCGGATCGACTCGCGCCCTCACGGGATCTCCGGCTCGTCGTTTTCGAAGGCATGCATCGCGACCGCGCCGATCATCGTTTGGCTCAGCACTTGAGCAATGAGCTAATCGACTGCAACGGATGGTTTCCGTCTGGTCTCGTTGTCGGGGCTACTCGGTGAGCCGCCGCCAGACCACCCGGTCAGCGCGAAATCAAAATCGCAGCGGTCGGCTTATCGGCAATAAACCCGCTGGACGATGGCTGGCGGGATGAGCGGGGCAACCGGGCAAGTCATCGTGGACGGAAAGAGCCGTCGACCGGCTCGCTCTGTGACACTGATTGGCGAGACGTTGCGCATCACCTGATCCCCAACGCGAGCCACTATTTATCTCCGAGCGCTTCACCAACTTGAGCTTCAACGCATACCCCAGTCGTTCATGGACAATCTAAATAAGATACGGTGCCAGAGCATGCGGGCAACTTCTACGAACTTAATATCGAAAAAGGACCGAGTATTAGCCAATCCAAGCGCGAACCGTCGATTCTGCAGCCGATCTCGCCAACGGGGGTCTCGTGAAACATTGGGAAATGTCTTTCATATATCATAACTCCTTGTTTTAAAAGGTCTTTTTCAACTGATAGAAGCATTGTTTCACGCCGATCAATCAAATTGGTGCACGATACCCCGCCACTTCCATCCATCGCGGACCAGACGCAGGAATCCACCCACGCGACTCAATGATCCGTAACATTCAATACGTAATTTGTAGCGAATGAATTGGAGGGGCTCGCGCTGACCATTCGAACGTTTCGCTGACTTGATCGATCTCGCCAAGCCCACGCCGTCGCGAAAAAACACCCGGCTGCTCCGCCGTCACTTCGCCGACCCCCCCTCCTCGCAAACCCGCCCACGTTGATCGATCTGCTCGAGATCCTCATGCAAGATCCGCCGGATCTCTAGGATCGCCCGCGGCGTCTGCTGCACGCGGTGCCCGGCAATGATCGCCTTCTCCGATAGCTCGCCCGCGAGATGCGCGCTGCGATAAGGAACGACGCCATCGTCGGAATCTTCGAGCGGCCCGCTTTCGCGGCACAACGCGATGATCGAACGGAAGCAAAAGTGAGGGCCGATCGGCAACTGTGAAGTCGCGCGGATCAACGGATCGATTTCGCCCGACTGTTCGATGCTGTTCGGCGCGTGGAAAGTCTGGCCCTGCGCTTCGATGTTCGTCGCCGTCCCCATCACTTCCTTGATCTCGTTTAGCAGGGCAAGCGGCAGACGTACGAGGTTGGCCGTCGAGCGCGACAGCCGGTTGCTCGCGAACGGTGTGCCTTGGTGGGGTGCCGCGATAAATATGGCGCGCTCGACGTGCGGCATCGGTGTGAAATTCAGTAGCCGATCGAGCCGCCCGTCCTCACGATCTGTTCGAGCGTGCCCTGGATGAACCAGATCAACGTGGTGACGTTCGGCGACGGCATCTCGCTGAAATAGCGCGACGCCGGCTTCGGCCGTCCCGCGGTCGGTGATGACACACCGCTATCGGCTTCGGCATTGCCATCTCCTTCACCATCGGCATCGCCAGCCGCGTCGGCGTCCCGGCGAACGACAGCCGCGACGCCGGGATGACTTCGCGCGGTTCGCGCACGCCTTCGGGGCGCCGGGTCCGGTCCGGCTGAGGTCAAGATGAATGGACCAGCCTGCGATGTATTGCGTGCCCGGCACGTCCTTGCCGGCATCGGTCGCGAGCGCGCCGCGCAGAAACAGCGCGCACAAGCTCTTGCACCGCGTAGTTGTAATTGTCACGGACCTGGGTCTGACCATCTTCGAATGCACGGTCGCCAGCAGTGCGTTCACCGAGGAATAGAAACGCATACGCGAATCGCGCGGCCCTGAGCCACAGATCGAATCGCGCGTCGCTCCATTCGCAGGCGTTGGCCGGTGTGTTCGTGATGGCCATCTGACGGTATTGATGCAATCCAGCGGCTCGCGTTGGCAGGTGTTTCCATCAGACGCCAGGTCGACAGAATATCGCCGCGGCGCCTCGCGATGGAGGATCCGGTGGACTCTACGCCCGGCAAATCGCTGGTGCGACCCATGCCGTTCGCCATAATGCGTATTGGCTCCAATGAAAAAGAATCCCGATTCAACTAATCACGGCTGCTCCTTCGGCGAACAAATTCCTCGAGACCTACAGCGTTCTTTCCGAGCGCACCATGGAATAAATCTGTATGCCCGACGTAAGTCGCGAATCGATTGACGGCTAGCGCATGGATCGGCCATGATGCCCGTGACGAACTGCGAAAGGGGACAATGACGCACGCGTGACACGGGCAGTCCACCCGTGAACTGCGCGAAGTCATGAACGACTGTTGATCGTGCTGGAATCGCCGTCCATTCCATACAGGGCGGACTAGTGAATTTGCTCAGTGTTTCTTCGGTGTGGCGAAGCAGGTTGGCAGTTACACAGGATGCCTGATAAACGGAGCCTGAATGACGACGCATAACATTGCCGGTCCGACAGAAGGGATGCGGACCACTATGAATTCACGAGCAACCTGTAGAGCATCGTAATCGCCGGCCCGCGAGCTACGTTGCCGCCGGGTGTGCGACATGGGTTGCGCCAGCAGTCAGCCGAGGACGTCATGACCGCAAACCGCTCCGATGCACCGCGGCCTCACCGATCAGCCAGCGTCGCATTGACCGGCGTATCGTCGTGCGCGTTGGCCTGTGCGCTCGTCGTATCACTGTCGGGCTGCCCACGGCAGACCGAAACAAAGAGCGGCGAAACGAGGCCAGCCGTGCAGCTCAGCAGGGTCGAACCGGCCGACGCCTCCGCGATTCGCATATTTACCGGGCGAGTCGAGCAGACCAGCATCTCACCGCTCGCCTTCGAAGTATCGGGCCGCGTCGTGCAGATCGCGGTGCTCGAGGGCGCATCCGTGAAACGCGGGCAGCTGATCGCGCGTATCGATGAAGAGCCCTACAAGCTGCAACTGCAACGCGCGAACGCGCAGTATCAGCAACTGAGCGACAACCTGAAGCGTCAGGCGGTGCTGCGCAAGGACGGGATTCTGTCACAGGCTGCTTATGAGCAGCTGTCGGCTGCCGCGGACGCCGCACGCGCAGCACGCGACATGGCGAGCCGCGACTTGCGCAATAGCCGGCTCGTCGCGCCATTCGACGGCCGGATCGCGCGCCGCAACATCGAGATCCAGCAGGTCGTGCAGGCTGGCGCACCCGCTTTCAATCTGGAAAACATCGGCCGTGTCGATGTTGGCGTCGATCTGCCTCAGAGCATTGCCGAGCGGCTGTTCGTCGACAAGACGCTGAGAGCCGAGGCGTGGCTGCCCGAGCGGCCGCAGAACCGCTTCCCGCTAGTGTTCCGCGAACGGACCACGCAGACCTCGCCGACTTCGGCCGCCTACCGGCTCGTGTTCTCGATCGAGGGACCGCATAGCGCCATGCTGTTACCCGGCATGGCGTTACGGGTACAGATTTCCGACACGGCCCGGCAAGTCGCGCAAAACGACAATCAAGGCTACTTCGCGATTCCGATCGCGGCGGTGTCGATCGGCGCGGACGGTCAGCGCAGTCTGTGGCGCTACGATGCGGCGTCCGGCCGTGTGCATGCGGTGCCGGTCAGCGTGCGCGAAATTCGCAATGACGATGCGGTGGTCGCAGGTGCGGTCGCGGAGGGCGACCGGGTGGTGGCAGGCGGCTCGCAGTTCATGAAAGAGGGAATGGCGGTCCGTCCAATGGATGCGCCTCAATGAACCTCGCGCGCCCCCTGATCGAAAAGCCGTTGATCGCATGGGTTCTGACGCTGATCTCGCTGTTGGGCGGCCTTTTTGCGTACTACAACATCGGGCGGCTCGAAGACCCGAAGTTCACGATCAAGACTTCGGTCGTCGTGACGCTGTATCCGGGCGCGAGCGCGCACGAGGTCGAGCAGGAGGTGACGGACCGCCTCGAAAGCGCGATCCAGCAGATGCCGCAGGTCGAGAAGCTGACCTCGCGTTCCATGCCGGGCTACTCTGAAATCCGCGTCCAGATTCGCGACCAGTACACGTCGGCGCAATTGCCGCAAGTGTGGGACGAATTGCGCAACTCTGTGTCGGATGCGCAGGTACGGCTGCCGCCGGGGGCGGGCCCGACACTCGTGCTCGACCGCTTCGGCGACGTCTACGGGATGTTCTACGCGCTGACCGGCGAGGGCTATACGCAGGCGCAACTGTATGCGTACGCGCGCGAACTGCGCCGCCAGTTGCTGACGCTCGACGACGTGTCCGACATCGTGATCGCCGGTCAGCAGCAGGAGCAAATCTCAGTCGACGTCGACCAGTCGCAACTGATCGCCAACAATCTTTCCACCGACGACCTCGCGCAGACGCTGTTCCTGCAGAACGAGGTGCGGCCCGCGGGCCGCGAGCGCGTCGGCGACTTGTCGTTGCGGATTGCGCCGACCGGCTCGCTCGATTCACTGCAGGCTCTCCGCTCGCTGCCCGTCAACAATACGCCCGGCCCGCTTCTGCTCGGCGACATTGCTCGCGTGAGCCATGGCTACGCGACGATTCCGAACCAGGTCATTCACTACAACGGTGAGCCCGCGGTCACGATCGGCATCAGCGCGCGACCGCGCGTCAACGTGGTGAGGGTCGGCGAGCGGATCACGGCGAAACTCGCCGAACTCGAGCGCGACCGCCCGATCGGCATCAAGCTGTACTCGCTTTACGATCAGCCGCAGGTCGTCGATGAGAGCGTGCGCGGTTTCATCTTCGACGTGTTCCTGTCCGTGTCGATCGTCGGTGTCGCGCTCGGCATCGGGCTTGGGTGGCGTGCGGGGATCGTGCTCGGCGTCGAGTTGTTCCTGTCGATTCTCGGCACGCTGCTCGTCATGTACGCGGCGGGGATCGAGTTGCAGCGCATTTCGCTCGGTGCGCTGATCATCGTGATGGGCATGCTGACCGATAACAGCATCGTGGTGGTCGAGGGCATGCTCGTGAGGGTGCAGCGAGGCAAGTCGCATCTCGAGGCGGCGACCGAGATTCTCAAACAAAGCCAATGGATTCTGCTTGCGTCGACCATCGTGGGGATTCTGGCTTTTTCGGGCATCGGTCTGTCGCCGGATGCGGTCGGCGAATTCTGTGCGTCGCTGTTCGCCGTCGCTGCGATTTCGCTGCTATTTAGCTGGGTGATCGCCATCGCGCTGACGCCGCTGTTCGGCACGTATCTTTTCAAGCCCGCGGACATCATCGATGAAGACCCGTTCAAGGCGAAGCTGTACAAGCGTTATGGCGAGTTGTTGTCATGGGTCACCCGACGGCGCGTGCTCGTGGTGGTCGGCCTCGTCGCGCTGACGGTACTCGCCGGCTGGGCGTTCCGTTTTGTCGAGCAGAGCTTCTTCCCCGCGTCGACGACGCCGATCTTCTATGTCGATATGCGCTTGCCGCGCGGCGCCGATATTCGCGCGGTCGTCGAAAAGAGTCGCGAAGTCGAGAAGGTGCTGCTCGAGCATGCGGATGTCAGCAACGTGCAGACGTATATCGGCTCCGGCGCGACGCGCTTCTTCCTTGTCTACGATCCGGAGACGCGCGATCCGTCGTACGCGCAGTTCATCGTCGGCGCGAAGGACCTGCGCCTGATCGACGTCATGCTTCCGGACATCGAAGCGGATCTCAAGAAGCGCTTCCCCGAGCAGCACTGGACGGTGACGCGGCCGAACTTCGGCCCCGGCGGAGGCGCGGCAATTCAGGCGCGCTTCTCCGGTCCCGATCCGGCCGTGCTGCGTCGCTTGTCGCAGGAAGCGCAGAACGTGCTGAAGGCCGACGGCCGCATCATCGCGATCCGCGACGACTGGGAGAACCCGATCAGCATGGTGCGGCCGGAATTCGACGAGTCGCGCGCGCGCTCGCTCGGTGTGACGCGCCGGCAGGTCACCGACACCATGGCTTATGCAACCGAGGGCCTGCGCGCGGGCATCTATCGCGAAGGCGATCAGTTGCTGCCGATCGTGCTGCTCTCGCCCGACTACACGCGCGGCGTCGCGGGTCTGCAGGACTTGCAGGTGTTCAGCGCCGGTCTGCGCCGTTACGTGCCGCTCGGCGACGTGGTCGACGGCTTCACGGTCGGGACCGAGGAAGGTCAGATCGCGCGCGAGGACCGGATTCGCACGATCACCGTATCGGCGAACCCTATCTATGGGCAGAACAGTGTCGACGCCTTCAACCGCATTCGCTCGGGCATCGAGGACATCAAGCTGCCTTCGGGCTATCGCTTCGAATGGGGCGGCGAGCACGAATCGTCGACGCGCGCGCAGCAAAGCCTGTTCCGGCAACTGCCGCTCGGTTTCATCGCGATGGCGCTGCTCGTGCTGATGATGTTCGGACGCCTGAAGCCCGCGCTCGTCGTGCTGCTCGTCGTGCCGATGTCGATCTGCGGCGTGACGATCGGTCTGCTGCTGTTCCGTGGCGCGTTCGGCTTCATGGCGTTGCTCGGTCTATTGAGCCTGATCGGCATGCTGATCAAGAACGGCGTCGTGCTCGTCGAAGAAATGGATGCGCAGATCGCCGCCGGCGTACCGCGCATGCAGGCGGTGACCCACGGTGCGATGAGCCGCTTGCGTCCGGTGATGCTGTCGGCCGGCACGACGGCGCTCGGCATGGCGCCCCTGTTGTGGGACCCGTTCTTCAAGGACATGGCGATTACGATCATGTCGGGCCTTGCTTTCGCCACCGTACTGACGATGGTCGCCGTGCCGGCGCTGTACTCGATGCTGTTCTCGATCAAGCAGGCGGAATGGGAACCGGGCCGACACCCGGAAGCAAAATGATCCGCGCGCGCCACTGTCTTCTCGCCGTCGCGGCGCTGCTGCTCGAAGCAGGTTGTTCGGGTTCGTTGCAGCTGGAAAAGCCCGCCGCGTTTCCGCCGCAGTATTCGGAGGCCCAACCGGACGCGGCGACCCCGATGTCCGCGCAGGATCTCGCCGCATGGTGGACCCAGTACGACGATCCGACGCTGAACAAACTGATCGAACTCGCGCTCGCGCACAACTTCGACATCGCCACCGCTTACGCGCGCGTCGATCAGGTGCAGGCCGGGATTCGGTTGGCTCGCTCGCAGCTGTTGCCATCGCTCGGTGCGAGCGTGAGCGGCGCAAGGTTTCACGGCGGCGAGACGCAGCTCGAGTTCGCGCAGTTCCTCGGCATCACCAATACCGATGCGCAGTTCTTCCGAGTAGGCCTGCAGGCGCAATGGGAGATCGATCTGTTCGGCCAGGGACGCTCGCGGCTCTCGGCGGCACGGGAGCAGGTACGCGCGGCCGCGGGCGATGCGGAAGCGGTGCGCCTGAGCGTGGTGTCGGGTGTCGCGGATCTGTACGTCACGTATCGGGGCCTGTTGCGTCAGCGCACGATCCTGTTGCAAAGCCGCGCGATCGCGGACGACTTCGTCGACATCGCCGAAAAGAGCTTTACCGCGGGCCTCGTGATGAGTACCGACATCGAAGCGGCGCGCGCTGGCCGTGCGCAGGTCGATGCGCGTCTGCAGGACTTGGAGAACGGCATCGCCCAGGCGCGGCTGAATTTGCAGAATCTGTGCGGCGTGCAGCCAGCGGAATTCGCGGGAATCCTCGATGAAAGCGACACGCTGATGACCGCGCTGCCGCATATCGAGCCCGGCCAACCCGTCGATCTGCTGATGCGGCGCCCGGATCTGATCGCGGCGCAGGCCCGCGTGAATGCGGCGGTCAGACAGTCGGATGTCGCGCGACTCAACTACTGGCCGACCATATCGCTAAGCGGCATGCTCGCGCGCAACGGTTGGGAGTTCGCAGGTCAAAACCTCGGGACCAGCACATTTTGGCTATTCGGCGCGGCGATGGCGATGCCGCTGATCGACTTCGGCGCGCGGCGCTCGCAGGTGGAGTCGTCGGATGCGCAGGCGCAGCAGGCGATGTTCAACTACGAAAAGACCGCGCTCGGCGCATTCTATGACGTCGAGCGTGCGCTGGCGCGTTTGAACCGGCAGGACGAGTTGTTCAACGCGCGCAATGAAGAAGTCGCGCGTCGTACCACGCAGCTGAACCAGGTGCGACGTCGCTACGAGCTCGGCGATACCGGCCGTGTCGATATCGATCAGGTGCGGGTTGCGCTGCTCGAAAGCCAGTCGTCGCAGGCGAGGGAAGAGGTCGGCAAACTGCAGGCACAGTTCGCGCTGTTCAGAGCGATGGGGGGCGGCTGGTTGGCCAATCCGCCAGTCGCTGCGAATCCACAAACGCCGACGGGGCCCGCGGCCGCCGCCGGGAACGCACCGGCGCCGGCGTCACAATGAGCGACGACGAGGCACCGCAAACGCACGAAACATTCGCAAGGCCGTTGGCTTCAGTCGGGAGGACTAACAGGAGATGCGCAACGTACGCGTACCTGCTCCGCGTAAGTCCCTTTCTGGAAGAAATCAGCTTCTCTGAAGGGTGAACGATGGCAACCCTGGTCGAGACGAAACTGTCGTTACCCGCATTGACCGCGATGGTCGTCGGCTCAATGGTGGGCGCAGGGATTTTCTCGTTGCCGCGCAACTTCGCACGCGCGACCGGACCGTTCGGAGCCGTCATTGCATGGTGCGTGGCGGGCATCGGCATGTATGCACTGGCGCGCGTGTTCCAGGCGCTCGCACAGCGCCGGCCCGAACTCGATGCCGGCGTGTTCGCCTATGCGCGAGCGGGCTTTGGCGATTACGCGGGCTTTCTATCCGCATTCGGCTACTGGATGGCCGGCTGCTTCGGCAACGTGTCGTACTGGGTGCTGATCAAATCGACGCTCGGCGCTTTCGTCCCCGTCTTCGGCGAGGGCAATACGGCGACCGCGATCATCGTGTCGTCGGTGGGCATCTGGCTGTTTCATCTGGTGATGCTGCGCGGTGTCCAGCAGGCCACGATGATCAACACGATCGTGACGGTCGCGAAAGTGATTCCGATCGTGCTGTTCATCGTGATACTGATCGCGCTGTTTCGCGCCGACATGTTTCATGCAAATCTGCGGGAAGGCAACGATCAGCTCGGCAACGGCCTGTTCTCGCAGGTTCGCGCGACGATGCTCGTCACCGTCTTCGTGTTCGTCGGTATCGAAGGTGCGAGCGTGTACTCGCGCTACGCGAAAAAGCGCTCGGACGTCGGCGCCGCGACGATCACCGGCTTCGTCGCCGTGCTGTGTCTGCTGGTGCTCGTGACTCTGCTGCCTTACGCGAGCTTGCCGCGCGCCGATCTCGCGGTGATGCGCCAGCCGTCGATGGCCGCGGTACTCGGCGCGCTGCTCGGCCCATTCGGCGTCGTGTTCATCAGCGCCGGTCTGATCATTTCGATCCTTGGCGCATACCTCGCATGGTCGCTGATCTGTGCCGAGGTGCTGTTCGCCGCTGCGCGTCTCGAGACGATGCCGCGCATCTTCGCGCGACAAAACGAGCGCAAGCTGCCGGTCGCGGCGATCTGGCTCACGAGCACCGTGGTGCAGTGTTTCGTCGTCAGCACGTACTGGTCGACCGATGCGTTTGCGCTGATGCTCAATCTGACGAGCTCGATGGCGCTGATTCCGTATTTCCTCGTGGCTGCGTACGGCATCAAGGCTGCGCGCTGCGATAGTGGACAGAATGGCGGCACCTTGAGCGGTGCGTTGCGCACCGAGTATTTCGTCGCGATGTTCGCGACGTTCTATACGGCCTTTCTGCTGTTCGCGGGCGGCCTGAAGTTCCTGATGCTATCGGCACTGCTTTATGCGCCCGGTACGGTGCTGTATGTATTGGCCAAACGCGAGCGCGGCATGCGGGTGTTTTCGAAAGTCGAGTGGGTCATCTTTGCCGTCGCGACCTGCGGCGCAATTGCCGCGCTGATCGGCCTCGCGACCGGCACGATCGTCATCTGAGCGGTCGATCATCGTAGTCGCGCGAGCGCGGCTCGATCGGAACGTGTTCGCGGGAGAGCGATCGCAGCATGGACAAGCGCGTCAGACTTTCAGCGCCGGGCCTGATGGCGATGGTGATCGGCTCGATGGTCGGGGTGGGCGTCTTTTCGTTGCCGCAGGCGCTCGGCAAATATACCGGCGTCGTCGGGTCGTTGATCAGCTGGACCATCACCGGCTCCGGCATGCTGATACTCGCGCTGATCTTTCAACGGCTCGCATGGCGCAAGGCCGAGCTCGACGTCGGCGTCTATACATATGCGCGCGTCGGGTTCGGACGCTATACGGGATTTCTGTCGGCGTTCGGCTACTGGTGCGCCAGCTGTCTGGGCAACGTGGCCTATCTCGTGCTGATCAAGTCCGCGCTCGCGATCGTCGTGCCCTCGTTCGGCGCCGGCAATACGTTTAGCGCGATCGTCAGTTCCTCGCTAATGATCTGGGTGTTTCACTATCTGATTCTGCGCGGCGTGAAGGGCTCGTCGATTGCGAATGCGTCTATGACGGTCGCCAAGTTGCTTGCGCTCGGACTGTTCGCGGTGCTCGTGCTGTCGAGCGTCGAATGGCGGGTGTTCGTCGCGAATCTATGGACCGGTCCCGAGCCGTCGGCGACCGGTCTTTTCGATGAGGTGCGCAAGACGATGTTGGGGACGGTCTTCGTGTTTCTCGGCGTCGAAGGCGCGAGCGTTTATTCACGGCACGCGCGCGAACGGCGCGACGTCGGCGTCGCGACTGTGCTCGGCTTTCTCTGCGTGCTTGCGTTGATGGTCATGGTCACGTTGTTGTCGTATGGCGTATTGCCGCTCGAGCAGCTGGGTACGCTAAAAAATCCGTCGATGGCTGGCGTGCTGAGCGCCGCGGTCGGTGCCTGGGGCGCGGTCGTGGTCAAGCTCGGCCTGTTGATATCGGTACTTGGCTCCTATCTCGCATGGACGCTGATCGCCGCCGAAATTCTGCACGCGGCGGGCAAGAGCCGTACGATGCCCGCGTTTCTCGGCCGAGAAAACCGCAACCACGTACCGGTCGCCGCGCTATGGATGACGAGCCTCGTGATCCAGGCGTTTCTGATCGTGACGCTGTTTTCTAAAGAAGCGTTCACGCTGGCCAAGGAGTTCACGACATCGATGAGCCTGATTCCATATCTGTTCGTCGCCGGCTATGGATTGAAGCTCGCCGCGAGCGGCGAATCGTATGCGGGGCAGCCGTGGTCACGGCGCATCGATTTCATGCTTGCGCTGATGGGCTGCGTCTATGCGCTCTTTCTCGTGTACGCGGGCGGCCTGCATTATCTGTTGATGTCGACCGTGCTTTACACGGCGGCGACTGCATGGTTCTACATCGCCGAGCGTCGCAAGGGAAAACGGCCTGTGTTTACGGTGCTGGAACGCTGGCTGTTCATCGTGGTTCTGCTTACCGCGCTGGTCGCGTTCGCCGATCTCGTGCGCAATCATTTCGGGGCTTGAGCATTTCAGTGCCGCTCGCAGGTGAGGACGGTGCTCAGGAGATAACTTGCCGCGCACGCGCCGCGGGGCTCACATCAGCGCGGCCTCGCGAATGCAGCGAATGAAATAGTCGGCCGGGCGCGTGTGAATCGCGCCTTCGCGCTGCATCAGATGCAATCTCGCAGTGCGCGACGTTTCAACGAAATCCAGCCTTTTCATATGCCCCGTCGAGTTCACGAGTTCGAGCGTGTGCGAAGCCCAGGCCATCACCGCGTCGATGCTGAGTGCGAGACTGTACATCAGCGATTGCGACGTGCAGCGAGTGATCCGACTCGGCACCGGCAGGCCCTGACGGTTGAACAGATCGGCGACGAATTGCGGATAGTCGTCGGTAGTGTCGGAGTGGACCCATTCGACATCGCACAGATCGGCGAGCGAACTGGCCTTCGCGAGCGCACCGTTCGCGCGCACTGCGAACGCCAAAGGATAAGACAGCAGTTCCGAACATTCGATCGACGAATCGGCGGACGATTCGGTCGCCGCGGCGAGCGCGAAATCGAGCGAACCCTGGCGCAACCGATCCTGTAGTTTCGTCGCGTGAAACTCGAGAAATTCGACTGTGATGTGCGGCATATCCAGGCGAAACCGTGCATAAGCATCGGGCAGCAGCGTAAGTGCCGCGAGCGGCGTCACACCGATCGTCACGCGGCCTTCCTGCGCGCCTCGCTCCATCGCCATCTGCTGCTCGGCGCGCCCGAGTTCCCCGACGATCAACCGCGCATGCCGCAACAGAGATTCCCCGGTGCGCGTAAGAGCGACGCCATTGACGCTACGGCCGAATAACGACATGCCGATATCGGTTTCCAGTTCCCGAATGGCTTTGGTAACGGCTGGCTGACTGACGAATAGCGCCCGCGAGGCGCCGACGATCGTGCCATGATCCGCGACGGCGACCAGTGCGCGCAATTGATGAAGCCTAATTGCCATTAACCTTATTACCTCAGGGTAAATACTATAACTAACGGTTATTGGCATAAAACTTTATCATGTTTTTATTCGCCGCCGCTCTCGTAGACTGCCTCTCAATTCGCGCTGAGCTTGATCCAGCGCGTGTCACACGGGTCTGTCAGAGGAGACGGCGTTGTCCCATAACATCAATATCGATCCCACAATTCGCGAGCAGGCGGCCGAATTCGTCGAATTGCGCCGGCGCATTCATGCACATCCGGAACTGGGATTCGAAGAAGTCGAAACGAGCCGACTCGTCGCCGAGAAACTCAAGGAATGGGGTTATCAGGTTACTGAAGGCATCGGTGGTACGGGGGTGGTCGGCCGTCTGAAACTCGGCGACGGCACGCGCGCGATCGGCATTCGCGCGGACATGGACGCGCTGCCGATCATCGAGGACACCGGTCTGCCGTATGCGAGCCGGGCGCACGGCAAGATGCATGCATGCGGGCACGACGGACACACGGCGATCCTGCTGGCGGCCGCGCATTACTTTGCACAAACGCGGCGCTTCGACGGCACGTTGAACCTGATCTTCCAGCCGGCCGAAGAGGGGCAGGGCGGCGCCGTGCGGATGATGGAAGAGGGTCTGTTCGAGCGCTTTCCGTGCGACGCGGTCTACGCGCTGCACAACGCACCGGGCGTGCCGGTCGGCATGTTCATCGTGCAGCAGGGCGCGATGGCGGCATCGGCCGATCTGGTGACGGTCACACTGACCGGCAAGGGCATGCACGCCGCGATGCCGCATCTGAGCCGCGATCCCGTGGTGGCTGCCGCGAGCATCGTGATGGCACTGCAGACCATCGTCGCGCGCAACGTGCCGCCGGCCGATGCCGCGGTGCTGACCGTCGGTGCGATCCAGGCCGGCACCGCGCACAACGTCGTGCCCAACACGGCGACGATCCTGCTGACCGTGCGCACGCTCAGCAACGAGGTCCAGCAACTGATCGAAACGCGCTTGCGCGAGATCGTCGAGAGCCAGGCGGCCAGCTTCGGCGTCAGTGCGCACATCGACTATCAGCGGGTCACGCGCGTGCTGATGAACACCGCTCAGGAGACCGCGCGCGCTCGCGAAGCGGTTGCCGCGGTGGTCGGCGCACAGAACATCCTGCCGCTGCCGCCGGGCATGATGGGCGGTGAGGACTTCTCGTGGATGCTGGAGAAAGTGCCGGGCTGCTACGTCGCGCTCGGCAACGGTCACGAAGGTCACGGCAGCTGCATGATCCACAACCCCGGCTACGACTTCAACGATCAGGCGCTGCCGATCGGCGTCGCCTACTGGGCCGCGCTCGTCGAGCAATACCTCTCAGCCTGAACTTCGCCAATTCGCGTTTCGCCGATCCGGCGTGCCGCCGGGCCGGTGGCCAGACTACGTCCATATCGGGGATTCACATGAAATATAAAAAGACCGTTTGCGCCGCGACCGTGGCGCTGATGTCTCAGGCGGCCTGGGCCGACTCGTACCTGCAGCAATGGCTGTCCGCGTGGCCGTCGATGGAAAGCGCGATCCAGCAGAACGGCGTTCAGCTGTACGGCGCCGTCGACATGGGTCTGAACTTCCAGAGCGTCAGCGGCACCTCGAAGTGGCAAACGCAGAGCGGCGGCGTTCATACGTCGCAATTCGGGTTGTTTGGCCGCGAAGATCTCGGCGGCGGCCTGAAGGCGGAATTCAACCTCGAAAACGGCTTCATGGCGAACAATGGCGCGTTCGGCACCAGCAACACGCTGTTCGACCGCGCCGCATGGGTCGGGCTGAACTCGGCGACATGGGGTGTGGTGCGCCTCGGCTTGCAACCGACCGCGAACCTGCCGGAAGTCATCGACCCATTCGGCGAAGTGACGACGAACTCGGTTGTCGCGTGGCTCGCCGGCGGTGCGGTGCAGACGCCGAAGGGCGTCGGCTACAACGCGGACCTCGGGCCGGGTTCGAGCCAGGTGCTGGTGCGCGCGAGCAACGCGATGACATGGACCACGCCGCGGGTGATGGGCTTCGGCGCGACGTTCCTGTATGCGTTCAACAACCAGGCCGGCGTGTCGCCGAATGCGTCGAACCAGGGCGTGGTCGCGTCGTGGACGAACGGCACGTGGTACCTGTCGGGTGCCTACAACCGCGTGTGGAGCTCGCCGGTCGAAACCTCGGCGGGCAAGCAAACCGTGCGCAACGATATCTACGGGGTATCTGCGATCTACGACGTCGGCAGCTACGTGCTATCGGCCGCGTTCGCGCAGGTGGCGCCGAAGCTCGCGGGCAACGGCATCGCGCGCTCGTACATCGTCGGCGCGACAGTGCCGTGGGGACGTCACGCGGTGCGCGCGTCGGTGGTCTATCGCGAAACATCGGGAGTGCGTGACAGTGCTGGCGATCCGGCGAAGGACTCGGCGCTCGGCGCGATGCTCGGCTACGACTACTCGCTGTCGAAGCGCACGTCGCTGTATGCGCGCGCGGGCTTCATCCGCAACTACGGGATTTCGAGTGTGATTCTGAACAGCAATCCGCTGCCGCTGCAAACGGGGACCGCGTCGCCTGAACTGGGCACGACGCCGATGACGGCGTCGCTCGGCATCTATCACCTGTTCTGAATCGAGACACGGCGGGTCGTCGCGGGCGATCGATCGGATCATCTACAGCGTCGGCGTGACGCTGTTCGGCGGCTTCGCGCCGTTCGTGGTGACGTGATTGATCGGCGTGACGGGCAGTGCCTATGCGCCGGTCTGGTATATGAGCGCGTGCATACTCGTCAGTCTCGCCGCGCTGACCGTATTCGACGAGCGCATTACCGATTAACGGCCGGAGTCGTCGTCGATGTCATCCGGCCATAGACGACAGGAGAACAAAATGAACGCACGGAAATGGGTGAAGCTGGTTGGCGCGAGCGCGGTCGTGTTCGCTTGCCTGAATACGCACGCGCAGCCGCAAGCGGGTGGGTCGGTTCCGACGGCGCAAGCGGAGGCGGCTTCCTCGCCAACCGAGGGCGAGATCAAGGCAGCCAACCGGCAACTCGTGCGGGACGTACGCCGCGCATTCAGAAACGCGCGAAGTCAGGGGCTGCGGGCCAGCAACATTACAGTGCGCGCGAATAACGGCGTCGTGACGTTGACGGGCAGCGCGCAGACTGCGGACCAGGTCGATCTCGCGACCAACATTGCGAAAGGCGTACCCGGTGTTCAGTCGGTGACGAGCCGCGTCGCGGTGCGCAAGGAATTCAGCACACGGGGCAGCAACTAGCGAGGAATCGCGACGGGTCCGACTGGGGCTAGATGTTGACTCGAAGCACGACGTTGCTCGTTGCCCAGTCATTGCTGCTTCTTGTGGAACGCTCAACGTACTTGCCGCTCGCAAGCGTGTCTGGAGAACACCTTGAGCCAATCACTCCTTGTACCTATGACGCATATAGGAATTCTCCGATTTTTTTCCTGTTAGCGCCCCGTACAATTCGGCTAAGTTGAAGGCGGGAGTCTTTTAAATTCTCGCCGCTGAGCGGGGCGCGTTGCGCTATCCCGTCTTCATGATGGTCCATGTCAGGTTGCACGCGAAAAATTACTTTGTTTCTACCAAAAGCGCACCCGACCTGCTCAGCGATTTCAATTGATTCAAAAAAAACAGTGGCTCAAAAACCTTCGACGAGTGGCATGGGCGAGATATCCCCGTGCCCTTCCCGTCATGTAACGGCGTGAAATGACATCGTACTTTGGTAACAAAGCATGCAGGTGTGTCGGCACGAGAAAAGTATTCACCAGCGTGGTATGGAGTGCGAGTGAACAAAATCAGAGTGGCTATTGCCGACGATCATCCATTCATTCTCCTCGGCGTCGAGCATCTTCTCCAGCGTTGTCCGGATATCCAGGTCTGTTTCAAAAGCGAAACGATTGGCCAGCTTCTCCAGCTGTTGGTTGAAGTGCCAGTCGATGTGCTCGTGTGCGACTACGAATTCGAAGGCGATCCGTATGCCGATGGTCTCAATCTTCTTGACCGCATCCGGCGTGTCGCTCCAACCTTACGAGTAGTTTTTCTGAGTACGCACTCTTCCACGCACATCATTTCGGCTGCGCTCAATGCGGGGGCGGCCGGCTTTGTCGGTAAGGGGCCGGAGGGCTTTGTCAGCCTTACCGCTGCCATTCGTGCCGCCAAAAATAAGAGCGTCTTTCTGCCTGATTCCATTGCGAACAAGATGTTGCGCGCAACGGCGCGCGCAGCGGAAGGCGGATCTTCTCTCAATTTGCTATCTAAAAATGAGTCGACAGTCGTGCGAATGATCTGCGACGGCATGTCGATCGCCACAATTGCCGAGCGGCTCAATCGCAGTCCCAAGACCGTCAGCAATCAGAAGAACGCTGGCATGAAGAAGCTGGGTGCCAGAAACGACGTAGAACTCGTCACGATCGTGCGCGAGTGGTCCTGCTCGTAGCTATTGCCGCGATCCTCAGGCGGATTCTGTCGTTCTCGTAGCGCCTTTCCCTACCGTATGGCGGTCCTGACATCGACTCAGTTCGAGGAATCGACACGCCGTTTGTCGGCTGTCCCATATGGTATTTCATTTTGGGTATCGGCCCATTAACACGGGTCTTCTTCAATGACATCATTCCTCTGCCTTGACGATCGCTGGGGAGCTCCGGCTTCACAAGGGTGTGTAGTTTTGAAATAGCAATAAAGAGGAATCTCATGAAAAAACAAGTGACGCAACTCATGATCGCGGTGGCCGGCCTGTCCGTCGCGCCGATGGTTTTCGCTCAAGCCGCACCGGGCACAGGTCAGGTAACGTTCAACGGCGAACTGATCGACGACACCTGCGTGATTAACGCTGGTGACGACGACAAGACGGTCACGCTGCCTACCCTGTCTACCCAGTCGCTGGTTGCAGCTGGCCAAACCGCCGGCTCCAGGATGTTCGAAATTTCGGTGTCGCAGTGCCCGGCAACGCTGAGCAATGTCGCGGCGCATTTCGAGACCACGAACATGGACCCGGCTACGCGTAATGCCATCAATCAGGCAAGCACTTCGCCGGCTTCCAATGTCGAAGTGCAATTGCTTGACAGTGATGGCAATACACCAATTCTTCTGGGTAGCACGGGTTCGTTCGTTCCTGTCGCGAGCAACGGCACCGCAACGATGAACTACGGCGGCCGGTACTACGCAACGAACAAAACCACGGCCGGTAACGTGACGGCTGTTGTTCGCTACACGTTGGCATATCAGTAAGCCAGTCCAAGCCGAATGGCATCGGGTTGCGCTTCTTCTCTGAAGGCAACCCGAAGTGACATTCCGCTTATCGGTCGCGTGGAGGAGCGAGTGTCTTCAATGAAATTCTCTAGATATCTGGCTGCGGCCATAGCGTGCAGTGTCGCGTCGTTTGCTGCACAAGCTGCTATCACCATTACCGGTACGCGAGTTATTTATCCGGCGCAAAACCGTGAAGTCAACGTTCGTTTGAACAATGTTGAGAGCCGCCCGGTCCTGGTCCAAGCGTGGCTGGACGACGGCGATGCGGCAGCTGCGCCGAATGAAATCAAGGTGCCGTTTACGTTGTTGCCAGCCGTATTTCGAGTTGAACCTCACCGAGGTCAGGCTTTGCGCATCATGTTCGCGGGCGGCGACCTGCCGGTTGACCGTGAAACAGTCTATTGGTTGAACGTTCTGGAAATTCCGCCGAAGCCTAAGGACGCTGATGACCGGAACATGATTCAGCTCGCGTTCCGTACGCGTATCAAGATGTTTTACCGGCCCACATCGTTGCTCGATGACCCAACGGCGGGGCGAGCACAACTGAAGTGGCATGTCGAGTCGGATGACAAAGGTCAGAGGGTCGTTCGTCTCGACAACCCATCGCCCTACTACATTTCCGTCGGCATGGCGGAAGTAGAGACGGCAGGCAAGAAAGTCGCTCTTTTGCCCACTATGGCACCTCCGTTCGGGCACGTTGATCTCCATCCACAAGAAGGAAAGCTGGATATCAAAGCTCCTGCCACGGTTTCCTACACAGTTCTGAACGACTTCGGCACAGCGATCAAGGACTCGGCGGTGGTGGTAGGAGTGCAAAGCGCGGAAGCGCAAAAGAATCAATAATTGGAATACGGTATGTCGGGCGTGCGGAATAGTAAGACGGCGGTTGCAACAGTATTCACTAATGTCCCTTTCCGATTCCACCCACTGGCGTGGGCGGCAATCGTAGCGTCGGGCTGGGTCTTTTCCGCGAATTCCGCGGTCGCCGCATGTGCGCCGGATTCGGGCGGGGCGACGCCGCCCAGTGACTGCTCGGCGTCCGAGCTGCCGCAGCAGGCAGTTGGTGCCAACGTAGAAGCTGCGCATACAGATGCGTCATCTGACTTGCCGACATCGAATGCGCCGTCAGTGGAAGCTCCGCAAGAAGTCGAGTTCAATCCCGCGTTCTTCACGGGCAACGTCGCCGATCTGTCGCGCTATACGCGAGGTAATCCTGTTGCTCCGGGTGTTTATCCGGTCGAACTGCTCGTCAATGGTAAGAAGCGTGGACGCTTCGATGTCGTTTTTCAGGCGGTGCCGGACTCGGATATCGCCAGGCCCTGCTTCACGATACCCGGCCTGGACCGGGCTGGCGTAGATACCGAACGCGTGATCCAACGGCTAACGGAAACCGGAAAGGGCGACGCCGACGATACAGATGCGTCATCGCAATGCGTGCCGCTGGCCGAAGCCATACCAGGATCGCTGGCATCGTTCAACACCGCCGATCTCCAACTCGATCTGTCGATTCCACAGATCGAACTGCGCAAGGAGGCTGCCGGTTATGTCGATCCATCCCGTTGGGACAACGGGATCAACGCAGGCTTCGTGCAATACAGTCTCGCCAGCTATACGACTCACCAGAACAATGGGAGCGGAGACTTCAGCAGTGCCTACCTCGGTCTGCAAAGCGGATTCAACGTGAACGGCTGGCGTTTCCGGCAGTGGGCCACGGCAAGCTTGCAGAACCGGAGTCCCGACGCGCATTGGCAAAGTGTCGCGCTGTTCGCGCAGCACGATGTCACGGCGCTTAAGAGTCAATTGACGATCGGCGACAGCTCGACGAGCGGTGACGTCTTCGACTCGTTCAACGTGCGTGGCGTCCAGCTTTCGAGCGACGACCGCATGTTGCCGGATTCCATGCGCTCCTACGCACCGGTTGTGCGTGGGGTGGCCGATACCAATGCACGCATCATCGTCCGTCAGAACAACGTCATCGTGGCGGAGACCAGCGTACCGCCGGGACCATTTGAATTGAGCGACCTGCCGGCTACCGGCTATGGCGGCGATCTTCAGGTCACTATTGCAGAATCCGACGGCCGCCAGCGGACTTTTCTGGTTCCGTTCGCGTCAGTCCCGCAGTTGTTGCGGCCAGGTGTTTCACGTTTCAATCTGACAACCGGTGTCTATCGCGATACCGTGCTGGATAGCCATCCGTGGGTGGCGCAGGCGGTTTATCAGCGCGGCCTGACAAACCTGTGGACCGGCTACACCGGTGCACAGTTTGCGGAAGGTTACTGGGCAGGGCTGGTCGGTGTCGCGCTCAATACGCCGCTCGGCGCATTCGCGTTTGACGTAACGGCGGCCGGAACGAATATTCCCGGCGTGTCGGGTGGTCGTCCCGGCTACAGTACCCGGATCAGCTACAGCAAGCTTCTTCCGGGGCCGAACACGAATTTTTCGGTTGCGGCCTACCGCTACTCGACCGCACGCTTCTATAGCCTGCGTGACGCGATGTACGCGCGATATGGCTCGCGAGACATCACGGGTCAGTATGACTACCGCACGCGCAGCCGTCTGCAACTGAACGTCAACCAACCGATCGGCGAGTCTAGTTCTTTTTATATCGCCGGCAGTTCGCAGAACTACTGGGGTGCGTCGAAGGGCTACGATCTGCAATATCAGGTTGGCTTCAACAGCGCGTACAAACGGGTGTCCTACTCGCTGTATGCGCAACGCACGCGCCTGCAAAACTCGAAGATCAGCACGCAAGTGGGCTTGAACCTGACGATTCCGCTCGGTAAGGTCGACTCGAACGAGCATCGTATGTTCGACTATCTGACCACCAACGTTGCGCGCAGCTCGAACGGGGACAGCACGATCCAGGCCACTGCGTCGGGCAACACGACCGGAGCCACGCCGATCAACTACGGTGTCAACGCATCGAGGATCGTCGCGGGTGACAATCGAACCGTTTCCGCAGGCGGTTACGCGATGTATCGCGCGCCGTTCGGTACGTACAACCTCAATGCATCGATCAGCAATCAGACCCGTCAAGCCGCATTCAACGCCGACGGCGCGGTCGTCATTCACAGCGGCGGCGTCACGCTGAGCCCGCCACTCGGTCAGGCGTTCGCGCTCGTCGAAGCGAAAGGCGCAGAGGGTGGCCGGATTATCAATGGCCAGGGCGCGCGAATCGACGGCCACGGCTATGCGGTGGTGTCTTCGTTGACGCCATACCGGGTCAACACGGTCGCGCTGGATCCGAGCGACGTGCCGCTCGACGTTGAACTGGGCAACACGAGTGAAGAAGTCGTCCCGCGCGCGAATTCGCTGGTGAAGGTGAAAATTGCGACGACGCAGGGCACAGCTATCTTCGCGGAGGTCATGGATCGGGAAGGCAAAGCCATGCCGATGGGCGCCGAGTTGTTCGATGAATCCGAGAAATCGGTGGGCATCGTCGGGCAGGGCGGTCTCGCGTATCTGCGCGGCCTCGAGCACGAAGGCAAACTGCTGGTGCGCTGGGGCAACCGCGCAGCGGAGCAGTGCGTGATGCCGTACACGGTGCCTGCCGACAACAAAGCGGACAGCAGCCCTCATGCGGGAATCGTTGCGCGCATCAAACTGAGCTGTGATCCAGCGCTTGTCTGGTCTGCGCCGGCAAAGCCCGCCGCGCGGCGTTCAGCGGGCGCGGCGCTTGTCAGTTCGCTTCGCTGAAGGCGAAGGCCGATGCCCGGTCAGCGCCAGCGCTGCGGCTCAGATGATTCCGCCGACAGTGGAGGTCAGAAAATGAAAAATATTTGCAGATACTTTCGAATTGCCGGACCAACTGCCGGGTTGATCGCGAGTGCGCTGTTGGGATCAGTTTGCGTATATGCGCAAGGATCGCCTTCGGTCACGCTCAACTTTAGTGGCACCTACAACGCGACGACGTGTTCGCTGGTCAGTTCGCCCGACATGACGGTCACATTGCCGAGGCTTTCGACGCAATCGCTGCCGAGAGCCGGAGTGGCGGATGGCTCAAAGGTCTTCACCATCACGATCCGATGCCCAAGCGGCGAGACGGGTGCACGCGTGTATTTCGAGAGCGGTTCGTCGACCGATCCCAATACGGGAAATCTGGACCTGCAAAACGCGGGCGGCACGACATCGGCAAAGAATGTACAGGTCATGCTGGCGAATGCGGACGGATCGCGGATCAAGGTCGGCGACCGATCCACGATGAAGGTCATTCCGATCACGTCCACGGATCCGACGCCAGTGGATTTCATTGCCACCTACTACGCAACGGGTCGAGCCACGGCTGGCACTGTGAGTACATTCGTCACCTATGTCGTCGAAATGCCCTGAGGGTGCCGGCGCGCATACGTTTATATGATGTTTGATTCAACGGTCGCGCTGATGCGAGCGACAGCGTTGCATGCGGCACTGCTGTCCGACGGCGCGCAAATGCCGGCTGTTCCTTTTTGGCGCGCGCGTTGTAGCACGTTGATCGAAACGCTACAGCAGCAAATGCAGGATCGAAACTTTCCGCCAACGGATATCCAGGAAGTCAGCCTCGCACAGTGCGTTCTGCTGGATGAGATGACGTTGCATGCATTGGCTTCCAACCAGCACGAAGAATGGTTGCGTGACCCGTTGCAGAGGCGTTTTCATGGCGTGCGCGATGGCACTGCATTGGTTTGGGAACGGATCGAAACGGTGGTGGATGGCGGCGGCCGAGATCTCGCCGGACTCGAGTTCTACAGCATGTTGCTGGGGCTGGGCTTCGACGGCGGACGCAGAGACGCGAACGCATATCTGGAGCGTGCGAGGTCGGAGTTGAACTGGCATAGATGTGATACGGCGGTGTTGTCCACACCCGACGCACCGAAAACCGCCATGACACCGTCCAATTCGATTCGGCCGGCGGACATACCACGCATCGCACTTTCGCGCAGGACCGCCGGCGTGCTCATTGCTGGCGCGATTGCCGTCGCGTCACTATGGACGGCGCTGGACGTTAGCCTGGACGTTGCGATAAGTGATCTACCTGAGTCATCGTCCCCGCAGAGTACGCAATGATTTTCGCAAACAGCTACCGAGCGGCGCTGATCTGGGTCGCTGTCTCCGTTGCCGGCCTGATCTGGCTGTGTTTGCCGCTTGCTCTTCAACCGTCGTGGCCCGTTGTGCTTAGCCTTGTTCTGCTGACGGCGGTGGGCACGGCGGTATTGCCAACTTGCGGGCGATCGAAGCCGACCCACGAGGACCAGAACGTTCAGACCGGGAACATACGCGAGTTATCGATCGTTCTTGTCGCCGGGCCACATGCCGGTGCGTTGTTTGCACGCGATGGCCACGCAGCCACCCCGCGCCGAAGCGTTGATGCCGTGTGGTTTCATGTCACGTCCCCCGGGGAGCTGTCCAGCGTGTTGGCCACGGTGATGGAGTCGTATCAACGTCCGCCGGATGCTGTGTTGATGCCCGTTGTTCCCGACGCTGAGTGCGACGACGCGGTGATTCGCCGCGAATTTACCCGCTGGAAGCATGAAATCGCCGCAAGCACCGCTCCCCGGGCGTTCGTATTACCTTGCTATCTCGCGATCTACGCTTATCTCGGCGCGAATCGCGACCGCGCAGTGGAACCGGTCTGGTTCGGCGATGCAATCAGTTTGTCGACAACGCCACTCGCGACCGCAACCGCTTGGCAACATGCGCAAGCACTCAGGCAACAGCTGGACCAGGCATGGCTCGCGGTCGCACAGCCGCAACGTGCCTCCCGTGCC
The DNA here is from genome assembly GCF_040948805.1 of Paraburkholderia sp. BR13439. Classification (NCBI taxonomy): domain Bacteria; kingdom Pseudomonadati; phylum Pseudomonadota; class Betaproteobacteria; order Burkholderiales; family Burkholderiaceae; genus Paraburkholderia; species Paraburkholderia sp. BR13439. The sequence continues at coordinate 1,252 of NZ_JBFPKN010000015.1, read as the reverse complement.
GGCTTGGGACACGCAGTGTTCGACTGGCTTGAAGATGCGGCGCTGTTGTCGATACTTTCGTCGCTCGCGAACACCGCGCCGCTGTCGCTCCGTGGCTTGCTGTTGGCCGATATCGGACACCCGCCGATGCGTCCCGGCGCCTGGTCGCGATGGCTAACCGGCAAAACCACGCTGCGGCCGCCGCTGATGACGCCGAAGGCGCAGCCGCAGCCGCTGTCGCTACCCTTACTCAGGACCATTGTGCGGAACGAGAGCTTCCGGGTCTCGAAGAGCGAGCGGGGCGGACCGTACTCCGCAATGCTGCACGCAGTGGCTGCGTCGGCCGTCGTCCTGATGGTATCGATTGGTGTGTCAGCATGGTCGAACAGCAGATTGGTCGCGCGAGTCGCCGACGACCTCGAGGTGTACACGCATATACCCACAGCCCGTGCGGACGCGAAGCGTGAGCGATTCGAATCGTTGCGCAGGCATTCCGCCGAGCTGGCTCGCTATGCGAGCAACGGTGTGCCGACGGGACTCGGCTGGGGACTGTATCGGGGCAAGCGGTTGCAAGTCGCGCTTGAACGCGTGACCGCCACATCGCATTCCCCATCGATTCCCGCGCATTCGCCGCCGTTCGCTGTGACGATCGACAATTTCCTGTTGTTCGACAGCGGCAAGACGACGCTGAAGCCAGGTGCAGAGCCGAGACTCAAAGGCGTTCTCGATCTGATTCGCGCCAATCCCGACAAGCGGATCCTGATCGCGGGTCACACGGACAACATGGGTCCCAGCGTCGCGAATCAGAAGCTGTCCGAGGCACGCGCACAGGCCATCCGCGATTGGTTCGTCAACACTGCTTCCTTGCCCGTGACACGTTTCGCCATTCAGGGCTATGGCGACACGCGGCCGATTGCCAGCAATGAAAATACTCAGGGCCGCGAGAAGAATCGTCGTGCCGAAATTACCCTTATTCCCGATTCAGGCGCCCAATAAAAGTGCTCGTCGCGGGTATCCGTCCAGGTGGCTGCATTCGTGGCACGTCAAACCCCTCATTTGTTCTTGCAATCCAGACCGAATTTTGGGCAACCGCCTATATCGTCACGCTGCTTCGAGACATAACATCACCGGATAGCGCATTTCCTAAGGAACGGGTGAGAAATAACTTCTCGAAGTGACCCTGGCCGGTGCAAAGCGACGCTGGTAAGATGCGGTCATTCTGGAGGACAGACGATGCAGGCTGGTTACCGGGCTGAGATTGAAACGCGGATGA
>NZ_JBFPKN010000159.1:0-403 GCF_040948805.1 Paraburkholderia sp. BR13439 | reverse complement strand
GACGTTCTCACCCGATTGCCGACTCAAAAGGCCAGCGACATCGCAGCATTGCTGCCTCATCGCTGGCAACCGGCGGATCCCATCCGCTAGTTCAGTTCGCCAAGACGGGTTTGCTGGCCGCTTACGCCTTCTTCTCCTGTCGAGTGCCTATTGTGAGTACGTCTCCATAACCGGCCGGCGCGGAAAACGCAGTGCGTACGGGCGCCCGTATTGCCGCAGTGCCGGATAGACAACCATGAGGGGGTGCATCATGAAGTGGCTTATCCAGGCAGTTGCACTGTAAGCGGTCAATAAAAGACGCCCTTCCATCGAGGGGCAGAAGGTCAGAAGCTAGGTGTCCACGTGGACACCTGCACACTGACACTGATGACAGAGAACAAAGACCTGAAGAGCCGTCTGGTGA
>NZ_JBFPKN010000158.1:0-409 GCF_040948805.1 Paraburkholderia sp. BR13439 | reverse complement strand
CGGTTTCTCGAATACTTCGCAAACCGCCCCACTTGCCTGATCGGAATGGAAGCATGTGGCGGTGCGCACCATTGGGCGCGGCAACTGATGAAGTTGGGGCATCAGGTGAAGTTGATGCCCCCGAAGTTCGTCAAGGCCTTCAACATCGGCAACAAGAGTGATCCGGCCGATGCGCGCGCCATCTGGATGGCCACGCAGATTCCCAGCAAGGCAGTGGCCATCAAATCGGAGGCACAACAGGCAGTCCTCGCACTCCACCGCATGCGGCAGCAGTTGGTCAAGTTCCGCACGATGCAGATTAACAGCCTGCGTGGTCTGCTTGCCGAGTACGGTGAAGTCATGGGCCGCAGTCGGGAAGTGCTTGACAAGGCGATACCCGGCGTTCTGGCGAAACTATCGGAGCGTCTGC
>NZ_JBFPKN010000157.1:0-411 GCF_040948805.1 Paraburkholderia sp. BR13439 | reverse complement strand
AGCCGCATGGTGTGCACGAGGGCGACACCCGGCGATTTCCAGCACGGAGGCCAGCATGGGACACGATAACACGGTGTACGTCGGTCTGGATGTCCACAAGGAATCCATCACGGCAGCCTACGCCGTCGGGATAGGCGAGGTGGAATTGCTGGGCAAGATCGGCACTTTGAAGACTGACATCGACCGCCTGTGCCAGCGCGTGCAGTCCAAGGCGACGCACGTTCGCATCGTCTACGAAGCAGGGCCATGCGGCTATGGTCTATACCGGCAACTGGTGCAGAAGGGATTCGACTGCATGGTATGTGCCCCGTCGCTGATTCCGAGGAAACCAGGCGAGCGGGTCAAGACCGACCGCCGCGACGCCCTCAAACTCGTGCGCTCGTTGCGCGCAGGTGATCTCTCGTCAGTCTA
>NZ_JBFPKN010000156.1:0-436 GCF_040948805.1 Paraburkholderia sp. BR13439 | reverse complement strand
CGGCAAGCGCGGCCGGCCGCTTTCGAAGCCCCGCATCGTTCAGGGCGATCGGGGCTACGATCACGACAAATACCGCCGTCCGCTGCACGCAGCCGGCATCGCTACCGAAATCGCCCGACGTGGCCACTCTCATGGCAGCGGCCTTGGCAAAACCCGCTGGGTCGTCGAGCGAACCATTTCGTGGCTTCACAACTTCCGGCGACTGCGCATCCGCTTCGAACGCCTTGCCTTCATCCACCAAGCCTTCATGAAACTCGCCTGCTGCATCATCTGTTGGCGAAGGCTGAAGGACTCATTTTGTTAACGCCTCTAGAGCGTGTTAGGAACTTTGAAGTACTGACACGGCGTGGACAAGCATGAGCATTGCGAAGACGACGAAATGAAGCCCAGCGAGAGTTTCGGGGAGCCGTTCATAGTCACGTGCGAGACGCCGGAA
>NZ_JBFPKN010000155.1:0-437 GCF_040948805.1 Paraburkholderia sp. BR13439 | reverse complement strand
ACTGCGCGCGCCGTGGATGAGTAGCGTGCGTAAATCGGTATCACCTCGCCGGCTGATCCCCAGCAACTGCACCTTTCCGCCGGAACCGGTCTGTTTCGGTACCAAGCCGATCCAGGCTGCAAATTCTTGGCTGGAGCGAAAGGCTGTCGCATCGCCCATCGTGGCGACCGCCGCGGTAGCGGTCAGCAAGCCAACGCCAGGCACGGCGGCGATCGTCTTGCAGGCCTGATCCTTTCTCATCCAGATGCGCAGGCGTTGCTCGATCTCAGCAATCTGCCTGTCGAGCACCGTCAGGCTGTTCCACTGCGCACGCAATGTATCGATCAGCATGGCAGGCAGACGCTCCGATAGTTTCGCCAGAACGCCGGGTATCGCCTTGTCAAGCACTTCCCGACTGCGGCCCATGACTTCACCGTACTCGGCAAGCAGACCACGCA
>NZ_JBFPKN010000154.1:0-441 GCF_040948805.1 Paraburkholderia sp. BR13439 | reverse complement strand
TGGCGGCTCCTCCGATGGCGGCGGCTCCTCCGATGGCGGTGGCTCCTCCGACGGTGGCGGCTCCTCCGATGGCGGCGGCTCCTCCGACGGCGGTGGCTCTTCCGACGGCGGTGGCTCCTCCGACGTCGGTGGCTCCTCCGATGGCAGCGGCTCCTCCGACGGCGGCGGCTCTTCCGATGGCGGTGGCTCTTCCGACGGCGGCGGCTCTTCCGAAGGCGGCGGCTCCTCCGACGGCGGCGGCTCCTCCGATGGCGGAGGCTCCTCCGACGGCGGTGGCTCTTCCGAAGGCGGTGGCTCTTCCGACGGCGGCGGCTCCTCCGACGGCGGTGGCTCCTCCGACGGTGGCGGCTCCTCCGATGGCGGCGGCTCCTCCGATGGCGGTGGCTCCTCCGACGGTGGCGGCTCCTCCGATGGCGGCGGCTCCTCCGATGGCGGTGGCTC
>NZ_JBFPKN010000153.1:0-441 GCF_040948805.1 Paraburkholderia sp. BR13439 | reverse complement strand
CAACGTGATTGGTGAGGGAGGTAAAGGCGACGACTCCCCGTTCGCGACCGAAATATTTGCGCGAGTGCCTCGCCTTTGCGGTCGGAGTGGCGGCAGCGAACTTCTGTCCGTCGATGGCACCGAAAAGCGCGCCAAGATCGGACGAGTACTTGTAGCGGCTTGCAATCGAAACCAGTCTGGCTCGCAATCATCGGCTTTTTCGGCTCGAATTGGTTGCGACTGACGGCGAGCCGTGGGCTCACATTGCTTGCGACCGAGCTTGCAATCATCGGTCTCTGGCTTGCGTTCCATCGATAGGGGCTCACATTAGTTGCAACGTAAGCGGTCAATAAAAGACGCCCTTCCATCGAGGGGCAGAAGGTCAGAAGCTAGGTGTCCACGTGGACACCTGCACACTGACACTGATGACAGAGAACAAAGACCTGAAGAGCCGTCTGGTGA
>NZ_JBFPKN010000152.1:0-441 GCF_040948805.1 Paraburkholderia sp. BR13439 | reverse complement strand
GCGCACTGCGCTGCCTCTGAGGTTGGCCAGCTAACCGTTATCGATTGGTCCGCGCGACGCACCTCGACGCGAATCTCAGATGTCCGCGTGCTTCGCGTCTCAAGAGCGAGCGGTACAAATTCCGGTGCCGGCGCCGCTACCAATGGCGCTGCCATGTCGCTACGGGCCACCAGCACACAATCATTCGTTTCGGCCTGCTCGACCCAACGTCGAAGCAGATTCGCGTTCAGCTTGTGGTGCAATGCGATGGCCGCGAGCGATACCCCGGGCCCCTGGCAAGCTGCCACTACCTGAGCCTTGAACTCGACGCTGTAGCGCCGGCGTCGTCGACGGCTAGGTGCCGCTGCTTCTTCAATAGTGTTCACGTGTCCACCTATTTAAGTGAACACGATGCTCCCAAGACTTTCACCGTGACTCAAGATGGGATGACCGGGCGCTTAC
>NZ_JBFPKN010000151.1:0-470 GCF_040948805.1 Paraburkholderia sp. BR13439 | reverse complement strand
CCTGTGCGGGGCGGCACCTACTTTCTTTGCTGCTGCAAAGAAAGTAGGCAAAGAAGACAGCTCAAACCGCTAGCTCATAAGCGGGTCCCCTGGCTTGGCAGGGGTAGTGGTGCATCTGGAATCCGTGCCCCCGCACATTCCACCCTGGTGACAAGGCAGTCATTCTTCCAGCGGCGCTCCGCGCGCCGAATCCCCGCTCCAAAACCACTGGTTGTTCCGGCGCATCGCCGAGGCGCAGCCGAGGGCTCCCGCTGCGCGGGCAAGCCCGCCGGTTTCCCCGGCTGACCCGTCCGCGACGCACGCAGTGCGGAGTGGGATGAATGACGGCTTTGTCACTGCCGTCGAATGTGCGGGAGCACGGATTCCAGATGCACCACTACCTCACGCGGACCGAGGGACCCGCTTAAGAGTTAGCGGTTTGAGCTGTCTTCTTTGCCTACTTTCTTTGCAGCAGCAAAGAAAGTAGGTGC
>NZ_JBFPKN010000150.1:0-495 GCF_040948805.1 Paraburkholderia sp. BR13439 | reverse complement strand
GTAATGCGGTAACCAACCCGCGGATATCAGTGTGACCCACCGTCGAGACGTACTGCTACGTCGCCCTCAGGAAATTCAGATGAACCAAAACCGAGAACCGATGCGATTGACACGGAAAGTCATATCAATCCGCAGCCCATAATGGGCGAAAAGCGGACCGCAAGCCCATGTGCAACGCCCTAATGGGCGCGAAGTGCAGGCGGAAAGCTTCACCCACGATGAATCTGCCTGTGTTTACGCCGGGCTCCAGTTATTCAACGGCTTGTTCAGCGTTGCCCTAAGGTTCAATGCGCCCGATGACAGTGTGGGGGCCGGTCATCCGGCGTGCTGGATAAACTCCGCCACGCTCATGCCTCGGGGCACGTGCTCCGACGACTGGCCAGGCCCGTATGGGTATGCGCCCGTCGAAGAAGAGTATGCGTCGCATGGTCGAGAAGATTCATGCGATGACCGCGCTCAGGATGGCATGGCAAGAGACCACGGAGTTGGTGGGCA
>NZ_JBFPKN010000014.1:0-254308 GCF_040948805.1 Paraburkholderia sp. BR13439 | reverse complement strand
GACGGACGGTCACCCGCCACGTCCGCGCTTCGCTCAACATCGCGTACGACTCAACCCTGCCTTCGTGGAACTACAGCATTCGCTCAAGGAACGGCGCATAGCGGGAAGTTATTTCGAGCGCGTTCCTTACATCTTCGTGCAGGCGGTTGCGGGCGTGGGCATCGTTTATGTGGCGAGTTGGCTGACGGGCGATTGTCTGCGTGACGACACGAAGAGTTACGCGGGTTCGCTTGCCCTGAGAAGTTCTATCGCCCATTCGACGAATACGCGCACCTTGGAGGCGAGATGCCGATTGGCTGGATAGGCAACGTGCACAACGACGTCATCGCCGCGCCAGTCGGGAAAGAGGCGCACGAGTGCGCCAGAGCGAAGGTGCGGGGTGACGAGGAACGCATAGGTGGTGAGTACGCCGAGCCCTGCAAGTCCAGCCGCTAGCGCGGCGCTCGAGTCGTTGACACTTAACCGATGACTGCCGTGGATTTCGAAGAGCTGTTCGTCCCGATGGAGCTGGAAGACGAAGTCTCGCCCCGAGCGCGGCGAATTCATGCGGACGATCGTATGGCCTTGCATGAGGTCCGCGGGCTCGCGCGGTAGGCCGTGACGCTGAATGTAGGCGGGCGACGCGCACGTAACGAGCGGCAGCGTACCGGCCGAGCGCGCGATCAGCGAGTCGCTGAGTAATGGCCCGAGACGCAGAACACAGTCAAGGTTCTCGGCGATGAGATCAACCGACCGGTTACCGACGCTCAGCTCGACCTGCACATCGGGATAGCGCGCAAAGAAGTCCGGCATGGCCGGGACGACCAATTGGTACGCCAACGAGCCGGGCAGTTCCACCCTGATTTTTCCCTTCGGCGAACGGGTTGCGCTCAGGACGCTGCCATCCAGCGAGCCAACCTCGTCAAGCACGCGAATCGAGCCCTCGTAATAGATCTGGCCTTCCTGCGTCAGCGTGAGTTGACGACTTGTACGGTGCAGCAGCCGCACCCCCAGTTCTTTTTCGAGTTCCTGTATGAGGCGGGTGACGGACGATTTGGGCACATTCATGAGGTCTGCAGCACGCGTAAATGTGCCTGAATCGACGACACGAACGAAGGTCTGCATCGCGGCCAGCTTATCCATGCAGTAGTCCTGTCAGATTGGGAGCATGCGGGTCGCGGGTCGATATGGATATTTGCGTCGTGCGAGGATGCATGCGATGTGCTGCGGCATTCTCGCACGGCGCAGGCGCCGAAAGCGTGTCGTAAGCGTTGGTCGCCCGTACGCTTGCGCCATCAAGCCTCGCTCAGGAAGCTGACCAATGCCTGATATGCGTGCCCCCGGTTCTTCTCGAGCATGAGCATGTGGGTTGCTTCGCCCAGTTCGAGCCAACGCTTGTCCGGCGACCCGCTCAGATGCGCGAAGTAATCCTGCGCAAGCGCGAGCGGCACGTCGACATCCCATTCTCCATGAATCAGCAGGACCGGCACTTCGATGTGGCCCGGGTCATAAAACGCCTTACCTGCTCCCCAGTACTCGCGAATGTCCTGAATCGGCCCGTTCGCGACACGGATCGACTGATTCTCGCGCAACGCCGCGTCGGGCTCCGTGCGGACCGTATTGTCGAGCCATGCTTCGAAGCCACCATCCGGTATCAGTGTGCTGCGCTTCCACTCGGGGGCGGCATTGACCCAGCGCTCGCGCGCATCGGCCGCGCGCACCACCCGGTAACCACCCAGCGGGCCACCTGGGTCCAGTGGGATGGGCTTGTCGCTGACCCACTGTGGCGCGACGAGCCCGAGCCTGCGAACCTTGTGGCCGTTGCGGGCGGTGAACGCGCCACTCACGCTCCCGCCCCAGGACATTCCGATCACATTGATACGCGCGATGCCTGAAGTGCGCAGCACGAAGTTCACGGCGCTCGTGAAGTCGCGCAAGCCAGATTCGGTACGCCCCAGCGGCTCGCTCTGCGCAGCGGCGACACGCATTTGCGGTGGTCGTGTCGACTCACCATAGCCCCGCGCATCCACGGCGTAAACATCGAAGCCAGCGCGAGCAAGGTAGTCCATAAACGAATAACCGCCGATCGGCGTGTCGTAGAGGCTGCCGGATCCGTAGGTGGCGCCGTGCATCAACATCACGGTGCGTGCTTCACCAAAGTCTGTGCGGCCTGCCGGCCGTTTGTTGCGGATGTGAAGCTCGATCCCGGGCGTATCGCTCGGGATCATGAAGTCGCGGGATTCAATCTGTGCCTGGGTTGCCATGATGTTTGCTCTCTGGTGGAGAGGTTCAGCGGGGCAGCCAGACGAAACCGCCGGCCTGCCTTTCGACCACGCCCACGGACGTTCCGGGGAAATGACTGCTGAAGAACAGCGAGTGCCGATCTGCGGCGTGGTTCAGCGCCCAGAGCCGCGAGCGCTCGGCATCGTCGGGAAACTCGCAGAAAGTCGAGTTCCACTCGGGCTTGGCTATCTGAATCGGGTGATGCATGACGTCGCCTGAAAACAGCGCGTGCTGCCCTTCGGAAGTGAAGCCGATCGACAGATGGTCGAAGCTGTGGCCTTTGGTTCGATGGAACGTGAACCCCTCCAGGCCTTCGAGCGTGGGCTGGCTTTGTGCGTCGATCAACAGGGCCTGGCCCGCATCGATAATCGGCTGCACGCTGTCCTCGAATACGCCAGCGCTCGGTGTCTGCACGTGCGCTTCGTCGGCATAGAAACGGTACTCGGCATCCGAGAACACGTAGGTCGCATTGGCGAATGTCGGGCGCCACGCGTCACCTTTGCGCACCGTGTTCCAGCCGACGTGATCGACGTGCAGGTGCGTGATCAGCACGACGTCGACGTCGGCCGGCTGAACGCCGGCTGCCGCAAGGCGCTGCAGGTACGGCGTATCGAGTTGATCGAACACGGGGTTCAGCGGTCGATGCTTGCCGTTGCCGGCACCCGTGTCGATCAGGACGGTTTTGCCCTCTGTCTGCACGATCCAGCTATGTACGCTCAACGCGAGCGTCTCACCGTCTTGCGAGGCGTTCTCGCGGCCGATCCATGGCGGCGGATCGTTGGCAAGGATCGAGCGATCCCGGTCGGGAAACAGGTAGGCTGAAGGAATCTCAGGAAGAACGAGATCGGCGACCCGTGTCACGGTCGCACTGCCGATCCGATATCGATGAATGGTGTCCACTTTGATTGCACATCCTTTTGGAAGAGGCCGCGGCGATGTGTCGAGGCGTGGACGTATAGTCCTGCTTCCCGCCGTCTGGAAGAAGCGGGGCTGGGTGAAAGCATGGTTGCGGAAAAACGAACGTTGTGACGCCTGGACTGGATCGCCGCTGAGGGTGCAACGGCGCTGGCTGACGGACTGCGGCGACAGCTTTTTCCGGCTTCCCTGGTGCGGCGGTCCGGGTTGTCATGCACGACGCGCACCGTACTCAGGAAGGCGGCATAACCGCCGGGCTGTTTCGGCCTAGAATTCTCTGAGGAGGTGCCAGTCATGTCAGCTACCAGGCGCAACGATCCAGGCCATCGCGCCTATCAAGCCGCACTGGACAGAACGACCCGCTACCCTTCGGAGCACGTCACGTTGACAGCCAGTTCCAGGAAAAGGCTGCGCCCCAGTGCGCCGCATCGCAAGGTCGGGCGCGGCAAGGTCGGCGTCGGCGGCAAGCGCAGCGAAAGGTAGGCGTATTGACGGAACTCCCGGCAATCGTGACGTTTATCGCGCGGCGCCATTACCAAAACCTGGCAATGCTGCCAAAAGCCCCCGTCGATGAAGCCCGCTGCCATGAATGGTTCGCATGGCTCGCGGGCTGGGTGCACGGCGTCGGCCTTGGTGGTCTGTGGCGACCCGCGCGCTTCGTCGCAGAGGTGTCGTTGCATGCCGCGCCGCTCCCAGTCTTATCGACAGAACTGCAAGATGGCATCGGCGACGTCCCGCGGCGCTTCGCGCTGCGGAAAGTGGCCGACACCATCGAGAACCTTCCGCTCATATCGCCCACGGAAGTAGCACTCTCGTCCGCTCGAACTATCGGGATGATTGCAAGTGTCGGCACCGCCGTGCAGCACCAGCGTTGCGACCGATAGCACCGGTGCGGGATTCAGACGCGTTTCATCGTCGGCATAGGCGGGGTCTCCGTCGACGAAGCCCCAACGATGTCGGTAGGAATGGAGCACGATGTCGGCCCAGTCGTCGCCCGCGAATGACTGCGCCGCTTCGTCGAAGTCGGCCGGCGTGTACCAGCCGGCCGGCGCCCAGCTATCCCACATCTGCCTGGCGAAGGCCTCACGCTCGTCCCGAACCACGCGTGCGCCTCGCGGCGTGGCCATAAACCAGTGGTACCAATAATTGCGTGCCTGCTGCAGGGTCAATACCTGGTCCGGGGCATTGGTGCCGTATCCCACCGATAGCATCACCAGATGTGAAGCCACGCCATCTCGCAGGCCGCACGCATTCGCGACCGCGCGTGCGCCCCAATCATGTCCGACGAGGACCGGCCGCTCAACTTGCAGCACGTCGACGAAATCCAGAAGATCGCGCCCCAGCGCGGACAACTGGCCGCTGCGACGCGTGCTCGTATCGAGAAACCGGGTGGGCGCGAAGCCCCGCAGTGCAGGTGCGAGCACGCGGTAACCCGAATCGGCCAGAATGCGCGCGACGCTCTTCCAGCACTGCGGGCTGTCCGGCCAGCCATGCAGCAGCACCGCTGTTCGCGCGCCCTGCGGGTTCCATTCGAGATAGGCAATGTCGAGCCGCTGGGTAGCGGCGTGGCGGTAGGTGTTCATGGTTTTCCTCGTGCAAACAGGGTAGTGCCACGATAGCTCGACGTCTCGTCGCGATTGGTGAATAATCACGACTCATTGGTGATTATTTGTGTTGAATCGTTTCAATGGACATTCTGCCCGCTGCCGACGGTGTTCCGCTCGATACCGTATTGCTCCGCACTTTTCTCGAAGTCGTGGACAGCGGCAGCTTTGCCACGGCCGCCGAGCGTCTGGCGCTGACTCCTTCGGCCGTGAGCGGCCATATCAAGCGCCTGGAACAAATGGTCGGCGTTGATCTGCTGACACGCACGACTCGCCACCTGGCGTTGACGCAGGGCGGCGACACCTTGTATGCGTACGGCCGCAACATTCTCGATCTGGAACGCGAGGTCCGCGCGAAACTGCGCGGCGCGCCGCTGCGTGGGTTACTGCGGGTCGGTGCATCGGAAGATTTTGCCGGCACCTGGCTACCCCAGGTGCTACAGCGGTTTCGACAGCGACATCCCGAGGCGACAATCGACCTCAAAGTCGGCATCACGGCCGATCTGTTGCGCCAGCAGGAGCGCGGTCGTCTGGATCTCGTGTTCGGCAAGCAATGCAGCCGTGTCGGGAAAGGTGGTGAACTGCTGTGGGAAGAACCGCTAGTCTGGGCCTACGCGCAACATGAACCTCTGGATCTCGACCGGCCGCTGCCGCTGGCCGTCTTTCCCGATCCGTGCATCTATCGGGAGTCGGCAATCGCGGCACTCAACAAGGCGGGGCGCGCATGGCGCCTCGTGTTCGAGAGCAGCAGCATGGCGGGCTGTCTGTCGGCGGCGAGTTCGGGTTTTGCCGTTACCGTCATCGCCGATAGTCAGCGAGTCGAAGGTTTGCGCCTGTTGGGTCGCAAAGAAGGATTGCCCGCGTTGCCGGTTGCACGTTTCTACGCGTTTCCCCGCTCCGACTCGCCCGCGTGCGCGGATTTGATAGCTGCCGCACGCCGGGCAGGCCAGCAAGGTCGCTTCGGTCCACGCCCACTTCGCGGGTGAGCGGTCTGTCGCCCCCATGAGAAAATTTCGCCCGCGCGCGCCGTGCCTTGAACACGTAGGTCCATTGCCGTTACGCTATTTGCTGCTGCTCTGGCCCGAGACAGGTGCTCCATGCGCGCCAACCATGCTTTGCCTACGCAAACCGGCATGCCCGTGCTCCAGACGACGGGCCATCTCTCCTCATTCGGCAACGACGCGATTGCATTGCGCTGGACGCACGAGAACGAACGTCTCGCCGGTTTCTCGCTGATCGATTGCGAGCGCAAACGCACGCTGCTCCTCATCGCGCCGTTCACGCTCACGCTCGCTGACGGAACCACCACGGGCCTGGCCGAGATGAAGGTCGTTGCGCCGGTGAGCGACGCGGCGGTCGAACCCAACCCGCGTGCGTCCCGCCTGGGCGAACGAATCGCAGGGCGGCGCGCGAGCATCTCCCTGGTCGATACTCATGGACGCCTAAAGGTGCAATGGAGCGTCGAGCAACGCGACGGGTCACGATATCTGCGCGTCCAACTTGCGATTACGGCGCTTGTTCGGGACGAAGCGATCACCGCCGTGTCATTGCTGCAGACACGCGCTCCTGGCGCCAAGGCCAGTCCCGAGCGCAAGGGCACGCCGGTCGTTGCGGGCAACTTTTATCTGGGCTTCGAGCATCCGTTGGCGACGAGTCAGGTAGAGGGCGACACCCTTAGCTTTACGCTGCATCGCGCGTTGCCTCTACAGAAAAACAGAACGCTGGTCTACTCGGCTGTGGCAGGTGTAGCCAGTGACGGCCAGATTCGGCGCGACTTCGGCATCTATCTGGAGCGGGAACGCGCCCGCCCGTATCGGCCGTTTCTGCACTACAACAGCTGGGGCGACATCGGCTACCTGACGCCATATTCGCAGGAACAGGCGCTCGGACGCATCGAAACGATCGGCCACGAGTTGCATACAGTGCGCGGGGTACAAATCGATTCGTTTCTGTTCGACGATGGCTGGGACGACCTTGGCGGCGGCTGGCAATTCAGCAATGCATTTCCAGATGGCTTCGTTCCGCTGCGCGACGCTGCCGCGCGATTCCGCGCCGCTCCCGGCATATGGCTTTCGCCGTGGGGCGGCTACGGTGCGCCGAAACAGGAACGCGTAGCGCGAGGACGTGCCGCTGGTTATGAGGTCATCGACAACGGTCTCGCGTTGTCGGGTCCGACGTATTACCGGCGCTTTCATGAGGTCGTGATGGACATGCTCGACAAGGGCGGCGTCAATCAATTCAAATTCGACGGCACGGGCAATGCCGACAGGGTGTTTCCTGGCAGCCTGTTCGACAGCGATTGGGACGCGGCGATTCAACTGATCGAGGACATGCGCGCGGCCAAGCCCGAAACCTTCATCAATCTCACGACAGGTACGCATCCGTCGCCGTTCTGGCTGCGCCATGTCGACTCCATCTGGCGCGGCGGCAGCGACGATGGCCTGGCGGGAGGCGGCACGAACCGCGAGCGTTGGATCACCTACCGCGACACGCAGACGTATTACAACGTCGTGGAGCGCAGTCCACTCTTTCCGCTCAATTCGCTGATGCTGCACGGCATCCTCTACGCGCAGTGCAATCCACGCCTCAATACGTCGACGGGAGACGCATTCTCCAACGAAGTGTGGTCGTACTTCGGGACCGGCACGCAATTGCAGGAGCTATACATCACGCCGGCGCTGCTGGGCGAGCACGACTGGGATGAGCTTGCGCGCGCCGCGAGATGGGCGCGCGAAAACGGCGACATCCTGCGCGACAGCCATTGGATTGGCGGCGCGCCGGACGAACAGGCGGCTTACGGTTGGGCAGCGTGGGCGCCGCGCAAGTCGATCGTGACGCTGCGCAATCCCCACAGTCGCACACAACGCTTCGTACTCGACCTGCGGCGCCAACTGGAGTTGCCGGATGGGGCGGCGGGACGATTCGAAGCGCGCAGCGTTGGGCGTGCAAGGGCTTCCGGCATTCCCGCTCAACTGGACGCTGATGTACCGCATGCAGTGCAACTCGCGCCGTTCGAAGTGCTCACGCTCGAACTGCTGCCGGTCGCCGCCGCGAAATGGTGAAGGGGAGAAGGCATGCGCGCTAGTACAGGCGATCGGCCAGTGGAATCGGCCTCGCGTCGATCTTATGGAGGTCGAAGACCAGTACCTCGTTGTTACCTTGCACGAGCCACGGCGCGGGGCAATACAGGCGCTTTTGCGGGCCGATGTTCCAGTAGCGTCCCAGGTTGTGACCATTGACCCAGACGATACCCTTGGTCCAGTTGCTCATGTCGAGCCAGGTGTCGCCGACTTCGGTCAGCAGCACACTCGCCTTGAAAAAGAGACCGGGTTTGCTCGGGTTCGTGCAGCCTTCGTTGAGGTTGGCGATGAACGTGTCATCCATCGGCAACAGGTGGACGTCCCATTGCTCGAGCGACGAGACTGAGCCGTCTACGTGTTGCATCGTGACCGGTTCGAGCAGACCTTTGCGGTCGGCGAGCGCGGGTCCGAAGTTGACGCGTCCCATGGCCTCGACGAGTATCTCCAGCGGTACGAGACTGTCCGTGCTCGACCCTTGATTCTGCCGCGCCGAAGGCAGGGCAAGCGGCGCGCGATGCATCATGTGGAGAGACTGCGCGTACCTGCGCGGCAGTTGCGCTCTCGATACGCCGCCCGCGTACTGTTCACCAAGGAAAACGGTCGCATAGTCGTGAACGCCGCTGATATCCAGCACACCGCGCGCGTGCTCCGGTAAAAACTTGCGATACAGCACGAAGCCAAACGCCTGACCGTAGTGTTCAAACGACCGCGGTTGGGCGTCTTGCTCGCGCGGCAGTGCCGCTGGCAGGTTGTCCCAGATCGACGCGTAGAGCGTTGGCATCAAGGCCCCAACGCCTGCGCAGTCAAGCGTGGCGATGGCATCCGGTATGGCTGGCAACGGTTCGGGCAGATAGCTGGCGATCAGGTCTCGATACTTGAGGTACTTCGGCGTCGCGATGCCTTGCTCGTTGATCGGCGCGGAGTAGTCGTAGCTCGTGATGTCGGGCTGATAGTTGCTGCCCGAATCGTCCACGTTCGCGCCGGCAAAAAAGCTGAAGCTCGTGCCGCCGTGAATCACATACAGGTTGAACGACAGTCGCGCCTGCATGAACGCGGCCAAGGTGCTGGAGAGGTCGTAGTCCACGCCCGCGAAGCCCGCTTCGCCCCAATGCGTGAGCCACCCCGGGTAGACCTCGCCAGCCATCGCGGGCACCGAGGGGAAATCGCGGCGCACCGTTGCGATTTGCGCTGCGTTGCCGTTGCTCAGCGCGATCGCGCCGCCCGTCACCGTGGTGTGATTGTGTTCGAGTTGCGCGAGACCGTCTTCGGTGTAGAACGGCCCGCTTATGCCTCCTTTGAGCCAAAGCTGCCTGAGCTCCTCGAGGTAAGCCGGATTGCTCGCATACGAACCGAATTCGTTTTCGATCTGGATCATCAGGATCGGACCGCCGTGCTCGCTCATCAATGGCTTGATGCGCGGAACCAGTTCGTCGATATAGCGAGCCACCGCCGCCATGTAGCGAGGATCGGTGGCCGAGTCGGTCCGCAACTGGATGTCCGGCTCGCGCAACAGCCAGGCAGGCAGACCGCCCAGATCCCACTCTGCGCAAACGTAAGGCCCTGGGCGCAACAGCACCCACATCTGCTCGGATCGACATAGGCGAATGAAGGCCTCGATATCGCGATTACCGCTGCGGAAGTCGAACATGCCTCTGTGCGTCTCATGGTAATTCCACATGATGTACAACGCGACGCAGTTCATCCCCATCGCCCTTGCCATGCGGATGCGGTGTTGCCAGTATTCGCGCGGGATGCGGGCTGGGTGCATCTCGCCGCTGCGAATCTGGAACGGCAGGCCGTCGAGCAGGAAGTGTTCGCCGTCGGGGCTAAAGGAGAAGGTGTGGCCGCGTTCGAGGTTCACGATGGGCGTCGTCGAGTTGGCGAATGTAGGCTAACTGTATTCGATAGAATGAATACATGCGACGGCATTGCGGCATTCCGGGCGAAGCGATGCGCCGCGCAACGCTGTAGCGGTAATTCTGTAGGCCTGACTGGAAATGAGTACGGGCAAGACTTTGTCCGGCATCGCGATGGCCGCGCTGTCCACCGCATGCGCCGCTGCGGGGGCGTCCGGTGCGTGTGTGCCGTCGTTCTCCGAGGTCGCCGTCAAGGATGGACTCGAAATGCGGACCCGCTGCGCTGTCTCCGCGCCCGCGCTCCCACGCGTCACCGAACGGCTGAACCGCGCGGCGAAGCGCGACGGGCTCTCCGCCGAGCAACGTGCCGCCCTGGCGACAGCGGCCAACACGATGCTGCACGCGATCTTCTCGCAGACAGATCACGACGAAGCCACCAACGAAGCCGCGCTCACCAACTTCGAACCGATCCTCGAAAGCCTCGCATCGCAGATCAGGACGCGCACCGATATCGACCTCAGAGCCGAGGCTTCGGAATGGAACGCACGCTATGAAGAGCTGCTGCGCAGGTTGTCGATCACGCACAGCACGGCCCCCACCGAACAGCAGGCCGCCGCCGCCGTGAGGCGTCTCGATCTGGATCGCGCCTCTGCGTTGCTGATGCGGCTCATGGCCGAGGCACCCAGTACCGCCCAGCTAAGCGCCGCGCGCAACTACGAAGCGGCGAGCGTCGAACTGCTTCGCTTCATGCCATGGAACGCGCTGCCGTACCTGGAGCATGCCTATGCACTGCAACCCGACGACAAGGACATCGCCACCGCATTCGCCGACACGCTGCTCGTGCAGCACGAGCCCGAGCGTGCCGAGCCGGTGTATCGGGCGCTGCTGGTCCACTATCGGACGCTGGCGCAACAGCGTCCCGCCGCATGGCAGCCGTCGATCGCGCGGACGCTCGGCAAGCTTGGCAGTCTGTATGTGATGCGGCAGCAGCAGAAGGAAGCCGAAGCGGCATGGCTGCACGCGCTCGAAGTCTACTGGGCGCTCGCGCGCGTGGACCCTTCGGCCTACGGTCCCGCAGTGGCTAACACCTTCGATAGCCTCGCAACGTTGTACCGCGACACGCAGCGTCTGCAGGATGCGGCAGACGCGTGGCGCGAAGCCCTCGCCCTCGACCGTGCGCTGGCCCGACAGGACCCGGCAAAGTACCGGCCCGCGGTCGCGATGACGCTCAACGACCTCGGCATCCTCTACAGTGCGACACAGCGCACCCATGACGCGGAACTCGCCTATCTCGAAGCGCTCGGCATCCAGCGCGCACTCGAACATGACAACCCCGCCGCCTGGCGTCCGGCGCTTGCGCGCACGCTGAATAACCTCGGGAACTGCTACAGCGCAAGCGAGCGGCTGCCGGAAGCTGAGCGCGCTTACCGGCAAGCTCTGAAGATCCGTCAACAGCTCGCCCGCGAAAATCCCGCGATCTACGAGCCCGACGTGGCGCACACGCTGGGCAATCTGGGCGTGTTGTACCGCCTCGAACGGCAGCCGGCCAAGGCGCTGCAGACCTACCAGGACGCGCTGCAGATCGTCCACGCGCTGTCGCGCGATACGCCGGTTGCGTACCAGCCTGACGAGGCACGGATACTGAACAATCTGGGCGTACTCTACAGCCGCACCGGCAGGCCGCGCGAAGCGGAAGACGCATGGCGCCGAGCGCTGGATTTGTACCGCAAACTCGCCCACGACGATCCGTTGACCTGGCGGCAGGATCAAGCACGCACGTTGCGGAATCTGGGCACGCTGCTCAGCCACACGCAACGTTCGGCGGAAGGCGACGCATTGGAACGCGAGGCTGACGAGCTCATCGATTCAACGGGGGCGCAATAGCTCCCGAGGCAAGCCGCCGGGCCGCAACCGAGACGCACCGGTGGGAAAACGTCGGCTGTCGGCGCTCATCCAAATACGCCCCGGATCACGTCTTTCTCAAATTCGACCGTCCACGCGGTGCCGTGCCCGGTCTGGTACTCCCGTTCCCGCAGTGATGACGTGCGAACGACGGTGACACTGCCTCTCAGCGGGTAGACCTCGTCCACGATATCGGTCGCTCCGGTCTCCTGAAGGACAAAGTCGGACTCGGCGAGATGGTGCCGACGCAGGACGGCGAGAAAATCAGCCCTCTCGTCGGGTGCGATCACTGACATTGGGCGCCTCCTTTGGGCTGAGTCTCGCCGAAAAACCCGTGATCGATCGAGACGTAGCCGGCCCCTTATAAGGTACAAACCGTGCTTTCATTCTAGGCCTTTGCGCCACTTGGCGTGCGGAGTGCCGGTGCGTGAACTATTCTGAAAAGATCGCAAGTGTTCATTCCTTTTCAGATATTCGACAGGAGGTGTGCCATGGCGATGTCGCCAACCTTGCAGGAGTGCCTGCGCAGCAAGGGTTCCCGCTACGAAGTCGTGCGTCATCCATACAGCCACTCGAGTATCGAAACGGCTGCGGCGGCGCACATTCCGGGTGACCGCCTTGCCAAGACCGTGCTGCTCGAGGACGAACACGGCTATGTGGCCGCCGTGCTGCCATCGACTTACGCCGTGCAGCTCTCCGAGTTCTGGAGCAAGACCGGGCGCCGGCTTGCTCTCGCCACGGAAGTCGAACTGCGCGAATTGTTCAAGGACTGCGATGCGGGAGCGGTGCCGCCGATTTGTATGGCGTATGGCATGAAAACCTACCTGGAGTCGAGTCTGGCAGGCCAGCCCGACGTCTACTTCGAGGCGGGCGATCACGAAGAACTGGTTCATATGGAAGCGGATCAGTTCCTCGCGCTGATGGACGATGCGGAGCGCGCGCATTTCGCACGGCGGATGCGAGGGTTGGGCGGCCGGGCCTGAGGCGGGGCCCGAGTGGTGCCGCCCTCAGTCGCACAGCAGCCCTACCATCGGAATCGCCGGGGTTCGTCCCGCGATCAGGTCGGCCGTGATTCGCGCCGATCCGTGTGACATCGTCCAGCCGATATGACCGTGGCCGGTGTTTAGATAAAGATTGCGGTACTTCTTGCGCCCAAAAAACGGCAGGTTCGTTGGCGTCATCGGCCTGAGGCCCGCCCACATTTCGGCGCGATCGTAGTTGGCGCCGGCCGGGTAGAGTTCCTGCGTCACGCTCTTCATGAAGGCAAAATCAGAAGGCTTGTGGCTCGTGTCGTAGCCAGCAAACTCCGCCGTTGCCGTGACCCGGAGCCGATCGCCGAAGCGCGAGATTGCGACCAGGTTGTGCTCGTCCACCGTTGCAACGGCGGGTGGCATCGGCCGCCCATCGATCGGAATCGTCAGCGAGTATCCCTTGATCGGATAGATCGCAAGATCGATGCCGATCTGTCGGGCGAGAACCGGACTATAGGGGCCGAGGGCGAGCACATACGCGTCGCCTTTGACAAGGCCTCGACTCGTTCTCGTGCCTGCTATGTCCTGCCCGGCGGTTTCGAAGCCGTCGATCGTCGCGTCCGTCAGAAGCGTACCGCCACGCGCGACGACCTTTTCCGCAAGGGCGCGGGTGAACTTCGCAGGGTCTCCGGTCTCATCGGTCGGGCAGTGAATGGCGCCCGCTATCCTGTCTTTTGCCGAAGCCAGCGACGGGTCGAGCGCGACCACCTCATCGGGGCTGAGGACCCTGATGACTTGCCCGTCGGATTCCAGCAGTTTCATATGTTCGATTCCGCGGTCCTGCGCCTCCTGAGTCCGATGGAGATAGAGAATTCCGCGCTCGTTTCGATCGTATTCGATGGCCTCCTCAGCGACTACATCCTGTAGTACTCGCTGAGAATACGCGGCAAGCCGATGCTTGAGCAGGGTATTGCGGCGTGCCTTCTCCGATGTGCATTCCATCAGGAAATGCCACGACCAGCTGTAAAGCCTCGGGTCCGCCGAGAACTTGAAGCGCAACGCCTGATCTTTCAGCACCAGCGATTTGAGCAGAATCATTGGCGCTCTGGGCGAGGACCAGACAAAGGAATGCCCGGGCGCGATCATGCCCGCGTTACCCCAACTGGTTTCCGCGGCGACTAAAGGCTGCCGCTCGACGATCACGACCTCATGGCCATCTTTCTGCAACTGGTACGCGGTCGTCACACCGACCACCCCGCCGCCGAGCACGATAATTTTCATAATGTCCTGAGATACAACGGGGCTGCGGCAGTCTCACTTCCATTGCGGCTGATTCAGCACCATTCCGTGCTGTCCCTTGTAGGCAGCCACAGCCGGCGGCGTCCACCCGTCCAGCATCTGCGGCGCGAGTTGCCAGACCTCGATGCCGAGCGGCCGGCACACTTCCAGCGGATCGCGCGCGTCGGGCCCCCACATCGGCACTGACAGATCGCCGCCCGGACAGGTCGACAGTGCGCACAGCAAGTCGATCTCCGCGAAGAATTCGAGGTAATCGCCTTTCTTTGCCGGACACGCCTTCATGAAGTATTTGTCGTCGAGATTCAGGCCGGTGCACTGGAACACGTTGAGCACGTCGTGGACGTCGTACTCGGTCAAGCCATACGGGGCGATCGCGCGCGTCAGGTTGGAGTGGCAGTGGAAATGAAAATCCTCGCCGGTCAGCATGCGGTTCACGTAGGGATCGCAGCGCGTGCCGAGCAGATCGTGGACGCGGCCGCCGTGCTCGTCGACGCCGTAGCCGGCGAGACTGTCATCGGTGATGGTCACCATCGGACGCAGGAATGGCAGCGTCGACCACAGACGGTCGAACGTGCTCACGTGCGCCTGCTGCAACTGGCGCGTGCGCGACGCCCACATGCGTTCGCGCGGGTTGTGCCGGTTCCATATGTTCAGGTCGGCAACCTGCGGGCCTTCGATCGTGACGATCCGAAACACGTGGCCGGCCGGCACGGTCCACGCTCGCCCCGAACGGATCGGCACGACGATCGATTCGACCAGCGTGCGGGTGTCGTGCTGTGAGGCGATGCGCTGATAGAAGGTCTTGTCGACGTCGAGCGCCGAGCCTTTGGTGGACTGATAGGCAGCAGGGTAATTCAGCATCATGCGTTCTCCCTCGAACTCAGGCCTGAGCCTGTATTAGGACCTTCTCGCGCGGCTCGGTTGGCGGGTTACTCTGCCGACATGGCACTGCCGCCCAGATAGGCAGCGCGGACGCGGCTGTCCTGAGCCAGCTCGCGGGCGGACCCCGCGAGCGCAATGCGCCCACTTTCCAGCACGTAAGCCCGATGCGCGATTCGCAGCGCCTGGCGGGCGTTCTGCTCGACCAGCAGTATCGACGTGCCTTCGCGGCAGATGTCGGCGACCATGCCGAAGATCGCGCGCACCAGCTTCGGCGCGAGTCCCATCGACGGTTCGTCCAGCACCACGATACGCGGGCGCAGCATCAGGGCTCGGGCAATCGCCAGCATCTGCTGTTCGCCGCCACTGAGCGTGCCTGCCAGCTGGCTGCGGCGCTCGCCGAGCCGGGGGAAAGTCGCATACAGCTGATCCCTTCGCTGTTGCAACGCCGTACTGTCGCGCCGGATCAGATAGCCGCCGAGATGCAGGTTTTCCTCCACCGTCAGCGCCCCGAAAATGCGCCGCCCCTCCGGCACATGACCCAGGCCCAGCGCCACGATCTGGTGTGCGCGCAATCCCATCAGGCGCTGGCCATCCATCGCAATGTTGCCCGCGCGCGGCCGGATCAATCCGGAAATCGCCCGCAGTGTGGTGGTTTTTCCCGCGCCGTTGCTGCCGAGCAACGCGACGACCTCGCCCTGGGCGACGTCCAGCGAGATGCCGTGCAGCACTTCGACAGTCCCATAGCTGACGCGCAGATCGCGGATTTCTAGGAGTCCCACAGCGATTTCTCCCCGGCGGTATCGTCGCTCGCCTCGTCCTTTTCGGACGTGCCGAGATAGGCATCGATCACACGAGGGTCCGCCTGGATCGCGGCGGGCGGGCCCTCGGCGATGATGACGCCGTGATCCATCACGATGATCCGGTCCGACACGCCCATCACCAGCATCATGTCGTGCTCGATCAACAGCACCGTCACGCCATGATCCCGGATTCGCCGGATCAATTCCATCAGTGCGCGTTTTTCTGTCGGGTTCATGCCCGCTGCCGGCTCGTCGAGCAGCAGCAGGCGAGGGCTGCTGGCGAGCGCACGGGCGATCTCCAGTCTGCGTTGGTCGCCGTAGGGCAGATCGGCGGCGCGCTCGCCCGACCTGCCGGCAAGACCGACGAAGGCGAGCCAGCGCAGGCCCTCGGTGGAATGGTCCGCGGCCTCGGCGCGCGCGGACGGCAACGCCAGAAGCTCGGCGGCGAGCGGTGTCCGAAGCCGATGATCCATGCCGGTCAGCACGTTTTCGAAGGCTGTCATGTGGCCGAACAGGCGGATGCCCTGGAAGGTGCGCGCCATGCCTTGATGGACGATGCGATGGGGCGCGCCGCCGGCAAGCCGTTCTCCGCACCAGACGATCTGGCCGCCAGTCGGGCGGATCACGCCGGTCAGGCAGTTGAACACGGTCGTCTTGCCGGCGCCGTTCGGACCGATCAGGCTCACGATCTCGCCGCTCTTCACCGTGAAGCTGACCCCGCCGACCGCCAGCACGCCGCCGAAGCGGCGCTGCATGTCGCGCACCTCCAGCAGGGTCTCATCGGTGACGGCGTGGCTGGGCACGGGAGCCCGATCGGCGTCAGCGCCCTTGCGCGCCGGCGCGACGCGGCGCAACGGCGCTGGCCACAAGCCCTGCGGCCTTAGCAGCATCAGGACCACGAGCCCGATCGCGAAAGCGAAGATGCGCCACAGGTTGAGAAAACGCAGTATTTCCGGCAAGCCGGCGACGATGATGGCGCCGAGGATCACGCCCGGAATGCTGCCGCGGCCGCCGAGCACGACGACGATCAGGATCGTGACCGATTGCAGATACGTGAAGCCGGTCGGATCGATGGTGCCGAAGCGGGCGGCGAACAGGCTGCCGCCCAGCCCGCCGATCAACGCGCCCATCACATAGGCGAGCAGCTTGACGCGCAGCGTCGGCACGCCGACGGCCTCGGCAGCCGCCTCGTCCTCGCGGATGCTGGTCCAGGCGCGGCCCAGCCGCGACCGGCCGAGCCGGATCGCGAACACGAGCACCACCACGAGGAACGCCATGCCCAGTTCGTAGAGCGCTTGCGGCGAACTGATCTCGAAGCCGAACAGGCTCGGGCTCGCGATGCCGAAGATGCCGTTCGGGCCACCCGTGATGTCGAGATTGGTGGCGACGATACGCGTGATCTCGCCGAACCCCAGGGTAACGATCGCCAGATAGTCGCTGCGCAGGCGCAGGGTGGGGTAGCCGATCACGATGCCCGATACCGCGGTGAACGCCAGACTGAACGGCAGCGTTTCCCAGAACGAGAAGTGCAGCAGGGTTTCCAGCAACGCCGTCGTGTACGCGCCGATTGCGAAGAAGGCCGCGTAGCCCAGATCGAGCAATCCGGCGTAACCGACCACGATGTTCAGCCCAAGACCCAGGATCGAATAGGTGACGATGGTCAGGCCGACATCGACGACATAGTTGCTGGCGACCGCGGGCAGCGCGACGGCGGCGGCCAGCAGCGCAGCGCCGACAGGCCTGGCCCAGCGCGCGGAAGCTTGACGGGCGCTCATGAGCTACATTCTCTCGACGACGCGTTCGCCGAACAGCCCGGTCGGCTTGATCACGAGCACGGCGATCAGCACGCCGAAGACGAACACGTCGGTCCATTGCGAAGAGACATAGCCCGCGCCGAAGGCTTCGAGCAGGCCGATCAGGATGCCGCCCGCCATCGCGCCCGGGATGTTGCCGATGCCGCCGAGGACGGCGGCGGTGAACGCGCGCAGGCCCAGCACGAAGCCCATGAAGAAATTGATCTGCGTGTAGTAAAGCCCTTCCATGACGCCCGCCACGGCGGCCAGCACCGACCCCAGCAGAAAGGTGAGCTGGATCAGGCGTTCGACGTCGATGCCCATCAGACGCGCGGCGTCCTGATCGATGGCCAGCGCGCGCATCGCGGTCCCGAGGAACGTGTGATGAACGAAGAAATACAGCGCCAGCATCAGGGCCAGGCTTGCGACGATGATGCCGATCTGTGCGAAGGTGATCTGCACGCCGTGGAGCTCGAACCCCGCCTGGCTGAGCACATGCGGATAGGTGCGAAAGCCCGCGCCGTAGATCAGCAGCACCCCATTTTGCAGCGCCAGCGAGACGCCCAGCGCGGTGATCAGAATCGACAGCCGCGGCGCGCGCAGCAACGGCTGATACGCGAGCCGCTCGATCAGCAGGCCGAGCGCGCCTGTGACCGTCATGGCGGCCGCCAGAGCGATCAGCAGTGCGAGGGCGAGCGGCAGATGCGCGGACGCCAGCACCATCAGGCCGGTCCAGCCGATGAACGCGCCGACCATGAACAGGTCGCCATGAGCGAAGTTGATCAGCCGGATGATGCCGTAGACCATCGTGTAGCCGAGGGCGACCAGCGCGTAGAACGAGCCGGTCGTCAGCCCTTCGATCACGAACTGGAAGAAGTCGCTCATGACGGCGCGGGGTGCGCAAGCGCGCCTACTTCATCGCCACCCAATGTCCGCTCGCATCCTGCCTCTGGTAGGGCTCGAACTTGTCGTCGTGCACGACGATGGTGATGTACACGGCTTTGCTGCGGTCTCCCTTCGGATTGAAGTCAATCGTCCCAGTCGCGCCCGGGTAGTTCTGGATCTTGTGCAGAGCAGCGGTGATCGCGGCAGGCTGTGCCGACTTCGCGTCCGCGATGGCTTTCGCCGTGACCCCGACCGCATCGTATTCATAGACCGAGTACGGTCCCGGCCCTTGACCGTATGCCTTCGTATAGTCATCGACGTAGGCGTGCGCGCCGCTCAGGAACTGCGCGAGCGGGGCGGTCGTGATGATCATGCCGTCGGCGGCGGGACCGGCCGTCTTCATCAGGGTCGGGTCATTGGTGGCGTCGCCGCCCATGAAGGTCATTTTCAGACCCAATTGCCGCGCCTCCTTGACGATCAGGCCGGCTTCGGAGAAATAGCCCGTGTAGTAGATCACGTCAGGCTTGAGCGAGGAGACCCGTGTGAGCGTCGGTGAGTAGTCCATCTGACCGGGCGTAATCGAATTGGCGTACACCACATCGACGCCGTCCTTCTTCAGCGCTTGCACGGTGTTCTGGGCGAGGCCTTTGGAATAGGTCGTGTTGTCGTCGATCACCGCCACGTGCTTCGCGTGCAGCACGTCTTTCATGAAGCTTGCCGCGAACGGACCCTGCTGGTCGTCACGGCCGATCGTGCGGAACACGTTGTCGTACCCCATCTCGGTCAGCTGCGGATTGGTCGACGCATCCAGCACGTAGGGAATCCCGGCACGATGAAAGGTGGTCGATTCCGGCAGCGCCGCGCTGGAGCAATAGCCGCCCGCTACCGCGACAACGCCAGCATCGACGAGTTTCTGTGCCGCCTGCACCGCGGTCTGCGCATCACAGGCGTCGTCCTCGGGCACCAGCTCGATCTGCTTGCCGAGCACGCCGCCGGCCGCGTTGATCCTGGCGGCGGCGAGCTTCGCGCCATTGACGATATCCGTGCCGGCATTGGCACTGCTACCCGACAGCGGAACCGGCACGCCGATCTTGATGGTGGCGCCCTGGCTCAGCGCCGAACCGGGAACCATGCCCGCAAGCAGGGCCACGGCGGCCGCCATGCCCGCGACAGTCGTTCGCCGCGAGCCGCGCTCTGCACCGGACCAGCCAATCGTCTGAGCAAACATGTTAGCGACTCCTTTTGTGAGAGAGATCGGACGATCCGCCACACGGGCATACCGGTGACATCGGAAAGCGGACGGAAATGAGGTGATTGCGAGTGATTCAGTGATTCATACCCACCAGGTCAACAGCGTGACGGCTGGCTTTCACCGGAGCGCGGACACAAAAAGCGCTGCTTTTATGATAGGAGCCGGGGTGCGTTGAGACGGTATAGGGTATTTGCGTATAAACCGTTACACAAAGGCGCCTTCGATCCTCTACCTTTAAGAGGCAGTGCCGGCAGAGACTCGCGAAGCCGAACGCGACAAGACAGGAAGACTCCGAAATGAGTGCGATTGCACAGCATGACGACGTGTACACGAGGCTCGATTTCACGTTGGACGACGGCATCTGCCGTCGCGCCGCGATTGGGCTCGTGGTGCTCGCGACCGATCATACGATTGAGCATGAGTGGCGGGGCTTGATGACGCAGGAGGGCGTGGCGTTCTACGAAAGCCGTGTGTATAACTCGGCGGACATCACGCCTGAACGGCTAGCGGAAATGGAGGACCGTATCGCACCGGCGGTCGCGCTGATCCGTCCGGCCGAGCGTATCGACGTGGTGGCGTTTGGCTGCACGTCCGCGTCGATGGTGATCGGGGAAGAAAAGGTGTTCGCGCGGATTCGCGAAGCGCGTGCGGACGCCGCGTGCACCACGCCGATCACCGCGGCGCTGGCGGCGCTTCGTGCGCTAGGCGTCCAGCGTACGGCCTTGCTCACGCCCTATGTGCGTTCGATCAACGAATACATGCGCGACTATATCGAGTCGCGTGGTCACCGCATTACGCGCATGGCGTCGTTCGAGCATGCGAACGATAACGAAGTGGCGCGGATCGATGCACTGTCGTTGCGAACTGGCGTCGAGCGACTTGCGCGCAATCGTGACGTGGACGCGATTTTCGTATCGTGCACGAGCTTGCGCATCGCCGGGTTGATTCCGGAGCTGGAAGCCGCGATCGGCAAGCCGGTGATCTCGAGCAACTACGCGATGGCGTGGCACGCATTGCGGCTCGCCGGCGTAGGGGACTCCGAGCCTCATCTTGGGCGGCTGTTTGCGCTGTGACGTTGTAACTTGAACCGCGACGCAGCGGCACGCTGCGTTGCGCGAGCACAGCCCCTTTTGATAGTTCCACAGGACAGGAGGATTTCCATGCCCGCTCATTCGCCCGATTTGCACGATCGTGTCGCCCTCGTGACCGGCGGATCGCGAGGAATCGGCCGCGCCCTTTCCCTCTCGCTTGCATCGGCTGGCGCAGCGGTGGCAGTCAACTACCGGCAACGCGGGGACGAGGCTGCTCAGATCGTCGGGCAAATCGAAAGTGCGGGAGGCCGTGCAATCGCGGTGCAAGCCGACGTATCGGTCGCGTCCGACGTCAAGGCAATGATCGATGAGGTGGAAAACCGCCTTGGCGTCGTCGGTGTTCTCGTCAACAACGCGGGCACCGGAACGATCGTCGATATCGATAGGCTCACGGAAGCCGAATTCGATCGAACGCTTGCGGTCAATCTGAAATCGGCGTTTCTGTGCACGCAGGCGGTGCTGCCCGGAATGCGCGCACAGCGCTGGGGTCGCATCGTCAACCTGTCGTCGGCCGCTGCCCGCGGCGCTGGGCTGGTGGGTGTGCACTACAACGCCTCGAAAGCTGGCCTCGAAGGGTTGACACGCGGTTATGCGGCGCGGCTGGCCCGCGAAGGCATCACCGTGAACGCCGTGGCCCCGGGACCGATCGACACGGAAATGGCCGCGCCGCTGAAGGCCGCCAACGTCGCGGAACGGCTTCCCGTTGGACGCCTCGGTGAAGTCGACGAGGTCGCCCAGGTCGTGCTAATGGTGGTCGGCAACGGCTTCGTTACCGGCCAGACGATTCCCGTCAATGGCGGCGTGAGCTTCATATGAGCCTCGGGCGGCATCAGCGCGAACGTTTCGCCGATGCCATTCGACACACGCTTCATCTGACGGTGCTCTGATGTTCACCGCCCCGTCATTTTCCGGAGGATTTTCTGCACGATGCGCTCATGCTGCTCCAGCGCCTCATTGAGCGTACGTGCTCCGTAGCTCCTGTTGTCTTGCGTCTGCATTCCGGCGACGCGCGTTACGAACAGCAAAACCTCCGCGGCTTTCGGATTGGACACACCACGGAAGCGGGTCGTGACCGTCACACCGTAGTCGTCCAGCAGTGTGCGGCGGAAGATCAGTTCGTTTTCCGTCATCCAGCGCGACCACGCGTCGTGGTCGAACACCTCGACTGGCCGGTTCTTCGCATCGAGAACATAGATGCGTTCCGAGCTGGACGGGACCGGTGGCGTCTTCATATTTCAATGCGAAGGCGTGAGCAGGAAGTCCGTCGCCTCCCGCCACCAGGTTTGGTCGACGTGGCCAATCCAGTCGTTATGGTCAGCCGCCTTCACCGTCATCAGTTTTCTCGGTGCGGACAGCGAGTTGTAAAGCGCCTCGCCGAAGCGCGCCGGGACGATGCTGTCGAGTTCGGCAACCATGACGAGAATCGGGCGGTCGAACGACGCCAGGTGGGTCACGCTGTCGTATCGGTCGCGCAGCAGCCACCTCACGGGCAGCCACGGAAAGTGATGAGCGGCGACGTGCTCGAGCCGATCCCATGGCGTGATCAGCATCATGCCCGCGATCCTGTCGCGTTCGCGCGAGCCGGCCGCAGCCGCCACGCCGGCCCCGAGCGATTCGCCGATCAGCACGAGCGGCGCTCCATAGAGGCGATATGCGAGCGCGATGGTTTGTTGCGCATCGTCGACCAGACTCGCTTCGCCTAACGCACCGGTGCGCGGCCCGTAGCCTGGATATTCGGCGAGAATCACGCGCAGCCCGAGCCGGGTGAGCGCTGCGGCATAGAACGAGCGGTGGCCGGCATGCCCGGCATTGCCATGAAAGACGATGACCGTGGCGCGCGCGGAACCGTCCGGCTCCGCCACGAGGCCCCGGTACGCCTCAGGTGTCGGCCAGGCGCGCAGTCCGCCGGAGGTGATCTCCTCGATCGTGGCCTTCTGAGGGAAGTAGAGCAAACGATCCTGCAAGATGGCGACTCCGGCTAACACGATCAGGTACGTGACGGCGAGGCCGATCATCATTCGGGTGAATTTCATCGTCTTGCGCTCGACCCACCGAACTTTTCGATAGCACGCACCCAGTTTAGCGCGCAGTCGCCCCGGCAACGGATCAGGGTTGGCGTTTGCCGCGGCCACTAGCGGGCTTGCCAGCCGGCTTGCGTGAACCCGCAGCGGGCTTGCTGGCGGGTTGGCTGCGTGGCTTTTGCACGCTCAATGAATTACCGCTGGACGAGCGTGCGCCTTTGCCCACGGCCGCAGCGTGCTGCGCCGCAGGCTTGCGTTGGTGTTCGCCACTTTGCCGGCGCGGTTTTTTGCCGAGCGGCTGCATGGCGCCCGGTGCGGCTTGCGGCACCTTGGGCGTCTTGGGCTTTTTGGGCTTCTTGATGATCTGGCCCGTCGCGCTGGTTTGCGGCACGCGGTGTTCGGCTTCGAAACCCGGCTCTTCTTTACGGGGCAGCGTTTGCCGGATCAGCGCTTCAATCGCGGCCAATTGCGGCGCTTCATCGGCACACACGAGAGACACCGCCACGCCGCTGGCGCCCGCGCGGCCAGTCCGGCCAATACGGTGCACGTAGTCTTGCGCCACGATCGGCAGATCAACGTTGATCACCAGCGGCAGGTCGTCGATATCCAGCCCGCGAGCGGCCACATCGGTGGCTACCAGCATTTGTACTTCGCCTGCCTTGAAGCGCTCCAGCGCACGCAGGCGCGCGGGCTGCGGTTTGTCGCCGTGGATGGTGTCGACCGCATAGCCCGCTTCATCCAGCATCGCCGCCAGGTAATCGACGCCATTGCGGGTTTTGACGAACACCAGCGCGTGCTGCCAACGGTTCTCAGCCACAAGGTGCAAGAAGAGGTCAGGCTTGTTCTTTTTATCCACTGGCACCACCCACTGCTTGATCCTGCTGGCGGTGGCATTGGGCGGGCTGACGCTGATATTGACCGGGGCGCGCAGAATGTTCGCCGCCATGGCGCGGATATCATCGGTAAACGTCGCGGAGAACAGCAGGGTCTGGCGCTGAGCGGGCAAGGCGGCAAACACGGCGTTGAGTTCGCGCGCAAAACCCAGATCCAGCATGCGATCTGCTTCATCCAGCACCAGCGTTTGTACCTGATCGAACTGCACTGCGTTCTGGCGATTGAGATCTAGCAGACGGCCCGGCGTGGCAACGAGCACATCCACGCCTTTGCGCAATTTCATCATCTGCGGGTTGATGCTCACACCCCCGTAGGCGGCCAGAAATCGTAAGTCGAGGCCTTTGCCGTAAGCGATGAAGCTTTGCAGCACCTGTTCAGCCAGTTCACGCGTGGGCACCAGCACCAGAACACGGGCGCGATTGCTGGACACCGCCGGGCCGCGTTGCACCAGGCGTTGCAATAGCGGCAGCGCAAAGCCCGCGGTTTTGCCCGTGCCGGTCTGTGCCCCAGCCATCACGTCCTTGCCATCGAGCACAGCAGGAATCGCCTTGGCCTGCACCGGCGTAGGAGTCTGGTAATTGAGGCCCTGCACGTTAAGCAGCAAGGGATCGATCAGGCCAAGCGAGGCAAAGGACATTGACGTATTCCGGGCTAAAACCGCAATTCTAGCGGCTGCCCGACGGCCTCAAAGGTATGCCGTCAAAGGTGCGGCAAATCGTCGATGCATTTTTCGACGTGATCGCCCGGGACATCCGTGTCGATCCCGGCGGGTCCGTCGGTGTGAGAGACACATACGATTTTTGGCCCGAGATACCGTGTGCCACCAAGTGTAAAAAGGGACCAAACGACATCTCCCCGGCGGATCGCGGCGACGACTTCGACCACCTCCACGATCGCAGGGGGGGACAGCCATTCACGCGTCGACGGATCGACGGGAGCCCAACGCACGTGGGTGAACCTGTCGTTCGCCGGGTTGATGCGAACGGCGTCGATAGCAAAGGTTGTCACATTCACCTCCATCGTCCTGACAAAGGGATGTTTGCATTATGCGCCGCTTATTTTGCCGGGGATCAGCGGGACCCAGGAACAGCATGGGCCTGACAGTGACGCCTAAGCGGAGTTCGCGTCGCACCACTGAATCGCCCAACGCTGCGCCGCCTCCATCGCATCCACGTCGGAGGGATAATCGCCGAGGTCGCCCGAATACTTTACCTCGACGGCATCGCCACTCGCCGACGCGCGCCGGTAGATCTTTGCGCGAGCGTAATAGCGGCCGCCTTCATCGAGAGGTGACGCGTCGATGTGGAACTGCTGGTAGTCGAAATGCATGGCTGTCTCCAAACGATTGCCCTGATCGTCGTCGCGTAGGGCGAACTGGACCGCGTTGTCGCCGCCAAGGTCGCTCCATCATTCTGCGAAGCCGACATGTACATCGTAGGCAGCAAAAGCAAAGCTCGCTGAACGGCGAGAGCAGGCCCTTTTTGACGACGATGCGCTTAGCGGAGGCTGCACCGCACGGGTAAAATCTGCGCGAAAACCTTTGCCACCGACGCGCCTTCGCACCGACCACGCGCACCGGCCAACTACAACCAACCATGAATCCCGGCATCGTCTACGCCTTTTCCGCCTTCGTCATCTGGGGGCTCTTTCCCGTCTACTTCAAGACGCTCCACCAGATTCCCGCGCTCGAGATGCTCGCCCACCGGATGGCGTGGTCGCTCGTGTTCATCCTTGCGGTGCTCGTCGCGCGACACCACTGGGCGTGGCTGCGGCCCGCGCTGCGCGACAGGCGCCTGATCGGCCGCTTCTCCGCGAGTGCCGCGCTGCTTTCGGCCAACTGGGGCATCTACATCTGGGCCGTCAACGCGGGCCATATCGTCGAGGCGAGCCTCGGCTACTTCATCAATCCGCTGATCAACGTGCTGTTCGGCTTCGTCTTCCTGCATGAGCGGATGCGCTCGCTCCAATGGTGCGCGGTGGCGCTTGCGGCGCTCGGCGTGGCCTGGCTCACCTGGCAGAACGGCGCGCCGCCGTGGATCAGCCTCGCGCTCGCGCTGACGTTCGGCGGCTATGGCCTGTTGCGCAAGACCGCAAAGCTCGGCGCGCTCGAAGGCCTCGCACTCGAAACGGTGCTGCTCTTTCCCGTGGCGATCGTCTATCTGATGGTGATCGGCATGGCCGGCGCGAGCCATTTCACGCATGCGTCGCTCGGGCTGCAACTGCTGCTGGCCGCCGCCGGACCTATCACGGCCGTGCCGCTGCTGCTCTTCGCGGCTGCGGCGCGACGCATCCCGCTCTCGATGCTCGGCTTGATCCAGTACGTGACGCCCACGCTTCAGCTGCTCACTGGCGTGCTGATCTACGGCGAGCCGTTCGGGTCCGTGCGCGCGATCGGCTACGGCGCAATCTGGGCAGCACTCGCGCTCTACTCGTTCGAAGGGTTGCGTGGCACGCTGGCCGCTGCGCGCGAGGCGCGCAGGGCGGCTTGAAAAGGTGAGGGCAGGCGGGTAGCGGCCGAGCTGTGTCGAAACGCGGGCGATCCTCTTCAACCTTCGGCACTCGCACCGGTCAACGCGCGAACCCGGCTTTCATCGGCGGCCAGGTCGCGTGAACGGCCAGCATAGACGATACCGCCATCGTCGAGCACGTAAGCATGATCGGCAATCGCGAGCCCCATGTGCGCGTTCTGCTCGACGAGCAGGACCGAAATCCCTTCGTCGCGCATCTGCGACACGACGCGAAACACCTCGCGCACGATCAGAGGAGCCAGTCCCTGAGAGGGTTCATCGAGAATCAGCAGCCGGGGATTGAGCAGCAGCGCGCGGGCAATCGACAGCATCTCCTGTTCGCCACCGGAAAGCTGACGTCCGCGGCTTTCCTTGCGTTCGGCAAGTCGTGGAAACAGCTCGTATATGCGCGCAATCGTCCAGGGACCGCTGCGCGCAAGCGGCACACGGAGATTTTCTTCGACACTGAGATTGGCGAAGATTCTTCGTCCTTCGGGGACATAGCCCACGCCGTTCGCGGCGATCCGGAACGTCGGCCAGCGTGTCGTATCCGCGCCGAAGATTGTCACGCGCCCCCGGCGTGCGGGTGTCAGACCCATCAGGGTCCGCAGCGTCGTGGTCTTGCCCGCGCCGTTGCGGCCAAGCAATGCCGTGATCCGACCTTCCTCGACCGCGAGGCTCACGCCGTGGAGGATGTGGCTCTTGCCGTAGTAGGTATGAAGTTCCTCGGCGGTGAGCGCGATGTTCATGCCACGTCACCCAGATACGCCACCTGCACGACCTCGTTCGCCGCGATTTCCGCCGGCGCGCCCTCGGCGAGCAGCGAGCCCCGGTCGAGCACCGTGATCCGGTCGGCAAGATGGAACACCACGCGCATGTCGTGCTCGATCAGCACGATCGTGAATTTGCCGCCGCTGCGCAGACGGCGAATCAGTTGTGTAATTTCGTAGGTCTCCTCGCCGCCCATGCCTGCGGTGGGTTCGTCGAGCAGCAGCAGGCGAGGGCGCAGCGCCAGCGCCATGGCGATTTCAGCAACGCGCTGATCGCCGTGCGCGAGCTCGCCGGTCAGCCGGCCGCTTTTTGCCGCTAGCCCGGTGAGTTCCAGTGCTTCTTCGACACACTCGCGCACTCGGGTTCTTTCGGCGCGGCCGACCCACGGCCGCAAGCGGAATCCAGCCGCAACCTCCGCGCTGATGAGCACGTTTTCGAACACCGTGAGTGCGGGAAAGATCTCGGTAATCTGGAACGTGCGGGCGATGCCGCACGCGACGCGTCGATACGCCGGGACGGCCGTGATGTCCTGTCCGTCGAACACGATCGTTCCCGTGGTCGGCCGGAAGAAACCGCTGATGAGATTGAAGAAAGTGGTCTTGCCGGCGCCGTTCGGTCCGATGATGGCACGCAGCTCGCCTGCTTCGACCGCGAGCGAGACGTCGCGTACCGCAGCGAGGCTGCCGAAGCTCTTGCTCACGTGCGTGACTTCCAGAACGCTCATGATTCGCTCCTGCGGCGCAGAACGCCGAGTAGACCCCGAGGGAAGAACAGCACGATCGCGATGAACAGCATGCCGACGAACGACATCCAGTTGACGGTGATACTCGACAGGTAGTCCTGCAGCACGACGAATACCGCGGCACCGAGAAGCGGTCCCCACAGGCTGCGCATGCCGCCCATCACCGCCATCATGACGAAGTCGCCGGACTGGCTGAAATGCAGCCCGCGCGGGTCGGCGAAGTTGTTCAGAAGTGCATAGAGCGCACCGGCGAACCCCATGAAAAAGCAGGAGAGAGTGAAAGCGATCCAGATATGGCGATCGGCGGGAATGCCGAGAAAGCGCGCGCGCCGTTCGTTTTCGCGGATTGCGATCATCGTGCGCCCGAATGGGGAACGCAGGATGAAGCCCATCAGACCGACCGCCAGCGCGAGGCAAAACAGCACGAAGTAATAGAACGCATCGGCATTCGAGAGGATGTCGATGGTCGTGATGCCAAGGTGAAGCGGCATGCGCGAAAATCCGCGCAGACCGTCGTCGCCGCCTGTCAACGAACTCCATTGGAACGCGATGTAGTAGAAGACCTGTCCGAAGGCGATGGTGACCATCGCGAAATAGACACCGCGCCGCCTCGCGCAGAGCGCGCCGAGCAGCGCGCCGGCGATCCCGCCGAGCAGCGTTCCGCACAGAAGAGCGAACGGCGTGCTCGGTGCAACGAATTTCAGCGCGAGGCCTGCGCCATACGCACCCAACCCGAAATACGCAGCGTGACCAAACGACAGCACGCCGGTGAAGCCGAGCAGAAAATTCACCGACATCGCCGCGAGACCCAGCACGAGCACCCGTGTGCCAAGCGCGGTGTAGCCTCCGAGCGGCGGCATCCAGTACGGGGCGAGCAGCAACACGGCCCAGATCGCCGCAAGCGTGATCAGTCTGCGGTGCCTCGCCTGTCGCGCTGCGCTCATGTCAGCATGCCCTCCTCGCCGAGCAGGCCGCGGGGGCGCAGCAGCAGCACGACGGCCATCAGCACGTAGATGATCGCTTCGCTTGCCGCGGGCAGAAACACCGCCGTGATGCCGGAGGCGACGCCGATCAGCAGGCCGCCGAGCAGCGTGCCCGTGAGGCTGCCAACGCCGCCGACGATGATTGCAATGAAGCTCGGCATCAGGAGCCCGGTTCCCATCGTCGGCTCCAGGCCAAGCTGGCCGGCGGCGAGCACTCCGCTCAGACCGGCGAGAAAGGCGCCGACGGCGAAATTGAACGAACGCAGCCTGCCCACGTTGATGCCGAGCGCTGCCACGGTTTCGAGGTCGAGGGTACCGGCGCGGATACGGATGCCGAGTCGGCTATAGCGTAGCAGGACGAAAAGCAGCGCTACCGTCGCCGCCACCGTGGCGACCATGAAGAGGCGATAGCCGGTGATGAAGAACAACGTGTTGCTCAAAGGCTGGGACAGCACCGACGGAATGGTCACCGGTTTGCCTTGCGCGCCCCAGATGAAGCGGGTGCCGTCCTCGAAGATGAAGGCAAGGCCGAACGTTAGGAGCAGGCTGTAGAGCGGGTCGCGCCCATAGACTCGCCGGATCAGCACCCGTTCGATGGCGAGGCCGATCAGCGCGATGCACGGCGGCGCGATCAGCAGCGCGCCCCAGAAGCCGACGTAGGGCGTGATCGTATAGGCAACGTAGCCGCCAGCAACGAGGAAGCCGCCGTGAGCGAAGTTGATGACGTTGCTCAGGTTGAGAATGAGCGATAACCCGAGCGCCATCAGCACGTAGAACGCGCCGATGATCAGACCGTTGGTGACGTTGAAGAGCAGCAGTTCAGTCATCGCCCACCATTCTTGTTATGGCGCCCGTGGCGCCCGTGCTTCGCTTCCGCTTGCGCAATGAGAACCGCGCCCGGCGATCCCGCCGGGCGGTTGCGCTATCAGGAGGGCCACTGCAGCTTGCAGCCCGTTTCACTCTCGGGAGGTGCGGTCTTGTCACCCGCGATCACGCGTTCCACGCGGAACAGGTCTTCGGGGTCGCCGGCCGGCTGGGATAGCGCTTCGCCCACGAACGACGACGTCATCAGCTGGTGATCCCCCTTGCGGTAGTAGCACTTGTTCGGCTGCAACCTGACGTCGTCCGCCAATTCGAAGCCGCCGAGCGCTTCGGCGAGCTTTCTGGCGTCGAGCGTCTTTTCCTTGTTGGCGATGGCGGCCAGGGTATGCACCGATGTATAGCCGAACCAGTGACGCGCGGTGGGAACCTTACCGCCGTTCACCTTGCGGATGTCGGCCACGAACTTCTCGACTCCCGGCACCCCCGGCTGCTTCCAGTACCACTCGAACATCCAGATGCCGACACGCGCGTCCGGCGGCATCGCCTCGAGCGATTCGAGCTCCTGCTGCAGCCCGGCGATGTGAATGCTCTTGCCGATACCGAACTGAGCGATCTGCTTCAGGCAGTTGACCATGTCGGAGCCTTGCGGGAGCACGAGCAGCACGTCGGGATTCGCCGCGCGCGCCTTGATCAGATAGGCGGAGAAGTCGGTCGTGCCGAGCGGGGTGAGTTCGTTGCCGGTCATCGTGCCACCGAGCTTCTGCAGATCGGCGGCCGCGGCCTTCTGCAGCGTGTGGCCGAACGCGTAGTCCGGTGTGATGAAATGCCACTTCTTGCCGTACCTGGTGAACAGCAGGTTCGCGACGGCGTTCGCCTCCATGCTGGTTGTGTTGCAAACGCGATAAACGTTCCATTTGCAGTCGACGCCCGTGATCGTATCGGTGTGGCCGCCCGAAACGATATGCAGCACCTTCTTCTCATTGCTGACCTGAGAAATGGCCTGGGCGATACCGGAGTTCACGTCGCCGATGAGGAACGTGACCTGATCGCGTTCGATCAGCTTGCGCGCCTTCTGCACGCCGGTGCCCACGTCGTTTGCCGAATCTTCGACCATGAGCTCCACGGGGCGTCCCAGAATGCCGCCTTGGGCATTGATCTGCTGAACGGCAAGCCGTGCGCCCGTCACTTCATTCTGTGCTACTGCAGCATAAACGCCCGTCAGCGGATCGACCATGCCGATTCGCAACGGAGCTTCGCCGCGCGCCTTGATGATGAAGGGCGGCGCCAATTGCAGTGCGGCTGTTGCGGCAGTTGCTTTGAGTATGGTGCGCCGAGTGAAAGCGGGGACACGACCTGGTGTTTTCATAGGGTTCTCCCTCACCGTGATGTCGAATCTTTCGAACCGCCGAATGGTGTGTCCGCGCGTGCGAAACGCGCGCTATTCGATCTTGAACGCGTTCAACGGAATCCACAAGACTGCGTTTTCCCGCTGTCGGATGCGCGACCGAGCCTGTGTATGGGTCGCCATATGACTTCCGTCTGGAAGCCAATCTTCTGCAATTCGCAGACGCGATGCGAGCGATAAAGTTGGCGGGCGTGTGCTGCGCAGTCGACAGACAAGGCGCAGCAAACTAAATTCTCGAGAAGTCGTAGTCTCGTTCAACGAGGCAAATACGGGTTTTGTAGGATGCGTACCATTTTTCCCGGCCGGCCTGTTGTGCTACCAGATGCATTGAATCACGTTTCCAGGCGGCGATGGATTCGAGGCTATCCCAATAGGAAACCGTAATTCCAAGTTCCTCCCGCGCAGACTCGACGCCCAGGAATCCGGGCTGTTTTGCGGCCGCTTCGACCATTGCATCGGCCATGTCTCCGTACCCGTTGTCCCCGGGGGTTCGGATGGACGTGAAGATCACCGCGTAATAGGGAGTGGCTCTGGTGTTCGCTATAGACATTGTTGCCTTCCTTCGGTCTTTTGCTATTGATGGTTTTGAAGTGCACATTGTCGGCGATCCGTGTCACGTCGTCGAGCCGCGTGTCTGGAGCCGGGTTAGCGAGCTATCTTCCGTGCAATATACTTCCGTGTAGCCAGGAGACTCACCGTCGAAGCCAGGGCGGATAGCGGTCCCCCGGTAACGAAGTTGCTAATAGGGGGCACTTAAATGCGAAACTGGCTCCTGATTCCAACAAAAGAACAATGGAACAAATGGTCTTTGCCCAGCAAGCTCACTTTTGCGGGGACTTTCGTCGGAGTTCTGAGTCTTCTTTTGACAGTTCTGTTCTTTGTTTTGCCGCTGATCTTTGCGTCCGATCCGACAGAAAAACGGTTGGACGGTGCGTTGCTTGCCGCAATCGAAGATGCAATCCATCAGGAGCCAGCTCTCGTCACTCAAACAAATGGGGGAATTGAAATCGAAGGGTAACGATATTGCCGTTCCTTTATCCAAAGACGGCCCAGCGATAGTCGAGTCTTCCGCAATGAAGCAACTGATGGATGACGGCGATTTTTATCGACGATTGTCACCGCTTCTTCGCGAAAGACTGCCGAAGTTCATCCAGATAAGAAATGCTCTACTGAAGGGGCTCGGCCGGGCGCAACCCGATATTACGCAGCCCGGGACGCTCCGTCTTTTGGATATCGAGCTCGAAACCGAAACTAATTGTCTCATTCTCGAACGTCAGCTTCGTTCAGGCGAGATGACGAAGGATCTGCACGACGAATTATTTAATGCGGCGCTCGAACTTCAGGTGTTAAGAATGCGTCTTCCAGCACCAGGCGACCGCGGTAACCTGTCTGGCCGCACGCCCGGCCCATCGGCAGAGGGCCAGGTAAAAGATCCGCCGGGGCAGTGAATCATGCCGCTTTATCCGCCGACTTAATAGTTATTGCGAGACGCGTCGCTCACGACCGCTGAGGTGCGAACGGCCAAGGAGTGCCGACCGACCAGGGCAACGTCTGAACGTCAGCAATGATCAGACTGTGTCAGGCCGGCCGCAGCACTACGGCGGCTACCCGTCATTTCCCAGCATGGTTAGACGACATGCCGGTGCACCGCAATGACACGCGTACTGGGCGCGAACCTCGTCGGTGACCGCACCGTCCACTGACAGACCGTAGTTGATGAAAAGCTCCTCCCCGGGGGCGATCGTGGCGAGCGCATGAATGAACACCCGGTCGCCGGTTTCGATGGCCTCGCAGTTGGGGGCGCACGCATGGTTCAGATAGCGCGCGCTGTTGCCGCCGCGGCTGCCGTCGATCACGCGTCCATCGGACAGACCGAACACGAACGTGTGGCCCGCGTCGGCTCGCTGACGCGCGGCGGCGCGCCGCCAGCTGGTCACTTCCCCCTTGTACTCGATGACCCGTTCGCCCGCGGCGATCGGCTGCAGCGCGAACAGTCCCATGCCATGCACGGGTGAGCGTCGTGCGGTGATGCGTCGCAATCGCATGTTGTCGTTTCCTTCGTGACCCTCGGTCGTTGCATGTGGTTTAGCGGCGATGCGAAGCATATCGCCACGCACTCACGCGCTCAATATATTTCTTAATAAAACTGCAACTAACTGTCAAGGACCGCCGCGCCAGGAGTTCCGGCTTCGCCGCAAAGAGGCTGGCAACGCCCGACGGTCAGAGGGAGGCCATCAAGTCGCATGTCGACGCCATCGCAGTGGCGCAACAGTCGGCTCAGGCAAACGAGCGGCTGGCCGCCGCCGCGCGCTTGCGCAGCCAGTTCATGCAGGCGAAGAGGGCGATCGCGAACGCCATCAGCAGGGTGGCCACGGCGAGGATCGACGGGTCGATCTGGTCACGGATGCCACTCCACATCTGCCGCGGCACGGTGCGCTGCTCCGGGCCGCCGATGAACAGAATGACGATCACTTCGTCGAACGATGTCGCGAATGCAAACACACTGCCGGTTGCGACGGCGGGCGCGATCAGCGGCAGCGTGACGCGACGAAACGCGACCCACGGCTGCGCACCGAGACCCGACGCCGCGCGAAGCAGGCTTTGATCGAACGACAGCAGCGAAGCGGTCACGGTGATCACCACGAAGGGCGTACCGAGCGCGGCATGCGCAAGCACGACGCCGGTATACGAATTGACCAGCCCGAGCGGCGAAAAGACCAGATAAAACCCCGCCGCGACGACGACGATCGGCACGATCATCGGCGACACGATGATCGGCATGATGATCGAGCGGTAAGGGAACTGCGCGCGGCTCAGGCCGAGCGCGGCCAGCGTGCCGAGAACCGTCGCGATCAGCGTCGACGCCGCGCCGATGCCGATGCTGTTCGCAAACGCGCGTTGCCAGTCCGGCGAACTCAGCGCCTGCGCGTACCAGCGCAGCGAGAAGCCCTGCATCGGGTACGAGAAAAACGAGCCGGAGTTGAACGACAGCGGCACGATCGCGAGGATCGGTGCGACGAGGAAAAAGAAAATCAGCGCGCAATGCACGCGCAGTCCCGCGCCCGAGATGCGTTCCGAGAGTAGCCGGGTTCGTGCGTCTTTCATCTGAGTCTGCCTGTTGATCGACTATCCGAATGAGCGACAACCAGCTAGCGGCGTTTGCGCGGCGCGTTAGCCGAAGCGCAAGCGGTCGATACCGACCAGCCGGTTGAAGATGAAATAGAACACCGCCGTGAATGCGATCAGATAACACGACAGCGCACCCGCGAGTCCCCAGTTGAGCTGATCGTTGGTCTGCGACGCGATCAGCTGGCTGATCATTTCGTCGCCGGCGCCGCCTAGCAGGGCGGGGGTGATGTAATAACCGAGCGCGAGCACGAACACGAGAAAACATCCCGCGCCGACACCCGGCAGCGTCTGCGGAATATATACGCGCACGAAGGCCACGGCTGGATGCGCGCCGAGCGATTTCGCCGCGCGCATGTACACGGGCGGCACGCCTTTCATGACCGAAAAGATCGCGAGGATCATGTAGGGCAGCAGGATGTGCGTCATGCCGATCAACACACCCGTGCGATTGAAAATCAGCGGCAGCGGATGGTTGACGATCCCGAAGCGGAGCAACGCGCTATTGATCACGCCACCAGGTTGCAGCAGCACATACCACGCGGTGGTGCGCACCAGCAGCGAGGTCCAGAACGGCACGATCACGAACAGAATCAGCCGGTTGCTCTGGTTCTCAGGCAGTGTCGCAAGCAGATACGCCACCGGGTAGCCCAGCACCAGGCACAGCAGCGTGACCGTCGCACTGATCGTGACCGTGCGCCCAAAGGCCGCGCGGAAGATGGCGCTGTCCGCCGCGACGGACGTCACCGAACCATCAGGCGCGACTTGCGCGTCGACGGCGTTCAGCAAATAGTCGGGTGTGGGCGAGATCGACGCACGCTTGAGCAGACGCCAGGTTTCCGGCGCGTTCCAGCGTTCATCCAGATCGATCAGGGCGGGTTTCCATTGCGCCGGCGTCTCCGAACGTGTGGCACGCGCCGTCTTGAACAGCAGGCTGCGGAACTCCGGTTGATAGAAGTTCATGCGCCGCGCGATATTGCCGAGCTGGCCGGATTCGCTGGCGTCCTTCAGGTCGTGCGCGAGTGCGGCGAAGGCCGGTTCGCCGGGCAAGCCCGCGCCGTCCCATCCGGCCAGGGTTGCGCTCAACTGCGGCATGCCGGTGCGCACTTCAGGGTTTCGCACGCTGCGCGCGAGCAGGCTCGCGATCGGTGCAACGAACGTCACCAGCAGAAAGACGAGCAACGGCAAAGCCAGCAGCAATGCGCGCATCGCGGCCTTGCGGCGCGCAGCCCGGAACGACTCGCGGTTCGCGGCCTGCGGGCCGCGGCCGAAAGGGGCGGTGGATGGCAGCGGCGTGTTCATCGTGCTCGATCTCTCGGGTGACGTTCGTTCGATCCGGCGTTACTGCGTCAGCCAGTTCTGGAATCGCTTGTTGATCGCATCCGCGTTGTCGGCCCAGAACGTCGCGTTGATTTGCAGCGGACGCTTGAAGTTCTCCGGCGCCGTCGGCAGATCGTTCAGACGCGCCTTGTCGATCAGCGGAATGGCGTCCTTGCGCGGTGGCGCGTAAGCGATGTACTTCGACAGGTCCGCATAGGCCTGCGGCGTCGAGGATGCGACGATGAACTTCTGCGCCGCGTCGGCATGCTTCGCACCGTTGACCACGGCCCACCATTCGTAGTCGTACACCTGCGCATCCCAGACGATCTTGAACGGCTTCTTGTCCTTGTGCACGGCGTCGTCGATACGGCCGTTGTACGCCTGCGTCATTACGACCGCGCCGTCGGCGAGCAGCTGCGGCGCCTGCGCACCCGCTTCCCACCAGACGATGCTCGGCTTGATCGTGTCGAGCTTCTTGAACGCGCGGTCGACGCCGGCAGGCGTGGAGAGCGTCTTGTAGACGTCCTTGGGCGCCACGCCATCGGCGATCAACGCCCACTCCATCGCGACCTTCGGCGACTTGCGCATGCCGCGCTTGCCGGGGTACTTGTTCAGGTCGAAGAAATCGTTGATGGTGGTCGGCGCGGTTTTCAGCTTGCTGCTGTCGTACGCATAGACGGTGGACCACACCATCGCGCTGACGGCGCAATCGCTGATCGAGCCCGGCAGGAAGTCGCTGGTGTTGCCGAGGGCCTTCTTGTCGAACTTGGCGATCAGGCCTTCGTCGCAAGCGGTGATCGCGTCGTTGGTTTCGAGGTCGATCAGATCCCAGGTCGGGTTCTTCGACTGCTCCATTGCCTGCAACTTGGCGAGGCCGCCATCGTAGGACTCGGTGGAAAACTGGTTGCCGGTTTTCGCGGTGAACGGTTCGAACCATGCTTTTTTCGCGGCCGCTTCATACGCACCGCCGAAGGTGACGACGGAAATCGTGTCGGCCGCGTGAACCGTGGCTGTGGCAAACAGCCCGAGCGCGCATGCCCCGAGGGTGGTCCGGAATGACGAGAACGTGGTCTTCATTTCTAGTTGGCTCCTGCGATAAGTGGCGAGGCGGACGAGGGAACGGCAACGGTGGAATAGTCGGCGCCGCCGGACACGGCGGAGGATTTCGGCGCGGCCGCCATCGCGGGCAGCACCTTGCAGTCGTCGCGTCGCCAGGTCACGGCGGTCTGACGGCCGAGTGCGGGCAGATCGTGGTGCTGTGTGTTCGGCACCTTGACGACCATGCTTTCGCCATGGCCGAGCTTCAGATGCACGCGATGATGATCGCCGCAGTAGACGAGTTCCTCGACCAGCGCGTGCACGACG
Organism: Paraburkholderia sp. BR13439; assembly: GCF_040948805.1. Taxonomy (NCBI): domain Bacteria; kingdom Pseudomonadati; phylum Pseudomonadota; class Betaproteobacteria; order Burkholderiales; family Burkholderiaceae; genus Paraburkholderia; species Paraburkholderia sp. BR13439. The sequence continues at coordinate 217,760 of NZ_JBFPKN010000014.1, read as the reverse complement.
TTCATGTTCTGTCGTGTCGCTTCCTGCACGGCTTCCGGCGTCGCGGCGATGTGCGCGCGCTCGGGTCGCAGCGCGAGCACCGCCGCGTCGCCTGACGCGAGCCCGGCGCCTGGTCGTCCGCGCACCGTGCTGCCGTCGGCCAGCTGCATCGCGGCCCATTCGCCGCCGTCGGAATTGACGCGACCGGTCAGTCCATTGTTCTCGCCGACGAAATTGGCAACGAATGCGTTTGCCGCGTTTTCATAGAGCTCGGTCGGCGTGGCGGCCTGCTGGATGCGTCCATCGGAAAACACGGCGACGCGGTTCGACATCGTCAGTGCTTCGTTCTGGTCGTGGGTCACATAGACGATCGTCAGCGACAGTTCGCGATGCAGCCGCATGATTTCGTATTGCATGGTTTCGCGCAGGCGCTTGTCGAGCGCGCCGAGCGGCTCATCCATCAGCACCACGCTCGGCTCGAAGACCAGCGCGCGAGCCAGCGCGACACGCTGCTGCTGGCCACCCGACAGCTGCGACGGCCGCCGCCCCGCCAGATGCGATAACTCCACCATGTCGAGCACGCGCGTCACGCGCGTTTTCTGTTCGCTGCGGCTCACCTTGCGCACGGACAGCGGAAACGCGACGTTCTCGGCAATCGTCATGTGCGGGAACAGCGCATAGTTCTGAAACACCATGCCGATATCGCGCCGATGCGGCGGCTTGTCGTCCAGACGCTTGCCGGCAAGGCGGATTTCGCCGCGGGTCGGCGATTCGAATCCCGCCAGCATCATCAGTGTCGTGGTCTTGCCGGAACCGGACGGACCGAGCAGCGAAACGAATTCACCGTGCCCGACGTCGAGATCGAGTCCCTCGACGACGCTATGCACGCCGTCGTATGACTTGCTGACGCCGTCGAACGAGATAAATGGTTGGCTTGACATGGGCAATCTCGGCAGAGTGTTGGCGGTCTACTTGGGGCGGCGAATCACGTCGCGCCCACGTGTCCCGCCAGATAGCGGGCGAAGTCGTAATTCGGCCGTTCGAGAGGGCTCAGGTGGCCGGGCTTCGCGAGTGGCGCGTGCACGCCGCGAAACACCGCCTCGACGCCGCGCCGGTCCTCGGCGTTGACTTCGTCGAGCAGCGTCTTGAGCGTCGCCATGTGGTCGGCGGCGCGCGGATCGTCGACGAATTCCGGCGCGAGGCCGCCGCCGAAGCGGATATGCACGCGGCCGACGCCCCGCGGCTGCAGGATCAGATACCAGAAGTAGCCGGGGGTCAGCGTGATCAGATGGGTCGGGTAGATCGCCAGCAGCGCGGTGGTACGACGCCAGTGCCCTTGCAGGCGCGTGTTGGCGGGATGCGCGTTGCCAATCGGCAGCGATGCTTCCTTGGTGATCCAGTGATAGTTGAACGCCGGCAAACCCGGCGGACATTCCATTTCTTCGAGTTTCGAGTGCGGTCCGACCGTTGCGCGATGCAGCATCGGCAGGTGGTAGCTCTCCATGAAATTTTCCGCGAGGATCTTCCAGTTGGTGTCCCACACGTGCTCTTCGTGGAAGGTCTCGACGTAGTCGCCCATGCCGTACGGCGCGATCAGCTTCGTCAGCTCGGACAAATGCGATTCCACAGAAGGCGCGCGCGAGTTGAGCGTCACATAGATCCAGCCTTGCCACGTCTCGCAGCGCACGGCAGGCAGCCTGTATTGGTCCTTGCAAAAGCCCGGTTGCTGATCCATCAACGGCGCGCCCGCGAGCGCGCCATCGAGCGTGTAGTTCCATGCGTGATACGGACACACGATCCGGCGCACGTTGCCGCGCCCTTCGAGCAATACCGACATGCGGTGCAGGCAAACATTAGAGAATGCGCGCAATGCGCCGCTCGCATCGCGCAGCACGAACACGGGCTGGTCGTCGATCTGCGCGCTCAGGTAGTCGCCCGTCTGTGCCAGCGCGCTCGCGCGGCCCACGCACAACCACTCGTTGCGAAACACGTCGCGCTGTTCGAGCGCGAGAAACGCCTCCGACGTGTAGACGGCCGGCGGCATCGCGTGTGCATCCTCGAACGGACGCTCGCAGTTCTCGCGCAGCGCGTGAACGATGTCGAGCTCAGTGTCCGTCGACTGAAGCATGGCTGACATAGGGGCCCCCCATCAGTGTTTGCATCCGATGAGCACCAATCTAACAATCCAAATTGCTAGGTAAAATATTGTTTTTGCATGCAGTGCATAGCGCAGGGCTATGCAGTGACGCTTTCCGGGCTGCTAACCGATGTGCAGACGCCGGATATACGTTTCACAGAATGCCGAAAAGCGTTTCACAACCTCGCGCGGCTTGACGGCGGCCGATAGCGCAATGCCAAGCGTCGTCGCATTGACACTCTCCCTGAAATGTTTAATCACGAAGTCTTCGCCGTCCACAGTCCGGGTCGACTTCAGCGGGAAGTTGAGTATGCTGTAACCCAAGCCGTTGGCGACCATGCCACGCACCACTTCAGGCTGTGACGAGCGGAAAGCCGCGGTAGGGCGGCTGCCGACCGCGTCGAACAGCGCGGAAAAGTACTCGCGGCTATGCGGAAGATCCAGCATCACATAGGGCTCGGGCAGCAGATCGGCCAGCGACACCTGGCGCGCCCGTGCAAGCCTGTGTGTTTTGGGCAGGATGACATACGGTGGCAGCGAAAGCAGCGGGGTAAACGCGATTCCATCGGTGATATCGAGGCTGTAGGTCAGCGCGATATCGAGCGAGCCGTCGTGCAGGCCGCTCAAAAGCGTGTCCTGATGCGCTTCCGTGGTACGGAAGGTGATCGCCGAATAATCCTGCACGAAGCGGCTGATGATGCCGGGCATCAGCGGCGGCGCCAGCGACACCATGCAGCCGAGCGAGATGGAGCCCGACATGCCGCCGTCGATTTCGGTCGCGGTCAGCTGTAATTCTTCGGCGTTCTGAAGCAGATTGCGAGCGTGGCCGAGCAGATCGCGGCCCGGCTGCGTAAGCGACAAGCCGCTCGCGTGATGGCGGATGAACAGCTGGACGCCGAACGATTCCTCCAGATCCGCGAGCGACGTCGAGATAGACGGCTGAGAGATATGCAGCCGCTTTGCCGCGGCGGTGAAGGAAAGCGTTTCGGCCGTGACGACAAAATACCTGAGCTGACGCAACGAGTAGCGGATCGAGGTGCCGTCCATCAATTGCTCCGTGTTCGGTCGAACCGATTGTCGCTCGACAATTCCCGATTGCATAGCGAAAAACGATGCAAAGCATTTTTAAAATATAGTTTTTGTTGCCCGCCGCGCGGCGTACATTCTGTCCGACCGAGAGACCCGAATCCAGAGCGCATTTCAGAAGGAGAAGGCCATGGCGGCTGAAAAATTGTCCATCGACACGCTGGTCATAGGCGCGGGTCAGGCTGGCGTGGCGATGAGCGAACATCTGAGCAAACTCGGCGTGCCCCATCTCGTGCTGGAGCGCGACCGCATCGCGGAACGCTGGCGTACTTGCCGCTGGGATTCACTGGTCGCCAATGGTCCCGCCTGGCACGACCGCTTCCCTAATATGGAGTTCGAAGGACTCGATCCCGATGGCTTCGCCGGCAAGGATCAGGTCGCCGATTACTTCGAGGCCTATGCGCGCAAGTTCAATGCGCCGATCCGCACCGGCGTCGAAGTCACGAGCGTCGAGCGTCTGAAGGGCCGGGCAGGATTTGCGGTCGCAACGTCCGACGGCACGATCGAAGCCCGTCGCGTCGTCGTTGCGACCGGGCCGTTCCAGCGTCCCGTCATTCCCCCCATCGCGCCACAGGACCTCGAGCTCACGCAGCTTCATTCGGCCCACTATCGGAACCCCGAGCAACTGCCCGAAGGCGCGGTGCTCGTGGTGGGCGCGGGGTCGTCCGGCGTGCAGATCGCCGACGAACTGCAACGCGCGGGCCGCAAGGTTTATCTGTCCGTCGGTGCGCATGACCGTCCGCCGCGCGCCTATCGCGGTCGCGATTTCTGCTGGTGGCTGGGTGTGCTCGGCGAATGGGACAAGGAAGTCGCCGTGCCGGGACGCGAGCATGTGACCATCGCTGTCAGCGGCGCGTACGGCGGCCAGACCATCGATTTTCGCCGGCTTGCGCATCGCGGCATGACGCTCGTCGGCACGACGAAATCGTTCGCGAATCGCGTTGTGACCTTCGAACCGGACCTCGCCGTCAATCTGAAGCGTGGCGACGAGTACCTGATGTCGCTACTCGACACCGCCGACGACTACATCGAGCGCAACGGCGTAGACCTGCCGGAAGACCCCGACGCACGGCTGATTCCACCGGACCCGGAGTGCGTCACGCATCCGCTGCCGGAGCTGGATCTGCACAAGGCGGGGGTGAGCACGATCATCTGGGCCACCGGCTATGCGGTCGATTTCAGCTGGCTGCACGTGAACGCGTTCGACGATAAAGGCAAGCCGCAGCATCAGCGCGGTGTATCGAAGGAGCCTGGCGTGTATTTCCTCGGCCTGCCGTGGTTGTCGCGGCGCGCGTCGTCGTTTATCTGGGGCGTCTGGCACGACGCAAAGCACATCGCCGATCACATCGTCACGCAGCGCAAATACCTCGCCTATCGCGACGCGTCGCAGCGTCAGCAGGACGCGCGCGGCGTGCATGGCGCGCATGCACCCGATACCGCGTGCGACGCATCGCACGCGCCGAAGACCAAAGAAGTGGGAGTGAACTGATGCCTACGCATACCCGCATCCGCATGTTCAATACGAAGGACACGTACCCGAACCAGTCGCTCGATAACGATCTTTGCCAGGCGGTTCGCGCGGGCAATACGGTCTATGTGCGCGGCCAGGTGGGTACGGATTTCGACGGCAACCTGATCGGTCTCGGCGATCCGCGCGCGCAGGCCGAGCAGGCGATGAAGAACGTCAGGCAGCTTCTGGAGGAAGCCGGCAGCGACCTGTCGCATATCGTCAAGACGACGACTTACATTACCGATCCTCGTTATCGCGAGCCGGTGTATCAGGAAGTGGGCAAGTGGCTGAAGGGTGTGTATCCGATTTCGACGGGGCTTTGCGTCAGCGCGCTCGGCCAGCCGCAATGGCTGATGGAAATCGACGTGATCGCCGTGATTCCGGACAACTGGACGCCCGTGCAGGCGTAAGGAGCCACCCATGACATTCTCGATCGTCGGACGTTGTGGGAACACCGGTCAGCTCGGTATCGCGATCAGTTCGTCGAGCATTGCGGTGGGTGCGAGGTGTCCGTGGGTGCGCGCGGGCGTCGGTGCGGTGGCGACGCAGAACGTGACGCTGCCCGCGCTGGGGCCGCAGATTCTCGATCTGCTGGAAAGCGGGCGTATCGCGGCGGATGCGGCGCTCGAACGGGCGCTAGGCGCGAGCGAATGGAGCGAGTACCGGCAGGTGACGGTGGTCGACGGCGAGGGGCGCACCGCGCTGTTCACCGGCAAGGAAGCACTTGGCGTGCATCACGCCGTCGCGGGAAATCAGTGTGTGGCAGCGGGTAATCTGCTCGCCGGCAAACCGGTGATCGACGCGATGGTGAAAGCGTTCGAGAGCGCGCAAGGCGCGCTTGCCGATCGTCTGCTGCACGCGATGCATGCTGCCGTCGAAGCCGGCGGAGAAGCCGGGCCCGTGCATTCGGCGGCTTTGAAGATCGTCGATACACACGTCTGGCCGGTCGTCGATCTGCGTGTCGATTGGGCGGATGACGATCCGATCGGCAAACTCGACGCGCTATGGCAAGCGTATCGGCCGCAGATGCGGGACTACATCGCGCGCGCGTTGAATCCCACCGCTGCGCCGAGCTACGGCGTGCCCGGCGATGAGTGAGTTGGCGAGCCGTACGCTGCTCGAACGGCTGATCGGTTTTGCGACCGTCAGTCGCGACTCCAATCTGGAACTGATCGGCTTCGTGCAGCAATACCTCGCGGATCTAGGTGTGGAAAGCGAGCTGTTCCATAACGACGATCGCACCAAGGCGAATCTGTTCGCGACCATCGGGCCCCGAGACCGTGGTGGCATCGTGCTGTCCGGGCATACCGATGTGGTGCCAGTCGAGGGTCAGGCATGGACCGTGGAGCCGTTTCGTCTCACCGAGAAAGACGGGCGCCTCTACGGACGCGGCACGGCCGATATGAAAGGCTACATCGCGTCCGTGCTGGCGGCAGTGCCCGCATTCCTGAGGCTGAAGCTCGAGGTGCCGGTGCATCTCGCGTTTTCATACGACGAGGAAGTGGGCTGTCTCGGCGTGCGGCCGATGCTGGCCGAACTCGAAAAGCGCGCGCATAAGCCGCGCATGTGTCTGATTGGCGAGCCGACCGAACTGAAACCTGTGCTCGGCCACAAGAGCAAGCTCGCGATGCGCTGCCACGTGAAGGGCGCGGCATGTCATTCCGCGTACGCGCCGCAGGGCGTCAACGCGATCCAATACGCGGCGCGGCTGATCCACCGGCTGGAACAGATCGGCGACGAACTCGCGCAGCCGGAACACCATGACGCGCGTTTCGATCCGCCGTTCTCGACGGTGCAGACGGGTGTCATCAAGGGCGGACGCGCGCTGAATATCGTGCCCGCCGAATGCGAGTTCGATTTTGAAGTGCGGGGCGTGCCGGGCTTCGATCCCAACAGGGTGGTGGACAAACTGCAAAGCTACGCGGCAACCGAACTGCTGCCGAAGATGCGCGCGGTGCAGCCCGATACCGATGTCCGTGTGCAGATGCTGAATGCGTACCCTGGACTCGCGACTTCGCCCGATAGCGACGCGGCACGCCTGCTCGCGATGTTGAGCGGATCGAAAGAATACGCAACGGTCGCCTTTGGCACGGAAGGCGGACTGTTCACCCAGGCGGGCATTCCAACCGTGGTCTGTGGACCCGGCAGCATGGATCAGGGCCACAAGCCGGATGAGTTCATCACGGTCGAACAACTGAACCGGTGCGACGCGATGTTCGCGCGCCTCGCTGAACATCTAGCAGCGTGAAGTGGCCCAGACTCATCGCGACACACGCTCTACCGCATCGAGTACGAAGTGCGCGACCACGACCACGCCTGTGGTCAGGGTCGCGAGCCAGCAGAGCGCGCGTAAAGACCAATGCGCGACGATTTCGCCGACCGCTTCGCGTTTCGCACTCAGCAGCACGAGAAGCACCAGCACGGGCGTAATCGTCATACCGTTGACGATGGCGCTCCAGTACAGTGCTTTGACAGGATCGACGCGCCATAGGCCGAGCGCGAGACCAAGCAGCGTCCCCAATCCCGCGAGCGCAACGAGCAAAACTGCAATGCGCCGATCACGTTGTTTGCCGCGGGGCCAGTCGAACGAACTCGCGACCGCTTGCGCAGCGGAACCGGCAAGCGAAGGTAGTGCGAGCAGCGCCGAGCCGAGCAGCGCAAGCCCGAGCAGGGGGCCGGCATAGCCCTTCAGGAGCGGTTCGAGCGCTCGCGAAAGCTCCGTGGGCTCGCCGGGCTGCGTCTGTGCGCCATGCAGCGTCGCCGCAGCCGCAATCATCATGCACGATGCCGCCACGCTCGATAACGCGGTGCGTATCAAGGTCTGGTTGCGCAATCGGCGAAGCTGCTCTGACGAACGTCGATCGCCGCGCGCGGCGTGCTGTTCGTGCTGCCGATGTTCTTCCTGGGCTTCCTGCTCGGCCTGCGAAAAAAGCAGATACGGACTCATCGTCGTACCGAGCACGGCCATCAACATGGTCACGAAATCTTCTTTCCACTCGACGTGTGGCACCAGAGAGCGCAGCACGACCGTGTGCCACGGCACATCGACGATCAGCAGCACGCCGACATACGCGAACATCGGCAGCATCAACCATTTGAGCACCTGCGCATAGCGCGCATATGGGATGAACCACTGCAGCGCAATCGACGTGCAACCGCATGCAAGTGTCAGCAGCCAAAGCGGCCCATGCGTGAAGCGTTGGATGACTACGGCCATCGCCATCACATTGACCGCGATGTTCAGCGTGTTCGCAATCACGAAGCGCGCCACGGCGAAATAGAAGAACACCGGCGAATAGTGCGCGCGCATGTTCGCCGTCAGGCCGTGTCCCGTGACGGCCGCGACACGCGCCGAGACCAGTTGCAGCGCAACCATCGACGGATACGACAGTACGCAGGTCCACAGCATGTCGTAGCCGTACCACGCGCCCGCGAGTGAATAGGTGGCGATGCCGCTGGGGTCGTTATCGCAACCGAGACTTGCCAGCCCCGGTCCGAGATCGGCGGCCCATGAGCGCGCAGGCTGCGACGATGAAGGGGGCGCACTACCTTGTGCGGCGCCGGACGAGTTGCGTCTGTCGGGGGGAGAGTGCATGCGGTTGATCGTCGGGAAACCGGGGATGCTGTAGCGCACGCACGAAACGTTCCTTCGTCGAATCGAACCGTGGGCTACGCCGACTACTACTCAACGCTCGACGCCCCGATGGTCGCCACCACTGAAGCGCTAACCGGTGCTATATTTTTTGCGTCGTCATTTCTATGACTATTGCTACCGCGCGCCACATCCAGCAGAACACGCCGACGGTAAAACCGGACATGTCGGAGATTCCGCCGTTAATGACACTCGAAGAGAATGCGCATCGCATGACCACTCGCGCCGCAACCGCAGGGGTCGTGGGCTAATGGAAACGAGCGACTACGACGGGTACACGTTGTGGGGGCATGCCATCCTTCAGCAGGAAGGCGAGGGCATCCTGCAACCGGAGCGCTATGCGGCGAGCGGAACCATCACCCGGGGCGGAAAGCTGGTCGAAGCATCGGGCATTCTCGGATTATTCGATAGCGAGGAAGAAGCCCACCATGCAGGCCTCGATTGGGCGCGCGCGTGGGTGGATGCGCATGGATGAGCGTGGCCGTGGCCTAGGTTTCCCGCTTGCTGCGTCCATAAAGCAGCAGCATCGCCGCTATCACCACGCCGTAGATGATCTGACGTCCCGCCTCCGGCATCTGCGCGACTGAAAGGATCGACTGCAGCAGCGTGATCAGGATCGCGCCCGCCACGGTGCCGAGGTATGAGCCTCGGCCCCCCAGAATCGACGTGCCGCCGAGCACGACTGCCGCGATCGCCGGCAGCAGGTAGGCATCGCCCATCGACTGCGCTGCCTTCGATGCATAGCCGGCCAGCAATACGCCACCGAACGCCGCGAACCCGCTGCACACCGCAAATGCGGCCACGGTCACGAGCCGCGTATTGATGCCGGACAGGTACGCGGCGCGCTCCGTATTGCCGATCGCGTACAGCGTGCGCCCGAAGATCGTACGCGACAGCAGGAACACCGTGGCGCCGCCGATCACCGCCCACAGCGCAACGGCATTCGGCACGCCCGGTACGAGCCAACCCGCGGCGAGCCATCGCATCACCTGTGGCGCGGAATCCTGCGGCGACGATCCGCCGGTATAGACGATCATGATGCCCTGCGCGACCGCATTGGTCGCGAGCGTGGCGATCATCGACGGGATGCGCAGCAGCGCGACGAGAATGCCGTTGACGACGCCGATCAGCACGCCGCAACCGATCCCGACCGGAATCGCGAGGACCTGTCCGAGTTCGCCGTGTCCCGCTACCGCGCAAGCCATCATTGCGCCGACCGTGATCGTCCACGGCAGCGACAAGTCGATGTGGCCGAGCAGGATCACCATCATCAGGCCGGTCGCGATGATGCCGAGGAAAGCGCCGACCTTCAGTTGCAGCAGGATGTACTCCGGCGACGTGAAGCTGCGCGAAAACATCCCGCCGACGAGCAGCAGCGCGACGATGCACGCGAACGCGATCACGATCGGTTTGTCGATTCTGCGCGTGAGCTTCGACACGAACGTGCTGAGGCCGTTTGCCGAGACGTGGCTCATTGAAACCACTCCAGGCGATTGCGCACCCTGAACAGCCCGCATGCGCCGATCGCGACAGCGAGCAGAAGAATCACACCCTGAAATAGCGGCTGCCACAGCGCATCGACGTTGAATACGAACAGCAGGTCACCGATCGAGCGAAACGCGAATGCGCCGAAGATCGCGCCGATCGCGCTGCCCTTGCCGCCGAGCAGCGACACGCCGCCTATCACCACGGCGGCGATCGAAAACAGCGTGTACGAGTTGGCGCTGCCGAGGCTCGCTTCGCCGGTGTCGGTGAAGAAGGTCAGAAACAGGCCGCCGATCGCGGCGAGCAGGCCGGCCAGCGTATAGCTCGCGAACTTTGCGCGGCGGATCGGCATGGCGGACAGAAACGCCGCGGGTTCGGACGAGCCGGTCGCGTACGCCGCGCGCCCGATTGCCGAGCGTCTGAAAGGTAGCCAGACGAGCAGTGTGGCGGCGAGCAGAATCAGCAGGCTCGCCGGCAGCACGCCGGCGACCTTGCCGGTCAGTGCGTCAGCGAGGTCCTCGTTGATCGAGCCGCCGGGCACGGGGCGCAGCAGCAGCGCCAGTCCATAGAAGACCGCGCTCGTCGCGATCGTCGTCACGATCGGCTGCAGCCGGCCGAAAATGATGATCAGACCGTTCAGCGCGCCGCACAGCGCGCCGGCCGCGAGGACGCCTGCGATGCCGAGCGCGCTGTGCAGCGCGTCGCCGGTGACGATCCACGAGCCGATGCAATTCGTCAGCACCAGCGTCATGCCGATCGACAGGTCGATGCCGGCCGTCAGCACGACGAGCGCTTGTCCCATCGAGACGAGCGCGAGCAGCACCGCCTTGTTCGCTGCGGTCTGAAACACGTTGGCCGACAATGCGGACGGATAGTTGAGCAGGTAGATCGCGAACATCAGCACGAACAGGCCGAACGCGAACACCGCCCCGCGATTCTCCGCATACCAGTAACGCAGCCCGCTCATAGCGCGACTCCCGTGGAAGGCGAAACCTGTCCGACGGGCAGGTCCAGTGCGCTCGCAATCAGGTTCTGCTCCGTGATCGCCGAGCCGACGAGTTCCTTCTTGATCCTGCCTTCGTACAGCACCAGCACGCGGTCGCAGCAGCCGATCAGCTCGTCGTAGTCGGTCGAATAGAACACGATCGCCGCGCCTTCGTCGGCGAGGCGTCTGAGCAGCTGATAGAGTTCCTGCTTGGTGCCGACGTCGATGCCGCGCGTCGGGTCGCTGAGCAGTAGAATCCGCGGCTGCCGGACCAGCCACTTCGCGATCACCACCTTCTGCTGGTTGCCGCCCGACAGCGAGCCCACGGGCGCATCGATGCTGAACGACTTGATCGCGAGCAACTCCATCATCCGGTCGACCAGCGACTGCTGGCGTTCGCGATCGATTACGCCGGCGCTGGACATGCGATCGAGCGCGGCAAACGACAGGTTCTCGCGCACCGACATCGGCAGCATCAGGCCTTCGGTCTTGCGGTCCTCCGGGATCAGCGCCATGCCGATGCCGTTGGCGCGCGCGGCCCTCGGGCTGCCGATCGACACCGCTTTGCCATCTACCTCGATCGTGCCCGCGCACCCGCGCAACACGCCGAACAGCGCGAGCAGCAGTTCGCGCTGGCCTTGTCCGTCGAGGCCGCCGAGGCCGAGTATTTCACCGGGCTTCAACGAAAAGCTGATGCCTTGCAGCGTGTCGCTCCACGCGAGATCGCGGCATGCGAGAACCGGAGCGGCGCTGCGTCCGTTGGCGGGTTTGGCCGGAAACACATGCTGGTACTTGCGGCCGATCATCATTTCGACGACTTCGTTGTCGGTGCGCGTGCCGGCCTCGAAACTCATTACATGACGGCCGTTCCGGTAGACCGTGCATTCGTCAGCGAGCGCCTTCACCTCGTGCATCCGGTGCGAGATGAACAGCAGCGCGAGGCCCTCGTCGCGCAGGCGCTTGAGCACCTCGATCACGCGCGCGACGTCGGCCGCGGTCAGCGCCGACGTGGCTTCGTCGAGGATCAGGATGCGAGGCTCGTGCGCCAGCCCCTTGGCAAGCTCGACCATCTGCTGGCGCGACAGCGGCAGGTCCCGGACCTTTGCAAGCGGATTGATGTCGGCGGCGCCCGCTCGGGCGAGCGCCTCCTCGGCCTGGCGGCGCTGGGCCCGGCGGTCGATCATGCCGAAACGTCGCGGCGGGTTCGAAGCGAAGATGTTGTCGGCTACGCTCAAGTCGGGAATGAGCGACAGCTCCTGATACACGCAGACGATGCCGGCCGCGTTCGCCTCGGCCGGCGATGCGAACGCGACCTGCCTGCGATCGTAGTGCATCGTGCCCTCGTCGGGCTGCACGACGCCGGACATCACCTTCAGCAACGTTGACTTGCCCGCGCCGTTCTCGCCGAGGATCGCGTGAATGCGGCCCCTCTTCACGGTGAGCTCGGCGTGATCCAGCGCGACCGCGCCGCCGTAGCTTTTCGACACGCCAGACATCTGAAAGAACGGCTGCGCTGCATCCTGCGGCATGCTTCGTCTCCCGTCACATTCCGGCCATCATCCGATCACTGGTTGCCCTGGGTCTGCTTCATGATCTCCTGCGCGGAGAAGTTGATGCCGCAAGTCGGAAACGAGTTGCCGACGAAAAAATTGTCGGAGTCGTTCGGGAAATAGTTGACGCCCGACTTCAGCTTCGAATCGTCGGTGACGTCTAGCGGCAGCTTGATCGAGACCGGGACCGTCTGGCCGTCCAGCGCGGCGAGCGCCGTCTTGATCGCTACCGCCACCTGCGCGGGACCGGTGCCGGCCGACGTGCACTTCAGGCCCTGGCCCCCGTACTGCGCGCAGAACTTGCGAAAGCCGTTCTCCGTCTCGCCGCCGAAGGGCACGAACGGATGCTTCGCATCGATCATCGCGCGCACGACACCCGTGTCGCCGCCTTGCGCCGAGATGCCATCGAAATGACCCTGCACGGCGATCGCGTCGGCGGCGGCCTTTTGCGCGACCCCGTCGTCCCACTTGCCGTAGACCTGCACGACGTTCCACTTCTTGCCGGTGTCGTCCAACGTTTTCATGAAACCATTGTGCCGGTCCGTGTCGACCGACGTGCCCGCCACTCCGCGAACCTCGAGCACCTTGCCGCCATTCGACAGGTGGTTCGCGAGCCACTTGGCCCACAGCACGCCGAGCCCGTACTGGTCGACGTTGACGTTGATCGCGTCTTCGCTGTCGAGGATGTTGTCGAACGCGATCAGCACGACGCCGGCGTTCTTCGCGCGGCGGATCGCGGGGCCGAACGAGGTGGGGTTCTGCGCGTCCACGATGATCGCGTCATAGCCGGCATCGATGAAGTTGTTGACGGCCGAAATCTGCGCCGGCACGTCCTCGCCGGTCGAGACGACCTTGAACTCCTTGAGCTTCGCGGCGACGGCCGGCTGTGCCGCATAGGCTTTGGCCGTCTTGATCATCTGGATGCGCCAGGTGTTCGCGATATAGCCGTTCACTAGTGCGATCCGGTAGGGCCCGTTCTTCTTCGGATACTTGATGTACTTCGTGTCGCTCTTCCAGGGGACCATGCATGTGGGATCGCTGGACGGCCCGGAAACGATCGTTGCCTGCGCGAAAGCCGCGCTTGCGCATAGCGTGAATGCCGCGGTCGCCGCCGCTCGAAGCACCTGGATTCCTGAAAGCATGTCGTCTCCTTTTTGTTGGATTGAACTTGCCGATTGCCGGCGAACATGGCGGTCATGAATCGCCGCCGAATTCTGTGCGTGAAGCAGGGAATCTTGCGGAATGTGCTGCAGCGGGGCTGAATCGGACTCGCCGAAGCAGCGGAACGACTTCTGCAATGGCGTCGCCTCCGAAGCAAAACGAAGGGCCGGCGCGAACTCAGTCACGTCTGACAGTACTGGCATACCAATCCCCGCGCGATAGTGGTTTACCACGGCGCCACGGGCGGACTCGAAACAGTCTGAAACCCCTGCTGAATCGGCTCGAGGCCAACAAAAGTGGCGCGGGGCCCGTGGCGGCCTGATCCGTCAATTGGTGTACCATTTTGTCGAACTCGAACCGATCCTTTGGCCGCTTCGAAGCTTTCGGGAATCCTGAATGGACGAGCTTTCACCCACGCCGAACGGCCGCGGTGCCGATGAGGACGCGACCGACCGTTCCTATGTCGGACTCGCGAAGCAGATCTACGATCTGATCGCCGCCGGCGACGTCGGGCCGCGTGCGCGCCTGCCTTCCGAGCGCACGCTGGCCGAACGCTTTGGCGTGAGCCGCACACAGGTGAGGGAGGCGATCATCGCGCTGGAAGTGCAGGGCGTGGTCGAGGTTCGCGGCGGGTCGGGCATCTATGTGGCAGACGCGCCGGACCCGCGCTCCGCCATGTTCAAACTGCCGCGCGGGCTAGGCCCGATCGAGACGCTGCGCGCGCGGGTGGTGATCGAAAGCGGGATCGCCGCGTTAGCCGCTACCGAACGCAAAGATTCAGACCTGGATCGGCTGTTCGCCGCGTTACGCGCGATGCGCGAAAGCATGCATGACAAAGCGGCGAACGAGGCCGCTGACCGTGATTTCCATTTGGCAATTGCGCGGGCGACGGGAAACGAAATGCTCCGGCTCGTGGTGACCGCGATGTGGGACAACTCCCGCGCCGACCCGCTGTGGAAAAAGATCGAGGAGCACTTCCACACTCCCGCATTGCGGGCGGCTTCGCAGGATGAGCATCAGCGCATCTTCTCGGCGATCATGGCGCGAGACGCGGCCGCTGCGCGCACGGCGATGCAGGCGCATCTGACGCGGGTCATCGGCGAGTTCACCCAGGCGTGGCGTTAGCGCCGCTCCAGGCTGTTCGCCTTCTGCCCGGTCACGGCTCTGTTTCGTCGCCAGCAACGTTGTCGAGGAAACGGGCGAGTCGTTCGGTGTCGGCCTTCGTCCAGCCGTCGGGGGGCACCACGCTGGCCCAGCCGCTGACGTAATCCTCCGAAGAGTAGTTGTGGCCGAACCCTGGCGGCACGGCGAGCTGATGAATCTGATCGCCCACCGCCTGCACGCCCGAGACGATCGGAAACCAATGCATCGCGCGAGGCATGTCGAAGCCGCGAGGCGGAGCCATCCATTCTGGCGGCCACCAGAACGCTCTGACGCTCCAGAAGACAGCCGGATCGGCCGGATGCTGAAGGTACACGATTCGCGGGGCCGGCCAGTCCGCATTCAATGCCACCTGATGCGGATCGCGATTCAGGAACCGTACGACACGCCCGCCATCGAAGATCGGCTGCCAGAAGGGCGACCCGCGCTCGCGCTCGCGGGTGAGTTGCGCATGGATGAGATTGGTTTGTTTGGCGCCGGCGATCAGCACGCCATCGGTCGCGGCCACCATATTGGCCACCGACGCGGATGCGTCCGCTCCCACGAAAGGCGCTTCCACTCCCGCGGCGCCGAGGCTCTTGCCGAACAGAACGAGCTTCGGCCGCTTTTGCGGCGGGAGCGTCGACCAGCGGGCGCGAACGGCGTTGAAGAGCGTGATACCCGCCTCGTCCGCGAGCCCGGCGTCCACGAAAATGGCGTAGCGGCTAGGCAGGAAAGAGTATTGAATCGCCACGATCGCCGTGTCGCCACCGTGCAGTTCCTCGAGCGAGGCGGCGGCTTGGGGCACGATCCAGCCCGTGCCGGTGGGTATCCACACGACCAGCACTTTGCGGTCGAACCCGCCCGCGCGCTCGAGCTCGCGGACCGCAATCCGCGCGCGCTGTTCGAGGGAGTCCGCAGAACGCACCCCCACGTAGACTCTCACCGGATCGACCAGCCTCGCATCTGATCCGTGGAACTTCGCCAGTTCTTGCCTGTTTGTCGCCGTTGCCACGAAGTCGCGCCCCATGCGTCCCAAGCTGTCCCATGCGACCAACGACATGCTGCTGCCGGACACCGTGGGCGACGTGGGGGACAGGGTTCCTTCGGTCGTGTTCTCGTTCCTCGGCTCGTGGACGAGATCGGAGCCCGTGGCGAGGGCGGGAAAAAACACTCCGCGACCGAGCGCGATGCCAATCACGATGATGAAGAGCGCTGTTGCTGGCACCGACACGATCGACGGGACGTGGCGCAGGATCACCCGGTTGACTGCGGCGACACCACGGGCCGTGACTCGCCCGATGACCACCAGCAGCACCGCCGCCAACGGCGACACCACGCTCATCAGCACGCCATCCAACCAGCCGATGGTTGTCATCCCCATGAAACTACGTTGCTCGTTCTGCCAGCCGAGCCATAGCTTCGCGCCAACGAACAGTGCAATGAGCCACGCCGCCGCCAGAACGATTGCTATGCGCCGGCGGCTCTCGCTGGCCGGCACGCGCCCCCATCGCTGCAGCAGCCGATGCACCCCGCAGCCAGCCAATGTGCCTACCCCGTAGCCGATGGCCAGACAAAACGCACCGACGACGGTTTGCGTTACCCACGACCGCGGAATCAGCGTTGGCGTCAGTGACTGCCACCAGAACACGAGCGCGAGCAACGAGCCGCTGAGCGTCGGCGTCCGAAGTGCGCCTCGGAGCCAGGCAGCTATCGGCTCGTGGGGGTTCCGCATGCGTGCTCGCTCAGATTGGCGCAGCTCGCACTTCGTCCCCGCGGGCCATCCGCAAAGGAGTCGAAGACACGAGCCGGCTTGATTTTGACGGTGCTTCGGGCCATGCATCGCATTGTATTTAGCTTTCTCTGGGTCGAACAACCTCGTGGCCTGCCAGTGACTTACCGAGTCGGCGCGCACGCTGCTTGCTCGTCGTGCTGCGATCGGCTCCCACGACTGAATGCCCGCAACTCAAAAATGAAAGATCGATCCACGATCCTATGCGTGCGCGACAGCAAGCTGCTCCTGGTCGCTCGCTCGCGCTCGCGCTGGTCGCTGCCCGGTGGCACGATAAAACGGCTCGAAACCCCGCTGGACGCTGCTCGACGCGAACTGGAGGAAGAAACGAACGTGGTCGAGGTCCACCTGACGTATCTGTTCCAGTTTGGCGGGCTCAACAAGCGGCATCATGTTTTCCTGGCCGAGTTCGCGCGCGACATATCACCTGAGCCCGGCAATGAGATCGCCCAATGCCGATGGTTTACTCCGATCAAGATCGAGACCTTGTCAGCCAGCATACCCACCCGGGAGATTGTCGGTCTGTTCGTTCGGCTTGACGATCGCGGCTATGGGCGCGCGGCCCGCTGAAGACAGGTGCGGCACGGTTTTAGCTACGCGGTTGTGGCAGATGGCCGATGTAGCGAGGAGCACTGTCGTGAAAAAGGCGTTCTCAAAAAATTTTCCGGCTCCTGACCAACGGGCGCCTTTACTGGCAGAGCTTCGCCGGCACAAAATGGCTCGCACGGCATACGACTACGTACGCGGAGGCGCCAGGCGCTTTTATGCGTGGCTCGACAGCCAGCCTCCCGGCGCATTGCCCGATGGTCCGCCGGTGTGGATTTGTGGCGATTGTCATCTCGGGAATCTCGGCCCGGTCGCGGATGCAGCGGGTCACGTGGCAGTCCAGATCAGGGATCTCGATCAATGCGTGATCGGCAATCCTGTGCACGACCTGCTTCGGCTGGGACTGTCGCTGGCCACCGCCGCGCGCAGCGCGGACTTGCCGGGCGTCATCACCAGCTGCATGGCGGAAGCGCTCATCGACGGCTACCAACAGGCCTTCGACGACACCCGCAGCAACGAGACGAAGCGGGCGCAACGGCCGGCGGTCGTGCAGGTCGCGATGAAAAGGGCACTGCACCAGTCGTGGCGCAAGCTGGGCCGGCAAACGATCGACGGCGCGGCGCCGTACATTCCACTTGGCAAGCGTTTCTGGCCGCTGTCGGAAGAAGAAGCGCAGGCGGTTCGATCCCTCTTCGCGCCGCAGTCGGACCTGGCGATGGCAGAGGTGCTGGGCCCGGCGACGACAGGCGACGCGAAAATCGAGGTGCTGGACGCCGCGTTCTGGGTAAAGGGGTGCAGTTCTTTGGGGCGCCGCCGCTACGCGGTGTTGCTGGACATCGATGGAGGATGTTCTGCTGGCGGGCCCCCCTGTCTTGTCGACATCAAGGAAGCCGCCACCGCTGCCGCGCCGGCAAACGCTGGCGCCCCGATGCCCCGCGACAACGCAAAGCGCGTAGCCGAAGGTGCCCGGCATGTGACTCCCCGGCTCGGCGACCGCATGCGCGCCGCGCGTCTGAACGGAGCGGCGGTCGTGATCCGCCAACTGATGCCGCAGGATCTCAAGTTCGACGCGGACCGGCTCACCGAAGCTGATGCCGTCAAGGCAGCCCATTTCCTCGCGCTCGTGATCGGGCAGGCCCATGCGCAGCAGATGGATGCCTCGACTCGTAAAGCCTGGCTGGGCGATCTGCAGGCAAGTTGGCCCAAATCGATCAAGGCGCCATCGTGGCTGTGGCGCAGCATGGTCGAATTGACCGTCGCAAACGAAGCGGAATATCTGGAGCACTGCCGGCGCTACGCTGTCGACCGGCGGGGCGAACAGGTCAGATAGCGAGAGGCTCCCGACGACGCGCCGGTGAGCGGAAATGCAGTCATTTCCGCTGACGAACGCCGGCCAGCACGCTTGCGAGTTCGTCGATGGTGAACGGTTTGCTCAATGCGGTCCAGCGAAAGGGCATCGATGGCAATTGCGGGTTTGCGTATCCCGACGCAAACACGACATGGAGTGAAGGCGCTCGCGCGGTCGCCTGCTTCGCCAGTTCGATACCGTCGATATCCGGCATCCGCAGGTCCGTGATCAGCACGTCGAAGGGTTCATTTGCCAGCCACTCGAGCGCCTCACGCGGCGACGTCGTGAATTTTCCCGCATGCCCAAGCAAGCCGATCAGTTCGTTGGTCGCTTGAGCCAGGTTCACGTCGTCGTCGACCAGCAGGATGCGCAAAGGGGCGACCGGGCCGCCGAGCGCCGCATCGCGCGAAGTTTTGCTACGTACGGGGTCGCCGACATCGAGCACCTGACGGATCTTACGCGCAAGCTGCTCGCGGCTGTACGGCTTGCTGAGCAGGTCGACGCCCGGGTCGAGCCTGCCGCCATGGACGATCGCGTTCTGCGTATACCCCGACGTGAAAAGGACCTTCAGATGCGGCAGCAGCCGCAGACCCTGAGCGACCATGTCCGTGCTGCGGAGCGGACCCGGCATCACGACATCGGAAAAAACCAGATCGATATGGACGCCGCTGCGCAATACGGCGAGCGCTTCCTCCGCGGCGTCGGCTTTCAGGACCCGGTAACCGAGGTCCGAGAGCGTGTCGAGGGCGGTCGATTGCACGTTCCTGTCGTCTTCCACGACGAGGATCGTTTCAGTTCCTCCCTTGGGAGCCGGTGTGACGCGTGGCGGCAGTTCGACGGCCGGCCGGTCCGAGCGGGGCAGATACAGTTTGACCGTCGTGCCGTGCCCGACCTCGCTGTAAATCTTGATATGGCCGCCGCTCTGCTTGACGAAGCCGTATGCCATGCTGAGCCCGAGACCCGTTCCTCTTCCCTCCGGTTTCGTCGTAAAGAAAGGATCGAACGCGCGATCCACCACGTCCGGCGGCATGCCTGTGCCGGTGTCGGTGACGGCCAGCAGTACGTACTGGCCAGCCTGGATGTCCGGCACCGAGCCGACGTACTCGTCGTCCAGCATCGCATTGGAGAGCTCCATCGTCAGCTTGCCGCCCTCGGACATCGCGTCCCGTGCGTTGATCGCCAGATTGAGGATCACGTTTTCCAGCTGATGGATATCGACGAGGGTGTTCCACAAGCCCCCGGCGACGACCGTTTCCACGTCGATCGTCTCGTCGAGAGCCCGGCGCAGCAGATCGTCCATGCCGCGAAGCGCGGAGGCCAGGTTGATGACGACCGGCCGTAGCGGCTGCCGCCGTCCGAACGCGAGCAGTTGCGACGCGAGTTTCGAGCCGCGCTCGACCGCTGTTATCGCTTTTGCCACGCGCTCGCGAGTCCATTCGTCGCGCGAATGCCGGCTGTCGAGCAATTCCAGATTGCCACGCAAGATTTGCAGCACATTGTTGAAATCGTGCGCAACGCCGCCCGTCAGTTTGCCGACTGCCTCCATCTTTTGCGACTGGAACAGCGCCTTGCGCGTGTCCTCCAGCATCCGGCTGGCTTCCATACGCTCGGTGATGTCGCGCGTGATTTTCGCAAAGCCGACCAGCGCCCCATCTTCGTCACGGATTGCATCGATTACCACGTGCGCCCAGAAGCGCCGGCCGTCCTTGCGCACCCGCCACCCTTCGGCTTCGAACCGTCCCTCGCTGGCTGCGATCGACAGTCCCCGTTGCGGCAGGTCGGCCGCGGCATCCTCGGGTGTGTAGAAGCGCGACATGTGCGAGCCGATGATTTCCTCGGCGCTATACCCGTTGATCCGGCGAGCGCCGGCGTTCCAGTTCGTGACGATCCCGGCGGGAGAAAGCATGAAAATCGCGTAGTCCGTCACTCCGTTCACGAGCATGCGAAAGCGCCGTTCGCTCTCGACGACGGCATCGTGCGCGGTCTTCTTGTCCGTCATGTCGCGCACGATCTTGCCGAAGCCGAGCACACGCCCTGTGTCGTCGGTCAGAGCGGTGATCACGACATTGGCCCAGAACCGTGATCCGTCTTTGCGGATGCGCCAGCCCTCGGACTCGGAGCGGCCGGTGCTGCGGGCGATATCGAGCAACGCAGCGGCGCTGCCTTTGTCGCGATCGTCCTGCGTGTGGAAAATGTCGAAGCGCTGCCCGATGACTTCGTCAGCCAGAAAGCCATGAATTTTCTCACCGCCGACGTTCCAGGTACGGATGATGCCTTCCGGCGAAAGTCCGATGACCGCATAGTCGATGACGGAGTCGATCCATCGCTGGGCCCAGTCGTCAGGCATGGATGGACCGGCTTGCGCGCCGTCTGGTGCTCGGTAGTCGTCGGGTTTCGAATGATTCATGCGATTCGATCCTGAAGAATTTGATCTGGCAGCACGTGTTATGCCACACCCGGACCGGGTCGGGGAATCGGTTCGGGACCCGAGCCGGCCGCGTCACGCCGACCGGCTCGATCAGTTCGACGGCACCGGGTCATCAAGGCCCGGGAAGGAACTGGACATCCCCGTACCAGGCGCGTGTCGTGGTAGCGGTATTGTCGGTATCGGTGAGCAGCCCATAGCCTGTGATTCGTCCTGGCGGTTCGTGAAAGACCCGCTCGTAGTCTTGCACGATATTTCGGCGCAGACTTTGCCACCGACCCGCATCGCCGGGCTGACCGGAGACCACGATCATCTGCACGCGGTTCGTGCGGGGGTTGGCAATGACGGTGCCCGGCGCGGCGTTGGTCGACCAGACGTACATCAACGTCGCATAGGGCAGGTCTTCGCCGCTCAGTTGTTTGGCCAGCCCCATCTTCGCCCGGTCGAGCATCGACAGCTTGCTCTTGTCGCCGTCGAACATGAACATCAGCCGCGCTGGCGCGTCTTCCTTCGACGCGATGCGGTTATCGGCGCCCGCGATCGGCCCATCCGCTTTCCAGCGCCATGCCACGACGGGTGTGCGCGCGAGGTCGATATTCCCTTCGTGCATCAACGCAGAAGCGGAGCGGTTCGCGTCAGCCTGCAGCACCGTGGTGTGGTCATCGTGAACCAGCGTGTATTGCGTGATGGGCTTGCCGCGCACCACCGGCAGGTTCTTCCAGCCAGCGGGCAGCGATGCGCCGGGCTCGCTCGTGGAAAAGGCGATACCGGGATTTTCGTCCTGGGCAAGAAGGGGGAGCGGCAACAATAGGAGCGCGACACATGCGACGATCCAGGCTGGCTGTGCGGTTCGTTTTTGCGCTCGGCGGCTCGAAGGAAGGTGCATGGCGGTCGCATTCGTCTCTTGGATAGGAACCATTGTAATGGGCAGCGCAGGCGACATTTCAGCGGCCGCTTACTTCCGCGCGTGTCGGGATTCAGGATTTCCTGACGTCCGGATCAGGCTTTGCCGTAGTCATTTGCAGCCGCCGACGACTGTGCGCTAGCAGCCGTTCATCCATCATCGGTGAGGCTTGCGAAGATCGAAAGGCGATGTGCAAAATGATTGCGGACTTTCTGGACCGACGCAGGCGCTTGCAAGAAATCGACAGAATTTGCCAGCGCCTGTTCGAAACGTGGTGCGAGGCGCGCAGCCTGACACCGCTGACATACCTGCTGTTTTGCTGGCCGTTGCGCGACACCCGTCCTGTCGCGATACGACGTTTGCAGCAGACGTTGAAGGAATTGCGCCGCGATCATGCGGAAGGTTTCGATGCCGGCACGTTCGTGGCGCTCGATCAACTCGTCGACCGTCTCGACGAACTGGTCGATCGGGCAGAAACCCCGGTGACGTTTTCGCTGGTCAGCTAGCCGGGCGCAACTTGCCCGCCGCGAATCCTGCGAATGCGAGATGATCGGACCAAGGCTTCACCAATCGGGCGCCTCACGCACGAGTTCGGATTCGGGACATGATCAAGATCCTCATCGCCGACGATCACGCGATCGTGCGCGGCGGCCTCAAGCAGATCATCGCAACTACCGCGGACATGATCGTGGTGGAGGAGGCTGGCCACGGCTCCGAGGTGATCGACAAACTTCGCAGCTGTGACATCGACCTGCTGTTGCTCGACATGACGATGCCCGGCATCAGCGGCGTCGATCTGATCCGACGCGTGCGCTCGGACCGACCCGGGTTGCCGCTGCTCGTGCTCAGCATTCACAACGAGGCGCAGGTGGCGTCGCGCGCACTGAGGGCAGGCGCGACCGGTTACGTGACCAAGGACAGCGATCCGGACGTATTGCTGGCGGCAATCCGTAAGCTCGCCGACGGCGGACGCTTCATCGACCCGAAACTGGTCGACGCGATGGTCTTTGAAAAGCATGTGGGAGACGTGCCGCCGCACGAAGTCCTGACGGATCGGGAGTTTCAGGTGCTACAACTGATCGCCAGCGGCCGGAGCATCAATGACATCGCGGAAGCGTGCTCGCTCAGCGCCAAGACGATCAGCACCCACAAGATGCGGCTAATGCAAAAGCTGGGTCTTTCGAATAACGCGGAGGTGATCCGTTATGCGATCAGGCACGGCTTGATCCGCGAGTAGTCGATGAAGCTGGACGAATGCTTTCGAACGAACCCGTCGCGCGGGTACACCTGGTGTGGGAGAACATCGCATGGAAGTGCTATCGGCGAGTGAAATCGAATTGCGGGCGTGGATAAGCCGATGGTATGACCATGCCGTCGCAGCGGGCCTCGTACGGCCGCCTTTTCTGCTCGACGATGCAAAGGCCATGCGCCTCGAGGCCTATTTCGCCGCGGGGTTGACGCCGGAGGAGGGTGCGCAACTGTTCTTCGGAACCGTGCATTAAGCCGCGCCGCTCCTTGCGGTGCATCGACCGCAAACTCCCTCTCGAACCTCGATGCCAGGCGCAAGTATCTGGCACTCGCCTCGTCGCCCGTCGCTCGCAATTCTGGTTGACTCCCTCGCGTCTCGCCCGCTCACATAGGCGCGCATTTCCCACATATCGGGGAAACTCCCTGGCTCTCGAAAATTGGAATCCGACTTAACAAAGTTAGAATGACTGCTCTAAGACGGCTTCAGACCGTCTGCCCGACCGACGGCCCGGCGTGGGAACGACCTTCACGAATCGCAGTGGCAGCGATCACCGTGTCCGCGAGAACCTGAGAGATATCCCGTGAGCAGCCCAAAACAGATGCCATTTGCCCTATCCGTTCCGACTGACGTGTCGCAACTGCCGAACCAGCTCGTCGCCGGCTTTTGCGCGCTGATGAGGTTGAACGTCGACACGTGCAGGTCCGCGGTCACAGGTGCCGCGCTGCACTGGGAAAGCGTATGGCGCGCCCAGACACCTGAACAGTTGATCAGACGCCAGGCCGACGTGATGCCCTGGCTCGTCCTGCAGTTCGCCGATTACACACGCGGCTGGATGGATATCGCGTCGGAAACCATCACGCCGTGCCGCGCCGTTTGCAATCACGACGACGCGCATGAGTTCCACGAGGGCACCATGTCCGCTGAGCAGCCGGCCTGCGCAACGGGTGTCGACCCGACGCTGAGCGAGGACATCGCGTCGCCGCAGGAGCAGCGGGCCGGCGAATCCGTCGCCGAAGCAGACGTAGAGGAAATGGTCCGCGCCATTCTCGAACGCGTTGCAAAAGCGACCCCTGACACGCCGGAACGCCGAAGTCCGCCTCGCGCACGCCGCTCGTCGACCCGATAGGCGACAAGCTTCCACACATCCTGCCGGGTCCGGTTCTCGCGTGCTGCGGATGCAGCCGTGGCCGGATCTGGTCACCCGTCGTTCCTTCCCGCCGCGAGGTAAGCGATATGTTGAGCCCGCACGAAGTGGCCACGCTGCTGCTGTTGAAGGATGCGCCTGAACGAATTGATTCGGATCGGGCAGAGCTTGGCGCGCTGCGCGAGCTGCAGTTGATCACGAATGAGCCAGCTGGCTCGGGCTTCCGGCTTCCTCACGTGACGCCGCGTGGCGACGCTGTGCTGCGTGCGTTCGCAAGGGTCCGTTGACTGGTGCCAGACAGCAAATAACACAGCATTCTCCCGGCGCGGGGAACGAATTATGCGGCAGCTCGAACCGAGGCTCGCGGTTCGATACCTGAAAACATCCGACAGGACGCCGCCACCAGCTTATGAAATATCTCGCCCGGGTTGCCGCACTTGCCGGCCTGGCGATCGCGGTCTGGCTCGTCTGGCACGTCGACGCGCAAAAGGTGCTCGGTTTGATGCGCGCAGCCGGCGCCGGGCTCGCGCTTGCAGGGATGGTCCATGTTCTGCCAATGCTCGCCAACGCGAGGAATTGGCAGATGCTGATGCGCGGCCCGCTACGCCCGAATCTGTTCGCCGTACTGCGCCTCGTCTGGATTCGGGAGTCCGTGAACGGCATGTTGCCGGTCGCACGAGTGGGCGGCGAAGTCGTGACCTTTCGCATGATGCGCAAATGGGGCATGGAGCCGGCCCCCGCCATGGCGAGCCTCGTCGTCGATCTCCAGCTGACGCTGATCAGCGAAATGCTGTTCGCCATTGCGGCCATCGGCTATCTGATCGCCCATGCCGGCGCCACGGCGTTGCACCTCGCCGCCAGGCTCGGAGGCGGCATCGCCATTCTGGCGGTGCTACTGCTCGCGTTTTCGTTCGTGCAGCGAGCGAGTCCGTTCGCCCGTCTGACGAAGCTGTTCAATCGCCTCACCAGCGGCAAATTCCGCTCGCTCGTCGGCGAGTCGGTGCGCATCGATCAGTCGATTAGCGACCTCTGGCATCGGCCCGGTGTGATCATCCGTTACCTGCTCGTCTGGCAATCACTCCAATGCATCGCGACCGCGCTCGAGCTGTGGCTCGCGCTCTATTTTCTGTCGGCCAAAGCAAGTTTCCTTCAGGCACTCGTGCTGGAGTCGCTGATCCAGGCGCTCAGCAGCGTCGCGTTCTTTGTACCTGGCGCGCTCGGCGTTCAGGAAGGTGGATTTCTGCTGATCGGTACGGTGCTTGGTTTTCCTCCGCAGCTTTGCCTCGCGCTCGCGGGTGCGCGCCGTTTTCGTGACATCATCGTTTTTCTGCCTGGGCTGATTGCCTGGCAGGTGGAGGAATGGCGTGACAAGCGGCAGGCTCCGGCCAATGCGACGGCAGGTGGCGCCGCAGCGGAACGCGGTGAGCACCGTAGCCACCCTTCGCAGAGGGTCGGTCGCAAATCATGATGAGAGACACTGGAAAGCATGATGCGGTAGTGCTGTTCGGCGCCTTCGATCGCCACAACCTGGGTGACCTGCTGTTCCCTCACGTCGTCGCAAAACTGCTTGCGTGCGAGCGCGTGATCTTCGCCGGGCTCGCGCAGCGCGACCTGCGCGTCCACGGTGGCCACGCTGTACAGGCGCTCGCGCAATTGGCTGCCAAACGCGGCAAGGATCGCGTGCATATCCTGCACGCAGGCGGCGAGATCCTGACTTGCGGCGACTGGGAGGCGGCGGTGATGCTGCTGCCGCGGGACGAGGCACAGAAGATCATCGCGCGACTAGATACACATCACGATGAGCGACGCTCGTGGGCACGAGCGCTGACGGGTCTCGATGCGCTTGCCCCCTACATGGCGTCTCGTGAGATGTTTCCCTTGGCGTCGAGCGTCATTTATCAAGCGGTTGGCGGCGTCGATGTCGAGCGGCTGGACTCCTGCATGCGAGCAGAAGTCCTGTCGAAGCTCACGCAAGCCGACGACGTCAGCGTGCGCGACGTCAACACGCAGAACGGGCTCGCCGCGGCTGGCATTCTCGCGCGGCTCGTGCCGGACCCGGCGGTGATGGTGGCCGAGTTGTTCGGCGCGACCATTCTCGCGCACAAGGAGCCGAGCGGAGTGGCGAACTTGCAGCGGACGTTTCCCGATGGATATGTCGCCGTGCAGTTCAGTGCGGACTTCGGCGACGATAGAACGCTCGGTGTGCTAGCGCGCGAGCTCGATCGTGTGTCGAACGAGAGCGGGCTTGGTATTGTGTTTTTTCGAGCGGGTGCCGCGCCTTGGCATGACGATATGGCGTGCTACGAACGGATTGCGGCGCGGATGAAGGTCTCACGTACGCAACTCTTCCGATCGCTGGAGATATGGGACATCTGCGCACTGATCGCGGATGCCACGGCCTATGCGGGAAGCAGCCTGCATGGACGGATCGTCGCGATGGCGTTCGGTGTGCCGCGGGTGAATTTCGTTCATCCGGCGCGCGCGCATGACACGACGAAACAGTCCGCGTTTGCCGCGACGTGGGAGCCAGCGGCCGTGCCGGGCAGCGTCGGGATCGAGGCGCTTTCGGAAGCAATGCTCGATGCTCTGACGATCGACCGGGTGTTGCTGGGGCGGACGGCCGCATACCTCGCCGCTCGCTATCGGGAGGGGTTCGCACAGATGCGCGCTGCGATGTGTCGTGCGTGAAATGCGGGGTCTTGCGCGACGAGCGCAAGACCCTGTCAGACAAACGCTGCAAGCAATGTCGTCAGATTTTCAGTCGAGAAACCTTGGTGCCGGCCAGCGACACGTCAGCCATCAGACCTGAATTCGTCAGCACGATCGCCTGGACGGGTTCGGTGGCCGTTGTCGTATCGATCGTGCCGTTCGCTCCGACCTTCACGAGCGCGACCGAACCTTCGCCACCGACCGACCATCCGTTGGACTTGCGAAAGCTGTCGAGCGCCTCTTGCGTCATGAACAGAAAGATCATGGCCTTCGACTGCGCGCCCGCCTGCAAGCCGAACGACCCGGATATCGTCTTGAAGTAGCCGACCGATTTCCCGTGCACCCGCAAAGCGCCTTCACCGTATTGGCCACCCGCGATGAAGCCGACCTTGAGTACGGACGGGAACACGAGTACGCCGTTCGCCTTGTCGACGAGTTCTCTTGAACCTTTGACCGTCTCGAACAGCCGCGACAGGGTCTCGTTGACCTTGGCATCGATGACCTGCCGCTTCGACGCGTTGGATTCGGCGGCAACGGCGTCACTCATCGTGACCGCGGACCCGCTCAGCGCCACACCCGCGACTGCCAGAACCGCGGCACCTGTTTGTAAGAAGCTTCTTCTGCGCATGGCTGCCTCCATCGTGGTTCACGGTTTAAACCGTGATGCTGCAATGGTTGAAGGAATATATTCCACCGACACTTGCCAATTGCGTTGACTGCTGCGGGACCGACTGCTTGTTGCCTTGAAAAAATAAGCCGTGCATTCAGTCACCACCTGATCGTAGAAGATGACCTCCTAATTGTATGTAAGGGGCAGCACGGGTATTGCGTTGACATGCGTCGATACGCGCAATTTGCGAATCGGCACAGAAGGCGGGCTCATTGTCGACGAGTGCAGAAAGCCCACGGAAATGGCCGGACAGCAGAAAGACTGAATTCCGTTTCGTTTCTCCTTTGCTTAGCCCGCGTGTGCGAGCGCGCGTGTCGTGCGAACCGTGGAGGGGCGGTCGCGCAGCAGTAGTGGCATCAAACGCCGATTGGCTGTCCGCGCCGCCCACTCGCAATACGCGGCGCTGCCGAGCACCCAGCCGTTGAGCGTCGACTGCATCAGGTTCTCGACTTCGCATTCGTCAAGCGGCCGTGCGCCCAGATCGCGGTAAGCCTGTTGGCGCTCCAACGGCGTATTGCCGAGCGCCCGGTACAGCGCGTGATCCTTGATGAAGCTATCCACACGCTGCCCGATGTGGTGCGCGCAGCTCGACCACTGGTAGTTTGCCGGGTCGGCAACAAGGCGGTTGCGCACCGGCGCCTGATCGATGACCTGGCTCGTGAGCAGGAAATACCGTTCGGGCTCGATCACCGTCGCCCGGTACCCCCCACGCCACACCGCACCGCGGCGTCCATGGCGGCGGTTGAAGGTCTCGACATAGCGACGGCACACTGCCTGCATCGCCATGGCCACGCTCCATTCGTATGAAGGCGTGACGAGGAACTGGACCGCGTCAGGCATGAGCACCCACGCGTGGACTGCCAGATCGGCGACGCGCGCGGCGTCTGCCAGACAGGCGAGGAAGTACAGGTAGTCTCCCTCGTCCAGAAATGCAGGGCCCACGATTCCCTGCAAGATTACGTGTTGCGGTTGTTCGGGGACGTAGTGCCGTGCGAGCCGTGTCATGCTGAATCAACTGGAAATCCGCTGTGGGAACGCGATCCCACAGATATCGGACGCGTCATGGTGCGTAACGCGCTATAGAAAATTCTATCGATCATCTGCGCGGATTTGCATCGCGAAAAGGCCATTTTTCTGGCCTCTTTTCGCTGATTTGCCGCTCGCAACCAGCGTTTTTTATGCCACCGCTGAATTGCGGCGCCGCTTCATCCTGACGATCAGCTATCCGAGCTGATGCGGCGCGCGATAACGC
Organism: Paraburkholderia sp. BR13439; assembly: GCF_040948805.1. NCBI lineage: Bacteria > Pseudomonadati > Pseudomonadota > Betaproteobacteria > Burkholderiales > Burkholderiaceae > Paraburkholderia > Paraburkholderia sp. BR13439. Next base: position 189,036 of record NZ_JBFPKN010000014.1, on the reverse strand, counting down.
GTTCAATGAGTTCATCGAACTGCTGACTGCGTTCGACGGCATTTTGCGCGTGCAGGCGGCAGCGGACTCGCGATATTTCATCGCGAACTGCGTTGAACGCGTGCATGAGCGGTTGCGTTGAAAGCGACGCTCGTCGTCGAGTGAATGGCAAGACGTGACGCGCGCGGCGAGGATCGGATGGTTTTCGTCGCGCCGCGTTTGCCTGGCGGGCGCGGCGACGATCGGTGCTTCATCATTCCAGTCCCTCGTGCTTCATCGCAAGCTGGACGGCCGGACGCGCGCGCATCCGTTCGGCAAAGGTTCGCAATTTCTCAGGCACTTCGATGCCCACCTTTTGAGCCCAGAGCAGCATGGTGAACAAATAGGCGTCCGCCACACTCGCTTCGCTGCCGAACAGGTAATCGCCCTTGAACATGGTGGCGATCAACTGAAAGCGTTGACCGAGCTTCTCACGCGCTGCCGTTGCTTCAGCATCCGAAGTGGGCTTGAAAACACGGCCGAACTGCTTGTGGATTTCTGTCGAAATGAACGCGAGCATCTCGAGCAGGCGCAGGTTGCCGGGTTCGCTATTGGGCGCAAGGGCAGGCTTGCGCTGTGCGACCCACGAAAGAATCGCGATATTCTCGGTAAGCCGCTGACCGTCATCCATCTCGAGGGTTGGGACGTAGCTCTTTGGATTGATCTGATTGAACTGCTCCCCCGTTTCCGTCTCCTTCGACTTCAAATCGACGCGAACCCTGTCGAAAGTAAGGTCGGCCTCATGCATTGCGATATGGTCGGCGAGGCTGCAGGCACCTGGCGAATAGTAGAGCTTCATGGTGGGGGTCCCCTTTTCGTGAAATGAACTGAACCGTTTCATTGCAGCAAAGGGTATGCCGCCGTCATAGCCACGGTCCCGCAGACTCGATAGCAGGTAGAAAGTAGGGTCACTAGTATTCTGACTGTGGCTCCTACAATAATTCAAGCTGTCTGACCCGGCCCATCCGAACCAGCATCACAACCGCAGCAGGGCATCGGCTACGGCCAGCACAGGAGGGACTATGCGGTCGGAAGTGAAGTCCGGCGTGCGTCTGAGACGTTATGCAATCACGGTGGCGGCCGTCGTCGTTGCCCTGATCGTCGTCGGACGCATCACCGGCGTCCTCGTCGACTGGCTGTGGTTCTCTTCGGTCGGCTATGGTGGCGTTTTCTGGACCATCCTTTCCGCGCGGGTGCTGCTGTTTGCGACGGCGTTCGCAATCTCGGCGTGCGCGATCTGGCTGTCGGGGATGTTGGCGCATCGTTACGCGAGGCGTGTCGATGTCTTGCGAGCGCAAGCAGACGATCCGTCGCATGCGAGCGAGGTTGCCGTCGAACTGTCCGAACTGATCGCGCCGCACGTTCCCTGGCGCGCCAGTATTGCCTGCGCCGCGGTCGTCCTGGGGCTGGTTGTCGCCGCTAGCGAAGTTTCGAGCTGGGACATCGCGCTTCGCTTCATTTATCAGGTGCCTGTTGGCGAGCGCGATCCGATTTTCGACAGGGATATCGGCTTTTATCTTTTCTCGCTCCCCGCGTATGTCGCTCTGAAGAACTGGCTGCTGCAGCTAGTGTTCTGGAGCGCGGTCGTGGCAGGTGCTGTCTACGCGTTGCGCGGTGACATTGCGCTGGAGCGGCCACCACGCACGCTGTCGGCCGCCGCCATCACTCATGGCTCGGCACTGCTCGGTTTGTTCTTTGCGGTGAAGGCATGGTCGTGGTGGCTCGACCGCTTCCTGCTGCTCTATGGCGACAACGGCGTCGTGGTCGGCGCGAGCTATACCGATGTCCACGTCGAGTTGCCGGTCCTGTGGATGCTTGTCGGCCTTGGAGCCGCCTCGTCGGTTGCTCTTTGGATCAACATGCGCCAGCGCAGCCATCTGCAGCCCGTCGCTCTCGCACTTATCGTATTCGGCAGTTCGATTGTGTTCGCCGAGATCTATCCTTCGCTGTTTCAACGCTTCTATGTCAAGCCGAGCGAGCTGAAACTGGAAACACCCTATATTGAGCATACGATCGCGCTAACGCGACAGGCGTACGGCCTTGCAAAGATCGAGGTCAAGCCGTTCGAGGCCGAGCAGGGATTGACGCTCGACTCGCTGCAGGCCAATCGGGCGACCATCGACAACATCCGGCTTTGGGATGTGCCACCGCTGATGGACACTTACGCACAGCTGCAGGAGATCAGGACTTACTACAAATTTCTTTCGGTGGACATCGACCGTTATCAGCTCGATAGCGGATACAGGCAGGTGGTGCTGTCGGCGCGAGAACTGGAACCGGCGATGCTTCCGTCCAACGCCCAAACGTGGGTGAACCTGCACCTTATCTTTACTCACGGCATCGGCGTCGTGATGTCGCCAGTCACCGAGAAATCCACTGAAGGCTTACCGTCTTTCTATCTGCACGATATTCCGCCCGTCTCCAGCGGCGGCCCGGCCATTCGCGAACCACGTCTCTATTTCAGTGAAGGCCGGCAGGACTATGTGATCGTGAACGGCAATGTAGCTGAGTTCGACTATCCCCGCAGACCGACCAATGCGTACACGAGGTATAGCGGGCGCGACGGCGTCACGCTCGGCGGTGTGGGACGCCGCAGTCTCTTTGCCTGGCAGCTCGACGATCCGAACATTTTGCTGAGCGGCTATATCACCGACCAGAGCCGGATTCTGCTTCACCGCAACATTCAGGACCGCGTGCGTACGATCGCGCCGTTCCTGACGCTCGACCATGACCCCTACGTCGTCGCAAGCGATGGGCGGCTGTTCTGGATACAGGACGCCTACACCGTCAGCCAGTGGTTTCCTTACTCCCGGCCCGGTTTCGGCGACAACGCGAATTACATTCGAAACGCGGTCAAGGTCGTGGTCGACGCGTATAACGGCACGGTCGATTTCTACATCAGCGATCCCGCCGATCCGCTCCTGCGCACCTACGAGCGCATCTTCCCCGGTATGTTCAAGCCTTTGGACGCGATGCCAGCGGGGCAACGGCAGCATATCCGCTACCCCGAGGATCTGTTCCTGATCCAGGCGCAGGTCTACCGCGCGTATCACATGGATGCGCCGGAAGTGTTCTACAACCGCGAGGATCTGTGGCAGTTTCCTCAGGAGCTGGTCGGCATGGATGGCGGAAGCTCCGCCAGCACGATGCCGCCGTATTACACGATCATGCGACTCCCCGGCGACCCGCGCGCCGAATTCATCCTGATGCTGCCGATGGTGCCGAGCCAGCGGGAGAACATGATTGCATGGCTCGCGGCGCGCTGCGATCAGCCCGGGTACGGCAAGCTCATCGTGTATACCTTTCCGAAGGACAAGCTGGTCTACGGGCCGTTTCAAATCGAAGCGCGCATTCAGCAGAATACCGAGATCTCGCAGCAGATTTCGCTGTGGAACCAGATGGGCTCACGCGTCATTCGCGGTCATCTTGTAGTCGTGCCGATCGAGAACTCGATCCTCTACGTTTCTCCGCTCTATTTGCGCGCGGCCTCCGGTCAGTTGCCGGAGATGAAGAGAGTAATTGCCGCCTATGGCGACCGTGTGGTGATGGAGGACACGCTGGATCAAGCGCTGGCGGCGCTCTTCCAGGAGACCGCGCGAGCGGCATCGCCATCCCGGGGCACAGTGGATGCTCGCGCGCGAGAGGCACTTGCTCACTATGACCGCGCGATCGAGCGACTGAAGGCGGAAGACTGGAGCGGCTTCGGTGCGGAACTGAATGCGCTGCGGCCGTTGCTCGAGGCGCTCGGTGCTGGCCGTTCGGATGATCACAAATGACCAGCGGGACAAGGAACGGGTCGTTGAAAGCCTGCGCGTCGATCAATGCGGTTCGCCGAGGCAAGCGTCGGCAACATCGACTATCGGCTCGCTGTCGGCGTGAGCTTCGGGAAACCGATCAACACACCTGATCTGAACGTAGGTCCACCAGGTTCCCGGTGGATCGTGACCCAGCCACATCACCGTGGCTGCGACCTTGGTTCGCAGCCCCCATTGCCGCCAGTCGGCGCCGGTTGGCGAAAAGTTTCCGTGAATGTCCCTATACAGGTTGCGGTCCAGGCCGTACCGCTTCAGATAGGGCGGGTTGATGCGTTCCTCGGCTGTAGCCGGCTCGCCACGTCCGATGCCCACCTGCGCTATAGCCGTGTCCCGGCGGAAATCGCTGACCGCACGGCCGACCACCAACAGCTCGAACAGCAATACCCCGCCAACGGCGATGCAGGTCGCAACAATGCAAAGCGAGAGCGCCCAAAGCACCCGCCTTGTGGTCGTCGGTGTCTTCATCCCTGCCGACCTCCCTACCGGCATTGGGATTCGCTGCCAGCAAGAGCCAAGCCGGTCCGCAGTCCGGTACGGGTACTTCAGGCCCTTTGTAGAAGGTCAATCGCCTTTTCGGCGTCGTCCAGCGAGTCGAGCGCGAGATAAGCGATGAATTGCGTGCCAAGCACTGCGGCCGAGACGCCGCGCAGATTGATCCCGCCATCCGCCAGCATCTGGCTCAATTGCGCGATGATGCCCAACTGGTCTAGACCCATTACACGGATGGAGTGAAGGCTCGGGGTGACGCTGAACCCCGCCTGGGTGGCGGCGCGGGTCACACTGTCTCCCTGTAGCGGAGCGACGAACACGACTCCTTTACCCGATGCCTCTGGCGTGCGACGCGCCACGATGAACTGCAAGTCGGCACCAGCATCCCGCAAGACGCTTAAGACTTTCGCAAGACCTCCCGGTTTGTCGTCGATGGTAGCTGCCCAAACCTCGACACGTTCCACACTCAGTTCCATGGCCGTCCCTCCCGGCTCGAACCTCATTAGAAAAATCTACTTCACGAATGGCAGGCGGGCAAGGCCCGTTGGACTGCGCACCGGTCGGCGCTCCGCGCTCAACTTGCTGCTGCCTGGTATCTGTATCAAGATCAAGTCGCCTCTTCACACACAGGCGACTCAGATGACAGACGATCCCGATGACGATCCCGACAAGCTCAAAGGCCCAGGCGGCATGAGCTTGAGGCAGATCCACGAACAGGTGCAGAAGTCCGTCCAGCGCGACCGCGAAGCGCAGACTGCGCGCCACGCCCCCGCTCCACCGCAAAGCCGCTGGCAGCGATGGGTGCGCTATGTATGGGGCCGTAGCGGGCGGCGTTAGCCGCAGATTGAACAGGGCCCGCACTGCATCTACCCGGCTACCCATTTGGGTGGTGTGCGCCCCCCGTGGTTCTGTCATTGTGAATCCGTCGTCATAACGCAATGGGCAGGGGGCTTGAAATGGAAACCACATCCTCGAGCAGCAATCCTTTGATGGATCTCTCCGACAATCTGGCGGACATCGTCGCGCGAGTGGAGCGGAGTGTCGTGGCGGTACACGGCCGGCATCGCATGCCGTCGAGCGGCGTAATCTGGCGCCGTGGCGTCGTCGTGACCGCCGCACACACGCTCAGGCGCGAGGAAGGGATCGAAGTCACGTTGACCGACGGCCGTACGGTCGCCGCGGTCCTCGCGGGTCTGGACCCGGGCTCCGACATCGGCGTGCTGAAACTGGACGGCGTCGATCTCGACCCGATCGATTCTGGCGATGCCCACTCACTGAAGCCGGGTCATCTTGCGCTCGCCGTCGCCCGTGCGGATGATTCCGGCGTTAGCGCTGATTTTGGCGTGATCGGCGGCGTAGGGGGGGCCTGGCGCACGTGGAGAGGCGGACAACTCGATGCGTTCGTGCGACTGGACGGCGGCCTGCGCCCGGGTTTCTCCGGGGCGGCCCTCGCGGATATGCGCGGGCAGGTCGTCGGCATCTGCACGTCGGCACTGATGCGCGGCGCCGGCATCGTCATTCCCGGGATGACCGTGGAGCGCGTCACCGATGAACTGTTGGCGAAAGGGCGCGTGTCGCGGGGCTACCTTGGTGTCGGCACGCAGCGGGTCGGCCTGCCGGACGCCTGGGTCAAGGAAATGAACCTGTCGTTCGGCAGTGGCTTGTTGATCAACTCGCTTGCGCCGGGCGGCCCTGCGGAGCAGGCGGGCGTGCTGATAGGCGATGTACTGATCGAGTTGGACGGCAAGCCTTGCCGCGACATGGGCGACGTAAGTGCCGCGCTGGGCTCCGCAGGCGTTGGGCAGCAGTTGCAGATCGCCTTGATCCGAGGTGGCGAACGCCACGCGTGTTCGGTAACAGTGGGCGAACGGCCCCAACGGAATTCGTGCAGATGAGGTCCGGGAAGGGACGAAATGTCGGATGGACGGACGAGACCCACGGCGCCTTTGCGGGTCGCAGTGATTGCGGCATCGTGGCAAGAGCGCGCGAGCCTGCAAGCGCTTGTCGAGGCGAACCCGGCACTCGAGTTCCTGGGTAGCGCAGCCGACGCTGAAAAGCTCGTCGATTGCCTCGCCGGATCGGTGCCGGATGTGATCGTCGCCGACACCGCGCCGGAGGCAAGCGACGCGCTCAAGATTCCACTCGAACTCTCGCACGCGTTGCCGTCGCTCGTGCTGTTGAGCGACGACCCGGACAGCGACTGGATGCTCGATGCGTTGCCCGCGGACGCGGTAGCCATCCTGCCGCGCATCGCGATGCCAGCCGAAATCGTCGTCTCCATCGAAGCCGTGGCCGCGGGCCTTTGCGTGCTGACGCCCGACATCCTCGCAAGGCTGCTCGCCGAAACGAGACCGTCGCGCCAGAAGGCACCCGGCGAAACGTTCGAAGCGTTGACGTTACGAGAGATCGAGGTGCTGGCGATGCTCGCCGACGGACTCGGCAACAAGGAGATCGCGCGGCAACTCGACATCTCCGACAACACGGTGAAATTCCACCTGTCGTCCATCTTCGGCAAACTCGGTGCGACCAACCGCACCGAGGCGGTGATGCTCGGCATGCGGCACGGATTCATCATGGTGTAGAAAAGCTCGTGTTTCTCCGCCCGCGACACTGGACGACGTCATGTTCGAGCGTTTTCCACTAGCGCGGCAATCTGCACGAACTCGACGTCGGGGCGCACACCGTAAAGACCGGTTACCCGCTCGCGGAGCGCATCGGTGAAGAACGCTTTGGCTGCGTCCTCCGATTCCCAAACGTAGAAGTTCGTAACCTCAACGAAGAATCATCGGTGGGATCTCCGCGACCAGTGCATCGATGGCGCAACGAGTCTTCGATGGAAGATATCGCGTGTTCGGCCACACCGCGTGGATGTCCTGTGGTCGCACGCCGCAACGCTCCCTCACCGCGACGAGTTCGCCCGTCATCACATATCGTGTCAGCAACCAGCATGGCAACTGCACGAGCCCCAGACCGGCGACACCGGCTCCGGCAATCGCCTGGATATCGTCGAGGCTCAGTTGCGGCTTGATCAGCAATTCCCGTTCAACCCCGTCCGTGTCGAGTACGCGCCATGGCGACACCACGCCGGCGCGCGAGTAAGCGATGCCCGCATGCTTCGCGAAATCGTCGATATCGACGGGCGTCCCATGCCGCGCAAGATACGCCGGGGCCGCTCCGATGCTGGTTTCCTGAACGCCGAGATGCCGTGCGGCGAGACTCGTGCTGTCGCGCAAAGCGCCGATGCGCACCGCAAGATCGATGTTTTCTTCAACGAGATCGACGGCCCGGTCTGTAAACGAGATGTCGATCTGTAGCTTGGAGTGCTTGCGGGCCAGTCCGAACAACACCGGAGCGACGCAATGGTGGCCGAATGCGAGCGGCGCGCTGACCCGCAGCCGACCGCGTGGCTCGCTGTATCCGGTCTCCAGTTCGGCTTCGGCAGCGTCCAGCTCGGCAAGCGCGCGGACGCATCGATCGTAGTAGCTGCGCCCAGCCTCCGTCAGTGTCTGGCTACGCGTCGTGCGCTGGAGCAGGCGTACGCCGAGGCGCGCCTCGAGCTTCGCAATCACTTTGCCGATGGCCGACCGCGTGAGGTGCATGCGTTCGGCCGCAACAGTAAAGCTACCGGCTTCGATCACCTTGACAAAGACCGCTACGCCATCGAGTTGATCCATCGAATTGGGTCCTCGGGGGAATAAGTTGTGGGAAAAAACTGCCTCAATAGGGACGCTGGTTCCCGTTATAGTACATCCGACGTGATGCTGCTGGTCGATTGGCTCCCTCCGTGTACGCCGACGTGTACTCGCAAACGCACCTTTTCCCTGCGATATCTCATGACACTCGCCACCCCTTCCAAAAATGCCGTGGCGCTCGCCGCGGTATGCCTGACCTCGCTGATGTTCGGCCTCGAAATTTCCAGTGTGCCGACGGTGCTCTCCACCCTTGAAGGCGTGCTGCACGCAGATTTCAAGGAGATTCAATGGATCATGAACGCCTACACGCTCGCGTGCACCACCGTGCTGATGGGCACCGGCGCGCTGGCAGACCGTTTCGGACGCAAACGCACCTACGTGGCCAGCATCGTGATGTTCGGGATCACCTCGCTCATCTGCGGCCTCGCACAGAGTGCGTCCGTCCTGATCGTCAGCCGTTTTTTTCAAGGGATGGGCGGCGGAGCGATGCTGATCTGCCAGGTGGCGGTGCTCTCGCATCAGTTTCCGGAAGGGCGCGAACGCAGCAAAGCGTTTGGCGCGTGGGGAATCATCTTCGGCATCGGCCTCGGCTTTGGTCCGATCATCGGCGGCATGATCGTCGCAGTCGCCAACTGGCAGTGGGTGTTCCTCGTCCACGCGTTGATCTCGATCGTGGCGCTAGGTCTCGTCTTCGCGGGGGTGCAGGAGTCCCGCGACCCGCATGCGCAACACCTGGACGTTGCAGGCATGCTCACGCTTTCCGCGTCGTGTTTCGGTCTCGTCTATTTGATTACGCAAGGTCCGGATCTCGGCTTGGAGAGCCCCGCCGCGCTCGGCATCGTCGCGGCGACGGCGTCGAGTTTTATCGCGTTCATCCTCGTCGAGAAGCGTAGTCGTCGGCCGATGTTCGACTTTTCCGTGTTCCGGACCCGCCGGTTTTCAGGTGCGATATGCGGATCGATGGGCATGAACTTCAGCTACTGGCCGTTCATGATCTATCTGCCGATCTATTTTCAGGGCGCGCTCGGCTACACGAATGTGAAGTCCGGACTGTCGCTGCTCGCCTATACGCTACCCACGCTCATCGTGCCGCCATTTGCCGAGCGGCTTGCGCTGCGCTTCGATGCGCGCAGGGTCATTCCGCTCGGACTGTTCATCATCGGTCTCGGCTTCATCCTGATGAGGTGCGGAGCTGGCGTGGAGCAAGCGAGTTGGCTCACGATGCTGCCGGGGTGCCTGTTGTGCGGTACCGGGCTGGGGATGACCAACACGCCGGTCACCAATACTGCGACCGGCTCGGTCTCGTCGAACCGCGCAGGCATGGCCTCGGGTATCGATATGAGCGCAAGACTGATCAGCCTGGCCATCAATATCGCGCTGATGGGTTACATACTCTTCGAAGGTGTGCTTTCTTATCTTTCTCGCGCGCTTCCCGGCTTTTCCGAAGCATCTTCGCTGCGTTTTCTCGCGCAAAAGGTGGCCGCAGGCAATTTTGCGGATCTCATGCAGGACAGCACGAAACTCGCAAGCGCCGATCCGCATGGCGTGATCGCTCATGCGGCGCTCGTGCACGGCTTTGTTCTCGTGATGCTGTACGCCGTGATCTGCGTATGGGCTTTGGCGCTGCTCAGCGTCGTCGCGTTCGGACTGGGCACGTACGCGCATCGTCCGAACTCTGCACTGGATGAGTGTGTCCGTCGCCCGAGCACGTAAGCCTGCTGAATCACGCGTCCCACTGGGGAGCGAAGGGGGGAACGACATAACGCTGATCCTTGCGAAGCGCTGCGATTGCTTTGCGGTCATCGTCGTCGAGTCGAATAGCCAGTGCATTCAGATTTGCTTGCTGGCTTTCGCGCCGCTGTGCCTTGGGGATCGCAATAACGTCGTTCTGATCGAGCAGCCAGGCAATGGCAATCTGTGCGGCAGTCGCACCGTGCTTGCTGCCGATCCGCGCCAATGTCGCATCGCTTGCCGCGCGTCCCTGTGCGAGCGGCGCATACGCGACCAACGGGATGTTTTTCGAGCGCAGATAGGCGAGCATCGCGGACTGATCCAGAAACGGGTGATATTCAAGTTGATGACAGGCGATCGGCGCGCCTATGTCCTCAACGGCCGCTTCGATCAACGGCATATTGAAATTGCACACGCCGATGCCGCGGGTAAGCCCCGCCTCCTTGAGTTGCACGAGCGTCTCCAAAGCAGCCGGAAGATTCATGTCGCGGGACGGCCAATGGATCATGTAGAGGTCGACGAAATCAAGTCGCAGCTTCTCGAGGCTCTTGGCAAATGCGCGGCGCAGGGCATTGGGTTCGAGGTTCTCGTGCCATACCTTGGTCGTCACGAATAGCTCGTCCCGCGCGATGCCCGAGCCGGCGATGGCGGCCCCCACCGATTCTTCGTTCTGGTACATCTCGGCGGTATCGATGTGCCGATAGCCGATTTCCAGCGCGCTTTCTACGACCGGCTGACAGTCGTTGCCGGGCATGCGGAACGTACCGAAGCCCAGGCGCGGTATGGCGAGTTCTCCGCGTTTGATCGTTTCCATGCTGTTCCTCCGTGTTGGTGAGGTGTCCAATGTCTCACGCGCCAATTGATGAATAAAGTATGGTTCAATCAAATCTGAAATGATTAAAATCACGAATCCATCAGTATTCGAGGCGCATCATGACCTTCGACGGTCGATTGTTCGCGGGGATAACGGTGCTTGCCGCTGTCGCCGAAAGCGGAAGTTTCGTTCGTGCCGCGGAGGCGCTCAGCGTGTCTCCGTCCGGCGTAAGCAGAGCGATAAGCCGGCTGGAAAAGCAGATCGGCGTCCGCTTGCTCGACCGTACCACCCGATCGCAAACCTTGACCGACGAAGGAAGGCGTCTCTACGAGACTGTCAGCCCACATCTGGTCGGCATCGAGTGCGCGGCAACTACAGCATCGGGTTCTGCCGGCGTGGTCCAAGGCAAGTTGCGCGTCAACGTGGACCCATTCTTCTCGCGGACCGTCCTCGCGTCGAAGCTGCCCGGATTTCTGCAGCAGTTTCAAGAGCTTTCGGTGGAATTGATCATGCGCGATGACGTGGGCGATCTCGTTGCGGATGGCTTCGACCTTGCGATACGCTTCGGGCCGCCACCGGTTGGTACTCTGGTTGCTCGCAAGCTGCTGGAAGCGCGGATCATCACGGTTGCGTCTCCGGCTTACCTCGAAAGCAACGGCCGCCCCAATTGTCCTGATGACGTCGTCGATCACGAACGCATACTTTTCTACAATCCCTTATCGGGACGCCCCTTTGAATGGGAGTTCCAGCGGGGCAAGGAAGTCGTCAGCATCCCGGTCTGCGGGCGGCTTCTGGTCTCCGATGTCGGCACGATGCTGAACGCATGCGTAGCGGGCGCAGGAATCGCCCAGGTCATGTCGATCGGCACGGAAACACTGATCGCACAGCACGAGCTCGTCGATCTGTTTCCGGACTGGCCGGATGAACGTTTCCCTCTATATGCACTCTATCCGTCGCGGCGGCACCTGGCCGCAAAGGTGCAGGCGTTCATCGCGTTCTGCGTTGATGCCCAGATCACGCCAAATGAGTCCGCGACCTCGGAGCAAGCAAAGCGGAGCCGATCTCCATCGAGGCGTTCGCGTTCCCGCTCGCGCTGATATGTGTGGAGAAGGAGGAGCGGGGATTTCGAATATTTAACGAACACTGACCGGCGAGGCGGCACAGGACTGCAAGGAGGCCATGCGATGCTCGCACTCTTTACCGATTTCGGGGCCGACGACATCTATGTCGGGCAGGTAAGGGTCGCTTTGCTGCGACACGCGGCAGCCGGCACCCCCATTATCGATGTGCTGCATACTGCCCCGAACTACGACCCGCGGGCAGGCGCGCATCTACTCGCGGCGCTAGCACGGTGGTATCCGCCGGACTGTGTGTTCCTTGCCGTGGTCGATCCCGGCGTCGGTAGCGAGCGGGATGCCGTCGTGCTGCAAGCCGACGGGCAGCGGTTCGTCGGGCCGGACAACGGGCTGCTCTCGGTCGTGGCGGCGCGCGCGGCGCATACCCGGGCCTGGCGGATTACATGGCGTCCGGCCGCACTCTCCGCCTCATTTCATGGTCGCGATCTGTTCGCCCCGATGGCGGCATGGGTCAGCCGCGGCGAATTGCCTTCCGACAAGCTCGTTGAGAGGACAGGCTTGAGCGTGCAACTGGATGCGGGCGATTTCGCCGAGGTCATTTACGTCGATCACTACGGCAATGCGCTGACGGGGCTGCGGGCTGGAACCGTGCCGAGGTCTGCACGGCTGAGCATCGCAGATGCCGATGTCGAGTATGCGCGGGTCTTTTCCGATGTAACGGCCGGTCGAGCTTTCTGGTACGAGAACTCGATCGGGCTCGTCGAGATCGCCGTGAATCGCGGCAGCGCCGCGACGCAGCTTGGCGTACGTGTCGGAGATGCGGTCCAGGTGCAGGAGGGCGGCGAATCGGTGCCGTAGCGCGCCCTGTCAGAGTTGGAGCGTCGCGAATGGGCAGCGACCTTCTCTGTCGCCGCCCATTTGCGCTCACGGCAAGGTGATCTTGCGGGTGAATTCGTCCGTCACGTTGGGCCCCGTGGCTACGCCGAATACCGGGTAGACAGTTTTCGAACCGCTAGCAGCCAGCCCCATGTAGTCGCCGAGGAAATGGCCGCCCGCCACGGGAGCGTTAAGGATGTTGAACGAGGTGTCGGTCAGCTTGAGTTCACTTTTCCTCCAATTCTTGGGATCGGTACACGCAGTAGCAGTCGAGCAGAACACTGCGAAATAGTCGGTTCCCTCGAAGCCGGCGGGTGTGTTCGTGTCGTTACGAAAGTCGTAGTAGGTCACCACGATCGTATTGCCGTCGCCCGACGGCACGACCGCCGGAATGAAAGCCTGCTGACGGCAGGGGTTGGTTGCGTTTGTCGGCGTCTGGTTGATCATCACTGGCGTTGACCAGGTAGCACCGCCATCTGTCGATTCGCTGAAGGCGATCGCGTCGACCGGAATCGATCCAGTGGGCGTGGTGCAGGTCGCGGACGAAAAGCGATCGTCCTGCCAGGTGAGATAGATCGCCCCCGAGACCGGGTTCACGGCGACACTGTAAAGAATGGAGGCATCGCGTATCGACTGGCCGCTGTCAGGCGAGACCACTCCCACCACCTGAATGTCGTTGGTGAATGTCGGCGCCGACCAGCTCGTGCCTTTATCGCCAGACTTGATATAGCCGATGCTCAGCTTCGACGGCGTAGCATTGATCGCCGTGAAGAAATCAAGCAGGGTTCCATCAGGCAACACGCGCACCATGTTGTCGATTGTCTGTGCGTTCGTCCCCGGCTGGTAAATCGGGGCGGCGGTGCTCCATGTCACGCCTTTGTCAGTGGATCGCGAGAAGAAGCTCGGGCCGGTGGAATTGAACTTGGATACGGGGGCGCCGCCCGCCGCGGATGCTGCACCGTTACGCAATTGCCGCGCGATCAGAACGCCATCGTTTTCCGCGAGCAACTGGGCGCCTTCCTTCGTTGGCGGGAACACGCTCAACTGGTCCCAAACCGCATAGACGTAGTTGCTCGCAGTCGGGTCCGCAGTGAGTGAGTTCTTGTCATTGAGCACGTGCGGCGAGTTGCTGCGGATCAGCGTAACGGGAGGCTGCCAGGTTGCACCGTGGTCGCTGGAGCGGCTGACCAGCATCCCGCTATTGCGCGCGCCAAACGGCGTGGTCGGTTGCGCGGGGTCCAGCACCAGAGAGAAGAAGAAGGCCGTTCCGTCTTGCGCAAAGTCCACCCAGGGATCGGAAGCACGGCGGAATTTGCCGCCAGTGCAGTCAGTTACGCCGGACGGAATCGAGTTGGACCAGGTGCTGCCCGCATCGTTGGAGACGACGCCGACGAGCCCGCGTGAGCCGCCGTCGCTCCAGCGATCCTGCTGGTGGCCGGCGAGCAGGCGAGCCGGGTCCGTCGGGTCCACCGCAACCCAGGGCTCGATCGAGGTGGCGGGAAACAGGACGCTGCCGAATGCCGACTCCTGCGCGTTCAGCTGGTCGGCAGTGCAACCGCTAAATGGGTCGCCCGCGGCTACCTGGACGAGCGATCCCAGCGTTTGCGCGTGCGCGCCTGTGGCGATCGAGCATGCGAGCGCGACGACGCCAGCACCTGCAATGCCCTGCAAAAAAGACCGGGATAGGCAACTGAAATTCATTTTCATTCTGGGCCTCGCGAAAAAGGGGAAAACGCCTGTGAATTGCCGGCTTTCCATTGCCGGCGCCATCACTTTCGACCTTCCGATACATATGAAAAACTCTTTTCCCAGCGCAGAACGATGCTTGCTGCCGTCCGCCGAAGACATGCAGCAATGCATGTATCTACCGAAACACACTAGGTCGCGGTGACAGAACTTGTGTGAACAAATCTTTGCGTATGCCATTTCGTTACTGACATCCCCGGCATTGCTGGCATGGCATGCTGATTGCAGCGATCCCATGATGGCGGTCGAAGAATGTATCCGCTGCAGAAACGTGGCGTTTGAGATCGATGAACCAAAAAAAAGCCCGCTCTGAAAAGAGAGCGGGCGTGGATTAAAAGAAGCCACCCAGGGCGTTACAGACCCAAGGGATGCCCCTGAGTTACGTCAATGACTCGTTCCCAGATAAGCGGCCTTCACTGACGGATCGTTGCGCAATTGCAGCGCCGGCCCATGCGCGGCGATGCGGCCGTTTTCCAGAACGTAACCGTAATCGGCCACATTGAGCGCCGCCGCGGCGAACTGCTCGACGAGCAGCATCGTCACGCCCTGGCCCTTCAGATTCTCGATGATGCGAAAGACTTCTTCGACGAGTATCGGTGCGAGCCCCATCGAAGGTTCGTCGAGCAGTACGAGTTCCGGGTTCAGCATGATCGCGCGCGCCATCGCGAGCATCTGCTGCTCGCCCCCGGAGAGGGTGCCGGCCAGTTGATGGCGCCGCTCTTTCAGACGCGGAAAGAGTTCGATCGCGCGTTCCAGATCGGCGTTCACGTCGCCGCGCGGACGCGCCCACGTGAGGCGTGGAAAGGCGCCGAGGATCAGGTTGTCGTGCACGCTCATCGTCGCGAACACGCGCCGTCCTTCCGGCGAATGCGCGAGCCCGAGACGCGCGATGCGATGCGAGTCGAGCGCATCGATCCGCTTTGCGCTCGTGCCCACGCCCATCGTGATTTCGCCGTCGCTGGGGCGGATCATGCCGGAGATCGCGCGCATCGTGGTGGTTTTCCCCGCGCCGTTCGAGCCGATCAGCGTGACGACCGAGCCCTTGGGCACGTCGATCGAAATGCCGTGCAGCACTTTCACCTTGCCGTATCCTGCATGCAGATTCTTGACCGATAGCATGTGTGTTCCTGAGTGTTCCTGTGTATCTCGTGGGTCGAGGCAGGGGAGCCCGGCTCAGGCCGCTTGCCCCGCCGCCCCGCCGCCGAGATAAGCCTCGATGACTTTTTCGTTCGACTGGATGTCGGCCGGCTTGCCTTCCGCGATCTTCTGCCCGAAGTCGAGCACCGACACGCGATCGCAGACGCTCATCACGACGTCCATGTGATGTTCGATCAGCACGACGGTAATGCCGTGATCGCGCACCTTACGAATGATTGCGACAAGCTCCTTGATGTCGGGCGCGGTCAGGCCGGCCGCCGGTTCGTCGAGCAGCAGCACTTGCGGATCGAGCGCGAGCGCCCGTGCGATTTCCAGCAGCCGTTGCTTGCCGTAGGGCAGGTTGCGCGCTTCTTCGCCGGCGGCATGTTCAAGCCCGACAAAACGCAGCATGCCCAACGCGCGCTCACGGGCGGCGCGCTCCTCGCGCCGGTACCGCGGGGACATCAGTCCGACGTCCGCGATATGTGCGCGAAACGTGTGATGCAAGCCGACCAGCACGTTTTCGAGCGCGCTCATCTCGCCGAACAGCTGCACGTTCTGGAAGGTGCGTGCGATGCCCGCCAACGCGATCTGCGACGAAGTCTTGCCCGCGAGCGACATGCCGCGATACTCGATCGAGCCCGCGGTCGGCACATAGATGCCGGTCAACACGTTCATCATCGTGCTCTTGCCGGAGCCATTAGGGCCGATCAGCCCGTGAACCGTGCCACGCCGCACGCTCAGGTCGACCTGGTTGAGCGCCTTGAGCCCGCTGAACTGCATCAGGATGCCGCGTAGTTGCAGGATCTCTTCCGTGTCGCCCGCGTGCACGGCGGCGACCGCGTCTGCGCCGATGGTCGCGGGTTGATGGGCGTCGACGGTGCTCGCGCGCACCACGCCGCCCATCATGCTCTTGCGCATGAATCCGATCACGCCGTCCTGCAGGTAGTACACGACGAGCAGGATCATCAGGCCAAAGATGCTCAGCCGCCAGTCGGCGAGGGTGTCGATGCAGTACGAAAACGCGGCGAGCCCCACCGTACCGAATACCGGAATCGCCACCTTGCGTCGCGTCGACACCTTGCGCGCGAGCGCTATGCCTGCGCCGATCACTACCGCGGCTGCCAGCACCGATGCGACGATGCGGAACATATCGATGTCATCGAGCAGCTTGGGTAGGAGCACGATGATCGCCGAGCCGAGCACCGCGCCGGTGCGCGTCTTGCGCCCGCCCATGATGATCGCGAGCAGGAACAGGATGGTCAGCTCGAAGTTGTAGGTATTCGGCGAGATGTACTGCTCCGAATACGAGTAGAGGCAGCCGGCCAGACCGGCGAAGCCCGCGCTTATCACGAACGCGTAGACCTTGTAGCGGTACACCGATACGCCCATACAGTCCGACGCGATCGGACTGTCTCGCAGGGCTTCGAAGGCCCGGCCCAGATGCGACTTGAGCACCCGGTGCACGACGATCAGCGAGGCCACCAGCAGAGCCGCGACGAGCCAGTAGTACTCGACTTCGTTCATCGGCCGCGCACCGAGCGACGGCTTCGGAATCTTGACGCCCATCGGCCCGTTGGTCAGAAAATCCATCTCGTTGATTAGAATCTGAAGGATCGTGCCGAACGCGAGCGTCACCATCGCGAGGTAGGGGCCGGACACGCGCAGTGCGGGCAGCGCGAGGATCGCGCCGAAGCCGGCCGTGACGAGAATCGCGAGCGGCGCGGTCACGAAAATCGGCAAGCCGAGCTTCATGAACAGAACGCCCGCCGTGTAGGCGCCAACCCCGAACAGCCCCGCATGCCCGAGCGAAACCTGGCCGGTGTAGCCGACCACGATGTCGAGACCGAACAGCAGGATCGCGTAGATCATGATGGTCTCGACCAGATGGATGTAGTACGGATTGCCCGATAGCACCGGGAACACCGCAAGCGCGATCAGCACGAGTGCCGTCGCAACGAGTTTCTTCAGATTCACGGCGGCCCTCACACTTTCTTGATTGAAGTCTTGCCGAACAGCCCGGCGGGTTTCATCGCCAGCACGATGAGCAGCAGGACCAGCCCCGGCACATCCTTATAGCCGGTGGAGAGATAGAAGCCGGTAGTGGTCTCGGCGATGCCGAGAATCACGCCGCCGACGAGGATGCCCAAACCGCTGGTGAGACCGCCGATGATCGCGACTGCGAACGCCTTGAGGCCGAGCACTGCGCCCATCGTCGCGCCGGTCAGCGTGAGCGGAGCGATCAGCACGCCGGCGAACGCGGCGGTCAGCGACGAGAGGGCATACGAAAACGTGATCACGAGGCCGGTGTTAATGCCCATCAGCGCGGCGGCGTCGCGGTCGTTCGCCGTGGCCACGACGGCCTTGCCGAAGATCGTCTTGCGGTTGAAGAACTCGACGGCCAGCATCATCGCGAGCGCGCCGCCGACCACCAGAAGTTCCATCGGCAGAACGTTCGCGCCGAACACCTTGAGCGGCGCTTCCGGCAGCGGCGACGGGAAGCGCAGATCGTCGCGGCCCCAGACGTTTTCCGCGACGTTCTTGAAGATGATGCCCAGCGCAATCGTCGACATGATCCAGCCGAATTCGGATTTGATCCTGATCGCGGGCCGCACCCCGATCCGTTCGACGAACGCGCCCTGCAACAGACCAAACGCGCAGACGAGCGGGATCATCAACCAATAGTTGACGCCGAGCGAAACCAGCGTGAGGCCGACCAGCGCGCCGAGCATCAGCGCGTCGCCCTGGCCGAAGTTCAGCGTGCCGGAGGTCGCGAATGTGAGTTGGTAGCCGAATGCGATCACGGCGTAGATCATGCCGAGTGCGATCCCGCTATAGATGAGCTGTAAAAGAATGGTCATCGTCGAGCGCCTTAGAGTTCACCATCTATAAAACAAAGCCGCCCCCGCTGGCGGGCGGGTGCGGCTTTGGAGCATGCTGCCGCGCTGGATTTGGGCTTTTATCCGCGCTTAGTTCGTCGACGCCTGCTTGCTGCGCAACTGGCTGCCGTCCTTGCGATCAGCGTCATACGCATAGATCACGCGGCCGCCCTTGACCTCGCCAACCACCGGCACGTTCGGGCTGATCGCCTCGTGGTCGTCGTGCGTGAACGGCTTGTCGTACACCATCACAACGCCTTCCACCTTGCTGTTGAGGTTTTCGAGCGCGGCGCGCACCTTCGAACCATCGGTCGAACCTGCCTGGGTCATCGCCGCGGCCAGCAAATAGACCGAGTCGTACCCTTGGGCGGCGGACACCGCCGATTCGATGCGGTTGTTCTTCGGCTTGAACTCCTTGAGGTACGCGTCGATGAACGCCTTGCGCTTGGGCGTGTTCGCTTCCTGAATGAACGTCTGCGGCATACGCGCGCCTTCGCCGTTGGTGCTCGCGTTGTCGATGTAGTTCGCCATCGACAGGGTCCAGCTGCCGACCAGCGGCACTTTCCAGCCGAGCTTGGCCATGCCGTTGGCGATCTGCGCGAGTTCCGGCCCAATGCCGTAGGTCAATACCGCTTCAGCGCCGGCCTCCTTGGCCTTGAGCAACTGCGCGGTCATGTCGACGTCCTTGATATTGAATTTTTCTACGGCAACCGGCTTCACGCCTTTAGTGGCCAGCGCCTTTTCGAGGTCTTCGCGGCCGAGCTGACCGTAATTGGTCGAGTCCGCGAGAATCGCGACCTTCTTGAAGCCGCGTTTGGTGATCGCTTCTTCAACGATCATCGGCGCCTGAATGCGGTCGGCAGCGGCGTTGCGGAAGACGTAGTTATCTGGTTGATCGGTGAACTGCTTCGTCAGGACACTGCCAGTCGCGACGTTGTTGAACACCGGGATCTTCGCTTCCTGGAAGAAGCGTTGAGACGCGAGTGCCACGCCGGTATTGATGTAGCCCACCACCGCAGCCACTTTTTCCTTGTTGATCAGCTCTTGCGCGATCTGTACGCCGCGTTCATTTTTCGCTTCGTCGTCGCGCTCGACCAGCACGATCTGACGGCCAAGCACGCCACCGGCTTTATTGATTTCCGCGGTGGCGAGCCGCACGCCGTCGCGCATGCTCACGCCCATCGAAGACGAACCGCCGGTGAAAGGTCCGTCGACACCGATCTTGATCGGCTCGGCGGCGTAACTGACGTCAATGAGGGCACACAACGCGAGCGCGCTCACGACGCTCTTCAAGCGAATTCCCATACTGTCTCCGTAGCATGTCTTTTTTTGCACAGAGCCTGGAAGCGGCTTCCATGCACGCTGACCGGGCGTTCTCAGGGAGCCTGAGCGCCTGTCGTGACGCAGTATGAAATTGTTAATGTATGTGTAATATTCGGACTTACCCGCGTGGTGCAATTGCGCGGTTATTGGCAGCGCCAATCCGGTCCCGTCCCCAAGCCTGGCAAACCATCACCTCGCCCGCGCCGCAAGGCGCGCAATGATCCGCTCAGCCATTGCGCGATCGATGACTTCGAATGAGCACCGCTGTGGCGAACGATGCGATCAGGTACGCCTCGCTTGCGGTCAAGGCACGGCGCAACTGACTGTCACCCATCCAGCCCAGGGTCCTATCGCGCCATCGTGGGGAGTGCGTCTTCGTCGAGTGGCGCGCCTGCCCGCCCATCTTCGGCAGCGCCAGCGGCAGCGGTATCGGACGCCACATGGGCCAGCTTCATCAGACGCGGCTGCAGCAGCAGCGCGACGAGACCGCTCCAGCCCGTCTGATGCGAAGCGCCGACGCCACGCCCGCTGTCGCCGTGAAAGTACTCGTGGAACAGCACGAGATCGGACGAACGCGGGTCGGCCTGCAACTGCGGATAAGCCGCCATCACCGGTCGCATGCCGTGCTCGTCCTTCAGAAAGAGGGTGGTGACACGCCGTGCGAGACCGTCGGCGATCTCGCTGAGCGAGCACCGGTTGCCTGACCCCGTCGGATACTCGATGCGGAACTCGTCGCCGTAGTAGCGATGGAATTCATACAGCGATTCGATCAGCAGATAGTTGACGGGCATCCACACGGGTCCGCGCCAGTTCGAATTGCCGCCGAATACGCGCGAATCCGATTCGGCCGGCTGATACTCGATGCAGACATGCGCGCCGCCATGATCGAACTCGTACGGTGTATCGCGATGCACGCGTGACAGCGCACGCACGCCGTGATCGGACAGAAATTCTTCTTCGTCGAGCGCACGGCGCAACAGTGCCGTCATGCGGTATCCGCGCAGCAGCGACAGCAGCGTGGTGTTGCCCTTGCCGGGTTCGGTCCAGCGCGACACGAGCTTGGCCAGGTTCGGCCGGTGATCGAGAAACCACGCGAGCCGTTCTCGCAGGCCAGGCAGGTGGCCGTATATTCGCTCTTCGAGCACATGCACGGCGAACAGCGGAATCAGGCCGACGATCGAGCGAACGCGCATCGGCACACGCGTTCCATCCGGAAGATGCAGTACGTCATAGAAGAATTCGTCGCGGCCGTCCCACAGCCCTGTTCTGCAGCCCTCGCTGCAACCGACGGCTTCCGCGATATAGAGGAAGTGCTCGAAAAACTTCACCGCGATTTCGACGTACGCGTTGTTCGTCATCGCGAGCTCGAGTCCGATCTGCATCAGGTCGAGCGCATACGAGGCCATCCACGCGGTGCCATCGGCCTGGTCGATCCGGCCGCCGGTCGGCAGCGGCGAAGAGCGGTCGAAGATCCCGACGTTGTCGAGCCCGAGAAAGCCACCTTGGAAGATGTTGCGATCCTCCGCATCCTTGCGGTTGACCCACCACGAAAAGTTCAGCAGCAGCTTGTGGAACATCACTTCGAGAAACTGGTGGTCGCCGACGCCGGTGACTTCACGGTCGAGTTCGTACACGCGCCATGTCGCCCATGCATGAACCGGCGGGTTCGCGTCGCCGAACGCCCATTCGTACGCGGGCAATTGTCCGTTCGGATGCATGTACCGTTCTTTCACGAGCAGCAGCAACTGTTTCTTCGCGAAGTCCGGATCGATCATCGCGAACGCTGCGGCATGAAACGCGAGATCCCACGACGCGTACCACGGGTATTCCCACTTGTCCGGCATCGAGACGACGTCGCCGTTGCACATATGCCGCCAGTCGGCGTTGCGGCCGTGCCGACGTCCTTTCGGCGGTTTCGGCTGACCGGGGTCGCCGTCGTGCCAGCGCGTCACGTCGAACTGGTAGTACTGCTTCGTCCATAGCATGCCGGCTAGCGCCTGGCGTTGCACGAGCCGCGCATCGGTGTCGGCGATGTCGTGCTGGAGCGCCGCGTAGAACTCGTCGGCCTCCGCGATCCGGCTCGCGAACAGCGCTTCGAAGTCGAGCGGCGCGTCGTCGCGCGTGATGCCCGCTAGTGCCGCCGGACGCCAGCGCAGATACAGCACCGCGCGTTCGTGCGGCGCGAGCGACAGCGCCACATGCGCGGCGGCGCGGGTGCCCGCGTCGCGGCGTATCGCCTGCTCGTCGCCATCGACGAGGTAATCGTTGAAGCCATCCTTGAACGGGCCCGCGCCGGCGATGCCGAAAATGCGGCGCACATTGGTTTCGTTTTCGCAGAACAGCCATTCAATCGGCCGCGGCGCCGAGGCCGTGACGATCATCGTGCCCAGCGCGGGATTGTGCGCGATCACGCGCGCGCCTTCGGCG
Organism: Paraburkholderia sp. BR13439; assembly: GCF_040948805.1. Taxonomy (NCBI): domain Bacteria; kingdom Pseudomonadati; phylum Pseudomonadota; class Betaproteobacteria; order Burkholderiales; family Burkholderiaceae; genus Paraburkholderia; species Paraburkholderia sp. BR13439. Next base: position 167,013 of record NZ_JBFPKN010000014.1, on the reverse strand, counting down.
GACTCCGTCTCGAGCGTCAGCGAGGGCCTGCCGGGCTTGCCCGACCAGGCCCAGCGGTTGCGCGCCCAGAACAGCGGCAGCACATGAAGTGGCGCGTGCTGATCCGCGCGATTTTCGACGCTGATGCGCATCACGATGTCGTCGGGTGTGTGCTTCGCGTATTCGACCCAGACGTCGAAATAGCGATCGTTGTCGAACACGCCGGTATCGAGAATTTCGTATTCGGGCTGATCGGCGCCGCGCCGGCCGTTTTCGCCGATCAGGTCCTGATACGGATACGCATCGTGCGGGTACTTGTAGAGCATCTTCATGTACGAGTGCGTCGGCGTGCCATCGACATAAAAGTAAAGCTCCTTCACGTCTTCGCCGTGATTGCCCTGCGCATTGGTCAAGCCAAACAGCCGCTCCTTCAGGATGGGGTCGCGCCCGTTCCAGAGCGCGAGCGACACGCACCAGTCGAGTGGATCGTTGCCGAATCCGGCAATGCCGTCCTCGCCCCAGCGGTACATGCGGCTGCGCGCCTGATCGTGGGGGAAATACTCCCAGGCGGTTCCGTAGTCGCTGTAGTCCTCGCGAACCGTGCCCCACTGCCGGTCGCTCAGATAAGGCCCCCAGCGGCGCCAGCAGTCCAGGTCCGGGCCATGCAGACGGATTCCTTCCTTCGAACGGAGCAGATCGTTGGCGCGTAGCGATGACATGAGACCTCCCAAGCTGGGATCGACTGCCGAACACTTTCAGTGCGTGAGTTCCCGCCGGGTCCTGTGGCGCATGCGCTGCCTGGCGGTACTTGGATGATAGGCGCCGTTTAGCCTTATTGAGTTCGGCTCCGAACCAGGGAGGTGCGGGTTACTACCGCCATCCGGCATCCATCACGATGCACGTTTTGTCCTGGCAAACGTCGTCTCTGTCCATTGAGGGGAACGCGGCTCAGGCTCTAAATTGGCGCCATTGGGCCCACCTGGCGCTTGCGGGAGAAACAAGATTCCCTCGCGCGCCACTCGCCCGAACACAGCGCCAGCGAAGCGGACTGTTCGGGCGGCTCTAGAAGAGACACCGGCATGGCCCACCAGATAACCCTCCGTTTCGAGGACGGAGTGACCCGCTTCGTCGACTGCGAGGAGGGCGAGCGCGTCACCGATGCCGCCATCCGCGCCAGGATCAATATCCCGCTCGATTGCCGCGATGGTGTGGGTGGCACCTGCAAGGCGGTCTGCGAGTCCGGCGATTACGTTCTGGGCGACTGCGTGGAAGATGCGCTTAGCCCGGACGAGGTGAGCGCCCGCAAGGTTCTCACCTGCCAGATGAGCCCGCGCTCCGACTGCGTGATCCAGATCGCCACGAACTCCGATGTCTCGGGTACCGGCCCGTCCTCCCACAAGGGGCGGATCGTCGCCTGCCAACGAGCGTCGGACACCACGATCGCCTTTTCGGTCGAGCTCGAGGACCGTGCGGATCTCAGCCTTTTTCCCGGGCAGTACGTCAACGTCGAGGTGCCCGGCACCGAGGTGGCGCGCTATCGTGGCACCGTCCAGCGCGTGAGCCGCATCACCACCGAGGCGACCACCGTCGCGGGCGTCGATCTGCCGAAGGGCGCGGTGGTGCGATTGCTGCTGTCGGCTGCGAACCGCGACAGCCGCAAGTTTGCCAATGGCGAGACCTTCGATATCGACCGCGATTCCAGCGGCCATCTGGGTTTCGCCAACGGCATGCACAAATGCCTCGGTGCGCCGCTCGCCAAACTGGAGACGCGTCGGCCTGACGCGGTTCGGAGGGCGAGAGCGAGTCAGTTCGCTCTCGCCTTTTCAGGTGGCAAGGAACGATCGTGGGCCGCGGAGCGGTATTCGGTTGGCCGCAGTCCCGTCTGCTTGCGGAAGAAGCGTCCGAAATACGCCTCGTCCTGAAAGCCCAGTTCGCTGGCAATCTGCTTCACGCTGAGCGTCGAATAGCCGAGCAGCCGCTTGGCCTCATGGATCGAGCGTGCATCGATCGCCTCGATGGCCGACACCCCGAACGTAGCGCGGCAGATGCGGGAGAGCTGGCCGGTGGTCACGCCCATCTCGCCGGCATAGCTGGCGACCGGGCGCCGCTCACGGCAATGGCGGTCGAGCAGGGCGCGGAACCGTTCGATTCGCGCGGCCGTCGTGCGCTGCTCGGAACTGGCCGAAAGCCGGGCGCTCTCGCTGAGACGCCCGATCTTGACGAACAGCGTGATGGTGAGTGCGGCGCCCGCGGTGAACTGCCAGCGCTCGTGGCTCTCCGCCTCGTGCCCGATCGACTGAAACAGGGTGTCCAGAGATGTGCCGCGCTCCACGTCGGGATCGATCGACAGCACCGTCGGTGTGCGGATGAATTCCAGCAGCTCGGGCGCGGCCGTCATCGCCAGCGATTCCAGCGCGGACTGCGCGGCGGTGATCACGTGACCGTCGATGTCGCTGCGGAAGTGAAAGCCGTGGACCGAGCGCGCCGGCACGACGACGAGGCATGGCGCCTGGACGGCCCAGGTCTTGCCGTCGATGAAAGTCTCGCCGCCGCCGGCGGTGACGTACAGCACCTGGATCAGCGCATCGTGGACGTGCGGTTCGATGTCGAAGTCGAAACGCCCGGCACGCAGCGGAATGCGCTCGTAATGGACCATGTCGACCCAAGGCTGGTCGGGTTCCGCGCCATAGAGCGCGAAATGCAGCACAGTCCGGCGGCGCTGCTGGTCAGAGGCCATGATGCACGTTATGTCCTGCTCTATGTCGACTCTGTCCATTGTTCCACAGGCGCTCGGGGCGTTCAATGGCGATACGGATATCAGGAAGCGTAATCGCATAGATATTTCAGGAAGGTAATTACATGAGACAGGAACTTGAAAATCGCGCAGCGGCCTCGACCCCGTACGCGCTGAACTTGCACGGAAAGGTCTGCGTGGTCACGGGTGCGGGCAGTGGCATTGGTGCCGGCATCGCGCGCGCCTTCGCCGCTGTCGGCGCGCATGTGGCGCTCGTGGATCGGAATCTTGCCGGTGCTGAAGCTGTCGCCGCCGAGCTTCGGAAGGCCGGTGCGGTGGCGCAGGCGATCGGCTGCGACGTGTCGGACGAAGCCTCGGTTGTCGCGGCTGCTGACAAGGTTCGCGCGGAGCTCGGGCCGGTCAGCGCGCTCGTCAACAATGCAGGTCTGCTGCGCGCCGGAGCGCTCGAGACGGTCTCGGTCGAGGACTGGAACCAGGCCATCGCCGTCAACCTGACCGGCTATCTGCTGTGTGCCCGGGCTTTCGGGCGGGACATGCTGGCGGCGGGCAAGGGCAGTATCGTCCACGTTGCGTCGATTGCGTCGCTCAATCCGCAGACCAATAGCGGTTCTTATAGCCCGAGCAAAGCGGGCGTGCTGCTGCTGTCGCGGCAGTTGGCGGCGGAGTGGGGCCCACGCGGCGTGCGCAGCAACTGTGTGCTGCCCGGCATGATCCGCACCGCGCTGTCCGCGAAGTTCTACGAGGAGCCCGGCTTCGAGGCTCGCCGCGCCGCCGCCACCGCGAGCCGCCGCATCGGCGAGCCGGAAGACCTGGCCGGCCCGGCGCTGTTCCTCGCCTCCGATATGGCTGCCTACGTCAATGGCGCGGAGGTGCTCGTCGACGGCGGGCTCGATTGCATGCTGATGGACATGGTTCCGCGCCCCGGCTTCAACGCTACCGCGGCCGCGTGAGCGTCATCACACCACAACGACAAGGAGATTGGATATGACCAAGGAGATCACCTGCGATCTGGTCGTGGTCGGATCGGGTGCCGCGGGCCTCGCCACTGCGATCACTGCACGCAAGCGCGGCCTCGATGTCATCGTGCTCGAGAAGGAGCCCGTGTTCGGTGGTACGACCGCGCTGTCGGGCGGGGTCTTATGGATTCCGCTCAGCAAATACGGCCGGCAGCAGAACCCGGCCGACACCGTCGAGCGCGTGCGCGAATACATGATGAGCGAGACGGGCAATAACTACGATGCCGCCGCGGTCGAGTGCTTTGTCGAGAACGGGCCGAAAATGGTCGAGTTCTTCGAGCGCGAGACCGAAATGAAGTTCGTGCCCACGCTCTATCCGGACTACCACCCGGATGCGCCCGGCGGCGTCGACATCGGCCGCTCGATTCTCGCCGCGCCCTACGACATTCGCGGGCTGGGCAAGGACATGCGCCGCCTCAAGCAGCCGCTCGAGACGATCACTTTCATGGGGATGATGTTCAATTCCTCGAACGCGGACCTCAAGCACTTCTTCCGCGCGACCAAGTCCATCGTTTCGTTCCTCTATGTGGCCCGCCGTCTGGCTACGCACATCAAGGAACTGGCGCTCTACCGGCGGGGGATCAACGTCACGAGCGGCAACGCGCTCGCCGCGAGGCTCGCGAAGTCGGCGCTGGCGATCGACATTCCGATCCTCACTTCGACGCCCGTGAAGGAACTGCTGAACGAGAGCGGCAAGGTGACCGGTGTGCGCGCGAGCGCCGCGGACGGTGAGCTTCGAATCACTGCCCGGCACGGCGTCGTGCTGGCTTGTGGCGGCTTCCCGCACGATCTGAAGCGCATCGCGCAGGTCTATCCGCATGTGAAGCGTGGCGGTGAGCATCTGTCGCCCACGCCCGTCGGCAATACCGGCGACGGGCTGACCCTGGCGGAGAAGGTGGGTGGTGCCGTGAAGCTCGGCTTCGCCGATGCGGCGGCCTGGATGCCTGTCTCGAAGGTGCCCTTCGGCAAGGGCCGCACTGGCGTGTTTCCGCATCTGCTCGACCGGTATAAGCCCGGCGTGATCGGCGTGCTGCGCAGCGGTCAGCGCTTCACCAATGAATCGAACTCCTACCACGACGTTGGCGCCGCGTTGATGCGCGCCTGCGAGGGTGAACGGGAGACGGCGATGTGGCTGATCTGCGATAAGGTGGCGCTGGGCAAGTATGGACTGGGCTATGCCAAGCCCGCACCGATGCCGGTGGGGCCGGTGCTGCGCAAAGGCTACCTGATCAAGGGCGACACGATCGGCGAGCTGGCGCGCAATTGCGGCATCGCGCCCGATGCTCTCGAAATGACGGTCCATGCCTACAATCGCGATGCCGAGCGCGGAGAAGACCCGGCGTTCCATCGCGGTCGCACCTCGTTCAACCGTTATCTCGCCGATCCGGACCACAAGCCCAATCCTTGCGTTGCGCCTATCGCGACCGGCCCCTTCTATGCGGTGAAGGTGGTGATGGGCGATCTGGGCACCTTCGACGGCCTCAAGACGAGCGTCACTGGCGAAGTGCTGCGGGCCGACGGCAGCGAGATCGAGGGCCTTTACGCGGTCGGCAATGACCGGCGCAGCGTGATGGGCGGCAACTATCCGGGCGCCGGTATCACGCACGGGCCGAATATGACGTTCGGCTTCGTCACCGGTAACGCGATCGCCACCAAAGCCATGACTTCCAAACAGGAGGTGTGCGCATGAATACACGCTCCATGTATCTGGCAAAGCCCCTGTTGGATTTCCGGGTCTACACGATCGCGCTACGCAAGATGCCCGAGTTTCTCGACGTGTTCGACAGGCTCGCGATGCCAATCCTGCTCGAGACGCTTGGACATCCGCTCGGCTTTTGGACGAGCATGGTCGGGCCGCAGAACCAGTTCACCCACCTGTGGGGGTATGACGATCTGGCCGACTACGAACGACGGTGCCTGGCACGCGATACGCACCCGGACTTCCCCGCCTATCTGAGGGCATCGGGCCATCTGATCACGGCGCAGGAGACACGGCTCATTCGCGCCACCGCGCTGGATAGCGTCGCAAAGTAAGCCGAAGCTGTCCTCCGAAGCGGGCTCTATCGCGGAGCCCGCGTGCTTCTCTCACAGAAGAGGCGGCTCAGGTCTGGTTGCCCCACAGATCGTCGATCGCGCGGATCGCCAGCAAGTATCCGTTCGCACTGCGCGACGCAACGAATGAACTGGCCCAGTTGAGCAATATGGCGGGATTTCCGGGTCGGCCGCCGCTCGGCAAGGGATGAAGAATTTGCGGGCACATCCCTCCGCGCATGCTTCTCCACCTGCATTGATGCGTACTACGCAGCAGAAAATTTCGCACCTTATCCCCGCTTTCCCTGTCAAACGATAAGCCGCCCGAACCGCCGTTCAGGGCGCCGGCACTTCCGCGCCTACAGGCACGGGTTGTGCACGTGATCTCCTGCACGCGTTCGACATCGGAAGAATAGGGAGGGCGGTCATGACCACGACTGCCAGTTTTCACATCGGGTATACGCGATATCTCGGACCCGAAAGCGAGCCCGTGCAGCCATTGCCGGCCTTTGCGCGGGAACCCGAGGCGCTGATTTCCCTCTATCGCGCGATGGTGCTGACCCGCGCATTCGATACCAAAGCGGTCGCGCTGCAGCGCACTGGCAAGCTCGGCACGTTTGCATCGTCGGTGGGGCAGGAGGCGATCGGGGTGGGCGTCGCGAGCGCGATGCAGGCCGATGACGTGCTGTTCCCTTCATATCGCGATCATGCGGCGCAATTGCTGCGCGGCGTCACGATGACGGAAAGCCTCTTGTATTGGGGCGGTGACGAACGCGGCAGCGACTTCAGCGTGCCGCGGCTCGACTTTCCAAATTGCGTTCCTATCGGCACCCAGGTGTGTCATGCCGCCGGCGCGGCCTACGCGTTCAAGCTGCGCGGCGAGCCGCGCGTCGCCGTGACGATCTGCGGCGATGGCAGCACATCGAAGGGCGACTTCTACGAAGCGATGAACATGGCGGGCGTCTGGCAGGCCCCGCTCGTGCTCGTCATCAACAACAACCAGTGGGCCATCTCGGTGCCGCGCAGCACGCAGAGCGCGGCGCAGACGCTCGCGCAGAAGGCAATCGCGGCGGGCATCGACGGCTTGCAGGTCGACGGCAACGACGTGATCGCCGTGCATCAGGTGATGCATGCGGCACTCGCGAAAGCGCGCCGAGGCGACGGCCCGACGCTGATCGAAGCGCTCAGCTATCGACTCGGCGATCACACGACGGCGGACGATGCAACGCGCTATCGCGACTCGGATGAGATTCAGAAGCAATGGGAACAAGAGCCGCTGCTGCGTTTGCGCAAGTATCTGATGCGGATGAACTTCTGGGACAAAGCGCAGGACGAGCAACTCGGCCGGGCGTGTCACGCGCAGGTCGAGGCAGCCGTCGAGGCGTATCTGGCTGTGCCGCCCCCCGATACTTCCGCGATGTTCGACCACCTGTACGAGACGCTGCCGCATGCCATGCGTGAGCAACTGGAAAGCGCGCAGCGATTCGCGCCGATCGCGGGCAATGGTCGGCATGGTCAGAACGGAGGCACCGGCCATGGCTGATCTGAACATGATCGATGCGCTCAATCTGGCGCTCGCGTACGAACTCGAGCACGATCCCGCCGTCGTGCTGCTCGGCGAGGACATCGGCGTGAACGGCGGCGTGTTTCGCGCGACGGTCGGCCTGCAGGCACGCTTCGGCACGCAACGCGTGCTCGACACGCCGCTCGCCGAGGCAGCGATCGCGGGCACCGCGATCGGCATGGCGGCGATGGGACTGAAGCCCGTTGCCGAGATCCAGTTCAGCGGGTTTCTGTATCCGGCGATCGATCACGTGCTCAATCATGCGTCCCGTCTGCGGCATCGGACCCGCGGACGCCTCACCTGTCCGCTCGTGATCCGCACGCCGTGCGGCGCAGGCATCCATGCACCCGAACATCACTCCGAAAACCCCGAAGCGCTGTTCGCGCACATTCCCGGCTTGCGCGTTGTCACGCCGTCGTCGCCGGCGCGCGCGTACGGGCTGTTGCTGGCCGCGATTCGCGATCCCGATCCGGTGATCTTCTTCGAGCCGACGCGCCTGTATCGGCTGTTCCGGCAGACAGTGGAAGACAACGGCGAAGGGCTGCCGCTCGACACCTGCTTTACGCTGCGCGACGGCTCGGATGTGACGCTGGTGTGCTGGGGCGGTGCCGTGCAGGACGCACAGGGCGCCGCCGATCTGCTCGCGCAGGAAGGCGTGATGGCCGAAGTGATCGACGTCGCGACGCTCAAGCCGATCGACATGAACACGATCCTGGCCTCGGTCGCGAAGACGGGTCGCTGCGTGATCGTGCACGAGGGTTCGCGCACGGGCGGCATCGGCGCGGAGATCGCCGCCAATATCGCCGAGCGCGGACTTTATTCGCTGCTCGCGCCTGTGCAGCGCGTGACCGGCTACGACGTCGTGGTGCCGCTGTACCGGCTCGAGAATCAATACATGCCTGGTGCCTCGCGCATCGTCGCCGCGGTGCGGCAAGCTATGGAGGCGTCATAAAGCCATGAAAATCTTCAAACTGCCGGACCTCGGCGAAGGCTTGCAGGAAGCGGAAATCGTCGAATGGCATGTGAGCGACGGCGATGAAGTGCGGGCGGATCAACCGTTGCTGTCGGTCGAAACGGCGAAGGCGATCGTCGAGATTCCGTCGCCGCAATCCGGCCGCATCACGAAGCTGTTCGGACGGACGGGCGATATCGTGCATCTGGGCGCGCCGCTCGTCGCGTTCGAGGGCGAGGCCGATGATGCAGACGCGGGCACTGTCGTCGGCCATATGGAAGTTGGCCAGCATGTCGTGCAGGACGCGCCTGCGTCGCCTGGCACGGGCGGTGGCGTCAGCGCGGGCGGCGGTGTGATCAAGGCGATTCCGGCGGCGCGCGCGCTGGCGCGCAAGCTGGATGTCGATCTCTCGATGGTGACGCCGTCCGGCCCGGAAGGCGTCATCACGGCGGCTGACGTGCAGCGTGTCGCGAAGATACTTGGCGAAGTCGGTCCGGCCGAAGTGCTGCGCGGCGTGCGGCGTGCGATGGCGCACAACATGGCGCGAGCGCAGAGCGAAGTGGCCGCCGCGACCGTGATCGACGATGCCGACATTCACGCGTGGCCGCCGCACACCGACGTGACGATCCGCCTGATCCGCGCGCTGGTCGCGGGCTGCCGGGTCGAGCCGGCCCTGAACGCATGGTTCGACGGACATACGGGGCGACGCCACGTACTTGAGAAGATCGATCTCGGCATTGCCGTCGATCTGCCCGATGGGCTTTTCGTGCCGGTGCTGCGCGACGTCGCGCATCGCGATGCGGCGGATCTGCGCGGCGGTCTCGACCGGATGCGCGCCGATATCCGCGCGCGCAAGATTCCACCGGAAGAACTGCGCGGCAACACGATCACGCTGTCGAACTTCGGGATGATTTCGGGGAAGTACGCGTCGCCCATCGTCGTGCCGCCCACCGTCGCGATCCTCGGCGCGGGGCGCATCCATGAACAGGTCGTCGCGGCAGACGGCGCGCCTGCCGTGCACCGGATCTTGCCGCTCAGCCTGACGTTCGATCATCGCGTCGTGACAGGCGGCGAGGCGGCGCGCTTCCTGGCGGCGACGATCGCGGATCTGCAGAACGCGTGATGACGGTCAGCGTGTGCTAGGCCTGATTCGCCAGCATCGCATCGATAAGAGCGCGAGCGTCGCGGTCGATGCACGTGAGGGCAACGCTCTCCGACTCGTATGTAACGGGATCGGCGAAGTCGCCGGTGACGTGTTGTTTTCGAGTCCTTCTGCGTAGCGACCACGTGACGCGATAGGTCAGCGCGATTCCATCGGACAAACGCGCCGTGCGTGGCTCCATGTGCGCTTCGATAACGAATCCGCGATAGCGCCCGACGATGTGACGTTTCATCGATTGATGAACGATCAGGCAGCCAGGCGGCCTATCCCCATTTCCGGACGGCGCAGGCCCGGCGGGAACACGTGCCATGTGCCGTCGGCATGGCGAAAGAAGAAGAGTGAAAACGTCCCGGACGGCCGATCGATCTGGATGCACACGCGGCATGTGCCGCCCGAGCGGCAGCGGTCGAGCAGACGCACGCACGCCCCGCGGCCCCGCGTCGGGCCAACGAGTTTTTCGACCTCGGAACGCAGTGACCTGTTGCCCGCCATGATTTTCCCTTCGATATCCGATGAGTCGATGCTATGGAGATCGGCGCGTGCGTCCAATCGGCGCGGGCGGAATGTCGTCTCAGGAAGCCCTGATTTCGGCCGTCAGGATTTCCTGAATCAGGACCAGCACGCGGAACGGCAATATTCAAAGATCCAGAACCAGCTCCGCGGATTTCGCTCGCGACACGCATACCATGATCTGCGTATCTTTCTCGTCGTCGCGCAGCACCAGGTCCCGATGATCTGCCTCCCCTGAGCACAGCGCTGTCTTGCACGAGCCGCAGGTGCCGCTTTCGCACGAACTCGGCACGCGCACGTTCGCGTCGCGCAGCACCTCGAGGATCGAGCGATTGGCGGGAATGTCGAACGAAGTGCCGCTGCGCGAAAGCCGCACGGTGAACGGCGTGGTTTCGCGCGCATTCGCATTGCTTGCGCCGAAGCTCTCGAAGTGCACCGTGCCCGACGGCCAATGGCCGGTCATGTCCCGCACGGTGTCCATCAGCGCCTGCGGGCCGCAGCAGTACACGTGTTGCGCCGGCTTCGACCGCTCGAATACGGGCCAGAAGTCGAATGCTTTCGACGGGTCCCCGTGATCGTGATGAATCTTCACGTCGGAACGCCATTCGTCGCTGGTCAGTTCATCGAAGAACGCCGTGCCTTCCGGATCGCGCGCGAGGTAGTACAGCTTGAACGAGCGCAGGCCTTCCGCCCGCAACTGCCGCGCCATCGACAACATAGGCGTGATACCGATGCCACCCGCGACGAGAACGAATGACTTGGCGCGCTCATCGAGGGGAAACTCGTTGCGGGGCAAGGAGACGTCCACGGCGTCACCCTCGGCCGTATCGTCGATGAAGCTCATCGAACCGCCGCGTCCGTTGCTGTCACGCTTGACCGCGATGACGTAACGATCGCGCTCCTGCGAGTCATTGCAGAGCGAATAACTGCGTCGCGAACCGTTGGGCACCACGACGGTCAAGTTCGCCCCCGCCTCGAACGCCGGCAGCGGCGCGCCTTGCGGGTCGGTCAGTTCAAAGCGCCAGATGTCACGGGCGATCTTCTCCTTGCCGGCAATCTTCAGTCGAAGAAAACCGTCTTCGAGTGGGGGCGTCATGTCTGTCTCCTTCTGACCAGTCCAGTCTTGCGTTGCATCAACATGGACCGCATCTTATTGCTAGATCTCTAATGATGCAAGTCAAGAAGCACGATTTTTCGCGGTGTTACTCTCGGTATAAACCCGTGCTTGTCAGCGACATAAAGCCGCCGTAACCTGAATATTAGAGCTCTAATCAAACGGTCAGGGGAACGCAGTTCCCGCCGGTATCCAGAAAGAAATTCGGAGAGATTCAGTCATGGCACATTCAACGTTGCACTCAGGGGACCTATCCCTGTCTGCCATAGCCGATTCGGCGGCGGAGGAGGCGACATACCGCAAGATCACGCTGCGGCTAATGAGCTTTCTTTTCCTGTGCTGGGTCCTCAACTATCTCGATCGCGTCAACGTCAGCTTCGCGCAGCTACAACTGAAGCACGATCTCGGTTTGAGCGACGCGGCGTACGGGCTCGGCGTGAGTCTGTTCTTTATCGGCTACATCCTGCTCGAAGTGCCGAGCACGCTGCTGCTGCGGCGCATTGGCGCCCGCAAGACCGTTACCCGGATCATGTTGCTGTGGGGCGGCATCTCCACTGCCATGGCTTTCATGACCGCTCCCTGGCAGTTCTATCTTGCGCGCACGCTCCTCGGCGCGGCCGAAGCGGGCTTTTGGCCCGGCATCATCCTCTATCTGTCTTACTGGTATCCGGCGAAGCGCCGCGCTCGTATCACATCGCGGTTCCTGCTGGCGATCGCGGTTGCGGGGATTATCGGCGGCCCGCTTTCCGGGTTCATCCTGCAAAACTTCATGGACGTCTGGGGCTTTCGCAACTGGCAGTGGCTGTTCTTCCTTGAAGGCCTGCCGGCCGTGATTGCCGGTGTCGTTGCCTACTTCTACCTGATCGACCGACCGCAGGATGCGAGGTGGCTGACCGAGGATCAAAAACGAATCGTCATCGGCGCGCTCGACGAGGAAGGTCGCAGCAAGCCGCATAACTCGCCGAGCACGCTCCTCGCGGCGCTGCGCGACCCGCGCGTGTACGTGATTGCTGCGGGCTGGGCCACGGTGCCCATCTGCGGAACCATCCTCAACTACTGGACGCCCACGATCATCAAGCAGTCAGGCGTTTCGAACCTGTTGCACATCGGCTTCCTGTCGGCGCTGCCTTATATCGTCGGCGCGGTCGCCATGCTGCTGATCGCACGCAGCTCCGACCTGCGGCTCGAGCGCCGCTGGCACTTCGTGCTGTCGACGACAGCGGGCGCCACGGGCGCGGTGCTCCTGACGGTTCTGACGAACAACTCGGTTGCCGCCATCGCGTGCCTGAGCCTCGTTTCGGTGAGCTATTTCGCGGCCGCAGCCATTATCTGGACCATTCCGCCGAACTACCTGAAGGGCGCGGCGGCCGCCGGCGGTATCGGCGTGATCAGCAGTCTTGGCCAGGTGGGCGCTTTCTTCGCACCAATAGTCCTCGGCTGGGTGAAGAGCGCGACCGGCAGCTTCTCGGCCGGCATCCTGCTGGTCGCGGCGCTCGTTTTCATCGGCGGCATCGCCGTCTTCTTCGGCGTGCCGCGCGAGCGGCAGGCACAGCAATCCGGCGCGTGACGATGCACGCGACGACCAGCATTTTGACAGTCAGACAGGAGCAGGAATGAGCAAGCTTCAACTTTCCATCGCGGTGGGCAACTATGACCGGATGCGGCCGCTGATCGACGGCGACGTGCAGATCGACGGTGTCGACCCCGTGTTCATGCTGCAGGACCCGGAGGAAATCTTCTTTCGTGCGTTCCGGCACGCGGATTACGACATTTGCGAGCTGTCGCTCAGCAGCTATTCGGTGAAGACGGCCGCGGGCACGTCGCCCTACATCGCGGTGCCGGTTTTTCCGTCGCGCGCATTCCGCCACAGCTCGGTCTACGTGCGTTCAGACCGTGGGATCGACCGGCCCGAGGACCTGAAGGGCAAACGCATCGGCGTGCCGGAATATCAGCTGACCGCCAACGTATGGGTGCGGCTCTTTCTCGAAGAAGAATACGGCGTGAAAGCATCGGATATCCGCTGGGTGCGCGGCGGCTACGAGGATCCGACGCGCGTTGAGAAGATTGCGCTGAAGCTTCCCGAAGGCGTCGTGCTGGAAAACGCGCCAGAAGGACAGACGATCTCGAATCTGCTGGCCAATGGCGAGATTGACGGCGTGATCGGACCGCGCGCGCCGTCGTGCTTCGACCGTGGGCATCCGAGGGTCAAATACCTTTTCGATGATCCGCAAGAGAGCGCCGCCCGATGGTACGAGCGCAGGAAGCTTTTCCCGATCATGCACACCCTGGGCATTCGCAAGACGCTCGCGGATCAGCACCCGTGGCTTCCCGGTGCGATCGCGAAGGCCTTCGAGCAATCGAAGGAAGTCGCGCTGTCCCGTTTGAGCGACACCTCGGCGACCAAGGTGACGCTGCCGTTCATCGAGGACCAGTTGCGCAATGCGCGGCGTCTGATGGGGCACGACTTCTGGTCGTATGGATTCGCCAACAATGAACACGTGATCGACCGCTTTCTCGCGCAGCACCACGCCGAGGGATTGTCGAGCCGACGCCTCGAGCCTGCCGAACTGTTCCACCCGGCCAGCCTGGAGCGATTCAAGATCTGATCCCTCACGGCGGTTGTTCGCGCCGTCGCGCATCCGGCAGGTGCTGTGTGCGCGATGGATGCGCGGAAGGGAACAACGCATCCAGAATAATCAGTCGTCCAGAATAGAGATGAAAATGAAGAGACACACATTCCCGCTCGCCTGCGGCGGGTTGCTGACGCTCGCCTGCACGGCGGCCCACGCGCAGAGTTCGGTTACGCTGTACGGCATCGTCGATGCGGGCGTCGAGTACGTCAACCGGGTGACCCAAGGAAAACAGACGGGCTCGGTGATCCGCGAGCAGTCGGGCAATCTCGCCGGATCGCGCTGGGGGCTCAAGGGCTCGGAGGATCTCGGCGGCGGCTACAAGGCCGTGTTTACGCTGGAGGGCGGCTTCAACGTGAACACCGGCGCACTGGGTCAGAGCGGACGGCTATTCGGCCGCAAGGCATTCGTTGGCGTCTCGACGCCGTACGGCACGCTCACGCTCGGACGTCATCAGAACCTGCTTTACGAGTTGATGTACAAGTACGACGCGCTGACGTTCAACCCCAGCTACTCCGCGCAAAGCATGGACAGCCAGTTCGTGAACCGCGCGGATAACTCGGCGCGCTATGGCGTGCATCTCGGCGGCGTTACGTTCGCGGCACTGTATAGCACCGGGTTCGACGCGACGATTCCGAACGGTGGGAATGTGCCCGGCGCAACGAAAGTGGGCCGCGAAATGAGCGCGGCGGTGCTGTATGACCGCGGGCCGTTCAGCATCGGCCTGACGTACGACCAGTTGCAGGGCACCTCGATCGCGACGCAGAGCAACGCGCAGCAGCGCGCGCTGCTCGGCCTCTCGTACGACTTCGGGCCGGTTACGACGCTGGCTGGCCTGCGCTGGCTGAACACGCGCAATACGGATGCGCCGCCGAGTTCGCTGCTCTACTGGGGCGGCGTGACCTGGAGGGTGAATGCACCGCTTTCCATTTCCGCCAGCGTCTATCACACGCAGTTTCGCAATCCGCACGGCGGCCCGACGATGGGGGCATTGCTCGTCGACTACTCGCTGTCCAAGCGCACCGACGTGTATGCGGAAGGGGCGTATGTCTCCAATCGGTCGTTTTCCAATGTCGGTATTCGCGGCACGGGCGTGGATATTGCGCCAGGCATGGACCAGGCGGGCGTGACCGTGGGCATTCGCCACACCTTCTGAGCGGTCCGGGCGCTGCGCTCCAGTGCCTCTCGCGCGGGCTAAAGCGCTATGATTATCAGCGGTGTGGTCACAATAACAGCGAGGAAGGCATGGCAGCAGCACGTACTTCGGGCAAAGGCAAGGGCAAGGGCGGGGTCGCGAGCGAGGACCCCATTCTGCGGCACTGGCGTGAGGCGGTACCGGACGATCGTCTCGCTCACCTGGTGAAGGATGCGGGCCGCGCGATGATTCGCGGTCTGCAAATGCGCCTGGCGCAGCATCAAGTCTCGTTCGGCCACTGGGCGTATCTGCGTGTGCTATGGGTCACCGACGGGCTGACGCAGAAGGAGCTCAGCGACGAGACCGGCACCACCACCCCCACCACGTTCAGTGCGGTGTCCGCAATGGAAAAGCTCGGCTATGTCGAGCGCCGCTATGAGCCCGGCAACCGCAAGAACACGCACGTCTATCTGACGCCGCGCGGCCGGAGCCTGAAACACAAACTCGTTCCGCTCGCGGAAGAAGTCAACGAAATTAGCGTCCGGGGCCTGAAAGCCACCGAGATCAACGTCGCCCGCAAGGTTCTGCTGACGATCATCGAGAACATGGCACGCGACGAATCGGAGTCGGACGACCCGGCGCTGCGTATTCCGTCGACTCGGGAAGTGGGGAATCTGATCGCGGCGCGCGGGGAAGAAGTCGATCAGGATTGACGCGCGGCTCGGCGTTTCGGGTCATTCCCGAGTGGCAAATTCATTATAGATCTAATAATATTGGCGGGCGTGCCAAGTCCACGACAGGCACGACGGCAGGCCACGGCATGCTGCTGCTCCCTCGCTCAAAACATACGGATCTGGAATGGATGGAATGACCCGCGCGGCGATGACGCGCAACGTCCGCGATGCGCTCGCGGAAGATGTCGGCGAGGCCGACTGGACGTCGCTACTGATCGACCCCGACGCTTCAGCCGAAGGGGTCTTGACGGTGCGTGAACCTGCGCTGTTGTGCGGCAGACCGTGGTTCGATGAAACACTGCAGCAGGTCGACCCGCGCATCACGATTGATTGGTTGGTCGGCGAGGGCGAACGGATGCACGAAGGGCAGACCGTCTGCCGGATCGCTGGTCCGGCGCGCGGCATGCTCACCGCCGAGCGCACCGCGCTCAACTTCATTCAGTTGCTTTCTGGCGTGGCCACCGAGACAAGCGTGATGACGCGGATCGTCGAAGGCACGTCTGCGCGGATTCTCGACACGCGAAAAACGCTTCCAGGATTGCGCCTCGCGCAAAAATACGCAGTTCGTGTTGGCGGCGGCGAAAACCATCGTCGGGGGCTGTACGACGGAATCCTGATCAAGGAAAACCACATCGCGGCGGGTGGCGGCATTGCGTCGACCCTTCGCGCTACCGAAGCATTGGGTGCAGGTGTGCCCGTGCAGGTCGAGGTGGAGACGCTCGATGAATTAACGGAAGCGTTGGCTGGTGGCGCCGCGGCGATTCTGCTCGACAATTTCTCGATCGAATCGATGCGCGAGGCTGTGCGTGTCACCGCGGGGCGCGCCGAGCTGGAAGTCTCTGGCGGTGTGACCGAGCGGACGCTGCGAACGATTGCGGAAACCGGCGTGGACCGTATTTCGTTGGGCAAGCTGACGAAGAACATCAGGGCGATCGATTTTTCACTGCGCTTCGCGGCGTTCGCCGGATAAGCGGAGGTCGGGGCGCATGTGTGCGCTCCGTAGAAGGAAGCGCCGATAAAAAAATCCCTCGTTTGAACCGTGCATGGCGCAGTTCAAAACGAGGGTTTTTGCGCTTACCTCGAACTATCCAAGCGTCACATCTGCGCCCGTTTCGCTCGACTTCAGAATCGCGATACAGATTTCCAGCGTGCCCTTCGCCCATTCGCCATCGTGAAGGGGCGAGCGTGCGTCCACGACCGCGCCATACAACTCGTCGATGACTTCGGCCCGCGGCACGGCGGGCGCAGGCAGCGGCAGCGTTTGGCGCTTCTCGTCGCCGTAGACGACGATCGAATCGGGCAGCGGGCGCAGGTCGGCGCGTTCGCACGAGACGATGATCGGGCCGAAATGCTGATGAAAGCGCGGCGGCTCGTGCGCGTCGGCCGTTGGCGGCTTGTATGCGGAACCGCCGTAGGTGCCGGCCGCTTTGAGCCTGGCCTCGTCGCCCGAGGACGCGAGCGTCTCCAGACGGCGGCGGGCGCTGCCGTACGTGTCGGAGCTCGTACGATCGCCCATTTCGCCGATCCAGCCGCTCCACTCTTCGGTGTTGAAGTGGCCATAGCCGTTGTACGAGAGCGAGGCATAAGCACCGTTCTCGAACCAGATCAGCGCCGAATAAGCGCCTTCGGTCGGGCGGGACGGATCCCACCGTCCCACGCTCGCGCTCAGCCGCGTCGCGCGCGAGCCGGCGAGCATTCGCACGATATCGACCTGATGAGCCGCCTGGCTGAAGACGGCGCCGCCACCTTCAGCCGTGGCCAGCTCCTCGGGCCGGCGCGGGCGATACAGATAGTCGGTGTAGTTGACGGCCTGGATCATTTTCACTGCGCCGAAATCGCCACGACTGATCAGTTCGCGCGTACGCAGGTACGGCGTGTCGAAACTATGGCAATGGCCGACGATCAGATGCACGTTCGCTTCGCGGCATGCAGCGATCATGCGATCGCAGTCCGCAGCGGCGAGCGCCATCGGCTTTTCGACCAGCACGTGCTTGCCTTTTGCCGCGGCAATTTCAGTGTGCTGCGCGTGGAACTGGTGCGGACTCGCAACGTAGATGATCTCGACGTTGGGGTCAGCCGCCAACTCCGCCACGTCCGCATAAGTGGGCGCCGCGAAGTCGGCGGCGAACTGCCGCCGCGCTTCGTCACGCGGATCGCACGCAGCGACGAGCTGGACTCTGGGGTCGCGCAGGAAGGTCGGCAGCATCAGCGAGAATGCCCGTCCCAGTCCTGCGACCCCGATGCGCAAACGGCGCTGCTCCATGGCCGTGTGCCTCCCGTTATTGCTTGACCTGATAGTCCGTTGCGAGCGCGGACGGCTGGTCGGCGGGTTCCGGATTCTTCTTGCTGACGTAACGCGCGGCATACGTGCGCCAGTCGATTTCCTTCGGCACGACAGCCTGGTACGAACACACTTCGCGGGGAATCGCTTTTGCCCCGGTGCCAATTGCGTCGCCATCTTTCTCGAATTCGGCGAGCGCATCGATCATGCGGCGACGGAATTCGACGATGGCGAGATCGCTCGCGCCGAGGCGCTCGTCCGAGCGGTTCGCAATCGGGCCCATCGTGACCCACATCGCAATGTCCTGGTTCGGGAAGCCTGAAATGCCGGTGAAATTGCCAGCCTTCATCGCCTGGCGGTCCTGCCAGAAGCGGTTGTCGTGATTGCGCAGCGGGCGATAGTACTGGTCGAGGTCAACACCGACCTGCTGACGCAGGAACTTGCGCCACGTTTCGGTTTCCGGCGTCGTCTCCGGATCGCCCCAGGCGATGAAGTAGAACGCCGTGTTCGTGTCGTCCATCGGCACGTTGATGTTCGCAACGTTGTACAGGTTGTTCGGCGGAATCAGCACCGTTCCCGGCGCCACGAACACCGTGGAGCGCACGTAGTCGTGCGTGTTGGCGTTGAAGATCGGGCGGCGCAGCGCGGCGTAACGGAAGCCGTAGTCGGTGCGCTCGACCTGCAGGCGCGGGGCCTTGTCGGTGGACGGGCGCAACCAGTTCTTCGCGGTCGCTTCGGCGCCGCCCACGCGCGCCGGCACGAAGTCCGACGAATGCAGGCTGGAGCTGTGCGCGGAGTCGATCGCGCCTTCGAGGATTTGCGCCCAATTGCACGGCAGCAGCGCCTTGGCGATGCTCACGCGGGTGTCGGAAGTCGGCGCCCAGGCCGGCGGCACGAATTCGGGGATCGCGTCTTGCGGGCCCATATATGCCCATACCATGCCTCCCCATTCCTGCACCGGGTAGGCCTTGTGCTTGACCTTGTCGGTCATGCAGCTCGCTGCCGGCTCGGACACCATTTCAAGCACGTTGCCCGAGACGTCGAACTTCCAGCCGTGATACAGGCAGCGCAGGCCGGAGTCTTCATTGCGGCCGTAGACGAGCGATGCGCGACGGTGCGGGCAGTACTCGTCCAGCACGCCAACGCTGCCTTCCGAGTCCCGGAATACAACGAGATCCTCGCCAAATACGCGCGCTTTGACCGGCGCGCCGTCCGGCTCGCTGACTTCTTCGATGAGGCAAACCGGCGTCCAGTGCCGGCGCATCAGTTGGCCCATCGGGGCATCGCCTTCGACGCGGCACAGCAATTCATTTTCTTGGTGGGTCAGCATGTAATGTCTCCCGGCGAAAGCTCGCCTTCATCAACAGGTGTTGCTCAACTATATTAGATATCTAGTGAAAATGGCAAGAGCCTTTCGAGACATCCGGGAAAGTACGTATGGTCGAAAGCGACCCTGGCTCAGGAATATTCGATCTCTAATATGAAGTGGCGAGATTCATCGCCGATGGATCGGATTTGCGAGGCGCTGGTGTTCGACCCGGCTAGTCTCGAAAGACGAAAGGATTCAAGCCACGCTGATGGTGGAACGCCGGGAAATTCGCGGCGTTCTATGTTGGACGGCTATGATAGAGCCCTTGATAAAGCCGGATCGAACGGACATGACAGACTCTGTATTGAAAGATGTCGAAGCCCCTGTGCGGGAAAGTGACAATAGTCTTGTGTGGTCAGACGCACGGCTACTCGGCTTCACGCCGATGGATGACGTGCATAAGGAATTCTACGAAGTCGCGCTAAAGCTCGTGACCTGCACCGATGCGAGCGCCCTTGCGGCGATCGAGGAATTCGAAAAGCACGCCGTCAGCCATTTCGAGCAGGAAGACGAATGGATGCGCACGACCAACTTTCCCCCGCGCGATTGCCACATCGAAGAACACGAAGCCGTGCTGAAGTCAGTCCGGGACGTTAAAGCAGCGGTCGAAGCAGGGCAGGCTGGTTGCGCGCTGGTGCATGACATCGGCATGCATCTGTACAACTGGTTTCCCGGACACGCCGACTACCTGGATTCGGCGCTTGCCGCCTGGATGACCAAACAGACGATGGGTGGAAAGCCTGTTGTGTTAAGACGGACGATTTGAAGTTTGCCGTTTCAACCGTCGAAATACACTGGGCGCCATAAGTTGTAGCCAGCAGACTGCTGGCTCAACCCATGTCGCGTAGCTCCCGCCGCAAAATCTCGCGAGCGGTTGATTTCCGTAGCGTCCTTTGCGCGCTCAGAGTTTTACCGCGCTGCGGCTCTCGTCAACGCACCGTCGCTTGCGGGCCTCGCTGCTGGAGTCTCCGCGGACGATATCAGCCCCGTTCAACCACCCGACTCGCGCAGCACGATGTCGCCCAATTCGGCGAGGCGGGCGGCGTCGACGCGCACGCTCGGGCAGGAGATGCCCATGGCGGCGATCATCTCGTCGTGCGCGTCGTAGATGGGGCGAGCCACGCAGCGGATGCCATCGGTGAATTCCTCGTCGTCGATGGCATAGCCGCGCTGACGCGTCAGTTCCAACTCCTGCGCGAGAGCCGGTTCCGAGGTCAGGGTGCGCAACGTGTAGGTGACCAATTCCCCCGGCGCTTCGGCATGGCCGAAAGCGAGGAACGCTTTGCCGAGCGCCGTGCAGTGCAGCGGCGACAGGGCGCCGATCGGATGATCGACCTTGAGCGGCAAGGTCGAGTCGACCTTGTCGATATACCAGACGCGCGCGCCGACCAGCACCGCCAGATGCGTGCACTCCCCGGTGGACGCAGCGAGCCTTTCCAGCGCCGGGCGCCATGCTTCCTTGATCGCCACGACTTCCTCGAGCGTGCGTTGTACCGGCTTGACCTGCTGACTGCCGTTGGAGGCCAGATAGCGCCGGTTGGAATCCTGCGCCGCATAGCCGGCGGCAACCAGCGTCTTCAGAAGATGGGCGGCCATGGATTTGTCCATTTCGAGTTCGCTCGCGAGTTCCGTTAGCCGGACGGGGCCGCGATGAGTCCGCAGATACGTCAGTGCTTCGAGGCCACGAGTCAGGGACTGGAGCAGTCGCATGAATATCCCTCCACGCCAATAAAAGTTTTTCTCTGTAAAACACCAAAAGTTTTACATAGGAAAACTGTAGCCGAAAAATCACCCAATGTAGGGAATTACACGGATTTTTTTACGCTAGATGTGAAGTAATGTTGTGCGTATGCAAATTGAGCGCTGGTGAATGAGGTCGGTCTGACGGGCGAGTTCAGTTTTTAATCCAAGTTGTTTTGCATGCGTCAACTTTACGGAGGCAGGCATGTTGGGGAGACACGGAGTAAAGCGTCGCGCGCTTGTGCTGGCTGCACTACTGGCGTCAGCCGCGGGATTCACGAACCCGGCCTTCGCGGATTCGGGCGAAGTGTCGATCAGCGACTATTTCACGGGCGACATGGGGGAGAAGGCGTTCAACGAACAGCTCGCCAAATTCACCACGGCGACCGGGATCGCAATCAAGCAAAGCCCGGTGGGACACGAAGATTTCAAGTCGGTGATACTGGTGCGCGCGGCCGGGCATAGTCTGCCCGACGTATTCAGTTTCTGGGCGGGCGCCAAGACGCAATTCATCGCCGATTCGAAGAGCTTGCATCCGATCGACGGCATGTGGAAGTCCGCGGGGCTGGATTCCGTGATCTCCAGGCCGATTGCGGCGGCGGCGACGAGCTACAGCGGGCATCGCTATCTTGTGCCGGTCGACTATCACTTCGTCGGCGTTTTCTATAACCCGAAGGTGATGGCCAAGGCGGGCATCACGACGATGCCGACGACGTGGGACGGCTTCCTCGCCATGTGCAAGCAACTCAAGTCGCAAGGCATCACGCCGATTGCGATGGGTTCGAAGAATCGTTGGCCCGCGCAGTTCTGGTTCGACTACATGCTGTTG
Source organism: Paraburkholderia sp. BR13439 (assembly GCF_040948805.1). NCBI lineage: Bacteria > Pseudomonadati > Pseudomonadota > Betaproteobacteria > Burkholderiales > Burkholderiaceae > Paraburkholderia > Paraburkholderia sp. BR13439. Next base: position 145,212 of record NZ_JBFPKN010000014.1, on the reverse strand, counting down.
CGTACCGCGGGGCCGGACTATCGCGCGAAGCTGATGACGGGGCATGCCCGCTACGACGATCCGCAGGTGAGCTCGGTGATGGACCAATGGAAGTCCATGTTCGATGCAGGCTATTTCAACAACAACGCCAACGCGATCGACTGGACCGACGCCGCCGACAAGGTCGCGAAGGGCGATGCCGCGATGACGCTGATGGGCACGTGGATCACGGGCTACTGGAACAACAACCATCTGGTGGCGGGCAAGGACTACGACGTTGCGGTATTCCCGCAGATGCAGGCGGGCGTGCCGAACGTCGCGCTCGGTCCGGTGGACGGCCTCGTGATCTCCGCCAACGCGAAGAACGTGGCGGGTAGCGAAAAACTGCTCGACTACATGGTCAGCAACACCGACGTGCAGTCGGCATGGACGTCGTCCCAAGGTGCGCTGTCGGCCAACGTGAAGGTCGATCAGTCCCACTACAGCCCTGTGATGCAAAAGGCCGCCGCGGCGGTCGAGAAGTCCAACGGCTTCGCCTTCAACTATGACCTCGCCACGCCCCCGCCGGTGTCCGAAGTCGGTCTGTCGATGTTTGCCAAGTTCATCGACCAGCCTGGCGATATCAAGAGCCTGCTGACTCAGACCCAGACGGATGCGCAGGCCGCGTTCAAGAAGCAGTAACACCTCCACGAAGGCGGGTCGCCGTGCGGCGGCCCGTCTTGTTTTCCGGTAGAGACGCGAGATGAGGAAGCACGATCGGCTATGGCGCGTGGTATTTCTGGCGTTGCCGCTGGGCGTTTTCGGAATCCTGGTGGTGGGACCCCTGCTGTCGTCGTTCTATTACAGCTTTACCGACTGGAATGGCTTTTCGTCCGACTATGATTTTGTCGGACTCTCTAATTTCACGAGGATTCGCAACGACCATCTGTTTTCGCATGCGGCGCTCAATACCGCGCTCTGGATCGTTGCCGCTATCGCGTTGCCGACGCTGCTGGGCTTGGGTCTCGCGCTGCTGCTCGATTCGAAGGTGCCCGGTTCCCGCGTGTTCAAGAGCATCTTCTATCTGCCGATCTGCCTGTCGGCCGTGATCGTCGGCCAGATCTGGATATGGATCTATCAGCCCGACTGGGGGCTGCTCAACCTGTTTCTGTCGCACGCGGCGGGAACCCCTCACGACTTTGCGTGGCTCGCTAAACCCAATACGGCGCTGTGGTCCGTGATCGTGGCGTGGTCGTGGCAACAGACCGGGCTGTCGATGGTGATCTATCTCGCCGGGCTCACCGCGATTCCCGAAGACCTGCAGGAGGTCTGCCATATCGAAGGCGCGAGCCGCTGGCAGCGCATCCGCCTCGTGATCCTGCCGTTGCTGACGCCTTCCACCGTGGTCGCGGTGGCGCTGTCGGTGATCAACTCACTGAAGGGTTTCGACATTCTCTACATCATGACCGGCGGTGGACCGTTCAACAGTTCCGATACGCTGGCCATGCACATGTACAACGAGAGCTTCAAGAAATACCACATGGGCTATGGCAGTGCGATTTCCGTGGTGCTGTTCCTGATCGCCGTCTCCGTGATCGGCCTGTATTTCCGTCAGTTGCGCAAGGTGGACCGCATCTATGGATGAGCGTCCGTATGCCCGCTTCAATCCGGCGAGAGCGGCCACTTTCACGATTCTCGTGGTGCTGGCGGTGCTGTTCCTGTTGCCCACTGTCGGCGTGTTGCTGTCGTCGGTGAAGGAGCAGCGCGACATTGCGCTGGGCGATCTTTGGAGCTTGCCGGTCAGGCTGTACCTCGGCAATTTCATCGAAGTGCTGTCGAAGCCCACCGTACACCAGTATTTCGTGAACACGCTGATCGTCACCGTGCCCGCCACGATCGTGTCGACCGCGCTCGGCGTGCTCGCCGGCTACGTATTCGCCAAGCTGCCTTTTCGCGGCTCGAATGGCCTGTTCCTGGTGCTGGTGTCCGGCATGTTCTTTCCGCCGCAGGTGATTCTGATTCCGCTGTTCCGGCTTTTCAATTTTCTCGGCCTGATCAACACACTGTGGCCGGTGTTCCTCGTGCATACGGCGCTGGGCATTCCGATCTGCTCGCTGCTGATGCGCAACTTCTTCGCGACCGTGCCGAGCACGCTGCGTGAAGCGGCGATCATGGAAGGCGCATCCGAGCCGCGGGTGCTGCTGTCGGTGGTGTTGCCGCTCAGTTTGCCGGCGCTCGCGGTGCTGGCGACGCTGCAGTTCACGTGGATCTGGAATGACTTTCTGTGGCCGCTGGTGTTCACGCAATCCGACGAGAAACGCACCATCATGCTCGGCATCGTGAACCTGAATGGCCAGTATTCCGTCGCCTGGGGCGTGCAGGGCGCGTTGTCGATTCTGGCGAGCTTGCCGACGCTGCTGGTGTTTCTGTTCTTCCAGCGTTACTTCATCAAGGGCATGACCATGGGCGCGGTAAAAGGGTGATCGAATGGCGCAATTGAGTCTGCAAGGCATACGCAAATCGTTCGCTGGCCATGAGGTCATCCATGGCGTCGATCTGGACATCGCCGACGGCGAGTTCGTGGTGTTCGTCGGCCCGTCCGGCTGCGGCAAATCGACGATGCTGAGAATGATCGCCGGCCTCGAAGATGTGTCGGGCGGGACGATCCATATTGATGGCCGGGACGTGACGCAGGTGCATCCGTCGAAGCGCGAAATAGCGATGGTGTTCCAGTCCTACGCGTTGTTTCCGCACATGACGGTGGCTGAAAACATCGGCTTCGGACTGCGCCTCGCGGGTGTCGACAAGCGCGAGATCAGGCGGCAGGTGGGCGAGGTCGGCAAGACGCTGCAGCTCGACCGTCTGCTGGAACGCACGCCGAGAGAATTGTCGGGCGGGCAGCGGCAGCGCGTGGCGATCGGGCGCGCCATCATTCGTCATCCGAAGATCTTTCTGTTCGACGAACCGCTTTCGAATCTCGATGCCGCGTTGCGCGTGCAGATGCGCCTCGAGATCGCGCGACTGCATGCGGAGTTGCGCGCCACGATGGTGTACGTCACGCACGACCAGGTCGAGGCGATGACGCTGGCGGACCGGATCGTCGTGTTCAACGGCGGCAAGATCGAACAGGTCGGCACGCCGATGGAGCTCTATGAACGGCCCGCGAATCTGTTCGTCGCGCGCTTTATCGGCGCGCCTGCGATGAACGTGCTGCCGGCGTCGGCGTGGCCGCATCTGACGAGTCCGGATCATGCCGGAGCTCGCTGCGCGCCGGACGGTGTGGACTGTATCGGTATCCGGCCCGAGCACGTCACGCTTTGCGCGCGCGGACAGGCGAGTGTTGGCGGGCGCATCGAACTCGTCGAGCAGCTTGGCGCGGAGACACTGTATTACCTCGGCATCGGCAATGGCCTGCCCACGCTCACGGTACGCTCGCCGCTCGCGCACGCGGTGCGCCGCGGAGACGAAGTCGGACTGAAAGTGGACAGCTCGAGGCTGCATCGCTTCGGCCCGGACGGGATCGCGATCGGGAATCACGCCGCTCGAAGCGATGAACGCACACCATCGCCAACAGATACTATTCAAATAGAGGAAGAAAAATGACGGGATCTCGTTTTCGCGTGGGGATCATCGGTGCGGGTCGCATCTCCGATCTGCACGCCATCGAATACCTGCAAAATCCGTTGGCACGCATCGTCGGCGTCTGCGACAGGGACGTGGCGCAGGCGCGCAGCAAGCTCGCGGCCTGGGGCATTCCCGACGTCGCGGTCGAGGAGGACGTGGATCGCTTCCTCGCGCGTGAGGACATCGATCTGGTCGAAATCCTGTTGCCGCATCATCTGCACCTGCCGGTGGCGCTTAAGGCGATGGCTGCAGGCAAGATCGTGTCGCTGCAAAAACCGATGTGCGTCGATCTCGCCGAGGCGGACCAACTCGTGGCGGCCGCCGAGGCCTATGACCGGCCTTTCAAGGTCTTCGAGAACTTCATCTTCTATCCGCCGGTGCTGAAGGCGCGCGAGCTGATCGATCAGGGCGCGATCGGCACGCCGCTGTCGATCCGCATCAAGTCGAACCCGGCGCGCAGCGCGACGGCGTGGGAAGTGCCGCCGTCCGCATCGGCATGGCGCAGCGAAAAGTCTCACGCGGGCGGCGGGCCGCTCGTATTCGACGACGGGCATCACAAGTTCGCGCTCGCCTGGCATTTCATGGGCGATCCGGAAGAGGTGCATGCGTTTATCGGCGATACCGAAGGTCCGGGCGGCATGCGTTTCGATGCACAGTCGATCATCTCATTCCGGTTTCCCGGCAATCGTGTCGGCAATCTGGAGATCGTCTATTCGCCGGACATGGAACTCATCACGCGACACTATGCGCAGGACGATCGCGTCGAGATCACCGGCACGTCGGGTGTGCTCTTCATCAACGGCGGCCATGGACGGCTCGGGGCGACACCGCCCGTGACCCTGTACCGGGACGGCCAGATCACGACCTACGACGTGCCGAGCGGATGGGAGCAGAGCTTCGTGCTGTCGACCCGGCATTTTCTGAATGCGCTGCGCACGGGCGGGGCGCCGGTGCTGACGGCGAGGGAGGCCCGCCAGGTGCTGCGTTTCGCGTCGGCGGCCGAGCAGTCGGCTCGTGAAGGCAAGGCGATTCGCCTGGCATTTTGACCCGCGAGGGCACAACCATGTCTGATCTCGTTACTCCGTCGAAGCAGCTTCCGGTCACGACAGAAAGCCGCGCCGCCTGGTTGCGCGAGGCGGGCGGGCTGAGCGCGGCGTTCGCGGACGGCCTGCTGTCCGATGTCGTCGAACTGCCTTTGGCCGAAGCGCTCGTGCTGGGTTTGATGAAGCAGGGCGTGACCAAGTATCTGGCGATCTTCGGACACGGCAATACCGCGATCGCCGAGATTCTGCGTATTTACGAGGCGCACGGTCTGGTGAAATGCTGGCAGTTCCGCAACGAAGTGGAAATGGCGCACGCGGCCACCGCGCTTTCGTGGGTCTACGGCGAAGTTCCCGCAGTGCTCACGTCGATCGGGCCCGGCGCGTTGCAGGCGCTCGCCGGCTCGCTGGCCGCGGCGTCGAACGGGGTCGGTGTCTACCATCTGTATGGCGATGAGACGACGCACGGCGAGGGCTACAACATGCAGCAGATTCCTCGGCCGGGGCAGGGACTGTTTGGCTCCCTGACGGAACGGATGGGGGCGTCCTATACGCTGCATACGCCCGCTGCGTTGCGCGATGCGTTGCGCAACGGCAGTGCGGCCGTGTTTCATCCGTGGCGGCCGGCGCCGTTCTATCTCAATCTGCCGCTGAACACGCAACTGGCGCGGGTATCGCTGAGGCTCGATGCGCTTGCGGCCCGACCCGTGTGGCCGCGTTTGCCGATACCGGACGAGGCTTCCCTGGCCGTGGCTGCGAAGCTGATCGGGGGCGCGGAGCGGGTGGCCATCAAGGTCGGTGCCGGCGCGCGTCATGCGGCGGTGGCGGTACGGCGGCTGGCCGAAGCCAGCGGTGCGGTCGCGGTGCTGAGCCCCGGAACGGTTGGTGTGCTGCCCGACGCGCATCCGCATAACCTGCATGTGGCGGGCTCGAAAGGGTCGATCAGCGGCAACTGGGCCATGCAGGAGGCCGAGCTGCTGATCGTGATCGGCAGCCGCGCGGTGTGCCAGTCGGACTGCTCGGGCATCGGCTGGCCCAAGGTCCGTCATGTGGTCAATATCAATACCGATCCGACCGACGTGCAGCACTACAACGAAAGCACCGCGTTGCTGGGAGATGCTGCGGCCATTTGCGAGCGGCTGGCGCTGGCGCTGGCCGGTCCGTTGACCCCGGCGAAATCGGCATGGCTCGACGAGGCCGCGCTCAAGAAAGCCGAGTGGCTGGGCTTGCGCGACGCACGCGCCGGCGGCCCGCGGTGTTTCGATGCGGTCTGGCGGCGCGAGGTGCTGACGCAACCGCAGGCCATCGCCATCGCCGAGCGTTTTTGCCGCGAGATCGGTGCGCTGAAGTTTTTCGATGCCGGCGACGTGCAGGCTAACGGCTTCCAGGTGATCCGCGACGACTTGCCCGGCGAAACGTATACCGAGTCCGGCGCGTCGTATATGGGTTTCGCCGTTTCCGCGCTGCTGTCTCAGGCGATCGCGCGGCAAGGATGCTATGGCGTCGCGTTCACCGGCGACGGCTCGTTCATGATGAATCCGCAGATCCTGATCGACGGTATCGAGCATGGCGTGCACGGCACCATCCTGCTGCTCGACAACCGCCGCATGGCGGCGATCAGCAGCTTGCAGGAAGCGCAGTTCGATACCGATTACCGCACCAACGATTCGGTCGCCGTCGATTATGTGGCGATGGCGGGAGCGGTGGCGGGCGTACTGGCGTTGTCGGCGGGCGATACGGAACGAGGTCTGCGCGATGCGCTCGCGAAGGCGCACGCTCACCCTGGCCTGAGTCTGATTCACGTGCCGGTCTATTACGGTGCGGACCCCGCAGGCGGGATGGGTGCGTATGGCCAGTGGAACGTCGGCCCGTGGTCCGACGGCGTGCAGGACGCTTATACGAAGACGCGAATCTGAAGGGGCGAGCATGTACGAATCTTGTGGCCTGCTGATCGATGGCGCGTGGCGCTGTGCGTCCGACGGTGAATCCATCGTGGTCAGAAGTCCGGCGACCGGCGAGCCGGTTGGCAGCATGCCCGCCGCGACCGAAGCGGACGAAGCCGCTGCGCTCATGTGAAGAAGGTTACGATGGAGCTGGGCGGACATGCGCCGGTGATCGTCCATGCCGACGCGGACCCCGTGGAAAGCGCGAAAAGGCTCGCAACGACGAGGTTCCGCAATTGTGGTCAGGTCTGCATCTCGCCGTCGCGGTTCTATGTGCACCGGTCGATCCTGATGCCGTTTGCGTGGCGAGCGCACTGTCGCTGATCGAGGATGCCCGCGCCCGTGGTGCGCGAGTATTGGATACATTCGTCATCGCCTGATCGTAAGGAATGGGACATGAATCAAAAACCGCGTGGCCTGGACAATGGCCTGACGAACTACGGTGATCACGACTTCGCGCGCTATCTGCGCCGGTCGTTTGCCAAATCGATGGGCTACACCGGCGAATCGCTCGACAAGCCGATCGTCGGCATCTGCACCTCGGAGAGTGGTTTCAACAACTGCCATCGTCACTTCCCCGAAATGGTCAAGGCGGTCGAGCGCGGTGTGCTCGCGGCGGGCGCGTTGCCGGTGGTATTTCCGGTGATTTCGCTTGGCGAGGTATTCCTTTCGCCGACTTCGCTGGTCTATCGCAACCTGATGGCGATGGCCGTCGAGGAAATGATCCGCGCCCAGCCGATGGATGCGGTGGTGATGCTCGGCGGATGCGACAAGACCGTGCCGGCGATGTTGATGGGCGCGATCTCCGCAGGGCGGCCCGCCGCCATGGTGGTGGCCGGTCCGATGATGACCGGTCGACATCGCGGCGAGCGGCTTGGCGCTTGCACGGACTGCCGCCGCTTCTGGGCGAATTTCCGCGCGGGGAAAGTCCCGGAGCAGGAGATCAGGCAGGTGGAGGGGCGTCTGGCCGTCACCGCGGGAACGTGTGCGGTCATGGGTACGGCGTCGACGATGGCGCTGATCGCGGAAACGCTGGGCATGATGCTGCCCGGGTCGGCGGCGATCCCGGCCGTGCACGCGGATCGTCTGCGCAATTGCGAGGAAACCGGAGCGCTGGTTGCGCGCATGGCCCTCGATGGCGGACCGAAACCGGCCGAGATCGTGACGCCCGCATCGGTGCGCAACGCGTTGCGCGTATTGTTGGCGGTCTCTGGTTCGACCAACGCCGTGATTCATCTGGCGGCGATCGCCGGTCGTATCGGACTGAAAATCGATTACGACGAGTTCAACCGGCTGTCAGATGAAACGCCGGTACTCGTGGATCTCAAGCCGGTAGGCAACGGCTACATGGAGGATTTCCATGCGGCCGGCGGGCTGGAGGGCGTTCTGCGCGGACTGATGCCCCAACTCGATCTGACTTGTCGCGACATCGCCGGGCAGAGCCTCGATGAGCGGTTGAACAAGCCGCTTGCCGATCCGATCGATACGGCAGTGATCCGCTCGACGGAGAAACCGGTCAGTGCCGAGGGCGGGCTGATCGTTCTGAACGGCAGCCTGGCGCCTGACGGTGCTGTTCTGAAGCGCGCCGCCGCTACCCCCGAACTGCTCGAACACGAAGGGCGCGCGGTGGTATTTACTTCGCTCGAAGATCTGGCCGCGCGCATCGACGACCCCGATCTGGACGTTCGCGCGGACGACATTCTCGTGTTGCAGAACGCCGGGCCGCGCAGTGCTTCAGGCATGCCCGAGGCCGGCTATCTGCCGATTCCGCAGAAACTTGCGCGGGCGGGGGTGAAGGACATGGTGCGCATTTCCGATGCGCGCATGTCGGGTACCGCATACGGGACCATCGTGCTTCACGTGACGCCGGAGGCCGCGCTCGGCGGCCCGCTGGCGCTGGTGCGCAACGGCGACCGGATCCGGCTGTCGGCGCGGGACAAGCGGATCGATCTGCTGGTTGACGAGGCCGAACTGGCGCGTCGTGCCACTGAGCTTCGTCCGGCGGAAGGGATGTATGCGCGCGGTTACCAGCGGCTTTATCACGATCACGTGCTATCCGCCGCGGCAGGGTGCGATTTTGATTTCCTCACCGCCTTTCCTTCCGACGAGTTCAAGTAAGCTCATCCGCCCCAGCGGTGTCGTCGAAAATGCGCTCGTCGAATTCGATCGGGAAGGGGGCGTTCCGGCTCAGCGTTCCGGCGTCGGATGCGTTCCGGTACTCGGCAAGACGGGCCGAAACGATGTTTCGAATGTGATTCCCGACTATCGCGGTTTGCTTGGGCCCCAGTGTTTCGAGGCGACCCAGCAGGTCGCCGGGGAAGCGAAGCGAAATGTAGGGAGTATCGGGCCCGGCTGGGTTGCGCACCAGCAGCACGTTCAACCGACCGTCCGCCGCAGCCTCTTCGCTGTAGATAGCGTCATCGTGGAAGGAGCGCGATACCGCCTGGGCGACGCGCTCCAGAACACTGCGAGTGATCTGATAGATGGGCATATTCGTCTCCTGATCGGACGCCCGACAATCGTATCACTTTCCCTTTTTCGCGCCCGCACGTAGCGCGTCACCCTGGTACGCGTCGCCGACCTCAGGCAAATTTGTTTGAGGCTGCGTTATACTCAATTCCATGGATACGAAACCGACCTCGCTGAAACTGCACCGTTGGTGGCACGCCTGAATCCGGCGGCCCGTTTCCACACACATACGCATATTCGCAAACGTGATGCCGCCAGTCCTGGCGGCATTTTCGTTTCAGCACGCTCATGGCTGGTGGCATCCAAATCAGGAACCTCCTGTCCATGACACACACTAACCGCCCCACGATCTTGACCGGTGACCGCACCACCGGCCCGCTTCACCTCGGCCACTATATCGGCTCGCTGCGTGCGCGCGTCCAACTTCAGCATGAGGCACAGCAGTTCCTGCTTCTCGCTGACACGCAGGCGTTAACCGACAACGTCGGCCGGCATCAGAAGGTTACCCAGAACGTCATCGAAGTAGCGCTCGACTATCTTGCGGTGGGCATCGACCCAGCGAAGTCGACCATCTTCATCCAGTCCCAGGTGCCAGAACTGGCCGAGCTGTTTCAGTATCTGCTGAACGTCGTGACGGTCGCGCGCCTCGAGCGAAACCCGACCATCAAGGAGGAGATTCGCCTGCGCGGTTTCGAACGCGACATCCCGGCGGGCTTCCTGACGTATCCGATCAGTCAGGCGGCTGATATCACCGCGTTCAAGGCAACCCACGTACCCGTGGGCGATGACCAGCTACCGATGATCGAGCAGACCAACGAATTGGTGCGGCGCTTTAACAACACCGTCGACCGACCTGTGCTGGTCGAATGCGAGGCGGTGCTGTCACAGGTCACGCGATTACCCGGCATCGATGGCAAAGCGAAGATGAGCAAGTCCCTCGGGAACGCCATCGCACTAGGCGCTACGCCGGACGAAATCACCAGGGCGGTCAACAACATGTACACCGACCAGAACCACTTGCGAGTCAGCGATCCTGGTCAGGTGGAAGGCAATGTCGTGTTCGCGTTTCTCGATGCGTTCGAGCCGGACGTGCAGAAAGTCGACGAACTGAAATCCCACTATCGGCGGGGTGGACTCGGCGATAGCGTGATCAAGCGCGTGCTGAACGAGCGGCTCCAGTCGCTCATTGAACCGATTCGCACACGACGTCGCGAGCTGGAGCAAGACCCGGCCGAGGTGCTTGCGATCCTGCGTCGCGGTACGATGCGCGCACGGGAGGTGGCTGGAGAAACTTTGTCGGAGGTCAAAAGCGCGCTGGGCTTGACCTACTTTCAGAGCTGAACAGAGGAGATCGGCTGTGTCGCGCCCGCCCGCTATTCCCCCACGTTCCATCACGTCAGTGAGGTAGGCGACGTCGTCAGTCTCCGACAGCGGCGTTGCCAGATGTTCACCAAAAAGCTCCAGCGCCTCTTTCGTATAGGGCTGTTGCCAGTGCCAGTCCAACGCAGCCTGATCTTTCCAGCGCTCGAACTTCGCGATCCGTCTGACGAAGGCGAGAACGATGTCGTCCTCCGCTCGCTTCGGTGAGCATCAGGTAGGCGTCGTCGTGCGTCACGTGCCTGTTTATTTTCGACGGCGGCAAGAATCAGCAATCGCGGTGGCGGATTTCGCAATTGCCGCGTCGAGGCACAACCGGCAGCATGGAGTCACATCATGCATCGCTCTCCCTTGCCGGGGTCGCTTCAATGCTGCATCGCGACAACGGTTCGCCATTTTTATTGGCGGTTTTTGGCCCTGGGTCGATTCAAATCCTCGAAGAATCGGTTGCTGCCGCAGAAGGCGATGATGAACCGCATGATCTGGCCAGGTATTCGCAACGAAATCGAAATCTCGAAGCTGGACTGTGCGGTCGTCTTATCCGACGACACATCGAGGGCGCAACAAATCACGGAATCGTCGCGCCGCAGGAGCCTTAAGAGCATTTTCCGACCTCTGGAGATCGTGATGCAAACGCTGTCACACTGGATCGTTGTTCTTACCAATGCGTACATGGAATACACGACGTGCAATTGGAATGCCACGCACGTCTACCGGCGCACGGTTGGATACGACCAGGTGATATGGTGCTGAACGGGAGGCGGCTTGTTGTTCCTTGCGGTGCGTGACGGTTCTCGTTCAACACTCGCGGGTTGTAAATTACGCCTTTTTCACGTAGGCGTTACACCATCCTTTTGCTTCGACCAGCTTGCCCCCATACGTCGGGCACGGCCCATTCGTGGAACCGGGTTTGCCCTGATACAGTTGGCAATTGGCGCAAGTCTGCCCCGTCTGGTACCGAGGAAATTTTGCCTTGTCGACCTTCGACGCGTCCATCTTGTATCCGAGCGCCTGTGCGGTCGGATCGTTTTCGGCGAGCACGGGCGCGTCCGCGTTTGACTTCGTCGAGAGAACGGTCGTCGAGGCAACGGATGCGGCAAGTATCATGAAATGACGGCGAGAGAGCGACACGATCGAAACTCCTTTCGAGGCACAATCAGACGGCCGCAAAGTGACGGTGAACCGGTCAATCGCGAACCGCCTCGTCATAACACATGAGCAATCGGCATACCTTTCGATTGTCGAACACCGGTTTCGCAGCCCGGTTGCTGCTCGACATATCACATTGCGACATATTGAAAGCGAGGACGTGCGCGGTCCCGCATGACTCTCGTGTCATCTGTCTACCGGCGAACGCATGTCATTGCTGCTTGACGTGCAGATCGTTGTTCACGGATTGCACCCCCGGTACGCTGTGGGTCACCGCAAGTGCCTCCAGAATCTGAGCCTCTGAATCCACGTCTCCCGACAACTGCACGACGCCTCGATACGTTGCCACGCTGAGCGGCAACGATCGTAGCGTGGGGTCCGCGGCAAGCGCCTGCTTCACCCGGCCGGCGAGCGTGGCGTCGTCAGTGGCGACTGCCGTCGGCGCGGTCGCGGACGGTCTCGCTGTGGTTGTCGATTTGCAGCCGTTGGTGAACATGAACGCGAGCAACGCGAACATAGCGACGATCAGTAACCGGCCTTGGATGTAGGGCGCCTTTCGCATTGAAGTCGATTTCCTGAAGAAGCTCTGAATGAAACATTCGTACATTCAATTCATCTAAACGAAGCGGTCCGGCTTTCTCGAGTATACGGCGTCGGGCGGGGCTTGGACGATTCGACCACGCATCCTCAAAGGTGGCGGTTATTCGACGTCGAGGAGCGGTAAATGCCGGCGTTGAAACCACGCCAGTCCTGGCTACACGCTTTCCCGCCCACCGCCTTCGCGATCGTCATGGCGACAGGCATCGTCTCCGTCGCTGCGCATCTGCTTGACGACGACCTCGTTGGCTGGCTCCTTCTCGGCATCAATGCGGTGACGTGGCCTGTCTTGCTCGCCATCACGTTATGCCGTCTGTTGCGCTATCCGCGCGGTGCATGCCGATGTTGTCGATCACAGCCGCGGGCCGCGCTTTCTGACCGCTGGTCGCGGCGGCGGCCGTGCTCGGCAGCCAACTATCGGTGTATCACGTCCTGCCGCGCGTCGTGCCATGGTTCCTCGGTCTCGCGGCCGCGATGTGGCTCGTCATCACCTATACGTTTGTCGATGCCGTTACTCGTTTCGATAGCGACCGTCGTCACGGGGTCTCAAGCTGGCGGAGAGCGAGGCTCCGCCTTGGCCGAGACGATGCGGCATGCGGCGCGCAGCGCGGCGCTGAACGGTCATTGCGCGCAACTCAACCGAAAGCGCGGAATCGCCTAGACTACATAACCTACGGACGCTGTCGTCCCGCGACTCTATCCGGCCATGGCGCATATCTTTTTCGCAGCTTCGATTCAGCGACATATCGCAACGCCCGAGCGCGAGATCGACGCGCGCACACTCGGCGAAGCGCTCGAAGCCGTGTTCGTCGCGCAACCTCGACTGCGCGGCTACATCCTTGACGATCAGGGCTCGCTGCGGCCGCATCTCGCGGTGTTCGTCGACGGCCGGCGGGTCCACGACCGGGAACATCTGTCCGACGCGCTCGGCGAGCAAAGCCGGGTTTACGTGGTTCAGGCGCTGTCGGGCGGGTGAGAGGCCTATCAGTACTCGAGGAGTCACTCGATATGAGCGATCGATTGCTTGTCGCGACCCGCAAGGGCCTGTTCGATGTCAGAGCCGATGGTGAGGGCGGCTGGCACTTCGGCGATCTGCATTTCGCCGGCGAGCCAGTGAGTATGGTGCTGCGCGATCCGCGCGACAGCTCGCTGTATGCGGCGCTCAATCTCGGCCACTTCGGCGTGAAGCTGCATCGCCGGCGCGCGGGCATCGCGGATTGGGAGGAGTGCGCGGTTCCGGTCTACCCGCCGCAGCCTGCCGACGAGACGCCTGCCGGAAACGGCGCGCACGCGAGCGCAGGCGCCGACAGCGATGACGAAGCCCCGCCCAGCCGGCCAGCCACTCCCTGGACGCTTCAGCAGATATGGTCGCTTGAAACAGGCGGCCCCGACGAGCCAGGCGTCTTGTGGGCCGGCACGATTCCAGGCGGGCTTTTCCGTTCCGGCGATGGCGGCGACACGTGGGTGCTCAACCGCGCGCTGTGGGATCGCCCGGAGCGCCGTGAATGGTTCGGAGGCGGCTACGACGCGGCGGGAATCCATTCCGTGATGGTCGATCCGCGCGACAGCCGGCACGTGACGATCGGTGTATCGTGCGGCGGCGTCTGGCAAACCGACGACGGCGGCGCGAGCTGGCGCGTGAGTGCCGAGGGCATGGAAGCCGACTACATGCCGCCGGAGCGGCGCGGCGACGCCAACGTGCAAGACCCGCACCGCGTCGTGCAATGCCCGGCAAACCCGGATGCGCTGTGGACTCAGCATCACTGCGCCATCTTCCGCTCGCTCGACGGTGCGGCTCACTGGCAGCGGATCGAAGCGCAGCCATCGAGCTTCGGCTTCGCGGTTGCCGTCCATCCGCGCGACCCGGACACCGCGTGGTTCGTGCCTGCCGTGAAAGACCAGTGCCGCATTCCGGTGGACGGCCAATTCGTTGTCACGCGCACACGCGACGGCGGCCGCACGTTCGAACGTTTCTCCAACGGGTTGCCGCGAAAACCGGCGTATGACCTCGTGTATCGGCACGGGCTCGCGGTGGATGACTCTGGCATGCGCCTCGCGATGGGGTCGACCACCGGCTCGCTCTGGACGTCCGACGACGGCGGTGAAAACTGGCAATTGATTTCAGCGCATTTGCCGCCTGTTTATTGTGTTCGGTTTGGCTGAGGGTTCTGCGTCAGAAGACTTTCGAGGCGGCGGCGCGCGCGCCATGCCCACATTAGTCAGCGTGCCGCCACGCGTATCAACCTTGCCGCCGGACCCGGCTCCCGCGGCGCGTCTGCCTGGTCAACGGCGACGCGCCACTTCGGAAACGTGCCGGAGCCGTCGACTGTCCACGACTCGCCCATTTCGTCGACATACATCGCGTTCGCGCTTCGCCTGGCCGCCGACGCGCGCCGCAGCGCGCCCGGCGCAGCGCGTTCGAATGACCGGCTGCCCAGTTCGTTGAACACTGTCGCAAGCGGCCGCCGCGCTTGCCCAGACCGGCTGAGCGGTGTGGCAAGCGGTCCGGCGGGCGCGCGCAGCACCGCGTCGGCGGGCTCGCGGCCGGCGAGGATTGCGCCGAGCAGCGCGGACGGACCGCTCGAAGCCGATGTCTCGCTGGACGCATCGGCGGCGCGCTTCGCGTTCGGTGAATCGAGTGCGAGCGGTTCGCTCGCGCCATCGATCTGCACGACGAGGATCACGTGCCAGTCGTCCGGCGTGTTGTTGTAGCGCGGCGCGAGCGATACGAGACGCAGCCGTTCGATGTCGAAACCCGCGTCGCGCAGCAGCAGGTATTTGGCGACGGCGAAGTCCTTGCACACGCCGCTTTCGGCAAAGAACCGTGCCGGCGCGTAGTAGCTGCCGTCGGTTCCGTCGCGGTAGCGGACCTCGTTGACGAGAGCGTCAGCGAGCAGCACGGCTGACGCGTCGCCGGCCTTCGCGCGCTCTGCCCGCACCTGCGCAACGAGGCGGGTCCAGCCGGCGGGTTCGCGCATCAGGTGGCCGCGCAGCGCCTCGCGCAGGCGCTGTACGCGGCCGATAGCATCCGACGATGGTTCGAGCTGCCTGTCGGCAAGCGGCAGCAGGAACATCAGGTCGCCGACTTGCGCGAGTTCCGGGCGGATCTTGCGGTTGGCTTCCCACCACGTCCCGGTGCGCAGGCGCTCGATGCCAGCTTTCAGCTCGCGAGGCGTCGTCGAATCGCTGGGACCCGCATCGAGCGTGCCGGACGCATAGCGTTGCGATGCGTCCGGCAGGTTCGCGGCGCCGGCGACGATGGGCAACAGCGCCGCGGCTGCGAGCGAGCACTGGAGAAAGCAGAGGAGCAGTCGAGCGAGCGGCATAGGTAGACTCCAGGAAGCCACACCGGACGCCGATGCGCGACAGTGTTTCGAAGTCCCTCCGATGGCGTCTTACGCCATCCAGCGCAGGGCAACGCGGGCTGAACCCAACACTGCACGCGACGTGCCAATTCGTCATATTTCTCTACTTCGTTGATTTACAAAGAGATTGGCTTTGTGGTTCGAGTGCCGCGAACGCTCCGTGGCGCCCAACGCCCAACAGACACGCGATAGCTGTTCGCGCTATCCGCACACTTCGAGTGGATGGAAGCCGGAGGCCGTGTCTCCGTTACCATCGCTGTTGGGGATCCTCGACGAAACAGGCGACCACGCGGAACTATCCGAAGGCATTGGGAGGCTTGAATGGCTGCTGAGCACGACACGTTGCATCCACTCCGCCCGCTCCTGAAGAACTGGATTTGGGAGCATGGACGAATCGGAACTCGCTATTTGGACTTTAGCGATGGCCAAATCAAGTTTGATGAAGGCAAGAAATCGCGCTTTGCGGCCGAAAAATACGTCTACGTGCCGCTCGATAAGGACGCTGACGGCGACACATCCGCGGATGGCCCTCCGATCCAGGAAGCGGGACTTGCCCGGTTCTTGCGGGCAGCGCAATTGGGCAAGCCAGATGAGGCCGGCTCGGTAGCGGAGATCCACCGCGCGGTTCAGGACTGCGTGGAACTCGGGGTGTTCAGCGCATATCAGTCGGACGCCCGGGAGGCTTTCGCGCGCTATGCGAACGAGCCGATGTTCGAGGATGAAATCCGCGCGGCAGTCGTTGCTGATATCCGGCGCGGTTACGCGGGCCTGCGCAAGCAACTGGCGCTGTACGATTTCAGCGTGCTTTACGGCTTGGCCACGCCGCTGCTTATCAGCGAGATGCCCTTCATCGACTGGCGCGTGCGAGGGAGTCCAGCGGTACCGTTCGTATCGCTTCCTCTTGGACCTTATTGCCTGCTGGTAGGCGCCCCGTCCGGCAGGAGTAGCCGAGTGGGCCCGGTGGTCTGGAAGGCCGCGACCTCGATGGGGCCGCTGAAGGACCACAACCGGAAAATCGAGGAGCACGCACGCTTGTGGCTGGTCGCGACCACGGACGACCAACTCGTCGCGATACAACACCGCTTCGCTGCGGTTAGAGGCCCCAAGCCAGAGACGTGAAGCGCTGACTGAACTGCGCGGTTGCTTCAGGGCAGTTGTGAATCGAGCGCTGCCGTAGCCGGAGGCTCATTGCTCCGATGAAACGAGACGATGTCCATCATGGACTCACCAAGGTGCTGTTCAAACGTACAGTAGCGCGCACTTCACGTATCGGCCTAGACTTAACATATGGATATGGACAAGAACGCGGAGCGAGCTATGGTCACCAGGACTGTCCGACGGACACTTTCCACTCTGACTTCGGCGATTACCCATGCGCCCACTAGCAAGCGTCGGATCGAACATACCGTGAAATCGGCTCAACAAAGAGCGGACGAGGCCTGGAGGCGCACGACTCACGGACCGCAAAACTCCCTGGTACGTAAAGATCCGAAAGGGTGATTTTCGCAAGGCAGACGCAAGGCCGAGCCCGTCGGATTGGACGCATATGCTGCTTCTCCCAGAACCGGATGCGGAGGCACCACTATGTCGAGCAAAAGCGATAGGGACGCCAGATCCACCCAATTGAATCCCGGCAATCCAGCCTCCGCGAGTTCTCGAGCGGGCAACTTCCGCGATGATGATGACGATGGGGAACCCGTCTCTTACGTCGATCGATATTTTTATACTCCGCCTCGCGCGACCCCGTTTCAGGTGATAGGGCAGTACGGAGTTGGGGTGGTTTCACAGGAAGGCGAAGCAAGGTTTGTCACCTTTCGTCTGGAAGCCACCGCGAGCGCGACACTTCTTTATTCCCACTCAAGCCTGCAGTCCCGCATGGAGGACTATTTCGAGCGTTTCGCGATCCATGTGCATGGGTTGTTCCACATGCACTTCAAGGCTCCGCCGGTGTTGTATGTGCAGTTTGACGGGACATCCGGCCGGCTGCCGTGGCACGTTCCGCTCAATCTGGAACGACCAGAGACAATGCGGACGTTTCTGATGTCGCACAAGCCGTTCATGAACTGCGCACCCGCTCCGGATGCAGTGATCGAACTGTTATGTGACCGCCTCAGCGAACCAGGCGAGGATTGGGGTACTTTTCAAGTGCCGCATCGAGACGCTTCGGATCTGACATTCATCTACGCGACGCGCTGCAACGCTGAGATTCAGAAATATTCGCGCCCGGGCGCGACAGCGATCGAGGCGACAAGAACGAGAACGATTATTTGAATTGACGCGTCGATCATTGCGTTTCCTGGGAAAAGCCAAACCCGGTCAGAACCCGGACGCAAGCTGGTCCGAGTCGCGACTTTTGACCTGGCAGCCGGAGTACACTGGATTTGCGGCGTCGTTACCGCACAAGGAGATCGAGATGAAATTCGCCGAAATGTTCAGGTTCGCAAGGCGCGGCGCCAAGGCCGGTCAAGCAGCCGACGGAGAACATCAGCATGATCACGGCAAGTCGGCGCAAAAGGAAGCGAGAAAGCAGTGGGACGTAGTCGGTCGCAATCGTCATAAGCACGCGAAGTGGCAATAGGACACGACGACTGCGTCAGGAAGCCAAAGAACAAGGGGTGGTAGTCGTACCTCGGTTCGCATCGTTTCGTCGCTCGATCTGCCCGCTGTCACGCGCACACGGACAGCGGTTGCCCGCGCCCATGTGCGCCGGCATCAGGTTGCCGGTGCGGTCAGCGACGTGTTGTACGTGGTGCCCGCGATCACCGCCTTGTTCAGCTTAATGCCGCTCACATTGCTCACGAACACCGGACCCGGCGATCAGCGACGGGCTCCAGCGTACCGCGTCGCCGGACGGGCTGTAATCGCAGACCGAATGTGATCAATCCGCCCTGGCCGGTCGAAGGATTCGGTGCAAGGCCGGTCGTGCCCGACCCGGTAATCTTGTACTGCGGGCCCTGCGAACTTAGCGAGCCGCCGCCGTACTTCCCAGCCAGATTCACGCCGTTGGCCAGCGTCACGCCGTTGATCCAGACGTGCCGACAGTGTCGGGACATTCGTGGACCTATGGATTCAGTACATACGTGCTGGACCCCAGCGATCCTTTCACGAATGGTTTTACTGCTGGTGATATCTGGTGATGAATCCTGTCGCAAAGCAAAAGTGGCCGCGTTCCGGCTTCGAGACGACCGTGATGGGTTTCGGCGCGGCTGCACCCGCTGGAAGCTGGAGTTCGCACGTCCAGGAGTAAACAGATGCTCGACACCTCCAAAAAATGCTTCGCGGCTGGACTGGCTGCCGTCGCCTTATTGCTCGCAAGCGGCCAGGCATTCGCACAGGAGGTCGTGAAGATCGGCGTGTCGGCCCCGCTGACCGGCGCCGGAGCCGCCAACGGTAAGGACATCGAGAATGGTGTTCGGCTCGCCGTCGAAGAAGCCAATGCCCAGCGCACGAAGTTGGGCGGGCAGGAGGTGCGCTTCGGGCTGGACTCCGTCGATGATCAGGGCGACCCACGCATTGGCGTACAAGTCGCTCAGAAGCTCGTCGATGATGGCGTGGTCGCCGTGGTGGGCTACTACAACTCCGGAGTAGCGTTGCCCTCGTCGCCGATATTCGCCAAGGCCGGCATTCCGTTGATAGACCCCGCCGCCACGAACCCGGCCATAACCCGACAAGGGCTGAAGAACGTCTTTCGTATTATCGCCACCGACGCACAGAACTCGGGCAATGCAGGGGAGTACGCGGTAGCGGTCACCAAGGCGCAGCGCATTGCAGTGATGGACGATCGCACGGCATTTGGCCAGGGAGCCGCGGAAGAATTCAAGAAGGCCGTCATCGCGGCCGGCGGCCATATCGTCGCGTCGGAATACACCAACGACAAGGCCGTCGAATTCAACGCACAGCTCACGAATATCAAGGCGGCGAACGCGGACCTGCTGTACTTTGCCGGCCTCGATAACCAGGCGGCCCTTCTTACCAGGAGGATGAAACAACTCGGTATGCGGACGCAGTTCGTAGGGAGCGGTGGCATCGCCGACAGCATCTTCATCGGCGTTGCCGGCAGTGCTGCCGAAGGCGCAATGGCCTGGGAGTACGGACGGCCAGTCGTGTCCCTTCCTCAAGGCAAAGCGTTCGCGGATAAATTCAAAAAACGATTCGGCGCGGATACGTTGACTTACGCGCCATTCGCCTACGACTGCGCGTGGGTCGCTATCACCGCCATGAAACAGGCGAATTCCTCAAAACCCGAGGTATTTATGCCTGCATTGCGAACTATTCAGTACAACGGCATCACGGGAAAGATCGAATTCGATTCGTACGGAGATCTGAAACACCCGACGTCGACGCTCTATCAGGTGAAAGGCGGCAAGTGGTTGCCCGTGACGACCATCGGTGCCAAGTGAGTTGCCGGGCGACGGTTAGCAAGCAACGGACTCTTTCTGAAGATATCGAAGCTTCGACCGAACATCTTTCCATTCCTCGGCGTCGGGAAGCGGCGCCTGTCGGGCGGCGATCGTCGGCCACTGTTTGGCAAGCTCGGCGTTCAGTTCAACGAACGCGAGTTGGTCTTCGGCAATGTCCTCGGACGGCACAATCGCGTCGACGGGGCACTCCGGCGCGCAAACTCCGCAGTCGATGCACTCATCCGGATCGATCACGAGAAAGTTCGGACCTTGGCGGAAGCAGTCGGTGGGGCAGACCTCTACGCAGTCGGTATACCGACACCGGATGCAGCTTTCGGTTACCACGTAAGTCATTTCGAATCCCTATCAATATGAGTCGATAAGACGCCGGCCCGCCGGGAGCGGACCGGTTGTTGGTGATGGATTACGCTTCGGCCGTTACCGCGGGGATCTCGACTGTCGACTCAGGAACATGCCGGCCAGCGTGCCGCGACATGATATGTACGGTTTTATGCCGCGTGTCTTCATCGGTTTCGAAGAAGAATTTCTTTTCACCGAAAGCCGGAACGAGATCGTGGAGCCACGTCGCGGTGGGATCGAACCTGGCATAGAAGGGGCGACGCACCCAGTCCGGGTTGCGTGCCTGGAGAAACTGCAGGGCAAACACCTTTTCGCCGGCAATCGTGACGATGCCGTCGATGACCACCTTGCCGGGAAACGCGCTCATCGACGGGCCGCGAACCGTACGCGCAAGTCCCGACACCTGCTGATAAGCAGACTGGAATATCTCGTATGCTTTTGCGAGCGGCAGTTCAAAGTAATGACTGGGCCCGGTATCGCGTTCGACGAACATGTAGTACGGAATGGCGCCCAGACGCACACCCGTCGTCCATAGTTCCACCCACCCGTTGGGGTCCTCGTTGATGTGCCGGATCAGCGGCGCCTGCATGCGCAGGGTCGCGCCTGTCGAGACGATCCGTTTGACCGCGCGCTGTGCGATCTCGGTTCGCAGTTCGGCCGGATGATTGTAGTGGCCCATGATCGCGAGATTTTTGCCGGACGCCACGACCTTTTCGAATAGACGCAGCAAGTCGTCGGAGTCTTTATCGCTCACATAGCGTTGTGGCCAGTAAGCGACCGATTTGGTGCCGATGCGGATATTCTGGATATGCGAAAGCTCGGGTGCCAGCAGAGGTTCGATATACCCGGCAAGCGAACGCGTGTTCATGATGAGCGGGTCGCCACCGGTGATCAGCACGTCGGTCACCTCGGGATGCAGCGTGAGGTACGCAACGAGCTCGCTCGATTCGCGAGCGTCGAACTTGAGGTCGTCCATGCCCACGAACTGCGGCCAGCGGAAACAGAATGTGCAGTACGCGTGGCATGTCTGCCCGGCGCTCGGGAAGAACAATACCGTTTCCTTGTACTTGTGCTGAAGTCCGCTCACGGGCTGCCCGTTCATGAACGGCACGTTGTGTGTCATCTGTCCGGCCGGGTGCGGATTCATCGCCAGCCGGATACCGCGAACTGTTTCCTCGATGGCGGCCTCGTCCTTTTTCACGAGCACCAGGTCTCGCAGCTTCGAATAGTCGGCGGGAGAGAGCATGTCCTGATGCGGGAACGTCAGGCGATAGATGGGATCGTCGGGCACCTTGCCCCAGTCGATCAGTTCGTCCATCACATACTGATTGGTACGAAACGGCATGACACGCGATACGACCTGCACAGCCTCTCGCAGCGATTCAGGAAGGTGTTGCCACTGTGGCGCCTGGCTGATCGTCTGCCGGGTATATGGTTTGAACTTTACAGGGGGCGAGTCGAAAGTCATGGCCTGATCCTTCGTGAGGTTTGGAAAGATGCTGACGAACACCGCCACTGTTGCCAGGCGATGATGAATCGAAGCGAAAGGAATTTCTGCAACGTGAAGCCAACCGAACGGACGGGTGCGTTGTCCATCGCTCGGCAAGTTGGAATTAATTGTGGCGTCGTCGGCCACCGGCCCGCAAACGATATAAACTCGCAACGTTGTGCGTTTGAGGAAGGAACGTGAGGCGAAGAATTCCCAGTATCGAAGCATTGATTGCGTTTGAGGCCGCAGCACGGCATCTGAGCTTTACGCGCAGCGCCGACGAACTGGCCCTGACGCAAAGCGCGGTCGGCAGGCAGGTCGGGAGTCTGGAGGAGTATCTGGGCGTACCGCTTTTCAATCGCGTCAAGAAGCGACTCAGCCTGACAGAGATCGGCCAGATCTATGCAAGGCAGGTTCGCGAGAACCTTGGAAGGCTGGAGCGGGACACGCTGGCCGCAATGGCGCATCGCGACGCGGGCGGCGTCCTCGAAATCGCGGTCATACCGACATTCGCTACGCGCTGGCTGATACCGCGTCTTCCCCGGTTCTATGCGGAACACGAGCGGGTGACGGTCAACCTGACGACACGTGCGGAACCCTTTTTATTTACCGACACGCCGTTCGATGCAGCGATCCATTTCGGCGATCCTGTCTGGCCGGGCTCTTGCGCAAAGTACCTTTTCGGCGAAGAGATGACGCCCGTTTGCAGCCCGCAGTTGCTAAAAGGGCGGACCGATTTGCAGCCGCCTGAAGTCGCGAATTACACGTTGCTGCATCAGTCCGCACGGCCGGACGCGTGGAGGAACTGGCTCGCGCAGGCGGGCATTCACGACGCCGACTGCATGCGTGGGCAGCGCTACGAGCTGTTTTCAATGCTCGTGGAAGCCTCGCGCGCGGGCCTTGGTATCGCGCTCGTACCTCGATTCTTCGTGTCGCACGAATTGGAACTGGGTGAATTGATCGTGCCGTGCAATTTGTCCTTGCGCAGCGACAAGGGGTATTACCTCGTATATCCGGAGTGCAAACAGAATATGCCGCTTGTGCAAGCGTTCGAGCGATGGATGCTCTCAGAAGCAGGCCGATACGTCGAACTCGGCGGATGCCGCTAACCGTCACAGCGCGAGGAGCGGAGTCGTTCCGGAGCGCATCGCGTGCATGCTGTTGCGGGTGTTGTGCAGGCGCCGATGCCCGGATCGAATCAGTCTCCGTTACGTCAACGGCTTCACGATAGGTGATATCTGGGCCTGAGCGACAACCGACGATGCCCTGCGCGAGAAGTCAGCGGGGCGCCGGATCTCCCCGCAGCCATTCGATTAGCTGCGTAATGACCGGTGTGATGGTCCGACCATGCGGAACCACGACGAAATAGGCGTCGCTCGGCCGGAACGTCGCCACGTCCATCCGGACCAGTTCTCCTGAGAGCAACAGGTCATCGACCAGGCGGCTCCACCCCAACGCAATTCCCTGTCCATATCTCACGGCTTGAATCGCATCGGAGTAGAGACTGCACCGCAGCACCTTGTTGAGTCGCCCGGGCCGGTACCCGACCGCGCGAAACCATTCGTTCCAGCCCATCCAACCTTCAGTCGTAGCGTCGGACTCGACGAGCGCCAGCTTCGCCAGGTCATCGAGTGAGCGTGGCGTGCCGTATTCCCGAAGGAACTCCGGGGAACATACGGGGAAGACCTCCACGTCGAACAGCAACGTCGAGGTTCCGTCCGGCCAGTTGCCGTCCCCGTAGCGCACAGCGACATCGACTTCGACATGGCGCAGGTCCGCGGTGAACATGTCGGTCGACAGCCGCAGTTGCAATGGGGGGACGAGCTTCTTTAGCTTCGCGAGCCGCGGCAGGAGCCGGAATTGCGAAAAGGCGGCCGTCGACACCAGCACCAGTTCCCGCAATTCGGTTCCCGTCACCAGCCGATCGAACACGCCGGCGATTTTCTGCATCGACTCGGCGACGACCATGTACAACGCTTCGCCCTCACTCGTCAGATCAATCGAACGGTGCAGCCGGTGAAAGAGTTGAACGCCGAGCGTCTCTTCGAGGAATCTAACCTGTCGACTCACCGCGGACTGCGTGACGCCCAATTCACTCGCGGCATAGGTGAAACTCCCAAGCCGAGCCACGGCTTCGAATTCGACAAGGGCGGTCAGTGAGGGAACGATCCGACGATAGCCTTTGGTTGCTTTGGTGGTTTTCATCTTGCTCAGGCGGAACCCTGGTTTGAGAGCAGATCCATGATGCCCGGTTCAGGAGTCCGGTCCCACGTGCATTCTCGCATGATTTAAAGGAATGTGAACCGGCTTATAAAGGACATTGACGGTGCGTTTCGACGATCCAATACTCAACGCCATATCAGTGCCGCGAGCGCTGCGAAACATTCTCACCACGAGGTCCACCATGTCTGAAGTTCAGCTTCAATCGCATCGCGAACTAATCGAAAGCCGCAAGAAGGGACACGGCATGCCCGGCGAGTTGTTCGGGCGTCGTGACGTCTTCGAGACGGACGTCGAGGTGTTCTTTAACAAGCTCTGGATTCTCGTTGGCGTCACAGCCGATGTACCGGAACCGGGCGATGTCCACACGGTCGACATCGGCCGGGCATCGATCGTCATCGTGCGGGACGACGACGAGAACGTGCGCGCCTATCACAACGTTTGCCGCCATCGCGGCTCGCGGATCATGAAGAAGACCGGCAAGGCCAGCGTGGGGATGCTCGTGTGCCCATACCATCAGTGGACCTATGATCTCGACGGCAGCCTCAAGCATTCGACGCATATGGGCAAGGACTTCGACGCAAGCTGCCACAGCCTGATTCCCGTCCATGTGAAGACGGTGGGCGCGCATATCTTCGTTTGTCTCGCCGACGATCCGCCCGCTGACTTCGAGAAGCTCGAGACCGTGATGGCCCCGCGCTTCGCGCCGTACGATCTGACGCGAACGAAGATCGCCCATGAGATGGAGATCGTCGAAAACGGCAACTGGAAGCTCGTGATGGAAAACAACCGCGAGTGCTACCACTGCGCCGGCACCCATCCGGAACTGACAAACTCGTTTCTGGCGGAGGACTTCGGTTTTTGTCCGGATGGCCAGAGCGAAGAATCGCTGCGAAGCTACGAGGACTACCTGAAACGCAACGCGGCTTGCCGGGAGAACTGGGAAAAGGACGGCTATGTCTGCGCCACGTTCGAATCGCTCGACGAGAGTGTGGATACCAACTTCCGGACCCAGCGCCTCGTCATCTCGGGGGCCAACGAATCGCAGACGCTGGACACGAAAGTCGCATGCACGAAACTGCTCGGCGGAGTCAGCCGGCGCGACCTTGGTGACGTCCACATGTGGGGTCATCATTCGTGGACTCATGTGATGAGCGACCATGCGGTGATCGCCTATCTTTTGCCGCTCGCGCCGGACAAGACGCTCGTGCGCACGGTCTGGCTCGTCCACGCAGACGCTGTTGAAGGTGTGGACTATGACCTGAAGCGGCTAACCGAGGTCTGGATCGCGACGACGAACCAGGACGCGGAACTCGTTGCGAACACGCACGCAGGCACGCAGGATCCGGCTTATATCCCGGGGCCTTTTTCGAGCTATACAGAGGCAGCGCTGGATCAGTTTTCGCGGTGGTACGACGCGAAGCTGAGAGCGCACGGAGTTTGAGGTCGCCATGAACGTTGCCGTGGATTCATGTTTCATCGAGCCGGGTCGGGAAATGCCTGATCGTTTTTGCAGTGCGAGCACGTGGGAACTCGCGGACACCCAGTGGCCGAGTCACGAGCAGCGCACGCTCACGTGCACGCGGGTGTCCGCTGAAACGCAAGATGTCCGGACATTCGTGTTTAGTGCCCGGGACGGCCGGCTCTTCAGCTTTGAGCCGGGGCAGTTCATCATGGTATCGGCCGAGATCGCCGGCAAGGAGGTCAACCGTTGCTACACGATCTCTTCGCCGCCGACACGCCCCCATACGCTTTCCATTACGGTCAAACGCACGCCGGGCGGCGTCATGTCGAACTGGCTGCACGAGAACATGAGGGAGGGTGTCGAGCTGAAAGCCTTCGGGCCCTCGGGCGTATTCACACCTTCTTCGGGCCCCGCTGCAAAGCTTCTGTATCTTTCGGCGGGATCGGGCGTGACACCACTGATGTCAATGACGCGGGCGGCACTCGACCTCGGCCTGAATCGCGACATCGTGTTTATTCATAGCGCCCGGACGCCGGAAGACATCATCTTTCGCAACGAGCTTGCGTGCTTCTGCGCGCTCTCGGACAAGCTCCGGGTCGTGCACGTATGCGAGGCGCCCGGGAATGAGCCTGATTCGTCGGGTCCCGTGGGGCGTCTTGGTCTTGAACTGTTGAGCCAGCATGTGCCGGACTACCGCGATCGTGAAGTGTTCATCTGTGGCCCGGGCGGCTATATGGACGCTTGCAGACAGATGCTCGAGGAAGGTGGGCACGATCCTTCCCGATATCATCAGGAAAGCTTCAACTTCGCGGAGACTATGGAGTGCGCTGAAGGGCCGGGCGCGGAGCCCAGCGCAGAAGCGAGCGGGCAGATAGGCTATACGGTGCAACTGGCGCGCTCGGGTCGCACGTTCACGATGGACGGATCGCAGACGGTGCTCGTCGCCGCGCGCAACGCCGGTGTGCCGTTGCCATCGTCATGCAGCCAGGGCATATGCGGGACCTGCAAGACGAAAGTACTCGATGGCTCGGTGGACATGAGGCACAACGGAGGCATCCGCCCGCGTGAAATCGACAAGGGCATGCGCTTGATGTGCTGCAGCCGACCGACTTCGGATCTGATTCTCGATCTGTAGCTTTTCCCATTCCGGACGGACCCAGGGCGCGGATTGCGCGGCCAGCCGCCGCTACGAGCGGCGGCGCCCGCGAAGTTCGCGCGCCTTCCCGATGCCCCGGTTAGCCTGCCGAGACCAGGGCCTCTCTCCGTCCTTCGGTGTCAGTAATGAACCACGGTCCGGATCGATTTGCCCTCGTGCATCAAATCGAAAGCTTCATTGATGCCAGACAGCGGCCTCGTATGGGTGACGAACGGCGCGAGCTGGATCTTGCCCTTCATCGCGTCTTCCACCATGCCGGGCAGTTCCGAGCGGCCCTTCACGCCGCCAAAGGCGGTGCCGAGCCAGCGGCGGCCGGTCACGAGCTGGAACGGACGGGTGGAGATTTCCTGACCCGCACCGGCCACGCCAATGACGACCGACTGGCCCCAGCCACGGTGCGCGCATTCCAGCGCCGCACGCATCACGTTGACGTTGCCGATGCATTCGAAGCTGTGGTCCACGCCCCAGCCCGTCATTTCGACGATGACTTGCTGGATCGGCTTTTCGTAATCCTTGGGGTTGATGCAGTCGGTCGCCCCGAAGGCGCGTGCCAGGTCGAACTTGCCCGGGTTGGTGTCAATGGCGATGATGCGGCCAGCCTTGGCGAGCTTGGCGCCCTGGATCACGGCGAGGCCAATGCCGCCCAGCCCGAATACGGCGACGGTATCGCCTTCCTGCACCTTCGCGGTGTTCTTCACCGCGCCCAGCCCCGTGGTCACGCCGCAGCCGAGTAGGCACACCTGCTCGGGATTGGCCTGCGGGTTGATTCTGGCGAGCGACACCTCGGCCACCACGGTGTACTCGCTGAACGTGGAGCAGCCCATGTAGTGATAGAGGGGCTGGCCGTTGTAGCTGAAGCGGGTCGTGCCGTCGGGCATCACGCCCTTGCCCTGCGTGGCGCGCACGGAAACGCACAGATTGGTCTTGCCGCTCTTGCAGAACAGACACTCGCCACATTCCGCGGTGTAGAGCGGGATAACGTGATCGCCGGGTTTGACGCTCGTCACGCCTTCACCCACTTCCACGACGATGCCGGCGCCCTCGTGACCGAGCACGACTGGGAAGAGGCCTTCGGGATCGTCCCCCGAGAGGGTGAAGGCGTCGGTGTGGCACACACCAGTATGCGTAATCTTGATCAGCACCTCGCCCTTGCGAGGCGGTTCGACGTCGATCTCGACGATCTCGAGGGGCTTACCTGGCGCAAACGCAACTGCAGCACGCGATTTCATAGTGGTCCTGTTAAGAAAGGGGCGCCAATTGCGGGGTGGAATTCCCGCATTGAACTAGCGTAGATAGGTTCGAACGAGGGTCACGACATCGTCGATCGACCCCGATGAGGCATCCGCGGATCCCGCAAGGTGCGAGAACTCCTCGCGCAGATGGCTTTCGAGCACACCGGCCATCACACCGTTGATCGCCCCGCGGATGGCCGCCAGTTGCTGGAGCACCGGAGCGCAATCGGCGCCGTCCTCCAGCGCGCGCTCGAGCGCGTCCAGCTGGCCGCGAACCCTGCGCACGCGTGTCAGCACACGTTTCTTTTCTTCGGCGGAATGAGGCATGACAGCAACGATGTGTTGATACTAGGGGGCAGTATAGGACAATACTTAGGGGGAGTATACGTGTCCCAGGGATTCGGCGGCCGAAACACCAGGTGAATAGCCGGACTGCTCCCATGGTGCATCCGGCGCATAATGAATTCCTATTGGTCGTGCCGCGACGAGGTTGTATGCGCTGCACAAACTGCGGATTCGATAATCTCAGCAGGGCCAGGTTCTGCGAAGCCCGCGGGACCATGCTGACGTGCGTGTGTCCCCGTTGCGGGCGTGAGTCCGCCGCAACCGCCCGATTCTGTAGCGAGTGCGGGGCGCCGCTCAGCGAAGCGCCGGAGCAGGCGAGGTCCGTCCAGCAACCACCGCCCGCACCGGTCAACTACACGCCCCATCATCTTGCCGAGCGTATCCGTGCCGAGCACGTCGCGATGGAAGCAAGAGGCGAAACTGCTGGCGAACGCAAAACCGTCACGGCGCTATTCGCCGACATGGCGGGTTCCACGGCTCTGATCCATGATCTCGACCCGGAAGAAGCCCACCACCTGATCGAGCCCGTCGTCGCGCTGATGATGGAAGCCGTCCACTACGACGAGGGCTACGTCGCCAAATCGCTGGGCGACGGCATCCTCGCGCTGTTTGGCGCGCCAATCGCCCACGAAGACCATCCGCAACGGGCGCTTTTCGCGGCGTTGCGGATGCAGCAGGCGATGCGCCGGCATGGCTGCGCGTGTTTTCTCCCTATCAGTTCAATCCGCACAATCTGAATCCGTTGCGCGAAGTGCTCGAACGCCAGGTCGACTTTGCGGCACTGCGCCAACGGTGTCCGATACTGCTATATCTGTGCGCGACCAACGTGGAGACGGGCAAGATACGCATCTTCACGGGTGAGGACATCTGCGCGGACGCGGTGCTCGCCTCCGCCTGCGTGCCGACGCTGTTCCATGCGGTCACGATCGCAGGCCAGCACTACTGGGATGGCGGCTATATGGGCAACCCCGCCATTTATCCGCTGATCTATCACTGCAAGACGCGCGACGTGGTGATCGTCCACATCAATACGCTCGTACGCGCCGGCGTGCCAGTCACGGCCGCCGGAATTCTGAATCGGATCAGCGAGATCAGCTTCAATTCATCGCTGATGCGCGAGATGCGTGCAATTGCATTTGTCACCGATCTGATCCAGCAAGGTAAACTCGATCGGGACGAGATGAAGGAAATGCTGATTCATTCGATCCGCTCCGACGCCGCGATGTGCGCGCTCAGCCTGTCCAGCAAGTACAACGCGGATTGGAGCTTTCTCTGCGAACTGCGCGACAACGGCCGGAACGAGGCCGATGTGTGGCTCGCGCGGCACTACGCGGATATCGGTCGACGCTCCAGCATCGACATTCGCGCGGAGTTTCTCTGAGCAGCCTGCTGAAGAAAGCGGCGGACAGTCGTAGTGAGCCGACGTGCGCAAAGGAGCAGAGATGAGCCACTTGCAGGAACGCTTCGTCGAGTTATGGACGCGCTGCGGCGGCGCACGCGCCGAGGCTGTCTATGCCGATCTCGCGCAACGTTACAGCGAACCCTGTCGTCACTATCACACGCTGCGTCACGTTCGCCGCTGTCTGCGCTATTTCGATGCGGCACGCAGCGCGATCCCGCATCCTGATCTCGTGGAACTTGCGCTGTGGTGCCACGACATCATCTATGTTCCAGGCGCAAGCGACAACGAGCGGCGCAGCGCGGACTGGCTTCGACGCTCGGCCGGCGATCGCATCGCGATGTGTGAGCGAATCTGCGCAATGATCCTCGCCACCCGACATAC
Source organism: Paraburkholderia sp. BR13439 (assembly GCF_040948805.1). Lineage (NCBI taxonomy): Bacteria > Pseudomonadati > Pseudomonadota > Betaproteobacteria > Burkholderiales > Burkholderiaceae > Paraburkholderia > Paraburkholderia sp. BR13439. Next base: position 115,240 of record NZ_JBFPKN010000014.1, on the reverse strand, counting down.
CGGCGCGCCGGAAGAGCTCGATGAGCGCTTTACATGCGACATCGACCTCGCTGTCCTGGGCGCCGCGAGATCCCGGTTTCTCGCGGAAGGAGTGCGCGTGCGCAGAGAGCGCTCGGACCTTGACGACCTCGCATATGACTTGCAGGAGCGAAAGTTCCTGGGCAGCCTGCTTGCACGACCTCGCATCTATTTCACGGACTATTTCCACGCGAGATGCGAGATGCGTGCTCGCGGGAATCTCACGTGGCGGCTCGCGTCGGAGACGCCGGGATCGCGGTAGATCGAGGCGGTGCTTAGTCCCGGGATCAATGTTTAGAGCCGGGCGCCGCCGGTCGCGTCGATCACCTGTCCCGTAGTCCAGCGTGCGTCATTCGAGGCCAGGAAGGTGATCACGTCAGCCACGTCGTCAGGTCGACCCACTCGCGAGAATACCGACATGGCCTCCGCGCCGGCGCGCGCCTCCGGTACGGTAAGCCACTCCGCATTCATGTCGGTGTCCGTCACACCCGGCATGACCGTATTGACCGTGATGCCGCGACGCCCGAACTCGGGAGCAAGCGCCAGCGTCAGGGTCTCAACGGCACCCTTCGATGCGGCGTACGCGGGATGCGTTGGCGCGGCCACACGCGTAAAGCCGGTCGAAACGTTGATAATTCGTCCATTGTCGCGGAGATGATCGGCAACGGCCTGGATCAGAAAGAACGGTGCCTTGAAGTTGACCGTCAGGACCTCGTCGAAGGTCGCCTCACTGGTCTCGGACAAGGGAATCCCGGGTGCAATGCCGGCGTTGTTGACTAGAATGTCAAGCCGAGGTTCGCCCGTAGCGGCGATCGCGGCTGCCTTGAACTGCTCCCAGATACTGTCCGTTGCTTCCTTCCCGCGGTTCAAGTCCGCTTTGATGGCGACGGCTTTTGCTCCGAGGGCCTCGATCTCGCGAACGGTGGCGTGAGCGGCATCCGCGTTGCTGCCGTAATGCACGCCGATGAGCGCGGCTCCTTCTCGCGCGAAGGCCAGTGCCACAGCACGGCCGATACCACGCGAGCTTCCCGTTATGATGGCCGTTTTGCCTGAAAGTTTTCTAGACATCATTCACTCCTTTCCGAATTGAATAGTGATCGTTATATTAATGACGCTGGAAACACGCTGTCAATGCTTTTTATAGGAATCGCTACAAAATGAGTCACCCCGCCCGAAAACGTGGCAGACCGAGGTTGCTGGAGCGCGACGTGGGGCTCGATGTCGCCGCGCGGCTGTTCTGGGAGCATGGATACGAGGGCACCTCGATAGCTGACCTGACCGAGGCCATGGGTATTCCGCCGCCGTCCCTCTACGCAACGTTCGGCTCGAAGGAGGAGCTTTACAGACAGGCGGTCGACCATATCAGCAAGCGTGAGAACGGGCAGTGGCTGGAAGCGCTGCAGGGAGACATGCCGGCCTACGATGCGATAGCGTTCTACCTGCACGACGCCGCGGCACGCTTTACCGACCCCGGAAGGCCGCGCGGCTGCATGATTTCGACGGCTGTTCTTCAATATGCCGAAAAGAGCGAGTCCGTCGCACGGACGGTCGCCGAGCGGCGGGAGTCCTGGTTCCAGGCCGTCAAGGCACGCTTCGACCGTGCCGTCGCCGAGGGTGAGCTTGTCGCTGAGACCGACACCGAAGCTCTCGCCCGCTTTTACGAGGCGGTTGTGCAAGGCATGTCGGCGCAAGCCTGTGACGGGGCATGCAGGGCAATATTGAAGCGGCTGGCTGATGTTGCGCTGTCGGCATGGCCTCGGCCCCAACCTCGTCGCAAGAAACCGGTTGCGTGAGTGCATTGGTCCGGAATTGTGTAAAGGCAATCTGGACCACGAACCTCAATGCGTCGCTTCGGGGGGCGTCCTTCGACCGGGCATACGTCTCGACAAACCAATCGTCTCCGTTATCGCTCGCGCGTCCAAAGCTGATTGGCAATCCCGGCAATTCAAGCCGGCGATTGCGTCAATCCTATGAATGAACACGCGAAATTTATCCCTCCCATGAAACAGGAAATAAGGAGGATCGGCCAAATCTCGGGGCCGCGGATTCGTGCCACGAAGGGAATGAGAATCGCGGCAATCACGGCAAATCGCAGCCCAGCGAAGAATAGCGGTGGCAGCACCGTGAGCCCCGCTTTTACGACGACAAACTGAAATCCCCACAGCAAAGGAACAAGCAGGGCCGCTGCTATATGAATACCTTCCATTGATAACTGAGCCAATCAGTCCACAAATAGACGCGGGAAATGCGTCGCGCCCCATCGTCAGCAGTTAAGCAGCCAGGCTGCTGATCAGTGTCTGCATGGCATCACGGCACACATGCTTGCGCGGCGCGAATCATTGCCCGAAGGCTCGTCTGCACATCCGTGTCAGTGGTGGCCCAACTGGAGACGCTGATTCGCATGGCGACGCGGCCCTGCCATACTGTGCCGCCACACCAGCAAATCCCCTCGGCCTGAAGACGGTTAATTACGGCGCGCGTCGTCTCCGGGGTACCAAATGAGACGAGCACCTGATTGAGTACGACACGATTCAGGATTTCAAAGCCACTGGCCTCGAGACCCTGGGCAAACATTCGGGCATAGCGGCAGGTACGTTCGACTAGCCCCGCAACGCCATCTCTGCCCAGGTTAAGAAGCGCGGCCCAGATATCCACACCACGCGCTCGTCTCGAGGATTCCGGCGTGTAGTGCGACGGTTCGCGGTCAGTCGCATCGCCCTCTGCCAGGTATGCGGCATTCAACGACATTGCCGCACGCAGAGTGGCAGCTCTGCGCACTAGAACGATGCCATTGTCATACGGTACGTTGAGCCATTTATGCCCATCCGTCGCCCAGGAGTCGGCTTCGGCGACGCCATCCGTCAGAGTGTCGAACTGACGGTTCGCAAGCGCCCATAGACCGAATGCACCATCAACATGGACCCAAGCCCCGGCTTTCCTCGCAAACCGGCATATCTCGCGCGCCGGATCGAAATCGCCGGTATTCACGTTGCCAGCCTGGATGCACACGATCGTTTGCTCATCGAGTTCCGGAAGCTCGCTGACTCGCATCCGGCCCTGGTGATCTGTTGGCACTACGATGACCCGCTCGCGTCCGAGTCCTAACATCGACAACGCCTTGGAGACGGTCACGTGAGTCTCTTTACTGACGACTACACGGAGTTCCGGAGCGCCGTAGAGTCCCTTCGCCTCCACGTCCCAGCCCAGGCGGGATAGCAGGTCGTGGCGTGCTGCTGCCAGCGCCGCAAAGTTCGCCATCGACGCACCCGTAACGAAGGCTCCTCCGATGCCGTCCGGCAAGCCGAACAGGTCGCCGATCCAGCGTAGCGCGACGTCTTCGAGCGTTGCCGCGATCGGCGAGGTCCATCGAAAACACGCGTTTTGATCCCAGGCAGTGGCGAGCCAGTTCGACGCGATGGTTGCGGGCAGCGCCCCGCCGATCACCAAACCGAAGTACCGTCCGCCCGTTGTCGCGACGGTAGCGGGTGACCCAGCCTCGTCGAGACGGCGCAAGACTTCACGTGCATCCAGCCCGGCGTCTGGCAGTGAGTGCCGGAATTCGTTCAGGCCTCGCAATGCGTGGGTAGAAACGTTGACCGGCCTGTCATGCACAGACTGAACATAAGCGAGCGCACGTTGCGCGGCGTCCTGCAGCAGTTCGGCGGTCGGGGGCAGTCCGGCTGCTTTTGCACTTTCGTCGGGTTTCATATGGTTCGTCCCGGAGGTTTAGGCATACGATCATGCGGGCGCAATAGAAACCGGTCACGTTTCTCAAGCAGCGCCTTGCGACCAACGCTACCCGAGCGACGCTGGACCGCTCACTACCTTGGTCTGGTATTGCGCACGCAATGATGCGGCGAAAATCGTATCTATCTCGCGCGGAATACCCGGGCGGGTGAACAGCGCAACGGGTGGCAAGGTCCAGTCGAACGCATAGGGGACAATCGCCACACCCGCAATCCGTACCAGTTCTTCCGCGATGTCTGCCGGCATGATGGACACCGCGTTCTCGTTCAATGCGACCGTCTCGCCAATCAGCCGCGGCGAAAGGCTTTCGACAACGGGAAAGGGCGGTGTAACGCCGGCGTGCAGGAACAGATCGGATATCTGGTCGCGCATCGGAGTTTGCGATGCACCGAGAATCCAGTCGAGTTCGGCGAGTTTTCGCCAGTTCATTGCGCTGCGCGAGAGTCTGGCAGCGAGGCGTCGGGACGCGATCAGACGGGGTTTTTGCTGATGAATTACTTCGAAATGAAGGTCGTCGAGATCGACGCTCGACGATGCCCGTCCGATCACGATGTCGAGCGTATGGTCGCGCAATTGGGACATTAACCCTTCGCTCGTGCCTTCGTGGATGGAAAACGTGAGCCGCTGCGAAATCTGCGACTGCGTATGACGGATTGCCGACGCCAGAGTCTTTCCTGAAATGAAGGAAATCACGCCAATGTGAAACCGCGTTGCGTGACCGGAGATCAGCGCACCGACATCGGATGCGAGGTGGTCGAGATCGTGCAGCATCGACTCGGCGCGTGCGAGGACGGTCGTGCCGAGCGCCGTCGGAATCATGCCGCGCGACGAACGCTCGAACAGCGAGCCGCCGAACATATTCTCCAGTTCAGCGAGGGCATTCGTGATGGCTGGCTGACTGCTTGCCATGTGCTCGGCTACGCGTGTTAGAGAGCCATGTTGCCGTATTTGCAGCAGCAACATGAGATGGCGCATTTTCAGGCGTGCGCTCAAGCGCCTTATCACTTCGTCCGTGTTGAATGACACGATAGTGGGAATCCAGACATAACCAAAAGGTGATGCCCCGATAGTAAAACAAAATAAACCTCGCATGCCTCGTTCCTAGAATGTGTTCCATGACGATCAGCCGGGATGGGCCCGGCGTATACATAGGAGCACGGCACATATGGACAGGACCGAACGCGAGGCAGCCCTGCAGTATCACGAGTTTCCTACGCGGGGGAAGATATCAGTGAGCGCAAGTAAACCGCTCGTCACGCAGCGCGATCTCGCACTCGCCTATACGCCGGGCGTGGCGGTCGCATGCGAGGAAATCGCGGCGGACCCGCGCGAGTCGTTCCGCTACACGAGCCGAGGAAACCTGGTCGGCGTGATTACGAATGGCTCGGCGGTGCTGGGTCTCGGCAATATCGGTGCGCTCGCGTCCAAGCCGGTGATGGAGGGCAAGGCGGTCCTGTTCAAGAAGTTCGCGGGCATTGACGTCTTCGACATCGAAATTACCGAGAGCGATCCCAACAAGCTCGTGGATATCATCGCGAGCCTCGAGGCGACATTTGGCGGCATCAATCTGGAGGACATCAAGGCGCCCGATTGCTTTATCGTCGAGCAAAAGCTGCGCGACCGTATGAAGATTCCCGTTTTCCATGACGACCAGCACGGTACTGCGATCACCGTGTCCGCCGCGTTTCTCAACGGTCTGAAAGTGGTGGGCAAGGACATCTCGAAGGTGAAGGTCGTCACTTCAGGCGCAGGGGCCGCGGCGCTCGCGTGTCTCGAACTGATGGTCGATCTCGGACTGCCCCGCGAAAACGTCTGGGTGACCGACATCGAAGGTGTGGTCTATCAAGGACGCAAGGCCGCGATGGACCCCGACAAGGCGCGCTTTGCACAGGCCACGTCGGCGCGGGTGCTGTCCGATGTCATCGAAGGTGCCGACGTATTCCTTGGGCTTTCGGTGGGGGGCGTGCTGACGGCGGAAATGGTGAAGCAGATGGGGCCGCGTCCGCTGATTCTCGCGCTCGCCAATCCGACGCCGGAGATCTTTCCGGAGAAAGCGCGCGAAGCCCGTGATGACGCGGTCATCGCGACGGGCCGTTCGGACTATCCGAATCAGGTCAACAATGTCCTGTGCTTTCCTTATGTGTTCCGCGGTGCGCTGGATGTTGGTGCGACCACCATCACGCGGAACATGGAAGTGGCCGCCGTTCACGCGATTGCCGGCCTCGCGCAAGAGGAACCGAACGACTCCGTCGCGGCCGCATATGGTGCGTACGATCTTTCCTTCGGGCCGCAGTATCTGATTCCAAAACCGTTCGATTCCCGGCTTATTGTGCGCATCGCACCCGCCGTCGCAAAGGCAGCAATAGAGGACGGCGTGGCTACGCGGCCGATTGCTGATTTCGATACTTACGCGGATCAGCTTCAGCAGTTCGTCTATCACTCCGGCGCGTTCATGAAACCGTTGTTCTCCGCCGCGAAGCAATTCGTGCGCGAGGGTGGGAACTCGCGCATCGTCTTCACGGAGGGCGAGGAGGAACGTGTTCTGAGGGCGGTTCAGGTGATCGTCGACGAGAAGCTGGCGCGGCCGATTCTTGTCGGCCGACCGGAAGTGCTGCTATCAAGAATAGAGAAATTCGGCCTGCGGCTGAAGCTCGGCGAGGACGTCGAGGTCACGAACCCGGAAAACGACGAACGCTTTCACCAATACTGGACGACGTATTGGGAACTGCGGTGCCGCGATGGGATCACGAAGGAAATGGCGCGGGTTGAAATGCGCCGCCGCCTGACGCTGATCGGCGCCATGATGGTGCGACTGGGCGACGCGGACGGGATGATATGCGGGACTGTCGGTGCTTATCACAAGCATCTGCGCTTCATCGACGAAGTGATCGGCAGGAAACACGACGCACAAACTTATGCGGCGATGAATATCCTGCTGCTCGACAAGCGCACGCTGGCACTCGTCGACACACACGTCAACGACAACCCCACGGCTGATCAGATTGCGGAGTTCACGATTGCGGCCGCAGCGCAAATGGCATGGTTGAATCTGTCGCCCAAAGTTGCGTTGCTATCGCGTTCGAATTTTGGCTCGGGCAGTTCTGCATCGGGCGAGAAGATGCGCAAGGTACTGGCACTCGTCAGCGAACAGGCACCCGACATCGAGATCGACGGTGAAATGCACGGAGATTGCGCGCTGGATGAAGCGCTGCGTCAGCGTGTTTTACCCACGTCGCGACTGAAGGGCGCCGCCAATCTGCTGGTCTGTCCGAACGTCGATTCGGCAAATATTGCGTATAACCTGCTGAAGACGGAGGCAGGAAGTAATGTTGCTGTGGGGCCGTTCCTGCTCGGCGTCAATGCACCCGTCAACATACTGACGTCCAGTTCGACGGTTCGTCGGATCATCAATATGGCCGCGCTCACGGTGTTGCAGGCAAATCGCGATTAAGTACAAAGCAACGTTCCTCTGGACCAATGCCAGTTGCCGCTGCGCGCTCGACAACGTGAGCGCGATGCCAGCGCGGTTCAGATGATGGCGGGGCCGTTTTGCCAGTTGCTGCGGTATGAAGGAACGACCTGGCGACGAGGCGCCAGTCGCGACGACGTACTATCATGCAATGAAGGGAAGTCCACGTACTATGACCAAGTCGCTTAAGACAGGATTGACGCTTCCTGCCGCGGTACTTTTGCTCGCTGGCTGTGTCGTCGGCGGCATGCCATATACCGCTCGGCATCTCAGCCCGGCGGAGTGCCGCGACCTGGCGGCGCTCAAAACAAACGCGCCTCCGACCTTGGCACAGCACCAGAACGAACTCGCGGCCTTGAGGAAAGCAGGTTACGACCCGTCGCCGTGGAATGACGACCCGTACTACCCGGATGATCTGCAAGCGGCCCAGCGCCTGGTCGACTATTGGTTCCAAACTGAGTGCCTGCCGCATTGATTGCAGTTGGCCCGGCGTCTTCGGCTATCAACCGCTTACTGCGGCTTCGTCAAATCCTGCCCAATTGCTGCGACGACCGCCTGTTCGCAATCCTTGAGGCCTGTCACCGACTGATCGAACTGGTCGGTCAGCGTGCCGAAGCTGCCATAACGATATTTGGCGTCTGCTTCGATATGAATCGAATTGGCCTTGATGTCCCAGCCGCAAGCGAATGTCTTAAAGTACATGTCCTGCCTGGACTTAGAATCGAGCAGGCGCGCACGGATAACGACCCACGGAATGAAGTCGCTCGTGTCCGGTGGGGATGCATAGCCAAAGGAAGTAATCCACACGTTCAGGATGGCATCCGCGTCGGTCTTGATATCTGAGAAGTCGTCCGACTTGCCATCGCTTGCGAGCTTGACGCTCTGGCCGTGCAACGCAACGATCTGATAGCCGGCATTGGAAAGTCGCGCTGTAAGGCCATCGTCAACAACGGGAGCGAAAACGATTTTTTCGCTCGCCACACGCTGCGTATACGTACTCGTATGATTGGCGTTGACCCCTGCTTGCACCAGTCCACCAATCAATCCAAATGCTCCAGCAGCGCCACCGAAGTTGACCACGCTCTCTCCGCGCGGTTCCTTGACGTCCAACATGGCGATCGTATGGAGCTTTTGTCGATTGCTGGCGGCAAGGTCGGTTTTCGGAAGCGAAGTGCAACCGGTGAGCAGTGTTGTGACGACAAAACCCGCCGCGAGCACGAACTTTGAAAGTGCTTTGGTCTTCATGATTGTGTATCTGTGGATTGAGAGCGTCGACGCCCAGCGCCTTTTTGAATAATGGCCATCCCTGGAAATCAGGGACCGGCAAGCCATTTATCGGCATCACTGGTATGAACTTTAGAACTGCGACGGAGCTAGACCCGCTTTCTGATCCATGAAGACATCGAACACTATTGCGCGTGTCCGCACGCGACAAACAAAGTTTTACACGGCGCGAGAGGCTGTTTCCGGACCGAAACCAGCCATCTATTCGCAGCCTCTCAATTGCTCGTCGGTTTGCGACCGACCTCGTCGTCGTCGAGGATTGCTTTGAGAGCGACGCGGCCTGGCCTCAAGCTGCTACGTCACCGTCCAGCGGTTCGGCAACTTCATGTCCTCGGCCCTGCTGGTTCCGATGCCGATCGGCAGCACCCTAGGCATGGCTCATGGCATGGCTGCATCGCAGTCTTTTGGCCTGGTGATGTTCTGCGTCGCAAGGCGCCATGGCGGGTCCGGGTGAACCTCCCGCGAGGTCGACGGTTATCTCGTCTCACCCAGCAAGTCGGCGCGTTCGCGCTGCTCCCGTATTTGACGTTAGAGGCGTTTTTTGATGTTTCGCACCAACATAACGGCGCCCGCGTTTGCAATGTCTCGTGTCACCGTCGCATGAGGCCCATCACGAGCGTGATGAGGAAAATCACAATGAATATGACGAAAAGTATTTTTGCGATGCTGGCTGCGCCTGCAGCGATGCCGCCAAAGCCGAATGCTGCGGCAATGATCGCAATGATGAAAAATACAAGGGCGTAATACAACATGATGTGTCCTCCTCCCATCGCGGGCAGCTCGCGTTATATGCACGTTTGACGTTTTAGTCACAGCAACTCCCGTTCCTCACCGGATGGAGCAGGCATATGAATGCCACGGGAACGGAATCAGCCAGCTATCGCAGTACTGCGGGATTGCCGCAGGGTGGCGCTTCCAGTCATGGATATGGTCCGACGAATGACCACCGGGTTCATTCATCGCGGCCGGCGGCTTCGAAGTCTCAAGCCCAGAAAATCCTTCCTTTCGCCTTCAGCCGACGGGTTGCGTCGCTGGACGAATGGCTCGGCGTGCCGCTATTCATGCGCACTGAACGCCATGCTGACTGCCAGTTGGGCGTCGATGGGAGTTTGCGGTTGGGCAGCACCCGAGGCGCGGCGACTCATGATGCGTGTCTGGCATATTCGTTGCGCTTCGGGAAATGCCGGCTTGCGAAATCTGGCACCCCACCGGGTATAGCGCAGATTCGCCCCAACGGCGTTGCCGCGAGTTTGCGGCCATTCAAGGGAGGCAAACATGAAAGCAACGAAGACAGTAACCGTCTGGCTTGCATTGGCGCTAGCGTCGGTCGGCGCGGCCTATGGGCAGGGCGGTGGAGGCGGTGGAGGCGGTGGGACGAGCGCTGGTGCTGGCGTGGCGGGAGGAGCCAACGGAGCGGGCCAGGGTGGTGCGGGAATCAGTGCGCCGAACACAGGCGCGACCAGTGGTTCGACTTCCATGTCGAAAGGTTCGACGGCGGGGTCGCCAACCCGACTCCCACAGAAAGGCCCACACGCTAAAGGCGCGTCGGACACGGCTGCATCAGGTGCGCAGTAAACGGGCACAGCGAGGCGATGTCCGATGAGCAGATTCCTCGGGCACTCGTTTTGTCCGTCGCATGTTTGCATCCCGACGGGGACGTATGAGGTTTCAGGAATGACCACTGATGCAACGAAAACAGGCTGAAGCCGAACGCGCGGCAACGGAGGACCAATGACTCAGTCATGCATTGCCATAACCGTCCGGCGCGAGGACCCTGCCTCGCTTGATGGACAAATCCTGCTTGATGAACTCAGCGCCACGCTGGCGGTATTTTCAGGCGATGGCGGGCAGTCGAGGTTTTGTCTCGCCGACTTTCACTCGTCGAATGGAAGGTTTTACGTTGCCCGCACCCTCGTCGGGGAACCGGTTGGATGCGGCGCATTCTGGCATTTCGACTCGCGCACGGCGGAACTCAAGCGAATCTACAGCAGGCCGCATTATTCAGGCGTCGGTAAAGTGATTCTGCAGCAGCTTGAAATCAACGCGTCAGCCGCCGGTTATCAAAGGCTGGTCCTCGAGACTCGCGCGGTAAACAGGCGCGCGATCCGATTTTATGAGCGCAACGGCTTCAGGGCGGTTCAACGGTACGGATCCTATGTAGAACAGTCCGACGCGTGCTGCTTCGAAAAGATGCTCCTTACCGCGGGAGGTGAAGAAGCTGGTTGGCCGACCGGCAGGCAAGGTGGCCCAAATCGATCAACGCGCGAACGGGGTCGTGGCGATGCCGATCGAATTGACCGTCGCCAATGAACCCGAATAGGCTCGTCACATGAGCAGCCGGTGGAACTCCTCGCGCACCCGTCGCGCCCATTCTCCTGTGGGTGAGCCCGGAACGTTCCCCGTTCTGATCGAGCCACAGCTCGCTACGCTGGTCGATCGCGCACCGGCAGGCGGCGACTGGTCGTACGAAATCAAGTTCGACGGTTATCGGATGATGGTCCGCATCGAGCGTGGCACCGTCCAGATTTTTACCCGCAACGGACATGATTGGACTTCACGTATGCCCAGTCTGACCGACGCACTCTCGGTATTGCCGGTCGAGGAGGTGTGGCTCGACGGCGAGGTGGTCGTGTTGGACGCGGCGGGTCGCCCCGACTTCAATGCGCTTCAAAATGCCTTTGACCGGCGCAGCACTGCGGACATAGTCCTATTCGTCTTCGATATCCTCTGGCTGAACGGCACCGATCTGCGTGAACACCCGTTGCGTGTCCGTCGCAAGCTTCTTCGCGCATTGATGGATGAAACGGACGCCGATGTGTTGCGATTGTCGGAAGACTTCGCGAAAGACCCGGTGTCGCTGGTCGCTTCAGCTTGCCGCATGAAGCTCGAAGGGATCATCGGCAAGCGTGGCGATGCGCCATACCGCTCCGGGCGATCTACCGAGTGGATCAAGCTCAAATGCAATCTGCGCCAGGAGTTCGTGGTCGGCGGCTTCACCCGGACCAAAGGTGCGCGCTCAGGTGTTCATTCCCTTCTGCTCGGCGTGTACGAACAGGATGGGTCATTGCGCTACGCGGGCAACGTCAAGCCATACTTGTCCAGTCGCGCCGCCGATGCCTTCCTGCGGCGCGCCAGTACAGTCACCGCTCGCGAAACAGCGTTCTACAACCCGCCCAAACCGGAGAAAGACCGCGACTGCCTCTGGTTGGAGCCGTTGCTCGTCGTCGAGTGTTCGTTCCTCGAATGGACGCCCGCTGGCGAAGTCCGACATCCAGTTTTTCACGCGATCCGGGAAGACAAGGCCGCGGGCTCGATCACCGAAGAGCCGATGATCGCTGTCGAGTCGGACGAACCGGTCGAGTCCGATGCGGGTTCGACTCGCCAGCGTCCAGGGCCGAAAGGAGCCGTGACGATCGGCGGCATTCGGATATCCAACCCCGAGCGGGTCATGGATGAGGTGACCGGGCACACCAAGCGCGACATGGTCGAGTACTACGCTGCGATATCCGAATGGGCGTTGCCGCATCTGCATAACCGGCCGTTGGCGTTGGTTCGCGCGCCAAACGGAATTAAGGGCGAATTGTTCTTCCAGAAACACAGCGAAAAGTTCCAGATTCCCGGCGTCGAAGAACTGCCTGCCGAATTGCATCCGAGGCATCCGCCGCTGCTAGTTGCCAACAAACCGGAGGCGCTGATCGGTCTCGCCCAGATGGGCGTTGTCGAACTGCACTGTTGGAACGCCGCAGCACCCGACCTGGAGCATCCCGACAGGATCATCTTCGACCTCGATCCCGACCCGAACCTGCCATGGAGTTCAATGCTCGAAGCGGCCGAACTGCTGAAGGTCGTACTCGACGAGATAGGTCTGCTGTCATTCCCGAAAACCAGCGGAGGCAAAGGATTCCATGTCGTCGTGCCGTTGACGCGACGTCAGGCCTGGAGTGAAGCAAAGGAGTTCGCGCAGGCGGTCGCCCGTCACATGTCGCGGGTGGTGCCAGACCGCTTTTCGGCGGTTCTCGGTCCGAAAAACCGTATCAACAGAATCTTTATCGACTATCTTCGCAATGGCCGCGGCGCGAGCACCGTTGCCCCTTTCTCGGTCAGGGCCCGTTCCGGAATGGCAGTTTCGATGCCGGTCTCGTGGGACGAATTGCGGCGAGTCGGCCGAGGCGACGAATGGACCATGCACAAGGCGATCGAACGTCAGCGTTCCCTGAGGTTCGATCCATGGGAAGGCTACTGGCGCACGCGGCAGGGAATCACTGCCGCGATGCGCCGCGCCGTGGGCATGAAGCGCTAGCTGCCGCGCTGCTCGGTGCTTTTCAGGCAGCGTGCCGGTGCGAATGCGTCGCTGCGTACTTGAGCGCGTAGTGAGCTCCTTTGCCGCTGGCGTGTCGGGGGACAATGCTCCCCTCCACGCACGTCACTTCGAAAGACCTCGACAAAGGCATTCGACATTTGTCGTGGCCGCCTATACGAAATAGAGAAACTGCCCGAAAGTTCTACGGTTTCATCACCACCTTGATGCAGCCTGTCTGGAGACCCCTATGACGTTGGCTGAAGCGGACCGGTGCGCGCAGCCGACCGCTCATGTGTTTGAGCAGGAGGGCGGCTGGCCTTGGGGCTTCAGTGCGAGTTGCAAAGTCGCCAGCGGGACCCCGGCGGCCGCAGGGCGAACGCCCCACAGTCTTTCAGCTTTGCGCAAATCTGCACCAGGAGTGCTGGCGGCGGATCGGCCGCGACCAGCAATGCGTGGCCGGCACGCCCGTCCTCACTTATGCTCGCTACGAAACAGTCGGCTTGCGGCTCGATGAACCGGTTGACGGCGATTAACCCCCATTCCCCGTGAGCAGCATATTCCGCATGATCCATTTCGTGCGTCGGGAACACCGATTTCGGGGCGCCACGGGAAGCGGCGAGTGAGAAAACGAACACGTCCAACTCGCACAAATCGGACTCAGCGAGAGCTTGGCGTGCGTCAGAAGCATCGCGATACGAGCGGAAGATTGCGCTCAGATACTCGGCCATTTGGCGCCCCGTCCTTTTCTATCGCTTATGCGGGAAGCACGCTCTGTGCCGCGTTCCGACCTCCGGTCCATATCTTCAGCGGCTACGCCAGTCCCCGAACGTCAGCTACATCGCATAGCAGGCGCGGGTGTCTGGGATCGGACACGTCGATCTGGTTCCACGAAATCCGCTGATGCCGCCAGCGCCCCTTGCGCTGCGCCATGTCACGCAACAGCCTTGGCAGCCAACGTACGGCGAGCCGCTCGACCAATGCACTCGGACCGATGTGAAATTCGCTGATCATCCAGGCGTCGTGGTCTTGAACGAGCTTGATTGCCTCGATGCGGCCTAGTGATGAGCCGTCTGGCGTCAGCACTTGTCGACCGACGATCAGATCGATGTTGATCTGCGCCATCATCGCGATGCCGGAATGCGCTCGACGACGTGCTCGCGTAGCCAGCGCTGCCAGTTGCCAAGCGGGGTATCGCGCGCATCCAGGTCCACCTCGATGTCGATCCCCAAGCGACGGACCCGACTCCAGGGAATCCGGTTGACGAGGCCGAGCAGCGACATGCCTTTTTCGATCAGCCCGAACGTGCTACGCCACAGGACAAACCATGCCAGCACCGCAACCGGCGGGGCCCACCATTCATGTCTTACCCCGCTGGCCAGTTCGAGCGATACACTGACGCCTCCAATCTCCGCCGACAGCACCAGGGCGTTGACGATGAGCGTCGTGACGAAGGGGAAAACGGAAGAATTTGATGCCAAACCGGTCACGAATTCCGTCGGCGATCGTATGGCTAGCAATTGCGAGCCTGTCGCGCCCGGTGCATGGGGTCGGAATCCGGAAGCCTTTCGCACCATTCGATCGCCAACGCCCGTTTCTGCCCGGAAACCCCGGCGTGTGAGCCGAACTTCCCGAGGTTGCCGATGCGCGGTAACTCGTGCTACGCGCCTTGAAATTTTCTCCGTGCATACTATTCTAAATTCCGCTCAGGCAGTCGCGCCGGCCATGCGGCGCGCTGCGTGTTTCGATTTGTTTGCCCGCAGCCCGGCAGACGGACTGGAGCGCGTAGGCCGGTTCGTTTCCGTGCTGCATCGAAGGAGGAAACGATCATGAGTGACCTTTACTTCGGAGCCGACCTGTTCAGTGAGTTCGACCGTCTGCAACGGCAGATGGCGAGCCTCTTCGGCGGCTTCCCTTCCAGTATCCGTTCTGGCCGCGCTGGCGCCTTCCCGCAGATCAACATCGGTTCGACCGACGACTCGATCGAGATCGTCGCGTTCGCGCCGGGAGTCGATCCGGCCAAGCTCGACGTATCGCTAGACAAGGGGTTGCTGACCATCAGCGGCGAGCGCGCGAGCTCGCAACTGGAAACCCGCGGCGACGATGTGCGCACCTATGCACAGGAGCGATTCGTGGGCACGTTCCGGCGCGTGGTCGAGCTCCCGCAAAACGCGGACCCTGGCAAGGTCAGCGCGCGGTACACCAATGGATGCCTGATGGTGAGCATCGGCAAAAGCGAGGCATCAAAGCCGCGGGCGATCACCGTTCAGTGAGCGGCTGGCAGAACTACGGAGGACATCATGAACGACACGACTGAACTCGCCAGAAAGGACCAAACGGCGGTGGCCCAGCGCGACGGTGATGCGTCGCAACGTCGGATCACGTTGACACCGCCGGTAGACATCTTCGAGGACAGCCACGGCATCACGCTGTGGGCGGATCTTCCGGGCGTGACCAGGGAGCGGCTGGACGTCAAGGTCCACGATGGCAACCTGTACATCGAAGCAGAGGCGATGGTGCCGACACCGGCGGAACTGCGTCTGCAGCATGCGGAGATCCGTCAGCCTCACTTCGCGCGGGCGTTTTCGATGAGCGCCGACTTCGATGCGTCGAAAATCGAAGCCAATCTGAAGGACGGCGTATTGAAGCTGACGATACCGCGCCGCGACGAAGCGCGACCGCACCGGATCGAGGTGCGTACCGACTGAAGTCGGCCGGGGGAGGGACAGCAGTAGCAAGAAGCTAGATGCTGTCCTCCGGCCACCGCCTTTCGGCTGTCGAGTCGAAGCGGTCGCGGCGCGGAAACCGGAATCCCGTTTCGTCGCTGATAGGAAAGGAGCACACGATGAACACTGATCCGAAAAAATGGAACCCCTTCAAGTTCCTTCGCGGAGGCGCCCGCAAATCCGATGCGGACGACACAGACGGTCGGCGCGCGGATGAGTGGCGGGCCGCATGGCCCGATATTCCACGACTATCTCTTCGCGAACCGTGGCGGGCCGTGGAGGAATTCTTTCGTGATCCATTTGCAGGCGGTGGTGCGATTGAACGATGGTTTGGCGACTTCAGTTCGTCGCGCTTCCAGCCGCGCATCGACGTCGTGGACGAGGGGCAGGTGCTTCGCGTTACTGCAGAACTGCCCGGGATGGGACGCGAGGACTTGAACGTGAGCGTCGAGGAAGGGGCAATCGTGCTGCGCGGCGAGAAGAAGCAGGACGTGCGCAGCGAGGAAGATGGATGCTACCGGTTGGAGCGAGCCTATGGAAGCTTCGTGCGCAGAATTCCGATGCCGGACAATGCCGACCCGGACCACGCATTGGCAAAGTTTGACAACGGCATTCTTACATTGACCGTGCCGAAAACGGAACCGGCACGGTCCGCTAGTCGAACCATCGATATCGGTTAGCACCGACGCCAGAATTGCCCGGCCGCGGGTGACTTTCTGGCTGGCCCGGCCGTTAGCTCAATTGGTAGAGCAGTAGCGGTCTGTGCGCGATCGGGAAGCAGCGTGGCTTTACGAAAACCGTGGCGTTGTTGAAAACCGCGGGCGATTCTTCACGGGCCGTCGAATCCGTGAGTATCTTGACGCATGAGGGGTACACGCAAAGCGGCAGCTTGCGCTTATCAGATTCCACTTGTCGCGTCGATGTCGAATGACCGGTCCGCGAGGCAAATCGTCATGTGGATCAGCATCTTTGACCTGTTCGCTTGCCACGGGGAAGGGGAGCATCCGACCCACGGACGAATGTGATTGGCATGACTCGAAGGTAAATCACAAGATGGCGAGCACAGGCGGACCATTCGATCGGTACGCCTGCGCTGTGTCCTCATGGTTTACTGTTGCATAGCCTCCTTGTTACCGGCCCTTTCCGCAAACTCGGTAAGCTTGAGGTCCGTCGCCTTTTCTTCGTCCAGCGTCTCTTTCAGCAGTTTCACGGCTTCGGTGAAACCCAGTTGCTTGCCAATGGCGCACAGACTACCGTAGGTAGCGATCTCGTAGTGTTCGACCTTCTGCGCGGCAGCCACGAGGCCCGCATCCAGGACCGGACCTTTTTCAATCTCGTCGATCAGTTCCTGTCCTTCTTCTATCAATCCCTCCATCGCGATGCACTTCATTCTCTTCAGGCGGATGTCGCAGGTTTCCACCACCTTGTCGATCCGTTCGACCTGTCCTTGCGTTTCTTCAAGATGAGTCTTGAATGCGTCGCTCAGCGCCGGGTCGGAAGCGGCGCGGGAGAGTTTCGCCAGCGCTCGCGTCAGTTGCTTCTCCGCGCTATAGATATCGGAAAGCATGTGCACGAACAGATCATCGACCGTCTTTCGCTGTGACATTTGTGAGCTCCTAAAAGGTTGTTCGGAGCCCTTAGCGGCGCAACGAGTGTGCCCGAGATCGGCCGACACCCATCCAGACCGGCGGCCGCAAGTGGATCGTGAATGGTCTCGCCGCAGCGACGTTTGCGGGACTCTCGATATGTCTTCGCACAGGTGGAGAGTGCCGCATTCCCTGACCATCGCGAACACCGAAGCATCTGTGGTCTACCGTGGAGGTCGCAAAAACCGCGCAACCGTGCCGGTAAAAGCATCCGCTGCGAAGTACACCGACCCATCGACGGGGGTGCCCTGGACCTTTGGACCGGGGAGGGTGCCGGGAGGACGAGACTTACGTGATGTGAGGGGAATTGCCAACGCTTAGAAGTTGACGTCGAGCCACGCCTTCGCCCATGCCACACCGCGCTCATTCGCGGAAGCTTTGGTGTCGAAATAGCCGATGTCGGTGAAGCGAAAGACCTGGCGATTGTCCACATAGTCCTGAGGGCGGCGCTCAACCTCCACGCGAGCGTGGTAGTGAAAGCCTCTCTTCTCGGGCAACGAACGAATCACCCACTCCCGATGCGTCACCTGCCATGATACGTCGGTCATTCTGACTTATATGGACGCCTCCCCGATTGCCAGGTGCGACCATTCTCCGTAGTAAGTGAGTCTTCTACGCGGCGCAAACCGCGCAACCGGGTTGATACGTTCGACCATCAGCCATGAGCGCTGGAACCCGCATCAGTCGCCTCGCACGTCGTTCTCGCGACTCCATGCGGCGGGCCGATGTTCGATCGCCGTCATGTCCGCCGCGGCTTATGATTTCCACGAGCCGACGCTCATTGGCTGCAGTCATAGTCCTCTCTGGCCTCTACGCTTCGATGCATGTTTCGCAAGCAGTCCATGTGCCTCGGCGGTTCGCATATGCCTGTCCGAAAGACGCGGTCAACGGCGCACACGCGTGCGCGGATTCTCGGTCACCCTCGAAAATGGGGACGTTTGCGCGGGAGGCCTTCCTGGCTACGGGGGGCAAAGATCTTCACGCTGTCCACCTTGCGCCGCGACGCGTTATATCGGCGCGTTTCCGCGATGAACGGGCAGGGACCACGCGACACACTTCGAAATCGGTCCGTCAGCCTACGACCGGCAGTTTCACATGGCGACCTGTTGGGGGGAGGCCGGGCAGGAAATAGTCCATCGCTCGATCACGGCAGAAGCACATCACGAACGCATCGACGATGCGATTGGCAGGAGAGGTTACTGAAATCCAAACTCGATTACGTATGGTTCATCGTACGCGTAGATTGTTGTTTCGTGTCGTCGTCGGGTACGGAATGATCAACCAGCTAGAACGGACCTTGCGCCAATCAAGGTTCACTCAGGACAATGAACTTGTGAACATTCTCGTAAGGATGTTGCTCACAACCGCTTCGGCTGAAGTCTTCGACAGCTCGTTGGGCATGGTAATGGTGAAATAGAGGACGTCGTCCATCAATGCGATCGTGGCAAGTGCCTGGGCGGCACAGGCGCCTGGCACTTGCATGTTGACATGCTTGCAGAACTGCTCGATGAAGGAGACGATCATATCGCGCTGTTCTAGCCAAAGGACGTTCATCTGTTGTCGGAACTTCGCGTCACGCATGGCATGCAGGCGTGCCTCGGCCCACATGACGTAGTTGTTGTCGTCGCGATAACGCTGCGCGTATAACAAGGTGAGCTGCTTTCGCAGGCCCTGGCTGGACGAACCGGCCTCTAACAGTTTCCGCAAGTTTTCCTGGATGTTCTGGTGATCGAGACGAAGCAGTTCGACGAACAGGTCGCTTTTGCTGTCGAAGTTCGAGTAGAACGCACCACGGGTATAGCCGGCCCGGGCGGCGATATCCTCTACGCTCGTGGCGGCCAACCCCTTCCTGGCAATGCTCAAGGCCGCTGCACCGAGCAGGCGTCTGCGGGTCTGCTTGCGGGTTTCTTCCCGGGTCAATCGTTTGCGTGACATGCGATAAGGCGGTGTAGACGAAACGCTGCGCTTCCAATTCTTGATGGCAAGTGACTGGAGGGACCTTTCGACAGGTAGCCGCTCCGCTGCGCGGGCGAAGCGGAGTCCTCATCAACGGCCATCGAAGAACAAAGATTGCCAAATTCCCGGCGCCGCTTTGCATGCTTTCGGCGCGTGCGCTAGCTACCTGGTGGCTACCGTCGCTTCGGATTCGCTGGGTTGCCAACCACCCCCCAGCGCCTTGAAAGCAGCGACTGCTGCGCGGGCTGACTCCGTTTGTGCCTGCACTCGCGCATCGGAAGTGCGTAGCAGGCTGTCGTCGGCTTGCAGGACTTCAATCAGACTGACCACGCCTTTTTGATAGGCTGCAAACGAGGCAGCTCTTGCGCGGCCGAGCGAGTCCACGCCCTGCGTGAGCACAGCAGCCTGTTCCTCGCGCTTGACCAGTGCCGAAAAAGCGTTCTCCACGTCCTCAGTCGCATGGAATGCGGCAAGCCGATAGGCAGCCAGCATCTCGGCCTCCTGACCCCTGGCCTGGCTGATCTGCGCATTGATCCGGCCGAAGTCGAACAAACGCCAGCGCAGACCCAGCAGGCCGGCGGCCTGGCTGGCGCCGCTCGTGAACAGATTGCCGCTGGCCACGGACGTCGCGCTGCCGATCAGCCCACTGAGGGAGACCTTGGGGTAGTACTCTGCGATGGCCACTCCAATACGTGCATTCGATGCGGCGAGGTGTCGCTCGGCCACGATCAGGTCTGGCCGCCGCCTGAGCAACTCGCGCGGCGATCCGGTGGCTCCGATCTGCGGGGGGACGGGGATGTCGCCAGCTTCGAGCAGCTCGGCCCGATGTACGCCGGGCTGGGCGCCGAGCATTACATCCAGTGCGTTCATGGCCGCGTCGAGGCTCGTCTCGAGGACCGGGACCGAGGCCCGGACCTGGGCAAGCGCCCCCTCGGCCTGTCTTACCTGAAGCTCGGCTGCCAACCCCTTGCCATACAGAAGGTTGATGGTGGAGAGCAGATCCTGCTGCGTCTGCACCTGTCGCCGCGCGACCTTCAGACGGGCTTGCAATCCGCGGATGCTGATATAGATGTCGGCGGTCTGTGCCGCCACGGCCAGGCGTGTGGCCGCGGCGCCGGCTTCCGAAGCCTCGTACTCGGCGAGCGCCGCTTCCCGTCCACGACGCAGGCCTCCGAACACATCCAGTTCCCAGCTCGCGCTGAGATTGGCTTCGTACTCGTTGCCGTAGCGGTCGAAACCGGGCGTCGAGTTCAAAACTCGCCCGAGGGGCGTTTCAACGGACTGGTAGACCCTGGCTGCCTGGCCGCTGACATTGCCGGAAGGCAGCAGCGCGGCATTCGCCGCCCCAAGTGCTGCACGTGCCTGGGCGACACGAGCAGAAGCTTGCGCGAGGTCGAGGTTCTGCTCCAGCGCAAGCGCGACGAATCGCGTCAGTTGCGGATCGCCAAACGCCGTCCACCAGGTCACGAGGTCCGCAGTGGCCGTTGCATGCCGATGATCGACCGCTGTCTGGCCCATGAACCGCTCCGGCATCGGTACATCGGGCCGAACGTAATCTGGACCTACCGCGCAGCCTGCCGAAAGGCTGGCGACGATAAGCATGGCGAGGGTGCGTTTGGGCAGCATGAGCTTCTTCCGGGCGACGAGGACGAGTAAAGGTGACTATAATACACTTTAGTCACCTGTTGTCGATTTCTGGGGGCGGCGGTAAGCTAAGAACCATGAAAAATGCAGCCACCTATCCCATTTCGGCCCGCGGCCCAGCCGACCATGACGTGCGCGATCAGATCGTTGCCGCGGCCACCGAGCACTTCAGCCGGTATGGCTACGAGAAAACGACCGTCTCTGATCTCGCCAAGTCCATCGGCTTTTCCAAGGCGTATATCTACAAGTTCTTCGAGTCCAAGCAGGCTATTGGCGAGATGATCTGCGCGAACTGCCTGCGCGAGATCGAAAGCGAGGTCAAAGCTGCCGTCGAAGAGGTCGACCGGCCGCCAGAGAAACTGCGGCGGATGTTCAAGGCGATCGTCGAGGCGAGCCTTCGCCTGTTCTCCCAGGACCGCAAGCTTTACGAGATTGCCGCGTCGGCCGCCACCGAGCAATGGCAGGCGACGCGCGCCTATGAAGAGCGCATCCAGAAGCTGCTTCAGGACATCCTCCAGGAGGGGCGGCAAAGCGGAGACTTCGAGCGCAAGACGCCGCTGGACGAGACCGCAATGGCGATCTACCTGGTTTTGCGCCCGTACCTCAACCCGTTGATCCTGCAGCACAGCTTCGATTACACCGAGGAGGCGCCGGCGAAATTGTCCAGTCTGGTGCTCCGCAGCCTCTCACCTTAACGCGCACCATTTGTGACTATTGACTATATTGGTCACTAGAACCATAATCGGATCCATCATCCTTTCGTCGATGGGTCTTTCATGCTTGCGCGCCGCCTCGCTACCTCAGCCGTCGTCTTCGCCTTGCCGTTTGCGCTGGCCGCTTGCGGCGCAAAAGCACCGCCCGATCCGCGCACGGAGGCGCCGCTGGTGCGTTCCGCCATCGTTCGGGACGCACCGCCTGCCTCGCGCTCATTTACCGGAACCGTAGCCGCCCGGGTGCAGAGCGACCTGGGGTTTCGGGTCTCCGGCAAGGTGCTCGAGCGGCTGGTCAATGCCGGGCAGAGCGTCAGGCGCGGCCAGCCGCTCATGCGCATCGACCCCGTCGATCTGAAGCTGGCCGCGCAGGCGCAGCAGCAGGCCGTCGCTGCCGCGCGGGCACGGGCGCAGCAGACGGCGGAAGATGAAGCGCGCTACCAAGATCTGCGCGGCACGGGCGCCATTTCCGCCTCGGCCTACGACCAGGTCAAGGCCGCGGCCGATGCTGCCAAAGCCCAGCTCAGCGCAGCCGCAGCCCAAGCCGACGTCGCGCTTAATGCGAGTCGCTATACGGAGCTGGTGGCCGACGCCGATGGTGTCGTCATGGAAACGCTGGCTGAGCCCGGGCAGGTCGTCAACGCCGGGCAGACCGTGGTGCGCCTGGCTCACGCAGGACGTCGCGAGGCCGTGATCCAGTTGCCGGAAACCCTGCGCCCGGAGGTCGGTTCCGTCGCGCAGGCTACGCTCTTCGGCAAGCAGGACGTCACGGTTCCCGCCGAATTGCGGCAACTGTCCGATGCTGCGGACCCGCTCACCCGCACCTTCGAGGCTCGGTACGTGCTCGACGGCACGCTGTCCGATGCACCGCTAGGCGCAACGGTCACCATCCAGATTCCGGATGCGCGTCGTTCCGTGCAAAGCGCGCTGAAGGTGCCGCTTGGCGCCCTTTTCGATGCGGGCAAGGGACCGGGAGTATGGGTCGTCGACGGCGAGCCGCCAAAGGTCTCCTGGCGGCCGGTCACGGTCGAGCACGTGGATGACGACGACGTCCGCATCAACGGCCCGATCAAGCAAGGCGACCGGATCGTCGCGCTCGGCGCGCATCTGCTACGCGAAGGTGAACTGGTCCGTGTGGCGGGCCAGGCTCCCGTGACCGCAACCGAGGGAGCCCGTCCGTGAGCGAAGGTCGTTTCAACCTTTCCGCGCTCGCTGTGCGCGAGCGCTCCATCACCCTGTTCCTGATCTGCCTGCTCTCGCTGGCCGGACTCGTTTCATTCTTCAAGCTCGGCCGCGCCGAAGATCCCGCCTTCACGGTCAAGGTGATGACCATCATCACTGCCTGGCCGGGGGCCACCGCGCAGGAAATGCAGGACCAGGTCGCCGAAAAGCTCGAAAAGCGCATGCAGGAGCTGCGCTGGTACGACCGTACGGAGACCTACACAAGGCCGGGCCTCGCCTTGACGACCTTGACCCTGCTCGACAGCACACCGCCTTCGGAAGTGCAGGAACAGTTCTACCAGGCCCGCAAGAAAATCAGCGACGAGGCAGGCAACCTGCCGCCTGGTGCGATCGGGCCGATGGTCAACGACGAATACGCAGACGTCACCTTCGCGCTGTTTGCGCTGAAGGCCAAAGGCGAACCGCAGCGCCTGCTGGTACGCGACGCCGAGACGCTGCGCCAGCGGCTGCTGCACGTGCCGGGGGTGAAGAAGGTCAACATCATTGGCGAGCAGGCGGAGCGGATCTATGTCGAGTTTTCGCATGACCGTCTGGCAACGCTGGGCGTCAGTCCGCAGGACGTGTTCGCCGCGCTGAACGGCCAGAATGCGCTGACGCCCGCCGGCTCGGTGGAGACCAGGGGCCCGGAGGTGTTCATCCGCCTCGACGGCGCGTTCGACGCGTTGCAGAAGATCCGCGATACGCCCGTCGTGGCGCAGGGACGCACGCTGAAGCTATCGGACATTGCCACCGTCACGCGTGGCTATGAAGTTCCGGCGACGTTCCTGATCCGCAACAACGGCGAACCTGCCCTGCTGCTGGGCGTCGTGATGCGCGACGGCTGGAACGGCCTCGACCTGGGTCGCGCGCTGGACCGCGAGGTGGGCGCGATCAACGGCGGGCTGCCGCTCGGCATGAGCCTGACCAAGGTCACCGACCAGGCCGTCAACATCAGTTCGGCGGTCGATGAGTTCATGGTGAAGTTTTTCGCGGCCCTGCTGGTGGTCATGCTGGTGAGCTTCGTGAGCATGGGCTGGCGCGTGGGCCTGGTGGTTGCCGCGGCCGTGCCGCTGACGCTGGCGGTGGTCTTCCTGGTGATGCTCGCAACTGGCAAGAACTTCGACCGCATCACGCTGGGATCGCTGATCCTGGCGCTGGGCCTGCTGGTGGACGACGCCATCATCGCCATCGAAATGATGGTGGTGAAGATGGAAGAGGGCTACAGCCGCGTTGCGGCCTCCGCTTATGCCTGGAGCCATACCGCGGCGCCCATGCTCTCCGGCACGCTGGTCACGGCGGTCGGCTTCATGCCCAATGGCTTCGCCCGATCCACTGCGGGCGAGTACACGAGCAACATGTTCTGGATCGTTGGGATCGCGTTGATCGCATCGTGGGTGGTCGCCGTGGTGTTCACACCTTACCTCGGCGTCAAGATGCTGCCCGACTTCAGGAAAGTCGAAGGTGGCCACGACGCGCTTTATGACACGCCGCGATACAACGGTTTCCGTCAACTGCTGAAGCGCGTCATTGCGCGCAAGTGGCTCGTCGCCGGTTCGGTCGTGGGCCTCTTCGTGCTGGCCGTCCTTGGCATGGCGGTAGTCAAGAAACAGTTCTTCCCGATCTCCGACCGCCCTGAAGTGCTGATCGAGGTGCAGATGCCGTATGGCACGTCGATCGCCCAGACCAGCGCCGCCACAGCGAAGGTCGAAGCCTGGCTGGCCAGACAGAAGGAAGCGAGAATCGTCACCGCCTATGTCGGTCAGGGCGCACCGCGGTTCTACTTCTCGATGGGACCGGAGCTGCCCGATCCGTCTTTTGCCAAGATCGTGGTGCGCACGGACAACCAGGACGAGCGCGAGGCACTCAAACAGCGGCTGCGCCAGGCAATCGCCGATGGGCTTGCCCCTGAGGCGCGCCTGCGCGTCACGCAGCTCGTATTCGGCCCGTATTCGCCGTTCCCGGTTGCTTACCGGGTCACGGGTCCGGACCCGGACAAGCTCCGCGGTATCGCGGAGCAGGTTCAGCAGGTGATGGATGCGAGCCCGATGATGCGCACCGTCAACACCGACTGGGGCACGCGCACGCCCACGCTGCACTTCACCTTGCAGCAGGACCGGCTGCAGGCCGTGGGGCTGACATCGAGCGCGGTCGCGCAACAACTGCAATTCCTGCTCACCGGCGTGCCTGTCACCGTCGTCCGCGAGGACATTCGCACGGTGCAGGTCATCGCGCGCTCGGCCGGCGAGGTCCGGCTCGACCCGGCGCGGATCGGCGACTTCACGCTGGCTGGCGCCAACGGCCAGCGCATCCCGCTGTCGCAGGTGGGCAAGGTCGACGTGCGCATGGAGGAACCGATCATGCGCCGGCGCGACCGGATGCCGACGATCACCGTGCGCGGTGACATCGCCGATGGCTTGCAGCCGCCAGACGTATCGACGGCGATCACGAGGCAGCTTCGGCCCATCATGGACAAGCTGCCGGACAGCTACCGCATCGAGCAGGCTGGCTCGATCGAAGAATCAGGCAAGGCGACGACAGCCATGTTGCCGCTCTTTCCCATCATGCTGGCGGTCACGCTGCTCATCATCATCCTGCAGGTGCGCTCTATCTCCGCGATGGTCATGGTCTTTCTGACCAGCCCGCTGGGACTGATCGGTGTCGTGCCAACCTTGATCCTTTTCCGGCAGCCGTTCGGAATCAATGCGCTGGTCGGCCTCATTGCGCTATCGGGGATAGTGATGCGCAACACGCTGATTCTGATCGGCCAGATTCACCAGAACGAACAGGCCGGGCTGGATCCGTTCAATGCCGTGATCGAGGCAACCGTGCAGCGTGCGCGACCCGTGATCCTGACCGCGCTGGCGGCGATCCTGGCGTTCATCCCGCTGACCCATTCGGTGTTCTGGGGGACGCTCGCGTATACGCTGATCGGTGGCACTTTTGCAGGAACGATCCTGACCCTGGTGTTCCTGCCGGCCATGTATTCCATCTGGTTCAGGATTCGGCCGGGCGATACGACTAATCTGCGCAGAGGCAGGCATGAGCAGGCGCAGCCTGCGAAAGAAATGCCGCAGGATGTGCTCGCTGCCCGGCAATGAACCTTGGTTGCAAGATCAATCGGAGCGGCTGATCCGCTATTTATCCCATTCACCTGCATCGAACGGAACTGCCATGTCGAATTCTAAAGTCGTCGTCGTTACTGGTGTGTCGTCGGGCATCGGACGAGCCACCGCGGAGAAGTTTGCCAGCCGGGGTTGCCGGGTATTCGGTAACGTACGCAACGCTACAACCGCGCAATCGATACCCGGTGTTGTGCTGGTCGAGATGGATGTCCGTAACGACGCCTCAGTGGAACATGCAATCCAGAGCGTCATCGCGGAAGCCACGCGCATCGATGTGCTTGTCAATAGCGCGGGCGTGACGCTGCTCGGCGCGACGGAAGAAACGTCGATTGCCGAGGCTCAGTCGCTATTCGATACCAACGTTTTCGGGATTTTGCGCACAACACGAGCGGTACTGCCGCACATGCGCTCGCAACGTTCGGGAAGAATCGTCAATGTGAGCTCAGTGCTGGGCTTCCTTCCGGCTCCGTACATGGGGCTCTATTCAGCATCCAAGCATGCCGTCGAGGGAATGTCTGAAACCTTGGACCATGAGGTGCGCAAGTTGGGAATCCGTGTGGTGCTTGTCGAGCCTTCCTATACCAGGACCAATCTGGATCTCAATGCACCGCATGCGGCTTCCAAAATCGCAGCCTATGACGATGAGCGCGCCATCGTGTCCCGCGCGATTCAAAAAAATGTCAATGAGGCGCCGGCACCTGATGGCGTCGCAACCACGATTGTCCATTCCGCGTTGGGCGCATGGAGAATGAGGCGCACTCCAAAAGGCCAGGCTTCTCTCCTAAGCAAATTGCGTCGCTTCATGCCTGCCGGACCCGTCGACGCAAACCTGAGAAAGACATTTGGACTCTCGTGAAGTCGCCTACCGATTTCACGTCGCAGCAGCCAGGTTGAAACGCGTCGCTCGCCGAACCGGACCACTCGCGGCCATCGCGACATCGAGGAAGACGGTGCGCTCGGATGGATTGGCGAACGGTCCGGCCTCAGAGCTGTCTTCCTCGTCAGCCCAGTGATAGTTGTTTGCGTGGCTGGCGCGGCTGTTCACATAAAAAGGGAAGCTCATCGACGACGTCCACCGCGGCTGTGCGCCGGCGCTTCGGGATGATGGCGACGTTGGCATGCAGCCTGTCCTCCGAACCGCCCACATGCGCGACCTCGCAAACTCATGTCTGGACTGCCAACCGGATTTAAAAATCGCTTTCGCGAATATCACGATTGATTTACAACGCCAGAGAAAATTGGTGTGGTCTCCTATATTCGCCGATCCTATTTCGTCTGATAAAAACGCGCTTAAACCATATCTAATTCCCGATAGAACAAATCAATATCGCGCCAACGTTTGCGCATTCGATAGGCGGGGCAATCCTGGCTTCAGTTCATTAAGTCTGCCGCCGTAAATGCATATGCGAGGCGCATCAGTTTTCACGGGCGCGGCCGCATACCGGTGCGTGACTCGGGCATCAAGAACGATCGCCCGCATTTACGTGTCTTTCCGTCGAAAATGGAAGCGAAAAATGATCCTGAATAACTTGTCTGTGAAGACAAAGCTTACGGTGGCTTTCGGAGCATTGACCGTTGTAGTACTGGTCGTTTCAGGACTCGCCTTGAAGGAGCTGAACGACGCGAATGACCGCTTTTCCGGCTACATCAATGGTATTAACGCACGGGCCACAATGGCTGAAGCTCTCCGCACCGCAGTTGATGATCGTGCCGTGGCGGTGCGCAATCTGGTGCTGGTCACCACGCCTGAGGACATCGAGCTGGAAAAGGCCGCCGTCATCGACGCTGAACGCAGAGTCGAGGCTAACCTGGAAAAGTTCAATGCCATGGTAGCGGGCGCTTCCGACATGAGCGACAAGGCACGCAGACTCGCGGCTGAACTTCCCAGGATCGAGGCGCTTTACCGCCCCGTGGCCCTGGAAATCAATAGGCTGGCGGTGAGTAATCAGCGCGACGCGGCGATTGCGGCAATTGATACCAAATGCAGGCCACTGCTTTCGGCTCTGATCAAGGCGTCCAACGAGTACGAGGACTTCACCCGTGAACGTGCACAACAAATGGTCCGCCAATCGAGCGATCAATTCGCAACTCAGCGGAATCTGCTGATTGCAATCTGTCTGGCTGCGCTCGTGCTGGCGGTCGTGGCAGGTGCAGTCATCACCCGCAGCCTGCTACGCGCTTTGGGCGCCGAGCCCGTGGCACTGGTCGAAGTGACGCAGCGCGTGGCCGGCGGCGATCTGAGCCCGGTGCCGGGGGCGAACAGTGCGCCGACCGGAAGCGTGCTCGCCTCGATGGGCAAGATGCAGGCTAGCCTCGTTCACCTGATCGGTCAGGTTCGTACTTCCGCCGACAGTATCGCGACGGGTTCGAGCCAGATCGCGTCGGGCAACGTGGATCTTTCCACGCGTACAGAGCAGCAGGCTGCGTCACTGCAGGAAACTGCGGCAAGCATGGAGGAGCTGACGTCAACGGTGAAGCAGAACGCCGAGAACGCACAGCAGGCGAGCTCGCTCTCGGCCAACGCATCCGAAGTGGCGGGACGGGGCAATCAGGTCGTTGGCGAGGTGGTCGATACGATGAGCGAAATCAGGACGAGTTCCACCAGAATCGCGGATATCACTGGGATCATCGAGGGGATCGCCTTCCAGACCAACATCCTCGCACTGAATGCCGCGGTGGAGGCCGCTCGTGCAGGCGAGCAGGGACGTGGGTTCGCGGTGGTCGCGAGCGAAGTGCGCAGCCTCGCTCAGCGCTCGTCCAGTGCCGCGAAGGAGATCAAGGATCTGATCAACGCGTCCGTGCAGAAGATCCAGAATGGGTCGTCGCTTGCCAACGAGGCGGGGAAGACAATGGCGGAGGTGACACAGGCCGTGGCGCGGGTGACCGACATCATGGGAGAAATCGCAGCCGCGTCGACCGAGCAGAGCCGCGGGATCGAGCAGGTCAATCAGGCGATTACGCAGATGGACGAAGTGACGCAGCAGAATGCCGCGCTGGTGGAGGAAGCGGCGGCGGCGTCGAAATCGCTCGAGGATCAGGGCCGGCAGCTGAACCAGGCGGTTTCGTTCTTCCGTCTGGATTCCCAGGCCGCTGCGCACGCAACGGGCGGAGCTGCTGCCCCAGCAAGCGTCCCGGTAGCACGGCTGCGGACCGCGCCGCGAGCACCTCGGTATAGGGCAGCCAACACGTAATCTTGCGCTCGGGAGGCGATAGATGTTGGCGAGATGCGGCTCGTGCGCAACCAAAAAGAGCGAGCCGCGGCACTTCTGAACCGATCGAATCCAGGCACCGCTGTAATGCAACGATGGTGCTGTTCGATCATTGAGCTACTTCGAAGAGCGCGCCTCCGTGCTCCTAGGCTGCAGGACATCAACAACACTCATCCCACGCACGGCCCCGGTTGACCCGCGCACTTTCAATTCCGCCGGCACGGCATACCCTTGTCGCGTCGGTCGTCCATCCAGCGCATCGAGCAGATGCTTCGCGGCGACCGTGCCGATCTCGCGGGTGTTCACATGCATGGTGGTCAGGGGCGGCCGCGCTTCGCGCGCGATCGCGAGATCGTCGAAGCCGGTGACCGAAAGCTGCTCGGGTATCGCGATGCCGAGTTCTTCCGCCTCCCGTAAGACGCCCAGCGCAATATGATCGTTGCCGCAGATCACGGCGGTTGGACGCGGCCCCGGTTGTTGCCAGAGCGCGCGCAACGCCCGCCGCCCAAAATCGAGCGTGGATTCACCTTCGATCAGATGCTCCGGCCGAACCGCGAGACCATGACGTTCGAGCGCGACGCGAATTCCCGCGAGCCGCGCCTGCACGCGGTCGTTATCCCGCGTCGGCTGGATGCAGACCGCGAATGACCGGTGGCCGAGCGCGACGAGATGCTCGGTGATCTGCTCATAGGCCGCGCGGTTGTCGAAGCCAATGCAATCGTGGGGGCTTCCCTCGCGCCACGCATAGAGCACGACGTAGGGCACGCGCCACACGCGCAGCGCTTCGAAGAGTTCCGGCGGATGCGCTTCGCCCACGACCGCGATAGCCTCCACGCCACGCGCGAGCATCGCGTGAACCTGAGAGAGCGCTTCATTGGGGTTGTAGTTCGAACATCCCAGAAAAAGCGTGATGCCGCGCGCGGCGAACTCCGCCTGCATGCCGCTCACCTGCGAGGCGAAGACCTGATCGTCGAGCGTGGGAATCACGATGCCCGCAATGTGACTGCGGGTGGACGCGAGCGCGCGCCCGGCCGCATTCGGAAACCAGTTCAGCTCCAGCGCGGCCTGTTCGACGCGCTCGCGCACGCTGTCGGACACCTTGCCGGGGTCGTTGTAGACGCGCGATACCGTCGCCGTGGACACGCCCGCGCGTTTTGCGACATCCGACAGGACAGGGCGGCCCGCGCCGCGGCGGGCGCGCACGCCGGCCGAACGTCCGGTCGGCGACGGTTCTTCGAGAGTGGAGGCGGAGTCAGAGGAGCGAGGCATCAACGGTGTGATTCGAAAAGAACGCCCGTCATCTTACCCGCGGCGGGATGACGGATGGTCAAAACCCGGCGGCGATGCGCGAACGGAAATGCTCGGTGCCTTCGACGATCCTGTCGAGCACCGCGTCGAGCGCCCAGAAGCGCTCGCGCACGTCGTAGTCGATTGCGCGGCAACGAATCGACTGAAAAGTGCCGATCCGCTGGTGATACATCTTCGCGAGCGCCGGATAGCCGAGCGCCTCCGATACCGCCGCGAGTACGAGAAAAGTCGAAAGCTCGTGTGCGAGCGCCGGATTCTCGTCGGCGCGGTTGCGCAGCCAGTTGTACAGGTCCGGATGAAAGTTCGTGAACACACCGTTGAAACCTGCCGAGCCGGCTTTCATCGCGTCCCACGCGATCGCGGCATTCGCGTTCAGGATCTTCATGGGCGAGCCCTTCGCCAGCGCGACGCGGCGCTTCACGGTGTCGAGATCGCAGCTGACGTCCTTCAGCATCACGAAGCGGCCGGTATCGATGCACATCTTGAGCTCGTCGTCGGACAGCAGGCGCCGGTAAGGAGCGGGGCACTCGTACAGCCCCAATGGAATGTCGGAAGGAAGGCGGCTCATCAGGCGACGCAGGTTCGCCGTGAACGCTTCGGTGCCTTCGCGGCGCGGATCGAGCCGGTTCGTCACCAGCACGATGCCGTCCGCGCCCGTCGCCGCGGCCGCGTTCAGCTCCTCGGCTTGCGCGTCCGGATCGTCGCTGATATGGCCTGAGACCACGACCGGCGCGCGGCCGGCCACGCGCTCGACCACGAAGCGGCCGAGCGCGGCGCGTTCGGCGAGGCTCAGGAATTGCATTTCGCTCGACTGGGCGACCGCGAAGAGCGCGTCCGAGCCATGCGCGAGATACCACTCGATCAGTCGTTCGAGCCCGGCATAGTCGATGGTCCCGGCGTCGTCGAAAGGCGTCAGCATGACGGGAACGATGCCTTCGATCGAGCGCGTCGAGCGCGGCAGGGAAGTGGGGAGGGTCATGTCGGTGTTGTCCTCTTGAGAATTGAATATGACGCTTCTCATGCGTGAGCGCGAGCTGGCGTACCCGGTTCGGTCTCGAACTCGATCGGCTTGCGCACGAGGAAGAGATAGCTCATTGCGCCGACGAAGGCGATTCCCGCGGCCGTCAGCAAAGCCGGCACGAAGGACCACGCCTGCGCGATGTAGCCCGTGAGAATGGGCGCGAGTGCGCCGCCGAGAAAGCCGCCGAAGTTCTGGATGGCGCCGAGCGAGCCGACGCGGTTGGCCGGTGCGGCTGCGGTTGCCAGTGCCCATGAGCAGGCTGATGCTGCATTGGCGAGAAAGATCACGACCGAGATGCAGACGATGGCGATCGTATTGCTTTCGACGAGTGCGGCCGGCACGGTGAACGCCACCATGCCGAGCATCGCGATGACGACCGCGTTGCGCCTGCTCGCCACCGGCGAGGCGCTCCTCTTCGTGATGAGGTCGGAGAACCAGCCTGCGCAGAGCGCGCCGAGAAAGCCGCAGAAGAAGGGCACCGAGGCCGCGATTCCCGTGTGCATCAGAGTCATGTGGCGCTCTGTCGTCAGGTAGCCAGGCAGCCAGGTCAGATAAACCCAGTTCAGATAGACCGAGCCGAAGAAGCCGATCAGCATCCCCCAAGTCGTGACGTTCGAGAACAGCGCGCGCCAATCGGCGAAGCTGAGCTGCTCGGCAGGCTTCGTCTGCGCGGCGTCACCTTTGAGGTAGTGCAGTTCCTCTGCAGTGAGCGCAGAGGGGTTTGGATCACGATAGATAGCGAGCCAGATCACCGCAACCGCGAGACCGAGCGCGCCGGTAACGATGAAGGCCCAGCGCCAGTGAAATTCCACGACGAGCACCGAGAGGCACAGCGGTGCGAGCGCCGTGCCGAGCGGCGACGCGGAATTGAAGATGCCGGTCGGCTTGCCTCGCGCACGCAGCGGAAACCAGTTGCTCACGACGCGCGCCGCCGACGGAAACTGCGGCGACTCGCCGATGCCGAGCACGATGCGCGCGACGACGAACCAGCCGAAGGTGGACACGATGCCGCCCGCGGCCTGCGCGAGCGACCAGATGATCAGGCCGACTCCGAGCAGCCTGCGCGGTCCGATGCGATCGACGAGGCCGCCGACCGGCAGCTGGAAGAGCGCGTAGCTCCAGGAGAATGCCGACAGCAGCAGCCCCATTTCCCCGAGCGACAGACCGAGATCCTTGCGGATCAGCGGATTCGCGACCGCGAGCGTGCCGCGATCGAGATAGTTCACGATGCCACTCACCATCAGCAGCGTCAGCGCCACGATCTGGGCGCGGCGCACGCGCGGAGGTGCCTGCTCGGACACGGGGGTTGGGTTCATGCTGTCGTCTCCATGTTGTGTTGTGGATAGGCTGCGATCCCGCGCAGCCGGGTCTATCGAACCGTTGCCGGGAACGCGGGTTGCGCCTGCACTTCGGCCTGGGTCGGCATGGATGCCTGCGCGCCTTGACGCGTGACGCTGAGCGCCGCGGCCCGCTGTCCGAACTCGATCGCGTCGCGAATGCTGGCGCCGCGCACGCGCTCGGCTGCGAAGCCGCCGACGAAGGTATCGCCGGCCGCCGTGGTGTCGATCGCATCGACGCGCGGCGCGGGCAGGTGACCTTCCTCCCCGGTTGTCGCGTACCAGACGCCCTCGGCGCCGAGGGTGACGATCACCGTCTCCACGCCTTTCTCACGCAGGTGCGCTGCGGCTTCACGCGCGGACGCCGGGCCATCGACGGGCACGTCCGTCAACAAGTGGGCCTCGGTCTCGTTGAGAACCATATAGCTGACCTGCTGGTAAAGCGCGTCCGCAAGCGGCTGTGCCGGAGCCGGGTTCAGCAGCACCGGCGTGCCGAGCCTTCCCGCGATTGAAATGGCATGCCGCACGGTGTCGAGCGGCACCTCGAGTTGGCAAATCAGCATGCCGGCGGCGCCGATGGCGTCTTGCGCCGCATCGACGTGAGCGGGAGTAAGCGCGGCGTTGGCGCCCGGCGAAACGACGATCGTATTCGCACCGTCCGCGGCCACCGTGATGGCGGCGATGCCGGTCGACATGTCGTCCACCATGTGCAGGTGCGCCGTTTCGATGTGCTCGCTGTCCAGACGCGCGCGGAGATGAGCGCCGAAGTCGTCGTCTCCGATGCAGCCGAGCATCGCCACTGAAGCGCCGAGCCGCGCCGCTGCGACCGCCTGATTGGCGCCTTTGCCGCCGGCGAATGTGGCGAACCCGCCCCCGAGCAAGGTTTCCCCCCGCGCCGGCAGACGCTCCGCGTGCACCACGAGATCCATGTTCGCGCTGCCTGCGACGATGATCCGGACCGAGGAGGGTGCTTCGCTGGAGCGCATGTTAGCGCTTACATTTTCAATTGTTTCCAAGGATGACATGCAATGAGGACCGGTGAAGGTTGCAATCCGAAACGTGTTAGCGCTTACATTACCCGCCAAGGCACGACGACGCAATCCAAAAGTCACGACCCTCGGGAAGTCCCCTAAAAAGCTGATGACATATCGCGCCCTTCGATGCTTCCGTCCCGTTCGGCGAGGGCGGGACGCGGGACGCTGCGATCGACGACGCGGTGAAGATGACGCTCGAGGTCGGCCCACTGTCGCGCGCGCTCGCTGATCAGCCCGACGACATCCGCGCCCGCGCGTCGGCCGCGGTTCGCGCCGCCTTCGCGGGCCTCCCCGGCGAGCGGTCGGTGATGATCGACGGCGCGGCGTGGATCGTCATGGCACGCAATCCGGCACGCTGACAGGGATTAACAGGGGAGTCGCCCCCGCTCGGTGGAGCTGGGCGTCGTTGGCCGCTCAGATTGATGTCCCTTCTGGCCGATGAACGAGCGCTCGCGTTGTGACAATCAGATGGCCGGTTGTGAAGCAGAGCCGACTCCTGAGCGGCCTGCCGGCCGCGCATGTGACCGGCAGTTTGTGGCCGGACTGAGTCCGACGGGGCGGGCTCAGTTCGACTCACATGTGCCCTTCGACCCAACGCGATCACTACGGCAGCTTCCAAAGTGGAACAGCCATTCGAACAACGATCTTTGCCCGGAAGTTCTCGGCCTTGCTGCCGTTTGGGTTGCCGAACTGACGAAAGACGGATCGAGCCCGTGCCTACGGCCGCTGTCGCGCGGTCGAGTTTCCCATGCAAGGCTTTGCGATAGACTGCCTTGATCCTGGAGGGGTTTGTCGTGGCTGATCTCAAAACCGTGCTGGTCCGTTCGAACGTCGCTTGCACCCTTGTTTGCATGTCGCTCCTGGCGCACGCCGGGATGTCGGCAGACTCAGCCACTGTTCCCAATGCGATTGAGCCTGAAATTTCCGCCTCTGCAGATGTCCTGTCGACTCAGCCTTTCGTCGGCGACGACCCGGTTGCCATCAGGGACGCTTTGGCGGGCCAGAGATTCAATCCCGACTCGCCTTCGTTGAGCGATCGCATCAGGAACCTGATCCACGTCCCTGTCTTTAAGGCGCCAAGCGAGCTCGACTCGCCGAAAGCCAGTATCGAGCGCGACCTTGCTTTCGTCGTACCTGCGCCCTACGGAATACGATATCAGTCAAAGACGCACCTGTTGACGGTAGACGTAGATCTATCCGACGACAACAAGCCGGGAGCGATCCTACTCAAGAAAACCATTACCGGACAACGCGGTCGAGGGCTGGTGGTGGCGCCAGAGGCGAAGGCTAAGGGGTACATCCAACATATCGATCTGATTGTGCTCAAGTCCGGTGAACGGACCAAAACCAGGGTTCACGGACGCGTGACACTCTCGCAGGCGGCGTTCGACGAAGCGAATGGAGACTTCGCGATTGTGCTGATGTGCAGCATGGCGCCGCCTTACCTGACCGACCGACGCGAACATAGTGATCCCAGCAATGACGAGCCCACAGACATCACGACAAGAACCTCGACCCTTTACACCGACATCCACGCCATCTGGTTGGTGAGCCCGCAGCGGGGTATCGTGCTATCGAAGAAGCTGCGTCTGTCGAAGTAAAGAGCCATGGGCAACGCGTCGCTACACCCTCTCTCGTTCGAACGTGATCGGAGTCAGACTAGTCAAATATCCGAATCGACCCTCCGGTCAGATGACCTTCTCCAAACCGGACAGCCAAATGAATTCAGTTTTTGCGAACCGGATGCCAATAAGCGGCCGTTGGCGACTTCACCCAATCGGCCATGAACGGCCGGTCGAGGTCGTCGTCCAGTTAGGCTGACCGAGGTTTCATCCGGCCTCGCTCGATGGCCGGTTTGCAGCGAGCAAATTACAGAGGGCACTGCCTCGATGCGGCCAAACCGAGCCATTCCGGTATGACCGGCGAGCGTCGGCTTCCCGTCAGACTTCAGACCGAAGAGCGACATTTGAACAGCACGAAGAACTACGCGTTTCACTAATTGAGCGGTCTCGCACTTGCATGGAAGTCGTTCGTGTCTTCGTCGGAGCGAGCAAGGAGTATCCTTCCAGTGAGGCCGACGCATTTCGGTTTCGTCTCCGGAAGTGCAACTGCCTGCAAGGCAGGTTTCAAGCGTCGAGGCACCCTTCAATGGAGAGTAAGCAGGTGGCCGTCGAAGGTTGCAGTGCGGCCAGATGGAAAAAGGAGGCAGGCATGGGCACTTGCAGCGAACCGCATCACGCACACCATGACCATCAACATGGCCCGGGCTGCGGACACACCGCAATCAAGCATGGCGATCACATAGACTATCTGCACGATGGCCATTTGCACCATCCGCACGGCGATCACGTGGACGAACACAAGATCGACGTTAGCGCAAAAAATCCAGACCAATGCACACCAGACTGCGGTGGCCATGAACCGGGCCACATCCACGGCCCAGGCTGCGGACACGACCCAGTACCGCATGGCGATCATGTCGATTATCTGGTTAACGGCCATCTTCATCACCCGCACGGCGACCACTGCGATGACCACGGTCCAGTGGAACTCGCCTGAGCGTTATTGAAGTGGGCGGGTCCGGGAGTACGCTCGCGCCAGCCTGAACCGCTCCACGTTTTCCCGAGGCTGTTCAGCCGGTCCGGTCACTCGCACCTTCTTGACCGGACTGCCCCGCCGTCAGCGCGAGGGCCTGAATGGATCCGCCACCGATAGGACTCTTCCTTTGTTGTCGCTTCAATTCTCGAGCTTCATCTGCGCCTTGCGGTCGACGCGTCCTTGTAACCATGTCGTCGCCGCGGCCGCAATCGAAGTGCCGACTGTGGGCCCACCGGCTTGTGCATACTCGACGACGGTTTGAAGTTGTATGCTGTTTTTCGCGAGTTGGGGAGGCACGATCTTGCCTGTCTGCGACTCCACTACCGTCACAAGCTACTTCAAGTCACGTGCATATTGCCTGCCTTGGCCGTCAAATGGGTCGTGATCTCAAGAGGAGGGCAGGGCGAGTTGCGGCCGATCGGATGAATCCATGCTGGCGTCCTTTACGCGCGGTAACCCGCTTCCTGTATCAAGCTTGTCAAATAGGTGCGAGCGCTGCTTCACCGCTTCGCCTCCATCGGCTCGCCGAGCACGAATGGGCCGCCCTGGAAGCGTTGCGCGGGGTCGTCGTGCGAGTCGCCCGGTGCAGTCGCGGGGAAACGTTCTGCAAACTGCGCAGCGCTGTCGCGCGGGTTGAAGCCGAGGAAGCTGGCTTTCGTATTGTCCCACCACTTGACCGGATTGTTCGACACGCCGTACACGACCACGTGCCCGACGCGGTTCGTGAACAGCGAACACCGCACCAGTTCGATGAAGTCGCGATAGCTCAGATACGTGACGAGCATGCGTGGATTCTTCGGCTCTTCGAACGACGAGCCGATTCGCAGGCACACCGTCTCGATGCCGAAACGATCGTAGTAATACCGCGAAAGCGCCT
The DNA here is from genome assembly GCF_040948805.1 of Paraburkholderia sp. BR13439. Taxonomy (NCBI): domain Bacteria; kingdom Pseudomonadati; phylum Pseudomonadota; class Betaproteobacteria; order Burkholderiales; family Burkholderiaceae; genus Paraburkholderia; species Paraburkholderia sp. BR13439. The sequence continues at coordinate 78,016 of NZ_JBFPKN010000014.1, read as the reverse complement.
CGCCGAAGCACTTCGTCACGCCGTAGAGGCTGTCCGGGCGCTGCGGCGCGTCGGTGTCGAGCACTTCGGTGACCGGATGAAAGCCGATCGCATGATTGGAGCTCGCGAACACGACGCGCTTGACGCCGTGCTTGCGCGCGGCCTCATACACGTTGTATGTGCCGGCAATGTTCGCTCCGAGCAAATCCTCGAACGGGGCGTCGATGGAGATGCCGCCGAGATGCACGATCGCATCGACGCCCTCGACGAGCTGCATCACCGCCCGCCGGTCCGCCAGATCGACGATGGTCGTTTCCTCATGTGGCGCGGGTTCGCTGAGCTTCGCGATGTCGCTCACGCGCACGACATCGGCCCAGTTGGCGAGCGCGCCGCGCAACTGGCGGCCCAGGTTGCCGGCGGCGCCGGTCAGAAGCAGACGCCGGAAGGGCTTGAGCGACGCTGTGGTTGTTTGGTTCATCAAAAAAATTCCTGCAAAATGATAGTTTGGAAAACGTTTTCCAAAACGACGGGCGATATGCAGCGCCAATTGTCGAGCGCATCGCCAGCAGGTGGGCGGTATTACCTGGTGGCATTTGCCCGCTGCACGCGTTTCCTGCGACAATCTGTTAACAAAATGGAAAACGTTACCTTCCGCATGAAAAAACTCTTTCCAACGATTCGTGACGTCGCCGCTGCGGCTGGCGTGTCGGTCGCCACGGTGTCCAAGTACATGAACGGTGCGCAGCGCTTCTCCGCGCCGGTTGAGGCGCGCCTGAAGGCGGCGATCGAGGAACTCGGCTACCGCTCGAATCCGCTTGCGCGATCGATGATCACCGGCCGCTCACGCACCATCGGGCTGACCATTCTTGACATCAGCAATCCGCACTTCACGAATGTCGTGAAGGGCGCCAACCGCGTCGCGCTGCGCCACGACTACACGCTTCTGCTCGTCGACACCGACGAAAACCAGGCGCGCGAGCGTCCGCTGATCGAAGCGCTCGCGCAGCGCGTCGACGGCCTGATCGTCAGCTCGCGGATACCCGACGACGAGGCGCAGTGGCTGCTCGATCTCGACAAGCCACTTGTGCTGTTGAGACGTAGCGATGCGCTGCCGCTCCCGAGCGTCGGCATCGACAACCGGCTCGCGACCTACATGCTCGCGCGGCATCTGCTGAACCTCGGGCATCGTCATATCGCCTACCTCGGTTTCGGGCAGGCGCGCATCAACGACGAGCGCATTCGCGGTGCGCGCGAGTGTCTCGAGGAAGCCGGCCTCACGCTCGACGTGTACGACGCTCACGCGCCGACCGCGCATGCAGGCGAGGACGCGTGCTCGCGCGTGATGCTCGGTCCGCGCAGGCCGCAGGCGGTGATCTGCTACAACGACCTGATCGCGCTCGGCTTCATGAAAGAGGCGGCGTCGCTCGGCATCAGGGTGCCGCACGAGCTGTCGGTGACCGGCGTCGACAACGTGCCGTACGGCGAGTACGCAGCGCCCGCGCTGACCACCGTCGACATCCAGAGCGAGAAGATGGGCGAGCTCGCGATGCAAAAGCTCATCGACGCGCTCGCGGGCCACTCGGTGGCCGGGCATTCGACGTTCGAGCCGAGGCTCATCGTCCGTGAATCGACCGCGGCCTGCGGCTGACACGCCTCGCGCCTTCACGCGTCGAGCTTCGCGGGCGTCATGCGCGGCGTCAGCATCTGCATCACGGCCAGGGCGACGAGGTAGGCAAGTGCGCCGATCGCGAACAACACCCAGTAATGGCCGGTGCGTTGCAGGACCTGCCCGATTACTTCCGAAAACAGCACCGCGCCGATCGAGCCCGCCATCCCGCCGATGCCGACCACCGCGCCCAGCGCGCGCTTCGGGAAGAGATCGGACGCCGTGGTGAAGAGGTTCGCGGACCAGCCCTGATGCGCTGCCGCCGCCAGTCCGACGATCGCGACTGCGCCCCAGAGGTTGTCGACTTGTGAGACGAACGCGATCGGCAGCACGCAGCACGCGCAGATCAGCATCGCCGTCTTGCGCGCGGCGTTCACGCTCCATCCTGAGCGCAGGAGCGCCGAAGAGAGCCAGCCGCCGCCGATGCTGCCGAGGGTCGTCATCGCATAGATGCAGACGAGGGGCAAGCCGATGTGCTGCATGTCCATACCGCGCGACTCGTTGAGCCACTTCGGCAGCCAGAACAGATAGAACCACCACACCGGATCGGTCAGGAACTTACCGATCAGGAATGCCCACGTCTGGCGCTTTCTGATCAGTACACCCCAGCCCGGCGCGCGGGCATTCACGTTGGCGGCATCGAGCACCTCGACTTCGTCCTGCCCCTGCTCGAGGGAGCGCGGGTCGGCGGATCGGTAGAACGAGAACCATACGGCCAGCCAGACGATGCCCACCGCCCCGACGATCACGAACGCCGCGCGCCAGCCGAACGCCAGCGCGAGCGGCGGAATGATAGCGGGCGCGAACACCGCGCCGATATTGGCGCCTGAGTTGAAGATGCCGGTCGCAAGCGCGCGCTCGCGGCGCGGGAACCATTCGGCAGTCGTCTTGATGGCGGCCGGGAAGTTGCCGCCCTCGCCGATGCCGAGCAGCGCACGCACCATGGCGAAGCCGGTCACCGAGCCGACCGCCGCGTGCAGGACTGCAGCCACGCTCCATATCAGCATGGCGAGCGCGTACGAAATGCGCGTGCCCAGCCAGTCGACGATGCGGCCGAAGCACAAGAGGCCGACTGCGTAGAACGCTGAGAAGGCGATCACGATGCGGCCGTACTGCACCTGGGACCAGCCGATGTCGTGCTGCAGCACTGGCGCGAGCAGACCGAGAATCTGACGGTCCATGTAGTTGATCACGGTCGCGAAGAAGAGCAGCGCGCACACCGCCCAGCGGTAGCGGCTGGCGGTGCGGGCGAGCCCGATGACGGCAGTTTGCATGTAAGTCTCCGTTGCGCGGCGTCGCTCGTCGCGCCGCGCTATGTGTGATTGATGTCGGGGAGCCCCGAGCCCGCGACGCATAGCACTGCGGGCGGAGTTAGTCACGAGCAGGTCCAGTTAGGAAAACGTTTTTCTAAGATAGAAGATCTGTGACGCTTTTACTAGCCCCGTGGTTTACCTAGTCTTGCGCTTTAGGTAGCAACGGTGTGACCATCCTACCCTGACATTTAGTTAATCGTTTTCTTTGGCGTCCGCAGCAGCCTGAATCACGCCGAGATGGTGCGCGTCGACGGCGATCGAGGGGACGCGGCGGGCGGAATATGGGTCGTTCATGTGTCGGCGCGAACAGAGTGAAACGACGTGAGCGGATTTTCGTAGGGTTTTCTGACTTCCGTGAACTGGTGCTCAGTTGCAAACCCAAGAGAACGAATAGCCAGATACGTTGGTGAGATTGCTAATTTCGGCGTCGATCCACTTACAATCAGGAGACAAAAATGCGTCCATCGCGAAAATCATCCGTTACGTTTGCGTTCAGTGCACTGACGCTTCTTCTCGTCAGTGCCTGCGGAGGCGGCGGGATTGACGCTGTGAAAAATCCGGTTTCTTCTGCCCCTACAGTTTCTCTTCATGGAATTGTCTATGGAGCGACGGATACGAGCGTCCCTTCAGGCGCAGGGGTGCCCATCACCATGATGGGACAGATGAGAGCGCTTTTTGACCTCATCAGGAAGGCACCTGATTTCACGCAAGTGGTCATGGACTTGGGCGACGGCAGCCCGGTGCACGTGCTCGATACCAACACGGGCGATAAATTCCTGCCTGGCAAACTGGCGCTCGGTCTGTCGTACATTTTGATCGATATGAAGGCGAAAGGGGATCCGAAATACGCGGATTACCTCGCGACGTATCAAAAGATAACGACCGCGATGATGGCGCAGACGAGCGGCGCCAGTTACACGTACGCAAATACGTCATGGGGCGAGTACTACTACCTCGTTGCGCTCAATAATTTCAAGGCGCACGGTATGCTCAACGAAGTCTTCAGTGACGCCATGCTGGCTACGCTGCAGAATCGCCTGACCTTCTGCGATATGTTCGGCGCGGATGCAAGCGGCACGAAAAATACGTGCCCCGCCGCAGGTGTGCCGATCGACGTTGCATCGCTTAATACCGCACAGAATTACTATGCGGTTTCTTACGGTATTGCGGGGCTGAGACAGAAACTTGGATGGACCAATCCGACTTTCTCTTCCGCGACCGACCCGGCTGTGGCATCGATGGGCGCGCGGGACGCGCTTCTGTACACACTCACGAATCACATTAGAAGAGACTCGTCCGGCGGTTTTTCCGACGAGGCCTCGAATACACATACGACCTATTTTGATCAGGCACGCTTCGATCGATATAGCACGCTGCTCATTGGAGAAGTCGTTGAGCGAACGTTCGAAATGGGCAATGAGGCCAATCTAACACCTGAATTGAAATCCTATCTGCGCAAGTCAGTCGATCTGATTCTTCCCCAGCTCAACGCAGACGGGCAGGGTTTCAATTATGGCCGCTCCATCGGCCCATACGGCGATACAGCCTTCATGGAAATCCTGACCGCGGCGGCCAATGCAGGCGTGTTGACCGCGCAGGAAATGCAGGTCGCCTATTCGTTCATCTATAAGGCGGCTTACCGCTTTGACACTTTCTGGTACGACCCGACCCTGCCGACGCCGTCGGTGAATATGTGGGTCAAAGGGCGCGGAACCGATGCGTATCGCGGCAAACCTCGAGTCATGGGTGAGAATTTCAGTCTTTTACACCAGTACATGTATGTGAATGCCTGGTGGAACAAACTGGGTTTTGGCGGCAATGCACCCATGGCTGACTCCGACCTGCAAGCCTGGCTGGATGCGAGGCCGCATTACACGCTCACGTGGTACAACTTGCCCACGGATACGGCTCACCCATACAGCGCAGCGCTCATCACGGTGCGCGACGGCAAGCGCATCATCAATCTCAACCTGAACCAGGCACCCGACTACAATTCGTACACGCCCTATTACCCGACGCCGTTCTCCGACAACCTGATTTATGGCACAACGGACCAGGGCTATGCGTTGCTGATTCCGCAAGTTTCCTATAACGGGAAAACTTACATTCCGGTCACGTATTATAGGAACCTGAACGTTCAGGAAAATAACGGCCAGGTGGTCGTCTCTTTCGACACGACCAAGTTCCGGCAGGCCGTTAAGAATGCAACCTATGCCACGGATATCGACCTGCAGGTCCACACGGTCCTAACGTTTGGTCAAGGCACACTGACGCGAGCCGATACGCTGAATTCTGGAACGTTGACCGGCAACATCGCGGTCGAGACGGACTTCACGTCTTTTGCAGATGTCCAGCACGCCACAGCGGGTAGCGATGGTTACTCGGTTCGCTACTCCAATAGTAATGCGACCAGCTATGACACTACGGGTTTTGACAGTTGTGTCCTGTCTAACTTCGAGATGGCGGGCGGGGTCACCAATCCGCTGTCGACAACGCCGATTGGGCAACTGCATTCGAGTTTCGCCTGTACGACGCGCCCCTTCGCACTCAACGCTGGCAGTAGTCGTACGTTCACCTGGACTCTGAAGTACTCCGGTTCGAATTGATCCTGTGAAGTGCGCCGGCCCTTATAAGGGCCGGCGTTGCCCTGCAAGGAAGTTTATTGGCTGAAAAGCTTGGTCGAATTTTCCTGATATGTAATTTGATGTTCAACTTTCCTCTCACACAAAAGGGAGTGCTGTGCCAGTTGGTGAGTCATTCGCAGACGACTCATCGGGATCTGCCTGAAATATTGATGTCGTCCGGCCCACTTCCAGATGCAGTTCGGGCAGCCCAAAGCCCGACGAAGGACTGTTCGTTACTCGAAAGCGGCCAATGGTCCGAGCGGTTCGACGGGCTGCAGTGGGTCGGGTTATGCCTTTTGCACCGCTCATCCGCCCGACGACCGTCGCGCTCGGTTGTCGGGCGCTAGCCGGCCCGCGTTGAGGCAATGCCACCTGCGATCTGCCCGCCGAAGACCGGTCATTGAGATCGAGCGAACGATGCCTTGGATGTCCGAATTGGATGGCGACCTCGACCGACCGCTTGTGGCCGAACCCAGAACTTTCTGCAGCCAGACATGCTCTTCCAGAGAGCCAGATAAATGAACTGCGCTTCGAGAACTTCCTTTGACGGTGATTGCAGTGTCGTAACAGCTGGCTGACAATGATGCAGGCGTGCTATTACGCAGATGTCTCAAAGCGCGGATCACGCTGCGGCCCACAGGTCGGGACTGCGGTCGTCAACCGACACATCGCGACTGCGGCGCCGTTCACGATGGGCGCGCGCTCCATGGATCGGCCGGCAAACTCCGCCTGCGCAATGCCTTGCCGGAGGCCGCCACAAACGCTCCCCGATGCCTCATTGATACAGAATCGGCGCTAAGGCCACAACGACACGACCTGAATACGATGGACGACCCAGAATCGCTTTCCATGGCACTGCCCGACGGCACCAAGGTCTCTGCGCTCCTCCGAGTGCCGGAGGACGCGCGAGCCCTGTATGTCTTCGCGCACGGTGCCGGGGCGGGCATGCAGCACGCCGGCATGTCGTCATTGGCCGACGCGCTTGCGGCGGCCAATGTCGCCACATTGCGCTACCAGTTTCCGTACATGGAGCGGGGCTCCAAGCGGGTGGACTCGCCGGCCGTGGCACATGCTGCCGTGCGGGCAGCCGTCGCAGAGGCCCGCCGGCGGCTGCCAGCCCTGCCGCTCTTCGCGGGCGGCAGGTCGTTCGGCGGCCGCATGACGTCCCAGGCCCAAGCCATCTCCCCGCTCGACGGCGTGCGTGGCCTCGCTTTCGTCGCGTTCCCGCTGCACCCGGCGGGCGCGCCCGGCATGGAGCGGGCACGGCATGGAGCGGGCACGGCACCTGGCAGACGTCACGGTGCCGATGCTCTTCCTGCAGGGCACGCGCGACAAGCTGGCCGAGCTTCACCTGCTGAGGTCGGTAGTCGATATGCTGGGGCCACGCGCCACGCTGCATGTGGTGGACGACGCAGATCATTCGTTCCACGTGCGCGCGTCCTCCGGTCGGACCGACGCGGAGGTCGTGCTCGAACTGGCACGGACGATGTCGGCGTGGTTCTTCGCTGAAGGAGAGTTCGTGCCCGTTACCTGAGCAAGCGCAGGAATGCTTGTAGCAGAGTCGGGACGGCGAGCCGGCGAATTCGCCGTGCTGCACTCCTCAATCCCTTCGCTATCCGCAGATGGTCTGTCGCATAGCCACAATAAGCGACGCCTGTCGCGTCAGCGACGTTTTCCCAGTGCCGAGTGAGTGAATTTGTCAGATCCGCCTGCGGTGATCCGCCTCCGGAATTCGCGGAGGGCATCTGCTTTGATTGGGCCGGCGCCGATCCGTGAGTGACCGCTTAGGGATGCGGGCGGAACCAGACAGGCGGAGCGTCGAACGACGCGCATTGGCCGGTCACTGCCCGACGCGGTCGCCCGAAACCGACCCTCCTCGGCCGTTTAGTGCATCGATCGAAGGCGACGGCTTTCGATTGGATACCGGCCGTTGAGACTAAGCATCAAGAGGCCGCAGAATCGCCCTTCGATGCTCGCCGCTTGCTGGTCGTCTTGCGCGTCGTCGGGTCAACTGGCGTAGCGACAGCGCGTGCAGCAGGATGGAACTCGGCACCACGAAAGCAGGGGTCAGCACATACGGATAAGCGCCGGCGTTAATGCTTGGCACATTCGGAACGATCAACTGGAAGCGGCCGGGCGAGGTTACTATCCCCAAGGTAACCGCGACGGCGAAATCGGCGAGGCCGAAGATGTTCCAGACGAGCGCCGCCTTCCGCCCTTGAACTGTACCGCTCGCCACCGCGATTGCCGCCGGCACGGCGAACAAGCCGGTCAGTACATCGCCAGTTCCCGCTGGCAATGCCACGAGACCTGGCAGAGCACCATGCAGCCAGGCAGCGAGAGCCCAACTGCCGAACACCCGGTAAAGCTGAAGAGCGACCAGCCAAGCCGCCGGCATCACGTCGAGCACCTGACCGACCCGCTTCGAAAACAGCAACAGCGGCGCGCCGATGACCACCGGCAGGATGATCGCCAACGGCAGCAACGGCACCGGTGGGGGTGAGGAGCTCAGGTGAAAGACGCCGTGGATCGCGACGCTCCAGACGATCGCGAACCATAGTGTGTGCGGGATGATGATCGCAAGCCAGGTCGTGCGGCGTTGACCCGGCGTCAGGTCGGTGCCTTCGAGGCCGAGCCACAAGCCGACCGCGATGAACGCCTGGGCAATCAACTGGTGTGCCGTGGTTTGAACGCCACTGTCCGGGATAATCGGTTGCCAGTAGATCAACACAATCCACAGGACCGTGAGCGGGGCGAGCCAAAGCAGGCTGCGCCAGGCGGGGCGTGGCAGGACGATGCCGGCGGAAACAGAGGCGGCGGTCATCACCGGTTCTCCTGGTGAATTCAGGACTTCGTGGCCAATCAGGCCGGTCGCGCGATCGTGTTCGCGCATCGCCATCAAATGCGTGAGACATTGCAAGCTCGTCACTCCTGACTGACACGTTAGGTGTAGCATCAATTTGCGTGAGCGACTATGCCTCACAATGTTGATGGGCTATGAAGCAGAACTTCACAGTCCAGGCAGGGCGCGCTTGATCACCTGAAGCGCCGCCAGGCAGGCGATGGCGATGTCCCGGCACAGGGATGACATGAGACAAAGAGCGTGATGGCCTGCGTGAATTCCACGCATGGGACCGCGTTCGACTAATCCCTGCTGCGTCGTCCTTTCTCCGGTAAAGGGCAGCTTCCGGAAGTGGAGGAGACGCTTGAGTATCCTGCAACCGTTGCGCCTGACGACTGCGTCCGACGACCGAGCGCGACAGTCGTCTCGAACGTGTGCTTGATGCGATCGGCATAAGTCGACCCTCTCCTGCCGTTCGACGTTACTGCAAAGGCGTCCGCTTTCGCAGTCCTTTCCGGCCGCTCGCGCCCGTCCTGGACGACCGCGCTCAATGTACAGCCGGCGGCGAGATCCTGCGTCGCCGTCAGGCGCTCATTCACGCCAGCGCGAAGAGTTCAGGGTGCGTATCGCGATGCGTAACTCGCAGCACGCGCAGCCAACTGTGCTTGGCGTTCCGTCGCAGTGACGTACTTCGTTGTCGTGGGGAGAACGGTCTGAAGATCGCCAAGCTTCACAACCTTGACGGTCGCCGACGGACCCACCGAAGCAGGCGTCGTGGGTAACCCTTGCCAGCGTGGGTTAAGGAAGCCCTGGTGCAGTCCTGCCGTGTCAACCCAGTTGTAGACGCCTGGGTCTTTCGGCGATATCACGAACGTGTACGTGCCATCCGGGTTGGGCACCGCTTGCGCGTTGTTTAGCGTCTGGGTGTGATTGATGTAGTCGGTCGTGATCGTCCATCGGCCATAGGCCGGTGCGATGAAGTATTTTGCCCCACCGATGTTGACGTTAAGGACCAGTGCTTCGTCATCCGCAAGCTGGAATGCAGCATATGAGGCGGCCTGGTTTGCGAGGCGCCCCCCGGTGCCGCCAAGCGATGGCGCAGGAAGCGTGTTGACAGGCTGAGCGTACCCAAGGGTATTGTAGGCAATGAAGGGCGCAGCCGCAGCTGGAGTTTGCAGTGTCGCTGCCAGAGTTGTAGCGAGAGCGTCAGCGGTCTGTGGTTGCGTCGAGACTGACGGGGTCCGCTTTATCGCCAGGCTGTTGAATTGTTGTACTCCCCATTCGTTGATCGTATCGCGCACGAAGATGGATGCGGCTCCCGAGACGAGCTGGATTTGATTGCTGCCCCCGCTTGATAACGAGCTGGCGTTGATGACGAAACTGCCATCTGCCTGTGTGGCGAGCTGGTCGCCGGCGAGGTTGGACAGCGTTGCGCTGGTGCTGCTGTAGAGGCTGAAATTGAAATCGACAGGCTTTTGCGCGTGGACTGTTCCCGTTAAGACGTAGCTCGACGCAGGATCAACCGGGATCTTGCGGTATATGGTGTCCGGGTTATCAAAGGTTGTCCGCGATCCCGGCACGTTCATTCCGTACCAATTGTGCGGGGCTGCGAGAAACGAAACCACCTTCGGGTCGTTGGCATCGCCGGAAGCAAGCGATAGCGCGAAGGCGAATACACTTTCATCTACGGCTTCATCGAGGTTTGTCAACGCCTCATCCGATACGCCACCGGTCGCTCGAGCCGCCGCCAGCCAGTTGGCTTTAAGCGTAGCTTTTGCCGCAACAACGGCAGGCTCCTCAACAACAGCGATTGCAAGTTTCTCGGCTGCCAACTGATCCGAGCTCGCCAAAGGGTTCGGGCTATCCGAAATACTGCCTCCACCGCAGGCCTCCAGAATGAATGGGAGCGCGGCCAAAGCTATCAAACGTCTATTGAACATGTCGAGCGTGTCGAAGTTATTGGAATTTTCGAACGCACAATCTATTAGACGTTAAGGAACAGCGGAACCAAGAAAAACGAATATGGAAAGTCATTTCTCCGGCTATGCGGCGTGCATTCGAACAGATAGCTCGGCGCCGGCGCCATGGCTCGGTCGGGTTTGGCGGGGACGAGACAATCAGTTTCGAGGGGGGAGGTCTCCGTCTGAAAATGACTGGTTGGCACTCGCAAATGGCCACTGATGTGGTTGTTGCGACCGGCGCCTCCTGGCCGTACTGAGTCCGACGGCGGCCGGCTCAGTTCGACCCGGTCTTGAAACGTTGAAAGCTGATACCAAACCCAAGTCGTACCCATACTCTGCGCGAGCACCTGATGCCCGCCAGTTCTCTTCTGTGAGCGAAGGCGAGATGGTGATGCCAACTGGATGATGGAGACCAAATTTCCTGTTCATCTGCGCAAGCCAACGCATGGCTTGAGGGGCTTCAATTGAAAATCATCTAGCCGCCCCCTAACCGATACGGTTGACCATATCCGCGGTGGCGTTGCCCCTGTAACTCAGGACACGCGGATACCGTTAGGTTGATGACACCGCAGCACGCCTGAACTCGCGAGGCGAGCGGTATTTCAGGGCTTTGTGCGGGTGGCATTCATTGTAGTGTTCAAACGCGACAGCCAGGCGCAAGAGCGCGGTTGGTGCGTCAGGCTTGTCCACATAGGCAACGTAATTGTGCTTCATGGTCTTTACGAACGACTCGGCCATGCCATTGCGTGGTCACCGGCTCAAGACCCAGTTCGCGAGCGAAGCTGCGCGTGCGGTGGTCGATGTAGGCCGAGCCGTTGTCCGACAGCCATTCGATGGGTTGCGCGGCCTGTGTCGTACCGAAGCGCTGCTTGACCGCGGTCAGCATCACGTCGCGAACGACATCGCCGCTATGCCCGCCGGTTGTCGCCGCCCAGCTAATCGCTTCGCGGTCGCAGCAGTCCAGCGCGAACGTTTCCCGAAGCGGCGTGCCATCGTCGCACCGGAACTCGAAGCCATCGGAGCACCAGCGGGTGTCGCTGCGGTCCACGGCAACGCGACCATCATGTCGTCGCTTGTCTCGTTGCACGCTGGGGCGACGCAGCAGCAACTGGTTCTCACGCATGACGCGATCCACGCGTTTATGGTTGATGCTCGGCGCACCAGTCATTTCCCGACTACGGCGCAGCAGCGCCCATATACGCCGATAGCCGTACGTCGGCAGATACTCCACATGGGCTCCAATTTCCTCAACCAGCCCAGCGTCATCGGTTACGCGGGCACGACGACCATCGCGCCAATCGGACGGACGAACCCGCTTCACCGCCACAGCAGAGCGCGCCACGCCGAGAACTTCGCAGACCGTTTTCAATGGTCGTCCCCCGGCAGCAAAAGCGAGCGCGTAATCAGGTTTTTTGACCGGCCTCATTCAACAACTTCTTTCAGGATTTCGACCTCCAACGTCTTCTTCCCGAGCAGCCGTTGCAGTTCCTTGATTTCCTTGATGGCAGCGGCCAGCTCAGATGCGGACACAACGGATTCACCGGCCTTTGCTGCCGTCAAACTGCCTTCCTGGTATTGCTTGCGCCAGGCGAACACCTGGTTGGCGTTCACGCCATGCCGACGCGCCACGGCCGACACCGAGGCTCCCGGCTCCAGTGTTTCCTGCACGATGGCGATTTTTTCCTGCGCCGTGCGCCGACGGCGGCGCTCCGGCTCGGTCAGAATTTCGATGCTTTCCACGTAATGACCAGGCTTATTGATAGTCGATACAGGTGGTGGATTCGGCGCTGAGCGCAGGCGTCAACGCGACGCTGGTCGGAGGCACGACATCGACCATCGACACCAACGGCATCGGCGCGACATGGTCCGGCGTGCTCTCCGGAAGCGGAGCATTGACCAAGGCCGGCAATGGGGTGCTCACGATGACCAATGCGAACACCTATACCGGCATGACGACCATCTCTGCTGGCACGCTGGCGTTGACGGGCAGCGGCAGCATCAATCTGACCAGCGGGATGTTAAACAACGGCACCTTCGATATGTTCCTCCACCGAGATTGAATGCATAGGTGCCACCCAGATTGTTGTAGTCGCCGAACAGCGAGCTTCCACCAATCTGCAGCGTGCCACCCGACAGGTTTTATAGGTGCCGTTGCCAGCCGCCGCGAGGTACAGTCTCGACGCGCTGCCGATTGCCAGAGTGCCGCCGGTCTGGTTGATCATCCCGGTGCCCTGGCTACCCGTGGACGTGACGTTCGAGCCGATGAACAGCGCCCCGTTAGCCACGTTGAAGGTGCCGCCGCTCAGGTTGAGCGTGCCGCTGCTCGGATTGCCTTGCGTATTGCGGCCGAGCGTCACGAAGTCGGTGGCGCTGTTGCCGAATGTGACAGTGCCGCCCGACAGGTTGTAGGTGCCAGTACCGCCCTGGTCGCCAATGTTCAGCGACACCGGCGTGCCCGGTGTCCCGAAGACGACGTTGCCTGCGGTTTGCGTCACCGAGCCCGTGCCGCCGAAGTCGCCGACCTGCAGCGCGGAGTTGAACGTGAGCGTGCCGCCGCTCACGTTCAACGCGCCAGACGACGTCGATCCGGGAACCTGGGTCGCCAGCGTATTGCCGAGGCCCAGCCAAAGATAGTCGATGGCGGCGCTGCCGCATATGGACCGCATGATGGCTTCCCGCGCTGCACGCCGCTGCGCTCTGCATGCAGTGGCTCGACAATCTTATGCGGCGCTCCTTAGCGAAGTGCAGCCGTCACCGCCTCGTCAATCTGCAGCGCAAAGCGCGCTTCAACATCGGGCACCGTGTAGCCAATTGACAGTTCCAGATACACGTCGCCTAGCAGCAACTGAACGAATGTAGCTGCTCGCAATGCAGCAGTCGATTCGTCAAATCGCTTTCGCAGAATTTTTGCGGCGAAGGCACGCACGACCTTTGCCCCATTTTCGTAAAACACCTGGCCGAGTTCCGGAAGACGCTCGGCCTCAGCAACGATGGCCCGGTAAAGCCGCAGATAATCCGGCGTGATCAGAATTTGTGCCAACACCCATCCCAACTCGCGCAGCTCGACTTCGGGTGCGCCATCGGATTGCTCGTTCTGAGCACTGGCTAGAACTCCGCCCACCTGAGTGCACATCGAGCTCACCAGACCAACGAAGAGCGCCTCCTTCGACTTGAAGTGGCGGTAGACCGTCTGTTTGCCGACGCCGGCGGCCGCCGCGACATCGTCCATGGTTGCCAGGCCGAAACCCTCGCTTAAAAAAACGGTTTTCGCGCCATCGAGGATGGCAGTCCGTTTGCGGCGTTGCAGCGGGCTCAGGCCAGGAAGAGAGGAAGCGTTCATACGAAATAAATACCAGATCGCCGGGTAGTTGACAAGACTGATCAGTCTCGTTTACCTTCGCGAAAACGAGACTGCTTGGTCTCGTTTGGTGACTGTTCAACTTCGCAGGCAATCGTTGGGGAGAACGCTTTGAAACTATTCATTACGGGTGGTACGGGCTACATCGGGCAAGCGATCGCGCGCAGGGCAATCAGCCGCGGCCATCAGGTGACGGTGATGGTGCGCCAGGACAGGTCGGCGGCTGCCAGCGCGCTGGCACGTCTCGGTGTGAAACTGCATGTCGGCGACCTGCGTGAGCCACAGTCTTTCGCTGTGACTGTCAGTGCCGCTGATGGCGTGGTGCACGCCGCGTCGACCAACGACGCTTCCGCCGCTACTGCTGATGAGGCCGCGGTTGTAGCGATGCTTTCGCATTTGCGTCCGGGCGCGGTGTTTGTCTATACGTCGGGCACCTGGGTCTACGGCAATACTGCGGGAGAATCCGCGACTGAAGCATCAGCGCTGAACCCGACACCACTCGTCGCCTGGCGGCCCGCAGTGGAGCAACATGTGCGGGCGCTAGCAGCGAGCCGTTCGATTGCCGCGGTGATTCTCAGGCCGGCGATGGTGCACGGCTACGGTGGCGGCATCTTCGGCATGCTTGCCGGGATGGTCCGTCAGACTGGCAGTGTGAGGGTCGTCGGCGATGGTCGCAATCACTGGCCGGCCGTTCACGTCGATGATCTCGCCACGGCTTATCTGAGCGCGGTGGAACAGGCGGCAACCGGAGACAGTCGAGTCACGGGACAGATCTTCAACGTGGTCGCGGAAGATGCTGTTGCCGTTGCCGAAATGGGTAAAGCGATTCGGGCCTCGGTCGGCGCCGATCGTGTCGAACTCTGGCCGCTCGACGATGCTCGCAAATCGCTTGGATCGTTCGCTGACGCACTGGCGCTCGACCAGACAGTAAGCGCTCAGCATGCCCGGGGAGTTCTCGAGTGGGAACCCCATGGCCCTGGCCTGATTGCGGACCTCTCTGCACCCAAACACTTTCAGCAAACTAACGGAGCATGACGATGGCGTGGAGCAGTGCGTCTCTCGAATCAACCCTCGCGATGATCGTCGCGGTGCTGTTCACGATTGCTGGCGTGGTCAATCTCGCAAGGCCCGGCGCGGTGAAGCGCGACTTCGCACGCTGGGGCTATCCGGCATGGTTTCAGTTTCTCTGTGGCGCGCTCGAATTGCTCAGTGCGGCACTTCTTCTTGGACAACAAACCAGAGTCTTGGGCTTAACGTTGGCCGGTGCGATCATGATCGGCGCGCTCTTCACGTTGGTGCGAAATCGGGAGCCATTCCGGCATCTCGCCCCGGCGCTGGTCTTTTCGGCTCTGATTGTGGTCACCTTGGCTGCCCGCGGTTGAGGCTTCCCCGCCATGCGCCGCTGCGATTTTCCGAGCTGGAAAGGCTTGTCGAGGGGGCTAACCAGAAGATGCTTATCCAGCAACTCAAGCAGCTAGAGAAGGACGGCATTGTTGTGCGGAAGGTCTATCCCCAGGTGCCCCAAGGGTTGAGTACGCACTCGGTGAATTGGGCGTCGCGTTGGGGCCGTCGATGGAGGCGCTCATTGAATGGGCGGAGATGAGGCGGCGGCTTCGCGGAGAAGCCCCAGGCGGATGATCGCCGTCGGGCATGTGGATCGCCCTGCGTCGGCCATCCCGGAACTCCCATATCAAGGTGGACAGACGGATTCCGAGCTTTAATCACGTGGCGCTTAATTGCCGCTAATAAAACCATGTCATCTGAAAACGTCGGGTGTACGTTTGAAGGCGGATTACAAGAATGAGTTAAGCGTCGCGGGAATCGCTCGAACCGCTGTTGCCAGACAGCGTCGCTCGCCCGAAGGCGAGCAACCACCCAATTCGCTCTACGGTTTCGAAACCTAACCTGCGGACATCACCGTTCCGACGCCGTCTAACGGTACTTCCGTATTGAAGATCTCTACACGCCACTGTGTCCGTTCAGATAACAGAGCAAGAAGCGATTGCTGATCCTTTGGCAATTGCGCGCAATGCAGCGTAGTCCAGAATTGATATCTGATGACGGCCCCGTTTTGCGAGCACGCCGCGTCGCGTAAGTGACGCAAGAACTCGGGAGACTGTCTCGCGGCTCACATTTGCCATTGCTCCAAGCGATGCGTGACTCGGAAGTTCAATTATCTGCTGCTCACTGCTAGCTGCGCCGATGAGGGTCGAAACAATCCAGGCGGACACTCTCGCGGTAGCGCCCAGAACACCTTGGTCCGTTTGGCGCTTCGCCAGGTCCCGAACCAATTGAGCCAGACATCCATTCAATGCGCTCGCAACCTCTGGCTCGCGAAAAATCCGGCGCGCGTCGGAGCGACTGATCAGAGCGACGCTGCTGTCACGGGTGGCGACAATATTGCCAGGCAACGGCATGTCATTGATGGCCGACACAGCGCCGACCATTTCGCCGGCACTGGCCGTACCAATGGGGATCTCATGTCCGTCTTCCGATAATGCACTCACTCGCAGGTGGCCGGCTAACAGCATAACTAAAGGCGAAGCAGTATCGCCCTGAAAACATACATAATCATGCGCTTTGAATTCGCTAATGCGCGCCACCTGCCTTGCAAGGCTGAGTACTTGCTCATTAGATGTTTTGAATAGCGTTTGTTCCCTGAGTCTTTCCATTGTTGCCTTGCAGTACCAGTAAATCTCTTGCAGAAAGAGGCATTTTAGGTGCGACTTTTAAGCATTGTTAAATCCTTTTTTCGATTGGACGTAATTGAATGAAAAGTTTCGAGGAAAAACTGGTGCGCAAACGTTGTACTCGAATTCTCAGAAAAAAATGCCGTCGTTTTTGTGCAACAAACTTTGTTTCCACGGGCGCTCCGCCGTCGTCGACGACGATCGCGGAGTCGAGGCTAGCCTAGAAAAGTTCAATGCCACGGTAGCGGGCGCTTCCGACATGAGCGACAAGGCACGCAGACTCGCGGCTGAACCTCCGGGAATCGAGGCGCTTTACCGCCCCGTGGCCCTGGAAATCAATAGGCTGGCGGTGAGCAGTCAGCACGACGCGGCGATAGCGGCAATTGACAGGCAAACTGGGTGTCCACCGCCTGCGGCGTCGTGCTCTCCCTGTTGGGGCAGGAACCACGGGACAATGAACAAGGCTGCGATCAGGAGAGCCAGCAGCCAGAAAACGAGGTGCAAGGGCCACGGCGCGTATTGAGTGAGTGCGCCTCCGACGATGAGCGCGGCTGCAAAGCCCGCGGCCTGCGCGGCAGTGGCGATCACGGAGGCTCGCCGCGGCGCACCGCCTTCGTTGAATTCGACCATCGCGGCAGTTGACGGGCCGGCCGTCAGGCCAACGCCAACGCCAACGCCCATGAATGCCCGTGCCACGAAAAGCCATGAAACATCGTTCGCGAGCGCGAGGATCAGTGCACCGAGGAAAGAAGCGCCCAGACCGAGCAGCATCGTCGCCCTTCGGCCGATCTGGTCGGAAAGGCCGCCGAACAGGATGAGCACGCTGACAACCACGATCGGGTAGATCGCGAAGATTTCGGCTGTGGTCGTCGGGGTGAGATGCCATTCGCTTGCATAGAGCCGGTACGTCATGGCGGGTGCCGCGCTGGTCCAGAGGGTATGAGCGACCACGCCGGCCGAGACGCAGAAACTGGCCCGGTGTCCAAATGCGGAATGCGTGTATCCACGGGTGCTCCCGCTGTGAATCGCAGGGGCAGTCGGGCAGGCTGTGTGGGTCATGGCCGTCTCCACCGGTATCAGAGCTTCGAGCCGCCATCGACACGCAGCGTGTCACCCGTTACCCAGCGTGCCGCATCGGATGCGAGGAACAGGGCTGCGCCTGCGATGTCGTCGGGTTGCGCCACGCGCTTGAGGGCCTGCATGCCGAGGGTGAAGTCCCGCCCGGCATCGGTTTTGGCGAAGTTCGACATGTCAGTTTCAACAACGCCCGGCGCGATTGCGTTCACGCGAATGCCGCGCTCGCCAAGCGCTGCGGCGAAATGCTTGACCAGTGTGTCGATTGCTCCCTTACTCGCGGCGTAGGCTGACAGATTGCCAACCGAAGCGCGGGCTGCAAGTGAGGACAGCAGGACCACGCTACTGCCCTCGCCCAGCACGGGCAGCAGTTGCTGGACGAGGAAGTATGGGGCGCGCACATTGACGGCGAACAACCGGTCGAAATCCTCTACTGTCGTTTCCGCGATCGACGAGGCCTTCGAGATGCCGGCATTCGCAACGAGAATGTTAAGACGCTCGCCAATCAGCCCGCGTACCTGACGGGCCAGTTCGTGAGGGCCGTTCGCCGCGCTCAGGTCTGCGGCGACCTTGTCGGCAGAACCACCAGACGCACGGATCGCCTCGACGACGGAATTCGCAGCCTTCTCGTCGCTGCCGAAGTGCACGAGCACGCGCGCGCCTGCTGCTGCCAGAGCCAGTGCGGTCGCGCGGCCGATGCCGCGGGAAGCGCCCGTGACGAGCGCGGTCTTTCCTGTCAGGGAGTTCATGATCGTCCTTCCAGCAGATAACTGACGTTGAGGCGAGGGAGGGTTTCGTCCGGCTGATGTGATCGAACGATAGTCGCCACTTGTCCGCGCGAAAAAGACTTTGTAAGCTGACCCCCATACCTGTCAGGCATGACTAAACGGAACGCGTGTATGGAACTGCGTCATCTTCGTTATTTCGTCGCCGTGGCCGAAGAGGGCAGCCTGACCGTCGCGGCGGAACGTCGGCTGTACACGTCCCAGCCGTCTCTGAGCCGGCAGATCAGAGACCTTGAATACGAAGTAGGTGCGCAACTGTTCGTGCGCAGCGCGCGTGGCATCGAACTGACCGACGCTGGCAAGGCATTTCTGGACCATACCCGCCTCGCTCTTGCACAAGTCGATGCGGCGTGCGAGGCAGCGCGGCGGGCGGCGCGACCGTCCAGGCCGACGTTTGCTGTTGGCTTCCTGAGCGGACAGGAAGTGACTTGGCTTGGGGAAGCGACTCGCGTGCTCGCGAGCGATCTGCAGAGCATCGAAATGACGGTTTCGAGCGAGCACTCCCCTGAACTCGCAGAGGGATTGTCGACGGGACGGCTGGACGTCGCTTTCATGCGTGCCGAAGCCAACCGACCCGACCTCGAGTACGTGACGGTCGCACGCGAGCCGTTCGTCGTGCTGATGCCAAGCGACCATCGCCTTGCGGCCTTCGATGAGATCGACGTGCACGAACTGGCGGGTGAATTATTCATAGGCGGCTCAGACGTAGCCGGTCCCATGCGCGGCGCGATCGAAAACTATCTGTCGACAAACGACGTCGCCATCGACCCCGCGCATCGCGTGCACAACCTGACGATGGCGATGTCGCTAATCGCCTCGACGAGAGGCGTTGCATTGCTGCCCTCCTATGCCGAGAAATTGCTGCCCTGGTCGGTGACAAGCCGACCGCTCAAGGGCGAACCGCCAAGTATCGAGCTTGTGGTCGGCTATAACCGGAACAACCGCTCAGCGATCCTGTCGACGTTTCTGTCGCGCATCGACCAGATCAAGCAGTAAGTTGCACAACGGCAGGTTGGACGCGGTAATTCAGATTATCAACTGTTGGGCATGTGGGGCGATGGATGTGCCACTACCTCAACGGTGAATATGTGCTGGCTGTCCCGCTCGCTCAACACTTTAATGATCTCGCAGCGGCCTCCTGATGCACATGCGATCGCCTTGCCGCCTATCGTCTGACCGGCCTGTCGCATCTGTTCAGAGGTGATCTGCCGGGTGCGCTTGCGAACCTGCAACGCGCATCGTGCGATCGTACGTCGCTGGCGCTCGCGCACCTTTCCGCTTCGCGGCCGACTTATGCGAACCCGCACCCCGCGTGCGACGTCAATCGACGCTGACGGTCCTCCCGGACAGCTAGTGATAATCTTTCCTCGCGAGCAGCGGAACGACCCTGGTGAAAAGTGCGTGAGGGGCATTACCGCGAATCCGGCACGGATATTACGCTCTCGACGATGCCGGCGAAGGTCTGGACAGCGGGACGGATGGCTTCGATATCGAGCGCACCGAATCCCAGCAGAAAGCCGTCACGAAATCCCGGATCTCCTTGATTGAACGTGTGCAGCCTGCGAAGGTAAATTCCCTGTTCAAGCGATCGCGATACAGTCGTATCGAAGTCAAGCAGATCACGGATCCTGATTGTCATATGCAGACCCGCCGCGTTCCGTGATGTTTCAAGTGCATCGCCAAAGCACTGGTCCAGACATCGGAGCAATTCCGATTGTCTTGTCCCGTAGATATCGCGCATCCGCCGGATGTGCTTCGAGAAATGCCCGTCCGCAATAAAGTCTGCCATTGCTGCCTGCAAGGAAAGGTGCCCCGGTCTGTATAAGCGCAACGAAGCGGCTGCGAAGGAATCGACCAGGTCGGGCGGAACAACTATATAGCTGAGCCTCATGCCGGGATACATTACCTTGCTTAACGTTCCCATCAGAATGACACGGCCGTTTTCATCGACGCCCTGAAGAGACGGAAGCGGACGCTGGTCATATCGGAACTCACTGTCATAGTCGTCTTCCAGAACGAATGCATCCCACTGCTCAGCGGCCGCACGCAGACCGGCACGCCGTTCGTCCGACAACGTCACCCCCATCGGAAACTGATGCGATGGGGTCGTCACTATGAGGCGGGCTCGGCGCGAACAGCGTTCGAGCTTCATACCGTTATTGTCGACAGCAATAGCCTCCACTTCCAGCCCGTTGGCGCGCAACAGGATTGGCGTTGCCCAGTGGCAAGGGTTTTCAACGTAGGCTAATTCGCCCACGTCGGCCAGAATGCGTGAGCAAAGGTCAATCGACTGATTGCTGCCCATCGTCACGATGATTTGTTCCGGGGCGGCCCGAACCGCGCGCGATACGCGCAAATATTCCGACAGCGCGCGACGCAACGGCAGATATCCGCCCGGATTGGAGTAGCCCATGAGTTCCGCATGCTGCTCGCCGAGATAGCGATTCTGGATACGCCTCCATATCTGATACGGAAAACAATCCGTGTCGCAAACCCCCGGAACGAACGCCCCCTTGCGTTCCTGGATCCCCGCAGGAGCGCTTATCAGTCGCTGCCCGCGCTCGGACAGGGTTCGTGCGGTCGATTCCCTAGGCGCTGACTTCATTGATTGCGGCAGCTTGTCGGAGACACGCGTACCACTCGTGGAATCGGTATGGAGATAGCCGTCGGCCGACAGCCTGTCATAAGCCGTTACAACGGTTATCCGGGAGACTTTCAGTGCAGCCGCGAGCGCTCGGGAAGACGGCAAACGTGTGGAAGCCTTCAGAGTGCCGTCCGATACTGCGTCCCGGATCCCGTTCGCAATCTGGATCTGTAGTGGTACGGACCCATCCCGGCGGAGGTGGCCGATCAGGAGATCAGCAAGCAACGAGTCAGCCATTGGACCTATCCAGCTTTTTGAATTGGACTCATAGGTTCGCAGTGGGTCCGCGTACTGTCAAGGCTCGTCATCGACCAAGGCCTTTTCAGTTATTGGGGATCCTATGCATGTATCTCTACGTGAGCGTATTCGTCAGTTACATCGCGTGATAGGCCTGAGCATCGGTCTGTTCGTCGTCATGGTGGCGGTTACCGGCGCGGGCATGCTGTTTCGGGAGCCACTCGAACCCGTCATCTACCACGGTCTGCTCAAGGTCGAATCGTGCAAAGAGCGCCTGCCGCTCGATACGTTGATTGCCAATGCCAGCGCTTCCAATCCAGCCGCAGGCCGGCCAAAGCAGGTGCGCATATACGCCGACGCGGATTCCAGCACACGTGTTCTCCTCAGCGACGACCGGTGGTACTACGTCAATCCATGCACTGGCGAAGTGCTTGGAAGCGAGCATCGTTACGGCGGCCTGTTCGGTACGATGGCCAGTCTGCACAGTTTTCAGTTTCTGAAGAATGGAAGCGTCGTCGCTGGAACGCTTGCGCTGACATTCGCGATTGTGCTGGTCGGTGGCGGCCTGGCTGTGTGGATTCCGGAGGCGTTGCGCAAACGCAGGCGAGTCGTCACGATCAAGCCCAACCTCACCGGTCGCGCGCGCTGGCTCAGTCTGCACAAAACCCTTGGCGCGTATGTCAGCCTCATCGTACTTGCGTGCGCGCTCACCGGCGCGCTGCAATCGTTTCAATTCGTGAGGGATGCGCTCTACACACTGACGGCATCGAAGCCCCCCGCACCTTCCCCAAGATCGGTCGTGCAGGCCGCGACGCAACGCCTGCCAGTCGAGGCGCTCTGGCAACGCGCACAGGCACTGGTGCCGCAACCAGAATATGCCCGCATTCGCTACCCTGGCAAGCCGGGCGATGCTTTCAACTTCGATCTTGTCGCACGCGACGCGCCGCATATAAATGCGTTCTCCTACGTTAGTGTCGATTCGAACACGGGCGAAGTGTTGCGCTTTACTTCATATGCGGAGAACAGCCTAGGTCATCGAATTTACCTGACGGCGCTTGCGCTGCATTACGGATGGCTGAGCGGCGGATTTATGCAAGTGCTGCAACTGATTGGCGTGCTCTCTGTACCGCTATTGGCTTACGCCGGCATCGGCAGTTATCTGCGCGGCAGACGGTCTCGGCCAGCTCCCGTGTCGCGCCGGACGACTCTCGCGTTGAAAGTAGCCAGAAAAACGGCGGAAGCGGAGAACATCCAATCTTTTGAACTTGTCGACCCTGCCGGAAAAGCGCTGCCGCCGTTTGCGGCCGGCTGCCACCTCGATGTTCACGTACCCGGCGGAAAGGTTCGACAATACTCGCTGTGCAATCCTCCTCGGGAAAGACATCGCTATCTGATTGCCGTCATGCGGGCGGAGCCAACGCGCGGTGGGTCGAGGGCCATGCATGAGCAGGTCAAGGAAGGCGATCTGATCGAAGTCAGCGCTCCGAAAAATCACTTCCCGCTCGTGGAATCCGCGAAGCATTCCCTGCTCATCGCGGGCGGTATCGGTATTACGCCGATTCTTTGCATGGCGGAACACCTGGCTGGTCTCGGAGCCGATTTCGAAATGCATTACTTCGCGCGCTCGCCGGCGCGCGCGGCCTTTGTCGAGCGCATCAAGCGCTCGACGTTCGCCGACCACGTTTTCTTCCACTTCACGGAAGAAGAGAAACAGCAACGGCTGGATCTGGCCGTGCTTCTCCAGACGCACGATGCCGGAATGCACTTGTACGTATGCGGCGGCGAGGCATTCATGAATGCCGTCATCGACACCGCATTGCAGAAAGGCTGGCGCAAAGACCGCGTGCACAGGGAATATTTCAGCGTTGAGAAGAGGGAATCCGACAGCAATGTCGAATTCGACGTCACGATCGCAAGCACAGGTAGGACTATTTGTATCCCGGCAGACAAGACGGTAATGACTGCTTTGGCCGAGTACGGAATCCATATTACGGCGTCCTGCGAGCAGGGCGTCTGCGGTACCTGTGTGACGCGCGTGCTGGAAGGCGAACCGCAGCATCGCGACGTGTTTCTCTCCGACGACGAGAAGAATAGAAACGATCGATTCACTCCCTGCTGTTCGCGTGCCAATAGCCGGACGCTGGTACTCGATCTGTAGATGGAAAGACCGGAACTGTTTCAACCACTGGAAGGAGACACAAATGGGGATCACCGGAAAACTCGCTGTCGTGGCAAGCCTGATTGCAGGCATGGGCATCGCCAGCCTGGCGCACTCGCATGGCATCTATTTCGCGCAGCGCTCGAACCAATTGGCGCTGATCTACGGCGAGGGCAGCGACGACCTGGATGTCATCAAGCGCCAGCACAAGGTGAAGAGCGTCACTGCCTACGACGAGCAGGGCAAGGAGGTCGTCACGCATCTCACGCCCAGCGGACCGCTGCTCGTGGTGGATACCGACACGCAGCCGGCAATCGTTGCCGGGATGATGGACTACGGCCTGTGGAGCAAGACTGCGAACGGCGAGTGGCAAAACAAGGGCAAGGACGAGGTGCCCGGCGCCACGTTCAGCGAGCACACGTTCAAGTACGCGGTGCATCTGCGCCGGCCCCTGAATGGGGCGATGCCCGTACTGCCCGGGCAGAAGCTGCAGATCGTACCGGTTGGCAAACAGATGCCGGATCAGTTGGGCCAGCCGCTAACGGTTCGCGTGCTTTACGACGGCAAGCCCGCGCCCGGCGCCGAGGTGCAACCCGATTTCGTCAATGACCCTGATTCCAAACCAATGAAGACCGGTGCAGATGGCACCCTGACGATCAAGGTGCGCAACCAGGGCCTGAACGTGGTCGTAGCAACACTCGATACGCCGCCGTCGGAACCAGCGAAGGCGAACCAGGACGAGCATAAGGCCACACTGTCGTTCGTGCTGCCGCACCTGCCCGAGTGATCAACGGTTATCTGCTGGAACTCCTCCCCAATGAAACGAATTTCCGGCCTGCTGCACTTGCTGCAGCCGCTTGCGGCGTGAAGCTTGTCGCGGACGACAAGGCGATCGCTCTCGCGACATTGGAAGACGAGTCGACGAGCAGCGCGCGCTTTGTCATCAAGTAAGGAAGGCGTCCCTCGACCCCGGCAACTCTGATTGCCGGCGTTTTCGTCGTTCCCCGATGCGCTGCGCCGCAACCGGCTACATCCATCTCGACGCAGCGAACCGGGAGAAGTTTTATCCACCGCATCGTATTCGCCGGGTCGTCGGGTGACGACGCGTGACGAGTGTCGTTCGCTTTATTTCATTTTCTTATTCAACCAGAAGACCTTCTTATGAAAAAGTCTTTGATTGCCGCGGCGCTCGTAGCCTCGTTCACATGTACGGCACACGCTCAGAACAGTGTGACTCTCTACGGTATGATCGACGTCGGCATGAACTATGTGAACAACGTTGGTGGCCACAAGCAGTATTCGATGGTTGCCGGAAATCTGAGTGGCAACCGTTGGGGGTTGCGAGGCGCTGAGGATCTCGGCGGCGGACTTCAAACACTTTTCGTGCTAGAAAACGGCTTCAGTGTTGCAAACGGGAAACTCGGCCAAGGGGGCGACGAGTTCGGGCGTCAAGCCTATCTCGGTTTTTCATCATCGAACCTAGGAACCGTTACGTTCGGGCGTCAATATGATTTGATTAACGACTTGACCTATATGTTCGTGGCGGCACAGATGTGGGGTGGATTCGCCAGCGCCCATCCTGGTGATTTAGATAACACAGATGGTAGCAACCACGTCAACAACGCGATCAAGTTTCGCAGTGTGTCGTACGCTGGATTGTCGTTCGCGGGCCTGTACAGCTTTGGCGGTGTCGCTGGGAAATTCAACCAGAATCAGATCTGGTCGGTCGGGGCGAACTACAATTTGGGGCCACTCACGCTTGGCACCGCCTTCGTTGACGCGCGAGATCCTAACTTTTCCTATTTTGGCAATACCGCGGCCTCAAGCACGACGGGGTCCAACATGTCTGGAAGCCGCGTGTATTCGGGCTATGCGTCCGCGAAAAGCCAGCAGATTTTCGTCGCAGGCGCTTCTTATGTCGTTGGTGCCGCTACGTTCGGCGTTGTCTACAGCAACACGCAGTTCAAGGATATCGGGACGCTACCGGGTCTCCCGGCTACCGGCGCAGGCGGCGATGCCAAATTCCACGACGTTGAAGTCAATCTCGGCTATCAACTCACGCCAGCCCTCCACCTCGGCGTCGCCTATAACTACCTGAAAGGATATGGCGTGAACGGTGCAACTTACAATCAAGGCACGATCGGGGCTAACTACTTGCTATCCAAGCGGACTGACCTTTACACAGTCGCGGTTTACCAGCATGCGTCGGGCACCGATTCGACCGGTGGGAAGGCGGTCGCAAACCTCAACGGCCTAACCGCCTCCACAACTCAGAGCCAGGTACAAGTAGTTGTTGGCATCCGGCATCGCTTCTAGCAGAGCTTGAAGTAGGTTTCGGATTGACGAGATGGGCTGGCATCCAATGCAAAGTGAACTGACGACTATTAAAACCCTTCAGAGTGGTTCGTTGTTTTTTTGAAAGGAGAACATTCCGGCGCATCTTCGTGCTGGATCAATCGCAGCAAAGGGCCGATGGCCTGGTTTAGCAGAGGCTGGCGGTGGCGTACCCAAATCTGCATCGGCTCCGGCCGGCAGCCAATGCGCGCTTTAGGTGCGAGCGCTGTCCTGCCGAAAGAGACACGTCGGCAACGGAAATCAATTGCCTGCGTCAGTGACGCATGCAGCAGGCGCAGATATAGCGGCACACCATTGGCGGCTGTTTCGCGATCGAAGCCGATGTGCCAGACGACCGCCGTCTCAGCATCCTTGAGCGTAACAACGAAGCCGTAAATTTGGCTTCCCTTGACTGCGACGTGGAACGCGATGGATGCAGCGGCAGCTAACGCTAGCGCCGACCAGTATTCCTGTTCCAACATAAACGGGCGCAATTTGGCATTAGTGTGGGTCTGCAGATAGAGATCTTGCAAACGTGCAGAAAACGGCGTCACCTGGTCAAGACGCTCGATCCGGAATCCAGCCGCCTCGAACGGCTTGTAGATCTGGGACTTGACGGCATTGCGATACTTGGAAGCGAGACTCGCAAGATAGTCATCGTGGGTATGGACACCTTCAGGGAGCGTCAGCACCATGTTCGGCTCGGTTTCGACGGCGGAATAGCTGAGTTCCCCGAGGCAGGCACTGGGCATCTTGTCGGCCTCCAGAATGTCCTTGACCAAAATCACGTTGGTCTGGCCATCCAGCTTTTCGCTTCGACGGGTACGATACAGTGCCTCCGCCACGGCGGGCCACAGTTCCGCAGGGGTGCTGCCGGGCGCGAAACAAACGCCGTGCTGCCCGTAGCTGAGCAGGTTGCCACAGATAAGCACGCGCTCTTTGAATGGAACCTTGAGTTTGTGGTTGCGTTGTTCGCCTAGGTGGTCGAGGCTCACCTGGACGATTTGCATGCAGACAGTGGCGCGCGGTCCGTCGTCATCCGAGATCAAGGCGTAGCGCGGCTCTAGATTGGCTGGACCTGCCGCTTCAATCATTTGCAGGTATTCCGGCGAAAAATAAAAGCTCTGCCCAGCAGTTACCGAGCGCCAATCCTCCACATTGAGCTGGCGGAGGCGATGAGCAATGGCGATTTGAAACCCGCTCGCGCGACGCAGTTTCTTGCGTAGTTGCAGGCGGGTGTTCAGTCGTGGTGGAAGTAGTTTCATCGCGAACGGGCCGAGGACCAGCGGCAAACTCAAAACGACTGCGCATCCTGCTTTCTTATCTTAGGCGAAGCCTCGTCGACATTGTTGCCGCCGGTGTTAGTGGCTGGAGAACAGGACGTCCGCAATGATGCCAGTCGCGATAGCGGCGAGCACGTAATCCCCGTTCACCCCGACCCAGTGATAGCCGTGCGGCGGCGGTCGGAGGCCGTGGCCCCGCCAGTCGTCGACGACGTAGTTGCGATTGCGGTATTCGGGCGGAAGTCGATCGCCCTGACGCCAGTCGGCGTGCGGCATCGGGCCGCCCGGCCGCCCGCGATAGGCCTCCTGCGGCATGGGGTCATGACCGTGAACGGGCGGCGGACGCATGTCGTGTTGTTTGGGACCGTGCGCCGACCAGTCACTGTGATGCTGATTGTCGTGAGGCTGGGCGAAAGCGGGGATCGACGCACCGAGTAGGGCTGCAATCATGAGTTGCGCGAGCAATTTCGATTTCATGG
Organism: Paraburkholderia sp. BR13439; assembly: GCF_040948805.1. Classification (NCBI taxonomy): domain Bacteria; kingdom Pseudomonadati; phylum Pseudomonadota; class Betaproteobacteria; order Burkholderiales; family Burkholderiaceae; genus Paraburkholderia; species Paraburkholderia sp. BR13439. The sequence goes on along the minus strand of NZ_JBFPKN010000014.1, from coordinate 50,589 downwards.
CTGCCTCGAGGAGAATTGATCGATATGAAACAGTGGCGTTTGACGGCGATTATGTTTCCCGAGCCGTTCAGCGGAGATGGTCAGTGCGCAGGCTCTCTGCGCACTTCCATGGAAAGACGGTCGGACGAAGAGCCGTCCGGCAGTCAGCCGGTTAGTGACCGAAGTAGACGGAACCCGGGCCGGTGCGGGCTGCTTCGCTCGTGTAGGCATGGCCCCCCGCTGCGGACGAACCGCTTATGACGCCACCCACTCCGGACGTGTCCCCGTGTTGCGCAGCAACCTTGGCTTCAGCAGCCTGGATGTCCGCTGGATATTCGCGCGGGTTCGCACGGGCTGGGTTGTAGCCCGCTGCTTCTATTTCGACCAGTTGCTCACGGACTTCAGCGCGGGTTAGTGGATGGTTTGCTGCCGCGTTCGCTGCGGCGAAAACCGTAATCGGAGCAGCGAAGGCGATGGCAGCGACAAAGGCGGCGAGTTTGACGAGGGGCTTCATGGTTACTACCTCCTTGGTTGTTGGTTGAACGTTACAAGCTTCTGCTTGTTTTCAACCGTCAAGAGAAGTGTAAGGAAATAGTAAACAAGGGTAAACACCTACTTTGCAAGAGACTATTGCATTCAATGCAATAAATATAGGCTATTGCGGCAGCACGGCAGATATATAGTGCAAATTAGATGGCAATTCACATGCAGGCAGGGACGAGGAGGGGGCTGTCGTATCTCGCGCTCGCGAAGCCACGAGCCTACGCACGACCTTGAAACTGCGGATCAGTTCGTGGCGGCTTATGGATTCATAGTCTCCCAAACTGAGAGACTATGAGCGCTTGCGACCGCGCTCTACGTCTGGGCTGACCGCGAGCAGGGCAAGCCAGTATTCATCACGTCGGACTGGATCATTTTCGTCGTTGTCATGATCGGTGCGGTCATTGGCATCTATGGTCTCGCGACAGGAGGGATCATGATCTGGCGGTCCTGGGCGGATAAGGGCACCGATATCTCCTTGCGCCGTTGCCGAACACGCAGTACAGGCGCGACTCGACTTGCTGGATGTCCGGCTGAGTCACACTGAGCCGTTGTACTCGCCAGCGGACATGACGAGACGATCCTCTCGACCGCGACCTCTAGCATTCATCGAGGCTTCGTCGGCAAGGTCAACGTATGGTGGAACGAGTTGGGTGACGTCGTTACGATTGGCACCCGTCTCTATTGTTGCACTATAGGTCCCGCGAAGAATCTCGCGGGACCATTGCCGCCAGGGAGCGAGACTTACTTGATCGCCTGGATCTCGTCGACGATCTGCTTCATCTGCGGGGTCTTTTCGTACTTCGCCCACACCGGCTGGGTCGCCTTCACGAACGCGGCACGGTCGATCTGTGCTGCCGGGATGATCGTTGCGCCACCTGCGGTGACGGTCTTCTGCGCTTCGGCTTCACGTGCGGTCCACAACTGCTGATACACCGGCACGGAGTCGGCCGCAGCCTTCTTGATGATCTGCTGCTCCTGCGGCGTCAGCGTGTCCCACACCTTCTTCGAGAACACCAGCACTTCGGGGGTCATCGTATGCTGGGTTTCCGAATAGACCCGGAGTAACTCAAGCAGCCTCGCGCATCGTCTTCGCATTGGTTGAGTCCTCTTTGTCTCTTTTGGGCGGTGCGCCAAACATCCGCGCGTACTCCCGACTGAATTGCGAAGGGCTCTCATATCCCACCGCAAACGAGGCGGCTTGAACGCTCATCGACTGTGACAGCAGCAGCCTGCGGGCCTCCAGTAGGCGCAATTGCTTCTGATATTGAAGAGGGGAAAGTCCGGTCAGCGCCTTGAATTGACGGTGGAACGCCGACGGACTTAGTTGAGCGATTTTAGCCAGATCTTCCACTCGCACTGGCTGCGAAAATCGAGTTCTGATATTTGCCATCGCGCGCAGAACACCGTGCGAGGCATTCCCGCTCGACGCCAGCTTTATGATTTCGGGGCCTTTTGGACCTCTTAGCAACCAATAACAAATCTCCCGCATGACCAGCGGGTAAAGAATTCCGACCGCGTCCGGGGTATCCAGCAAGCGAACAACCCGCAACGCGCAATCGGCCAGCGGGCCGTCGAAGTCCGCGATGAACACGCCGCAGCTCGCGTCTCCTGCCGCCACAGGTGGCGGCGACATCTCCCTTGCAACGGCGCGCATCATTATCAGGTCGAGTTCCAGTACAAGAACCAGGCAAGGATTGTCGGGACTCGCTTCGAACACGCGGCCCTGCGACGGAGTCTCAACGCCGACCACCAGCGCCTGTCCGGCCCGGTACTCCAGTTTCGCCCCACCGAAGCTGGCCCATTTGGCACCTTGTGCAACGATGCACAGTGCTGGGCGCGCCACGAGAAATGTCGGCGGTTTCGGGTGGTCGGAGCGCAGAATCAGAAGCCCGTCCACGGCCGTGCGGTATGGGCTTGTTCCTGTTTGCGTTTCGATATAACGAAGCAGTGCAACGGCCAGTTCGTTCGACATAGCTGCCTTGTATGGAGAATGCGCGTGGATCAAGCTTAGTGAGCGCAGCAGGATCAGGCAAGATTTGGGTAGGTTCGGGTATTAACTGCTGGTGGCTCTGCCGGGAGAATTGAGGTTTTCAAACTTACCGCCAGGTGCCAAATGGCAACGAACAATGGTCGTCACCCGACTTCGAGAATCGCGGTCGTCACCGGAGGCAGTCGCGGGATAGGCCGCGACACAGTTCTGCGCCTCGCGACTCGTGGAGTCCGCTCGGTCTTCACCTACCACTCGAATCGCGTCGAGGCGGAAAAGGTCTGTGCGATGGTTGCCGAAACGGGCGGACAGGCGCTTGCCCTCCAGTTGAACGTGGGTGATGCAAGCGCATTTGATGATTTCGTCACACGTCTGCGAGAGGCACTCGGGCAGTTGGGCGCGCAACACTTCGATTACCTGGTGAACAATGCAGGGACGTCGTCAGCGGCGACGTTCGCAGCGGGCACCGAAGCGGAGCTTGACGCTCAGTTCGCGGTGCATTTCAAGGGGCCGTTCCTGTTGACGCAAAAGCTGTTGCCGCTCATCAACGACGGCGGACGTATTGTGAACATTTCCTCGGGGCTGGCACGTTTCGCGTTTCCGGGGCGGGCGATCTACGGGCCGATGAAGGCAGCCGTTGAAGCGCTGACGCGCTATATGGCCCTTGAGCTCGCGCCGCGCCGGATCGCGGTCAACGTCGTCGCGCCAGGCGCAATCGCGACGGACTTTAGTGGTGGCATCGTGCGAGACAATCCGCAGGTCAACAAGGCCGTCGCCGACCATACCGCTCTTGGCCGAGCCGGACTGCCGTCGGATGTGGGCCCAGTGATTGCCGGTCTTTTGTCGGATGACTTTGGTTGGGTAAACGCGCAGCGCATAGAAGTGGCGGGTGGCATTCAAATCTGACTCGCCGTCGCTAGCGGCGGCAGCTCGAGGCCGGGTGCCAAGTCAATGCTCAGTACATTTATGCATGACGGGGATCGCCACGCCCATTCGTCGAGATGACGCCCCCAGGCGCTGTCGCGTTGGCGGGGTGTTCGCGTAACATGATGCGATGACGACGAAAACAAAATCGCTTTATCACGGCCACCGGTTCCCGGCGACGGTCATCAGCCACGCGGTGCGCTGGTACTTCCGGTTCCAGCTCAGCCTGCGCGATATCGAAGAGTTGCTGTTCGAGTGCGGAGTGACGGTCAGCTACGAGACGATTCGCCGCTGGTGCGAGAAGTTCGGTGCGGGCTTTGCCCATCGGGTGAAAGCGGCGCGCCGCAAGCCGGGTGGCACGTGGCACCTCGACGAAATGTTCGTCACACTGCGTGGCGAACCGTACCTGCTGTGGCGCGCAGTCGACGAGCACGGCGCCGAACTCGACATCTTGCTGCAAAAGCGGCGCGACAGAACTGCAGTCAAACGTTTCTTCAAGCGTGTGCTGCGTTTGAACCCGGTGCCACGCAAGATCGTCACCGACCAGTTGCGCAGCTATCCGGCGGCGAAAGCCGACATCCCGGAGTTGGTCAACGTGAAGCATGTGTTCGTCAGGGCTGCGGCCCGTGTCAACAACCGGGCAGAGAACAGCCATCAACCCACGCGGGAGCGCGAGCGGCGCATGCGAGGCTTTCGCGACCCGAAGCGTACGCAGGCCTTCCTGTCGAGCTTTGGTCCGATCCGGCAGCACTTCGCACTGAAACGACATGTGCTGCGTGCTTCTCTCTATCGTAAACACCTCGCGGCCCGGTTCGTCGCGTGGCGCGAATTTACCAATGTCACCCAAACTCCGTCGAATGTCTTCTGAGCCGCAGTGCGTTATGGATCATCATCGACGAGGTCGCCCAAGTTGACAGTGCCCCCAGGATGGCTCTTGATTTTTATCCGTGCGGTCAGCGCGGAAGCGTTGCTATGTCATCGGGGCTCGACATGACCAAGCAGCTCCGTCAGCGATTGCGGGCGGCCATCAAACAACGCCGCGTAGTAGACCGTGTTCGACAACACATTCTTGACGTAGTCGCGGGTTTCGTTGAACGGAATAGTCTCCGCGAAAATCGCGCCTTCCACCGGACGCAGGAGGTTGGCCTGCCACTTGCGCGGGCGTCCAGGGCCGGCATTGTAGCCGGCGGTCGCGAGCACGGCCGAACGGTCAAGCTGGTTGTAAATCATCGACAGATAATACGTGCCGAGCAGGATGTTCGTGTCGAGCTCATTCATCCTCGCCCGCGAGAGCGGACCGAGCCCGATCTTCCTCGCGACCATCTCCGCGGTTTCCGGCATCACCTGCATCAGGCCGCCTGCGCCAACCTCCGAGCGCGCGCTGATGATGAAGCGCGACTCCTGGCGAATGAGGCCATACGCCCATTCGATACCGAACCCGGTGGACTGCGCATCTCGCTCGACAATCGGGCGGAACGGCGCCAGATAGCGCAGCGAAAAATCATGCTCGGTCTGCGTCCTGTCGGCGGTGCTCACAGTCCGGTCGTAGAGCTCGATGCGGCGTGCGTACTCGGCGACTGCGAGCAGTTGCCGGTCGGTCATGCCGCGCAACTGCCAGTTCCACTCCCGGTTGCCTTCCGTGCGCAGGTTCAGCGCATAAAAGCGTTTTGCCAGTTCAAAGCCCGGTGTCTGGCTGGCCTTCTTAACTTCTTCGTCGGTCACTTTGATCTGTGGCGGAATCACAATCCGCTGGCCGAGCGCCTCGGAGGCTAGTTGGCCATAGAAGGTGTAAGTTTCCGCGATCTTCCCGAATTCCTGGTTCGCCGCTGTCACCTCGCCGGCCTGTTTCAACGCGCGTGCGTACCAGTAGACCCACGGTGGTTGTGCGCGCAGCGCGGCCGGCATCTGCTCGATCGACCAGCGCACCATCATCCAGTCTCCTGCCAGCAGCGCGCTACGCGTGCGCCACTCATAGGCCTGGCTCGACAGGGGCGCGTTCGCCGACAGCCGGTACCAGTCCACCGCGCCTGGCAGCTGCCGGGTCGCTGCCTGATACCCGATCGTGCCCCAGCCGATAGCGCGTTCCGCCAGGGTGAGCGCCGGTGCGATCGCGGTGAAGATGGCTGCGGCCGCTGCCGGATCGCTGGCCGCCACCTGCGTGATGGCGAGCAGCGCGAGTTGATGTGACGCCGAGTCCATCTGGATGCCTTTCGCCAGCAGCGCGCGCGGCTGGTTCCTCGCCTGCTCGAGCCGCAGCGGATCCGGGCGCGCCGTGCCCAGCGCATCGACCAGTCTGCCGCCGGTCCTCGTCGCGCCCTGTTCATAGGCCTCGCGAATCTGCTGCCAGACATCCTCCGACGTGAACTGGTAATTACCCCCGAGCGCGGTGATCAGATCGACGCAGCCGTCGCCGTACCACTTCGGCTCGACGAACAGCGCGCGCGCCGCGTCGGCGACGTTTTCACCCCGCGCGGCGCGCGACTCGAGCGCATAGCAATTCACCTGCGTGTCGTCGTTTAGGACGAACAGGGAATATTGGGAATCGAAATCCTTCCAGTCGTGGCGCGCGCCCAGCACGCGCAGGTAGTCGTTGCGCAGACGGTCGGCAATCGCCTGTCCGTCGTAGCGTTGCAGAAACGATAGCACCGGTACGTCCGGCGCATCGAGATTCGCATGCCCCGCGCCGTTGAACAGACGCGGCTTGATCTGAAAATAGCTGAGATAAGCCGGCGCTGGATAATTTCGGATCAGGCTCGCCAGCTGCGCGGCACGCTCGGGATCGTTGTCGCGGGCGGCGTCACGCAACTTGATGAAAATCTGATCGTCAGCGGAAAGCGAGGAGAGTCGGGTGGGATGTCTGGCCACCGCCGTGCCAGACACGACGAACGTCGCGGCGGCAAGGGCAAAGCCGATCGCGCGAGACGCCCGGTGACGTCGTGTGGACATCGCTGTTCTTACCTTGTTTTAGTGCAGAAAATTGAGCCAAAGCTTAGGCCGCAATTCGGCGAAGCGAAGCTTCGAAAAAGACTGGACGGAGCCCGTAATTCGGCGCTTTGCGAGCCGGACGGTTGCCTGTGGGGCGCCGTCTCACGCATCTAATTCCAGCCTAATTCTCAAGGGGGAGAATTCGTTCCGCAGCACCTCCCGAGCGCTGTACCTTCAGCTTGGTGTGGAATAGCCGCAGCCCGGGTCTAAAAATCTCGACTACTTGATTGTCGATGGTTGGTGACCTTATCTGAGTGGAAAGCAGCATCCCATTCGCTTAACCTGACAAAGCCGGCAAAAACCCACAACCAGCTGTTGGTGCGACAAATCGCTCTTGACGTTATCTTCCGCGCCTGCATAGACTTTCGACGTGTTCAGGTCAGTTCTTCAGAACATTCGACTATCTGAGGAAGCGCATAGAAATCCTGCCCGAATGAAACCGGCCCCCGTCAACGAGCGACGTCGCATTGCCTGTTCGCTGCTCGCACTATCTGCGTTCACCCCGACCGCACTCCGAGGCGCGACGCATGCATCCGTTGCAGGCACGGTTAGCAGATGGCCCGTGTTGCTGTTCATTCCCTACACCGGAAGCGATCTGGGATTCAGCGAAGCCGCATATCGCGGCTACCTCCAGGTCCGCCGCAACGGCTACCGGATGACCGTCGTGCGCGATGCCGACAGTCTGGGTGCCGCGCGAATTCTCACGGTTATCGGCCGCCACTACACGGCAGGTGTACGCGGTTTCATTCTGGCAGGCGCTGAGCTGAGCGCAGTCACCGCAACGGCCGCAGCACAATACCCGCAAGCCTATTTCGCGACCTTGTCGGGTAAGGCGAGTGGCCCCAACGTCGTCAACTATTGTCTCGATTGCAAGAGCCTCGGTGGCGCGCTTGCTGGTGCTGTTGCCGCGAGCGTGTCGAAGACGAAGACCGTCGGCTTCGTCGGCGGCGTAGAGTCTGTCGACGGTACGGAGGCGCAAAGCTTCAGGCAGGCCGTACTTGCCAAGGCGCCCGACGCAACGGTTCTGGTAGATTGGGTCGGCAACTGGGATGACCGCCGACGCACGCAGCAGTTGACCGTGCAGCAGATCGACGCCGGCGCCGATGTACTCGTTGCAGATGCAAATGACGCGGTGATCGTCGCGGCCGCCCGCCATCCGCGCGTCCGCGTGATCGGCTGGATGGCCGATGCATCGCGTCGGTACGGAAACGTCGCGGCGAGCGTGATCATCGACACGAGCATCATTTTCCGGCGTTTCGTCGATGGAGTGGTTGCGGGCCGATTTGAGGGCGGCGACTACCCCGTCGTCGATACGGACAATGTCTGGAAGATTGTGTGGCCGCACGGGTAACCGCTGATATACGCTGAACTCGATCGCATGAGCTCGTTGAAAAACCAGATTACTGTAACGTTGATCGTACTGGTCACGGCAGTCGGCCTCATCGATGCGTATACGTCGTATTGGCTGTCGCGCAAGCACATCGGCGAACTGCTCGACGTGCACTTGCAGGGCGCCGCTATCTGGCTGTCCGCCGGCAACGTCGGCGCGATAGGCTCACACGGTCCGCCGCAGCACTCCGTCGACGGCTTTGTCGGGCAAATCTGGAGGAGCGGCGACGCGGCGCCAACGGATAATACCGATCCAGAGCTGCTATTCGATCGCAATGCGCCGGACGGATATTCGATCGAGAGTATCGGCGGGCATGCCTATCGCATTTACACGTTAAGAAAGGCCGACGGCCAGTACACGTACCAGGTCGGACAGCCGGTGGCGTTCCGCGAAGAAACAGCAAGGCATGCCGCGCTCGAAAGCCTGATACCCACGCTCATCCTGATTCCACTCGTCTGGCTCGCTATTCCCTTTGTCGTCAACGCTGCGTTCGCGTCGCTGTCGCGTGCAGCGGCGCAGTCGGAGTTAGTCGGCATTCGGCATCTCGAGCCTCTCGATATATCGGGCGTGCCGGACGAGGTACGACCGTTCGCGGCTTCGGTCAATCGGATGATTGCCCGGCTTCAGGTTGGTATCGACGCTGAGAAACGATTCGTTGCCGATGCCGCGCACGAGTTGCGCACGCCTATCGCTGCGATGCAGCTCCGCGTCGACAACCTCGTCAACGCTCCCGACGAGGCGGCACGCTCCGAGCGTCTGCGCGAATTGCGCGAGGCCATCGCTCGAGCGTCGACGATGATCCGACAGCTTCTCTCGCTAGCGCGAGCTGATGCACAGCTCGATCTGACAGCAATCGAGACAGTGGATCTGTCCCAGTTGGTTCAGAAGCTCGTCGCGGATTTTCTGCCGGTTGCAGATGCACGCTCGATCGATCTTGGCGTAGGGAAGTTTGAGAGCGTGCAAGTTGAAGCGCGTGTAGGAGAATTGCGTATGGCCGTGCGCAATCTGCTTGAGAACGCACTGCGCTATACGCCTGCCGGCGGAACCGTCGACATCGATCTGTTCCGAAGCGCCGACGACTTTGTGGTGCGCGTGACCGACAACGGACCGGGCATTCCGGAAGCGTCCCTGGACCGGGTGTTTGATCGCTTCTTCCGTCTGCGTGCGGAGGATTCGGAAGGTAGTGGTCTCGGGCTTTCGATCGTCAAATCGGTCGTGGCGAAGTACCGGGGCTCTATTTCGCTTGCAAACCGCAGCGATGGACACAGTGGTCTGATCGCTACAATCGTTCTCCCGGCGCGCGGCACTATGTAGGAGAGTGGGCCCTGAATGGCACCCCGTCACGGGTTTCGGTCGGGAAGCGGCGTAACGCTAATTCTCATCAAATAGGCACCGTACATACTGGCATTGTGACTACGTTCCTGTCAGGTAGCCTTCTCTGAGCAGCGAGTTGCTTGCAGCTCTTTCGGTGATGCCTGCGATCAGTGCGATTGCAGTGGCGACTTGCGGCGAGCGCTTTGGAGATGTTCTAAGGATTATCGCAACCCTTTACAGTACATCTGTCGATCAATGGAAATGGATCGAATACTTGAAGACATAAGAAGATTGGAATGTGTTTCTGACGTTGCTTTGATGTCACGTGTCGGAGAGTAGCGTAATCGAACGTCGGTAGACGCCAATCATCACGGCGAGGGAAGGACACTGGCGGCGCAGCGGGCGCATGCACAGGTCGCCTGACTTCATAACGGAGCCGTGCATCGCGACCGACCCCATTTAATAGGACCGAGGAAGGGCCGTTCCGTCGATTCTCATTCCAATCTCATTCTTGGGGCCTAAAATATTTCCTGAGACGAAGATTGCGGATTGGCGAGCCGAAAAGCGCCAGTGCAGGTTCGATTCCGGGAGTTATTGCGAGGGAATGCCTAGCGCAAGATCGTCGCCTACGCGAGGGGGACAACATGCTTAATGTGTATTTACTGCCCGTCGATTCCGAGGATAGTGAGTGTTCAGTCACCTGTGGAAATCCGGGGCGATACAGCTTCATCAGTTCCGGCATTCCCGAGTGGTTCAGAAAGTTTTTCCCGCGGAGAGCTAATTCGCCTGATGCGAAGCTTCCGAACTGTTGAGAAAAAACCGGCGCATTACGCATGAATCGCAAATCGCTCAGGCGCGAAACGCGCCCGCGGAAGAATGTTCCTTGCCTTGCGCCCAACGACAACGCTCCATTGCCGTGGACATTGCACTATGCGAGTGCTCATAGTCGAAGACGACCTGCAGATCGGTCAAAGTTTGCTGCGCGCGCTTCAGGATGCGGAGTACAGCGTCGACTGGGTCCGCGACGGCAATGCCGGCAGCGCGGCCATCGCTGCCGTTGAATATACGCTGGTCTTGCTCGATCTTGGTTTGCCCGGCATGGGCGGCATCGAATTGCTGAAGGCGGCACGTGAGAAGGGGAGCAAGGTACCCGTACTGATCCTGACCGCACGTGACGACCTTGACGCCCGGGTCCAAGGGCTCGATGTCGGCGCTGACGACTACGTTCTCAAGCCCTTCCACCTGCCCGAACTGCTCGCGCGGATTCGTGCCGTGTTGCGTCGCAGGGCAGGTTTTGCGTCGTCGCGTCTAGGCAATGACACGTTGAACCTCGATCTCGACAAACGAACTCTATGCTGCAACGGGGTGTCATCCGTTCTGTCGGCGCGCGAATTCGCATTGATGTTCGCGTTCCTTGAGCGCCCCGGCACTATCCTTTCGCGAGATCAACTCGAGGGGAAGCTTTATGGTTGGGGTAAGGAAGTCGAGAGCAACGCGGTCGACGTGCTGATCCACGGTGTACGCAAGAAGTTCGGACAGTCTGTGATTCGCAACGTGCGTGGCCTCGGCTGGACTGTGACGCTCGGCGAATCGCCCGAGGTGTGACCGCGCGTTTCGGCTACGTTCCCGTACGACGGCGATGTCAATTTTCCGGGCTCTTGTTGGCGGAAATAAAGCGAATCTCCAAATATTCTTCTTCGGAGCACTGGTGATGATCGGAGACCCCCGAAGAAAAGCATAGTTCTGCGTCGCTCAGGAAGCAGTCATTCACATATCGAATCGTGCTAATCCATACTTTCGTAAACATTACGCCGTTGCCGGTCTTGCCGGCCGATGTTCAGCAGAACACGTTCGCCCGGTCACCGTAGAACACCAACCGGCTTGCCCTAGCGCGACGCCCGTCGTGGAAGCGGAGTTCCAGGCTCGAAATTCGCGCCGCGCTCTTCAGCTCCTCGATATTCGCATTTTTGTTCCATTGAACAAAGCCCGGGTAGCGGCACCTGATTTTCCCTCCTACTAATGGTTATCTAAGTTATCACGCGCACTATGCAACCTAAGCGCAACGGATTGATGTCTTTTCAAACGCGCATTGGGTGCCTCGGCACGCTGGATCGTGAGATTTATTATGAAAACATTTAACCATATTAAGTCGCTTTTAAGTTTCATGATTATGTGACCATGCAAGGCTTATGGCGGAGCGGCTTCCGCTAATTGCCCCATGTCTGATCAGATCCGCGTGGGACCAGGTGGTGTTGCATTCGCAGGCGCCAACGATGAATCCGAGTGGGCTTCGAAAAAGGCGCTTGAGGATGAACGGATCAGCCCATTTTGCCGGCCTTAATCAAGTTGGAAAACCTCCGCCGAAATATTCCGGCGAAAGCTAGAAATTAATCATCTTCCTGGGCAGCGCTCAATCTCGTAGGCATCACTTGCCAGTGCCGGCTTGCGGTCATTCGTCGTGTCCAGAAATCGGATTTTGTCCGATCGAGCCGGGTCGCCAGTAAAACCAGTCTCTGTGCGACTCGCAGACAGATTCGATGTCTTTTTCAAAAGACTGAAACCAGTTGCACCTGTTATTGCGACAGAACCGAATGAGGAAGATCGTGTACATATTCAAGCATTCATCGCATTGTGAGTCTGCGCGGACATTGACGTCGGCGCTTTGCTTTGAGGATTGCTGCGGCCGCAAGCGTCGGACGGTGGTTGCGTTGGCCTCTGCCGTAACGTCGCTTGCCGCGCTGTTTGTTCCGGTCGCTGTGCGAGCCCAGTGCAACAGCAGCGCCGACCCGGCGCTGCCTGTGGCGCCGGCACAGACCAACTTTTCCAATCAGTCGTTTGGCGCAGCGCCGCTTCCCCAGTACTACCTGAACGCCGCGGGGCAGGCGGGATGCAAAGGCGCCGACGACGGCTCCTGGAACGGAGTGGGCCAGGATGGCTTCGCTGGTCAGTCGGGCGGTTCCTTTAACAGTGTCAACAGCGGAATTACGGTGAAGGGGGGATTCGCGCCGACCTTCATCAGCCCCACGATGGGAGCGGGATGGTCCGTCGACGGTGGTGATGGTGGTGCCGGCGGACAGGGCGGTTATGACGCCAATGGCTCCGCCCACACGGGAAACGGCGGGGCGGCAGGCAATGGCGGCGCGGTCTCCGTGCAGTTTAGCGGCACGGTTGGTCCCGACCCGAAAGGTGTCCTTCCGGAAGTTGCGCTCGACGTGGAAGCCAATGGCGGCACCGGCGGAGTGGGTGCCGTGTCCAATGCCCAAGGTACTGAGCCGCTCTACGGCGGCAACGGCGGAGCAGGGGGGCGGGGTGGTCAGGCAGCGCTTAACGCCTCCGGCAGCATTCAGTTCTATGGTGTCGGCCTGCGAGCGTCCGCCCTGGGCGGGACCGGCGGGGCAGGTGGCAACTCGCCCACTCCGGGCGATTTGGTTGTAGAAGGCCACGGAGGCAAGGGCGGCAACGGCGGCGCCGGCGGTACCGCGACGCTCGCCTTTCAGAACGGCAGTCTGACCGCCAGCACCCCGGCAGGCCAGATCTTTCCGATGCAGGCCGACGCCGATGGCGGTACGGGCGGCAGCGCCGGTGGCGCGTACGGTGGAAGTGGCAGTTTTGGCGGGACCGGCGGCAACGGAGGTAACGGCGGCACAGCGAGCGCGGAACTCGGCAGCGGTGGCCAGATCGTGTTCTCCGATCAGATGCAACCGGCGAACAGTCGGTATCAGCCGGGCAGCGGCGTGACCGCCAAGGCGAATGGCGGAGCGGGCGGGGGCGGTGGCACTGCCATCGACGGCTCATTCCGCAATGAGGGTGGTGTGGGCGGCAACGGCGGAATTGCCGGCAGCGCCAGCGCCACCGTCCTTGGTTCCATCGACTACACCGCGAATGTTCCGGCCGGGCAGTCTGATGCCGGGTTGATCGGGGGTCAGGGGGTGCTGGCGCAGGCCAATGGAGGTGCCGGCGGCATCGGTGACGGCGCCCAGAGCACTGTCGTGGGTGAAGGCGGTGATGGTGGTAAGGCAGGCGCTGGCGGGAAGGCTTCGCTGACCCTTGGAGACGCGACGAACACGGCGACAATTAAAACGAACGGCCCATATACACATGGCGCGTTGGTGCAAAGTGTCGGAGGCGGCGGGGGCAATGGCGGTAGTGTCAGCTTCGCGCTGGCCGGCACGGGCGGTGCAGGTGCCGCGGGCGGCGATGGCGGCGCGGTCACGGTGAACTCGGACCACGCCTTTGTCACGGTCGGCAGTCAATCAGGCGTAGGCAGCATCCCGCTGATCGCGCAAAGCATCGGCGGTGGCGGCGGAAGCGGCGGCGACGCCAGCGGCGTCACCGCTGGCGCGGGCTTCGAGATCGGCGGCAACGGCGGCCAGGGCGGCAATGGCGGCGCGGTGAAACTCGCGCTGGGCCAGAACAGCGTGTTTGGCAGCCTCGACCAGAGCGGTGGAGCCGGCATCCTTGCGCAAAGCATTGGCGGCTCCGGCGGCAATGCCGGCAGCGCGACGTCGAGCGGCGGGGGGCTGATCACCATGGTGCTCGGCGGTGATGCCCACGGTGGCGGCGCGGGCGGCCAGGTCACCGTTGACAACGCCGCACTCGTCACGACCTACGGCGACCACGCAGCCGGTATCAAGGCTCAGTCGATCGGCGGCGGTGGCGGCAATGGGGGCAACGCTACAGCGTTCACCGTCGGCGGCCCGCTGTCGAGCTCGGTTGCCATTGGCGGACTCGGCGGCAGCGGCGGCGCGGCTGGCGCGGTTTCGCTGACCAACTCGGGCCAGGTTGCTACGTATGGTTCGGACGCCGAAGGTGTCGTGCTGCAAAGCATCGGCGGCGGCGGCGGCTCCGGCGGCAGCGCCACGGCGCGTGCCGTTGCCGCATCGGGTAGCCCAAATATTCCTTCGATCAGTGTCAGCGCCGCTATCGGCGGCGCCGGCGGGACCGGCAACACCGGCGGCAATGTCACGCTCGATAATTCCGGCCTGATCACCACTGCGGGCGACAGCGCGACCGGCGTTTTCGCGCAGTCCGTCGGTGGCGGCGGTGGTACGGGCGGCGACGCAACCGCCGCGTCCTACTCCGCGTCGCCTGCCAAGGGGGCGTCCCTGTCGGTCTCCGTGGCTCTCGGGGGCAGCGGCGGCAGCGGCGGCACGGGCGGCGCCGTCAACCTCGAAAACTCTGGGCTCATCGCAACCCTGGGCCAGGACGCCCACGGCGTGTTCGCACAGTCAATTGGCGGTGGCGGCGGCAATGGCGGAACGGGCGATGCCTCGGCAACGGCGGCTAACGCCAAAGCCAGCTTCAGCGCGTCAATCGCGGTGGGCGGAACGGGCGGGACGGGGGGGACGGGCGGCACGGTCGGCCTGACCAACGACGGTTCGATCGCGACGCGCGGCGACGGCGCCGATGCCGTGTTCGCCCAGAGCGTGGGCGGCGGCGGCGGCGCAGGCGGCGGAGGTACCGCTGCGGCCAGCGGCGGCAAGGATGCCATCGCCGTGGGTGTTGGCGGCAAGGGTGGCGTCGGCGGCGACGGCAACACGGTGACGACGATCAACAACGGCAACATCGTCACCCGCGGCGCGGCCTCGACCGGCATCTTCGCGCAAAGCGTCGGCGGCGGCGGGGGCAAAGGCGGCAAGGGCGCGGCGGCCGCGGGCGGCAGCGGCGGCCTCGACACGATCTCCAACGCCCAGACGCTGTTTGGCATTCTGGGTCAGGGCCTCGGCCTCAACCAGAATGTGCAGAACCTGGGCAACAACATCCTGCAGGTCGGAGTGCTCGGCGAAAAAATCAAAGCGACTTATGGTGATCTGGAAAAGCTCCTCACGCAGCCGGACGGGGTATCGAAAGTTCTGGGCACCGTGAACCAGATCAGCGTCGGCGTGGCGGTCGGCGGCAGTGGCGGCGCGGGTGGCTTGGGCGGCGCGGTGAACGCCAGCAACACCGGCGCGATCGGCACCTATGGCGCGCAATCCCACGGCATCTTCGCGCAGAGCGTTGGCGGCGGCGGCGGCAGCGGCGGTGCGGCGAGTTCGGTCGGCAAGTCGAACAATGATTCGAAGGTGCAGGCCGCGGTCGCCGTGGGCGGCAGCGGTGGCGCGGCGGGCTCGGGCGGGGCGGTGAGTGTCGTGCAGAATGCAAATGGCGCAGTCGAGACGCAGGGGGTGGAAGCGTTCGGCGTGTACGCGCAGAGCGTAGGCGGCGGGGGCGGCAACGGCGCGATGTCGGGGGCGGTCAGCGGTTCGCTGAAAAGCCTGTCGATCGCCGTGGGCGGCAATGGCGGAGGCGCCGGGAATGGCGGCGACGTGAGCGTCAGCAACGGCGGCACGGTCACGACACTTGGCAAGCACAGCGTCGGCATCCTCGCGCAAAGTATCGGAGGCGGCGGCGGTGTCGTGACGACCGCAAGCAGCGATGAGACATTCGATCCTTCCAAAGCCGTCCAGAATCCGCAGGGACGGATCGCCGACATCTACGGGGTGACACTGAGCTTCGGCGGTCAGAACGGCAGTTCGGGAAATGGCGGCGGCGTCACTGTCAACACGCAAGGCAACGTGACGACGAGCGGGCTTGACGCGCACGGTATCGTCGCGCAGTCGATCGGCGGCGGGGGCGGGTTCGTGGCGGGCGGACAGATCAACACGAGCACGCTCGTTGGCGCCGGGGGCGCGAGCGGCAATGGTGGCAACGTTCTTGTCGTGGACACCAACAACACTGTCTCTACCACCGGCGACGGTGCGTATGGGATCGTCGCACAATCGATCGGCGGTGGCGGGGGCTTTGCCGGCGACCCGTCCGCCCCGAACTACTACGATGACAATACGAGCGGCACGGTATTCGCCAACAGCGGCAATGGCGGCACCGTCAACGTCATCGTGGCAAACGGCGGGAAGGTCCTGACGACCGGCCGGTACGCGCCCGCGATTTTCGCGCAATCGATCGGCGGTGGCGGTGGTCTGTTGGCCTCCAACAACAACTCAAGCACGCTCGGCCCGCTGCATGATGTGGCACGTGGCAGCGCGGGTGGCGCCGGCGTGGGCGGCATGGTCGCCGTCAACGTCAGGGATAACGACACGGTCATGGCCACAGGCGTCGGGTCCGCCGGCATCCTGGCGCAAAGCGACGGCCAGAAAGGCGGGCAAATCTCGATCCACCTGGCGCCCGGGTCGAAAGTCGTAGGCGGTACGACCGATCCCAATTTCCGGACCTCCTCAATGGGCGGGTTGGACCCGGAGTTTCGCGACGCTGCCGCCGTCCGTCTGATTGGCGGCAATAACAACATCATCACCAACCAGGGCACCATCCAGACCTTAGGCAAATACGCGATCCTGGTGGACCCCACGTTGTATGGCGAGGCGTCCGCCACCACCACGGTCAACAACTCCGGCACTATCACCGGTGACATTCACGTCCTTGGTGGCCCCGGCAACAGCGTTGTCAACAATCTGCCCGGTGGCGTTATCGACACACCGGCCACGCTGAACGTCGGAGGCGGCACTGTGAACAACGCCGGTACGCTGAAAGTCGGCGGCGCGAAGTCGATCGGCAATACGGTTCTCACCGGCAATCTCGTGCAGAGTTCGACGGGCACGCTGAACGTACAGATCGATCCGGCCAACAAGCGGTCCGATCTGCTCAACATCACGGGTACCGCCGCGCTTGCCGGCAAGGTGCAGGCCGATCCGGTGAGCTATCTGAAGAGTACGAGCACCGTGCTGTCGGCGGCCGGCGGCATTCGGCCGGATGCGGCACTCGCGGGTTCATCGACGCCGGTCTACCGCTTCACGCCGCTGGTGCAGGGCAACACCGTCGCGATTAAAACCGATGCGGATTTCGTCGCTGCGAGCAAGGGGACTTCGGCCACGCAACAGAGCGTCGCAGCCAACCTGGACCGGTTGTGGAACAGCGCCGATCCTACCTATGCGCCCATCTTCGGCGCCTTCGGCAGCGCCGGTAGCACGTCGAGCTATGCCCAGACGCTGACTGCGGTTTCCGGCCAGGAGTTGCTAGGCGTGGCCGCTGCGCGCTACCAGTCCAGCCAGGCATTCTCGCGCTCCGTCTTCAGTTGTCCAGAGTTCGGCGACGACGACACCACCGTGAGAAAGCAGGGCTCCTGCGTGTGGTTCCGCGCCACGGGCATGTGGGAAAACCGCAGCGCCGACGCTTCGTTCCCAGGTTTCGGCTGGCAAGGTACGACGATGAAGGTCGGCGGGCAGGTCCAGCTGCAGCCCGGCTGGTTCCTCGGTGGCGCCATCGGCTACGAGACCGACCGTTTCACCGGCAACGACAACCTGACGAGCGCCAACGGCAATGCGCTTCTTGGCGTCGTCGCGCTCAAGCACGAGATCGGGCCGTGGACTTTCAGCGGTGCGGTGGACGCCAGCTACGGCTGGTTGAACAGCTCGCGCGTGATCCCGAGCGCCAATGCGGTGGCGACCGCCTCGCCCAATTCGTTCAATCTCGGAATGCACATGCGCGCGGCCTATCAGATTCCGTTCGGTCGTTTCTACCTGGAGCCGGCGCTCGATGGCGACCTGAACTACATCAATCTACCGGGTTACACGGAGAGCGGTGCGGGCGCGCTCAACCTGAAGGTGAATAGTGCGAACAGCGTCATTGCGACCGGCACGCCGAACCTGCGGATCGGGACGCGCGCGCAGATCGGGTCAGCGACAGTCGACGCTTATGTCGGCGCCGGGGTGAGCTTCATTGCAGGCAATAGCTACACGACCGACGCCTCGTTCGCCGCTGCCCCGGGTTTCGGCAGCTTCACCAATACGCTCACCAATGCGCACGTTGCAGGCAAGTTTTCCGCTGGGGTAGAGGTCTATAC
The DNA here is from genome assembly GCF_040948805.1 of Paraburkholderia sp. BR13439. NCBI lineage: Bacteria > Pseudomonadati > Pseudomonadota > Betaproteobacteria > Burkholderiales > Burkholderiaceae > Paraburkholderia > Paraburkholderia sp. BR13439. The sequence continues at coordinate 32,634 of NZ_JBFPKN010000014.1, read as the reverse complement.
GACCAAACGTCTCGATGTGCGTCTGGAGTATGACGGCGTCGTTGCCGCGCACGAGGTCGAGAATGGCGGCCAGGTCAGGTTCAAGTACCGGTTCTGAGAAAACCTCCGGGACCCGGACAATGCAGCAAAAGACATAAAGCGTAGTTGGATTGGTGACCAGGATGCGCTGTCGCAAATCCGGTTCGGGTACCCTGCGCGCAAGTTGATTCAACACGCGCGCGTCGTCGACGTGACGCAATGGGCTTATGGCGGTCGATTTTTCGCCCGGCTCATTCTCGGCGGCATCGAGTTCATGCACATGATCGTGAAAGGCCAGACGAAAGACGGCGGCATCGCGCAGACTCCCGCCCAGCAGTTCTACGCTTTGGTCGTATAAGTCATCCTCACCATATCGACATTTCTTTGACTCGTCTTCCTTAACGCGACAAAACCCGAATGCCTCCACTCAATCGCCTGTCGATTGCCGTTTTCTCCTACACCTGTTCTGGACTGGTTGCATATATCAATGAGAGTGAGGTATCTCAAAGTGCTGATATCCCGCGTTGACAAGCTGCGCTGGTGTTTCACTTCGCGGGACGGTTGCACGCCATCACGATACATTGACGCGTTGATGCGTTCGTGCAGCCGACGCCAGCGCATCAAGCACTCTGGCGTTGGCGACCGCGTCATCCGTCGTGAATGGCATTGTCCGCTTAGTCAATACGGCAGATGCAAACGCCTCAATCATCAGGCAGTACTGATTGACTGGAGGAAATACCTCTTCCCGTCGATTTCCGTCCGCGTCGACCAGAACGACCAGGGCCTGAGGGACGCGGGTACCCATTCCAGGGAGAATTGCACGCGGCACTTCAATCGAACCCTCGGTGCCGATCACGGTGTAAGTTCCCTGACCACCTGCCATGAACGAGCAACTGACCGAAGCAGAGCAACCATTCGGGAATTCGAGAATGCCCGTCGTTGCAATGTCCACATCGAAATGCGAGTCGACGATCCAGACCGCGCTCGCATGCGTGGGCTCGCATGCAAATATCATCCGCGCGATGTTAACCGCATAGCACCCCATATCCAGCAGGGCGCCGCCTCCAAGCGCAGGCTGCAACCGAACGTTGGCGGGGTCGGGTGGATTCATCAGATTTACGGACAGATGTGCGCGAACCTCGCGGACCTGGCCTATCGCACCTTGCGCAATAAGCTCGTGCACGCGCCGGTGTTGCGGATGAAACCGATACATGAAGCCTTCCATCAGTGCCACGCCGTGACGCGAGAAGGCGTCGGAAACCATTTCTGCCATCTTCGCGGTCGTCGCGAGCGGTTTCTCACACAGAACCGCTTTCCCTGCCTCGGCCGCGCGCATTGCCCATTCGGCATGCATGCTGTTGGGAAGCGGGATATAGATCGCATCAACGCCGACATCGGCCAGCAACGCGTCGTAGCTCTCCACTACTCGCGGTATGCCTAAGGCCTGTGTGTAGTCGCGGGCTTTTGCAGGGTCGCGGCTCGCGAGTGCCACGACGGACCCGTTGACGGACGTTTGAATAGCAGGGATCACCTGAGTGCGCGCGATATCGGCAGTGCCCATCACGCCCCAACGCAAATGACTGACCATCACTGATTCTCCTTCATTGTTGACATAGGCGAAATGCGACTAGTTGCGCCCGGCTCCCTCAGTGGGCGCAAGTCATCAATTGAACCGCAGCCATAGCGCGTTCCGCTGCAGACAATCGCAACCATATTGCGATCTCCTTGCGAATGGCAGGGGCGCCAGATCGCGCAGCCTGCCAGGCGAACAACCACTGGTAACCTTGGCTAGCATTACCACGGCCCGCAACGAAACGTTTAGCGAAACGTTTTGTTAGGAATTTATAGCAACCTGACCGCCATATCACAATCAGGGGTTACACCGGCCAGAATCTTGTTCCTCGACGCCACCTTGGGCACGCCCTTGACCGAAGGTCCACGTTTACCCGCCATTGACATCCGCAGGTGCCTTATCTAGATTGTGACGAAACGTTTCGCTAAACGTTTCGTCGCGAGGCGCGTGGAAGGCGGAGCGGCTCGCTGCCTGTGACCGATGACGCGAACTGCGGACACGTATGGCCGGCCGCCCTACGAACGGCGCCTGCGGTGTCCGCGGATGGTTGGAGTGGAGGAGGCAGCAGCGTCTCGATCTTGTCCAAACAGACGGGAAGCAGTATGGGTGCGCCTAAGGCAGAAATTGGTCAACCGTGGGGAGAAAGTCGTGCAGAAAAGTCGTGGCGAAGACGATTGCGCTAGATGGCTCCTGCCTCAGTCCGTAGGCGTCAGGTATGAAGGAAGCGGTGGGGTGGGGCGCGCTTCAACATGGCCCCAACTGTCGATCCAAAACGCACAGGACTCCTGTAAATGCTGGCACAATGCTGCTGCAGCAGCCTCAAGCCTGCCGTCGAGCCACAGGCCGAGCACGTCGAGGTGCTCGCGTAGGCTACTTTCAAGGTGGGCCTGCGGTTCACCAACGCAACATTTAAGACGATGCGGGTTCGAAACGAGCAGAGAATGGGTCCGATCGAGCACGCGCAACAATTCTTGGTTCGGGCAGGCCGACAGTAATTCAATGTGCAGGTCCTTCTCAAGGCTGATGTGCGTGTCGCTGCCCAGCTGCGGCATATCATCGAGCGCCGCTCGCAACCTATCGTGCGCCTCGCGCACGCGTTCTCGGGGAATAGCGCGCGCCGACTGCATCAGTGCCTGCGGCTCCAGGAGCCAGCGCAATTCATATAGGGCGTGTAGCCGATCGGCTGTGATGCGTTCAGCTTCCCACCGGCCCTGCCGGTCTTTGCTCACCATCCCAAGACTATGCAATCGCCCTAGCGCGTCGCGAGCGACAGTGCGGCTTACGTCGAAATGCTCGGCCACGCGTTCTTCTGTAATTCGCAAAGAATGATAGACGACGCCGATACAGACCTGTCGTTCCATCTCTGCATAGACCTGCTTCCATCGTGGCATCGGCTCGACAATCATTTCGGCGATGTTAGCGAGATCGCCCCGACTGTCGTCGGCACGCCGACCGACCACGATATACCCTCTGCCGGGTGCGGCACGCACGGCCTTGTCGATGCAGAGGGCTTCGAGCGCCCGTCGCGCTGGTGAACGACTTACCGCGAATGCGCGAGCGACGTGAACCTCGAGCAGGCGCTCCCCAGGGCGGATGCGTCCGTCCTGGATCATTGCTTTGATATGCGCATAGACGCGCTGCTGCATCGGAGCGTGCTCGTCAGGATTCGAGCCGAGGCTGGAGAGGGCAGGCTTGGAACTCATAGTTGGTTTGGTCCGCGGTGAGTCGTGTGCAACGAAATTATATTGTCAAAAACGAAGCGTGCCGAAAGCTCTGCCGTGCGAGCATTTCGGTCCCCTATGTTACGTGTTCTCAAGGTTCCGCTCGGTTGACTTAAAGCTCCAGGGTATGCACGGATGGTCACGCAATGTACGTCGTATACATTGCACCTATGTACAACGTATTCAATGTACGTACCGACAACTGTACACCTTTTTACTCCACCATCGCACTCATTAGAAAGGATTCAGCCGTGTCACACGCTATGACTCGTCTGCCCAGTCGGCGCCGCTTTGAGAGCCGTTCCGGCCGGTCGTTGCAATTCACTTCTCTAGGCTTCGGTAGCGCGCCCCTAGGGAATCTTTACCGCGCCTTGAATAACGAGCAGGCGCGGCTGACGCTCGAAGCAGCTTGGCAGCATGGAGTGCGTTACTACGATACGGCGCCGCTGTATGGATATGGATTGGCGGAGACACGCGTGGGATCGTTCCTTCGTGAACAACAGCGTGACGACTATCTCTTATCTACCAAGGTAGGGCGGCTGTTGAAACGCTGCGCACCCGAGCAGCGCGACGGCATCGGGAAGTTCTTTGAGGTACCGTCTCGCGAAGTCATCTACGACTATTCATACGACGGCGTGATGCGCAGTCTCGAGGCTTCGTTCGAGCGTCTGGGAGCCGACCGGATCGACATCGTGTTGTGTCATGACATCGATATCTTCACGCATGGAAGTGCGGAAGCAAGCGCACAACGCACGCGTGAATTTCTTGACGGCGGTGTGCGAGCACTCAGCGATTTGCGCAGCCAGGGCGTGGTTGCAGCGATCGGCATCGGTGTAAATGAATGGCAGGTCAGCGAAACAGTTGCGCGCAATACCGACGTCGACTTATTCCTGCTGGCGGGACGCTACACACTGCTCGAGCAAGAATCGCTCGATTCCTTCCTGCCGCTGTGTATGAAGAAGGATATGGGTGTAATCATCGGCGGCCCGTTCAACTCGGGCATTCTCGCGACGGGGCCGAAGCCTGGGGCCTACTTCAACTATGGACCGGCCTCGCCCGACATACTCAAGCGGGTGGCGGCAATTGAAGCAGTATGCTGCGCCCATCAAGTAGCGCTGAGGGATGCCGCCTTGCAATTTCCGCTGATGCACCCGGCTGTCGTCAGTGTGATTCCCGGGGCGATAACGCCCGCCGAGTTACAAGGCAACGTCGAATCCATGCAAACGCCGATTCCCGCGCAACTGTGGAGCGATCTGCGCACCGAAGGTTTGCTACGCACCGATGCGCCCGTCGTCGAGAACATGCAGGTCTAGACAAGCGCGTAACGGGAAGATAACCGGCCGCGAAGCGGGTAAATCAGAACACCATTGTTAGCAACACGATAGGCATCGCGATAAATCATTAACTTTCTCCGGGAGACGCAGATGAACACCGCTGAAGCACTGGCGCAATTGGGCATTTCGGAATCGATCCTCACGCAAGAACAGATCGACGCCTTCGATAGGGATGGCTATTGCATTTTCCCGAATGTTTTTTCCCCGGCAGAGATCGACGAGATGAGGGCCGAAGTTGACCGGCTTCAGAAAATAGAAGGCGCTTACGGCGGTCATGAAGTCCACATCGAGCCGGGCGCAATGCGCCTGTCCAACCTGTTCAACAAGTCAGAAGCGTTTGATCGCTGCCTTCGTTGCGGTCCCACCCTTGCGATTGCGCACCGTCTAATGGGCGAAATTCGTGTGTATTCGCTCAACGCCCGCAACCCTGCAAAAGGTGAAGGTCAACAGCCTCTGCATAGCGACGTTTGGCGCGCCCACGACACCGACTGGCGCATGATCAACACTATGGTCATGCTCGACGACATGACCGAGGCTAACGGCCCGACGCGTGTTGTACCGGGTTCGCACAAGCTCGTGCCGATCAACGTGCCAGACATTAATCTGGTCAACGCAGAGCGCATGGAAGTCACGGCCGAAGAAAAGGCCATCATGCCTGCCGATCCTGTGGCAACCCACCCGCGCGAAGTTCACATCACGGGGAAAGCTGGCTCGATCGCTGTAATCAACGGGCGAATCTGGCACGGCGGCACCGCAAACAGGACTGGAACAACGCGCCGCGTACTGCATATGGCAATCGGCCGCCGCGATATCCCGCAACAGCTCAACGAGCGGGAACATCTGACGCTCGCGCTCTACAAGCGTGCTGCCCCGGCCGAACGCTTCCTGCTCGATATCGAGGGTGCAGAGCCGAAGGTAGACGATCCGCTTGCTTTACCGAAAGACGCGCGGCTCTGGAAGGCCGCTCAAGCAGAAACGACTGGCCGTTACTGACAAAAACGCTCGTGCAACAAGCGCTGTGAGGACAAACAGGATGGAAAGGATGGCTTTCGTACTCGGTATCAAGCCCGAAGCGCTGCCGGAGTACAAACGGCTTCATCGCGAGACCTGGCCGGAGGTCATTGAGATTATTTCGGCTGCAAATATCCGCAACTATTCGATTTTTCTGAAGGAGCCCGAGAACTTGTTGTTCGCCTACTGGGAATACCACGGCACGGATTTCGCTGCGGACCAGGCAAAGCTTGCCCAGGAGCCACGCATGCAGGATTGGTGGCAGATCTGCGAGCCGATGCAGGTCCCGCTCGAAACCCGCCGGCAGGGCGAATGGTGGGCTCGCCTCGAAAATGTGTTTTTCAAGCCATGAGCGAGCCCATGGCCTGAGTTGGTTGCAGTCCTACGAAGTTTTCGATTCTGCGCCAATTTGCGTGCACGGCAGAGACCAAGGAATCATTGAAACAACTTGGCAAGGCTGTACGCGTGTGGTTCGAGTAGATAAAACCGATGCTGTAAGGAGACAATCGTGCGTCACACCACCCCTCTGCTGAAGTTCCTCTCCGCGGCCATGCTGATGGCAGCGACGCTATCGAGCAGCCTGGCCCATGCCGATGCAAAGAATCCCGTGATTGCTGTCGCGATGAAAACACAGGTACAGCGCCGCTGGGCCTTTGACATCGCCGCTATGCAGCGAGAGGCCGCGGCGCTTGGCGCCAAGCTAATCGTGCAGTGGGCCAACGACAATCCGGTCCTGCAGGCGTCGCAGGTGGAGAACCTGTTGAGCCAGCAGCCCGACGCCTTGATTCTCGTACCCGTCGACAGCCAGGCGGCCGGACGAATCGTCAATTCTGCACACCAGGCAGGCGTGCCGGTAGTCGGATACGACATCGGCGTGACGACCGCGAAGCTTGACTACTTCGTGATGCGCAACAATGCGCTTGTCGGAGAACTGCAGGCAAAGGGCGCGTTGGAAAAGTCGCCCCACGGGACTTTCGCATTGATGAAGGGCGATCCCGGCAATGATGTTGCGCAGACCATCAGCAAGCAGTATGACAAGGTGCTGGTGCAGGACAAGGACGTGAAAGTCGTATTCGACCAGTTTGTTCGCGGATGGGATCCAAAGCTCGCGCTGTCGAATGCGGAAAATGTGTTGAGCGCACAGAACGACAAGATAGATGGCTTCGTCACCTCCAACGACGGCATGGCGCTGGGCGTGGCGCAGGCGCTGAAGGCACGCAACTTGGCCGGCAAGGTCTACTTGTCCGGGCTCGACGCCGATCCGTCCTCGCTGCAACTGATTGCTCAGGGCGTACAGACGATGTCGGTATGGACCGACCTCAACGACCACGGCACTTCGGCAGTCAAGGCTGCGGTCGCGCTGGCGAGGAAGGAAAAGCCGGCAATTAGCACGACCGATGTGAACCTTGGCGCTGGCGCCGTACCGACTCATCTCGTGAATGTCTACGCGGTGACGCAAGCCAACCTGTGTAAGTTCATCACAACGGGCGCGCCTAAGGGATGGGTCACGGCGGACGAGGTGTATGGCGCTGGTAAATCACAATGCAAGTGAGCAAACTTATGTGGCGTGATCCTGCAGCCCTTGATGTCTCGCAGCCTCACGCAGAGGGCAATGCCGTCGATGCGTCACGTCCCGACGGCTATGTGCTCGAGCTGCGCGAGGTCGGCAAATCGTTCGGCGGCATTCCTGCGCTCAGCGATGTGAATTTCAACGTGCGGCCAGGTGAAGTCGTCGCCGTCATCGGTGAAAACGGCGCGGGCAAGTCGACGCTGATGAAGATCATTTCGGGCGTCTACCCGACCGACAGCTACCAGGGCGAACTGTTGCTCGACGGCCGGCCTGCTCGTTTTCGCACAGTGCGCGACGCGGAGGCGGCCGGCATCGTGCTGGTGCCGCAAGAACTGTATATCGCGCCGAATCTGAGCATCGCCGAAAACATGTTCATGGGGATGCTGCCATCGCGGCGCGGTTTTGTCGACGAGGCGAAGCTATTCACCCTCGCGATGGAGCGCTTGGCGTTCTTCGGTGTGCAGGCCAATCCGAACGCTTCCGTTGGAGAACTCAGCCCCTCGGCTCAGCGGCTCGTCACTATCGCATCGGCGCTGTCGAAAGCGGCCACCCGAGTGCTGATTCTGGACGAACCGACAGCTTCGCTCACACAGGGCGAAGCTGTGCACCTGTTCGAGCGGATTGCACAGATCAAAGCGCAGAATGTCGGCTGTATCTACATTACCCACCGGCTCGACGAGATCGCCCAGGTCGCCGACCGAGTGGTCGTGATGCGCAATGGCCGGGTGGTCGAGCATTTTGCGTCTGCTCAGGACAAGATCTCCGATATGGTCCGCGCCATGATCGGCCACGATCCCGAGCCAAGCACGCCGCGCGTGCTTAATGAACGCGCCGCAGCCGTGCTGACTGTATCGAACCTTTCGGTGCATGAAGGCTTTGGCTCGAAGCGCTGCCGGGTTGACAACGTAAGCCTTGAACTGCGCCGCGGTGAAGTGTTAGGTCTGTTCGGGCTAGTCGGCGCCGGTCGCACTGAGCTCGCCAAAGCAATCTTCGGCGCATGGCAAGGAACGTGCGAGGGCGAAATTCGTATCGACGGTGAACGGGTACATCCGCGTTCGCCCGCTGAAGCGATTTCTCTAGGTATCGGCATGTTGACGGAAGACCGAAAGCAGACCGGCCTGATTGAGGGGCATAGCGTGCTGCACAACATCAGCGCGGCGAGTATTCGATCTGTCTCCAGTGGCCCGTTCATTCGCGAACGCGACGAGGTTGATCGCAATCGCGAACTGATTCGCAAGCTCGACCTGCGGCCGCCGCGGCTGGACGCCAAGGTCGAATGGTTCAGCGGCGGCAATCAGCAGAAGGTGCTGCTCGCGCGGTGGATTGCGATCCGGCCGCGCATCCTGATCGTTGACGAACCGACCTACGGGGTCGACATCGGGGCGCGTCAGGAGATCTACCGTTTGCTACACGAGCTCGCTGCCGAAGGGACCGCGGTACTTATGATTTCGAGCGACATGACCGAGATTCTCGATGAAAGCGACCGTGTACTGGTCATGTACAAAGGCCGCGTTACGCAATCGTTTGACAGAAAGGCTAGCCGTCACGAGTTGATGGCAGCCGCGACAGGGGAGATCCATTAAATGAAGAACCAGACTTTGCCGGGCACTGTGCGGCCGCCGGCAGCCGCTGTGTCAGCGGGCAGCGCTGGGCGCCGCGCGCGTCAGCTTATCAACCCTCGAACGCTGACGATGGTCGTAGTGTTCGTTCTCCTCGCGATTGTTTTCAACGTCGCCTCGGGCGATATCTTTCTCACGCCACGCAATCTGTCGCTGCTTCTGCGACAGGCCTCAATCGTGGCGCTGGTGGCGGCTGGCGTATCGATCCTGATGATCATGGGTGAGATCGACCTGTCGATTGGCAGTTCGGTCTACCTGTGCGGGGTGGTCGCGGCAAGCTTGCAGATCACGCACGGCCTCGGCGTCGTGCCGACCATTATGTTAACCATCGGCGTGGGCATATTGATGGGCCTATGGCAGGGGCTTTGGGTGGTTACGGTAGGGGTGCCATCGTTTATCGTCACCTTGGCGGGGCTGCTCGCATTCCGCGGCATCGGCTACTATGCGACCGATGCGGCCACCCTTGCTCCGGTGTCGATGGCGTTCTCGGCAATCAGCGAGGGCTTCGTCCCCGTGATCGCCTCGATAGTGGCGCTTGTGATCGCCTATCTCGCGGCGGCGGCTTACATCCTGCGGAGGCACCGTGTCAGCCGGTCACACGAGGGCGAGACTAACACGCTGCGGCTCGCGAGCAAACTTGGGGCTCTGACCGTGACCGTTGGCCTCCTGATCTGGGTGTGTGCCGGCTTCCGAGGAATTCCGACCGCACTTATCTGGGTCGCCGTAATCGGTATCGTCCTCTGGGTGGTGATGACGCGTACCGTATTCGGTCGCAATGCATACTTGACTGGTTCAAATCGTGAAGCTGCGGTTCTGGCGGGGATTCCACTGGCACGCCAGCTCTACGTCGGCTTCATGCTAATGGGTGGCCTGTATGGAATCGCCGGCGTTCTGATGACCGCCCGTATCGGCGCCTCGACACCGACCACTGGCATGTATATGGAACTCGACGCGATCGCGGGCGCCGTAATCGGCGGCACCGCGCTCAAGGGTGGTATTGGCACCATCCCCGGCGCGATTGTCGGCGCCATCCTCCTGGCGACCATCGACAATGGCATGAGCATCCTCAACATTTCGTCGTTCATTCAGTTAGTCATCAAGGGTTTGGTGCTGCTTTTTGCTTTGGCTTTTGACTCCTTTATGAGCAAGCGCAACGGACGCGGCTAATATGAACACGACGACATTCGATACGCTCGAACGCGGTTCGCATACGTCACCGCGCGTCATCCGGCTTAACGCGCTCGACGATGTAGTGATTGCCATCGACCAACTGGTATCCGGTACGGCAATTACGAGTGAAGGTGTGACCGCATCGGGTCTGATCCCGCCCGGGCACAAGATGGCGACACGCCCGATCGAGACCGGCCAGCCTGTGCGACGCTACGGACAGATCATCGGATTCGCAAGCCAGCCGATCAAGCCCGGCCAGCATGTTCACAGTCACAACCTGACGATGGGCGACTTCACGCGCGACTATGCTTATGCTCACGATGCACGGCCCACGGTCCGCGCGACCGAGCCCGCGTACTTTCAGGGCATTGTGCGCGACGATGGCCGGGTCGCCACCCGCAACTACATAGGTGTATTAACCTCGGTAAACTGTTCGGCCACGGTCGCCCGCGCAATCGCAGATCACTTCCGGCGGGACGTTCATCCTGAAGCGCTCGCTGATTTCCCGAATGTTGATGGCGTTGTCGCACTCACCCACAGCTCGGGCTGTGCCGTCGATTCAGAAGGGGAGGGCCTCAAGATCCTGCAACGTACGCTGGGCGGTTACGCGTGTCATCCGAACTTTGCTGGTGTACTTGTGATCGGGCTTGGCTGCGAGACCAACCAGATTTCGACGCTACTTAAGAGTCAGGGCCTAAAGGACAATGGCCGGCTGCGCAGTTTCACGATTCAGGACACAGGTGGCACGACGCAAACCATCGCGCGCGGCATCGAGCTAATTCGCGAAATGTTGCCAGGGGCGAATGCTGTGCATCGCGAAAGCGTGCCGGCGAGTCATCTGCTGGTCGGTCTGCAATGCGGCGGCTCGGATGGGTATTCCGGCATCTCGGCCAATCCGGTGCTGGGTGCTGCTGTCGACATGTTGGTGGCGCATGGGGGCACCGCAATTCTGTCGGAGACGCCTGAAATTTACGGCGCCGAGCACCTGTTGACTCGACGTGCGGAAACCGTTGAGATCGGGCAAAAGCTCGTCGAGCGCATTCGCTGGTGGGAGGCGCATTGCGCTCGCAGCGGCGCTGCGATGAACAACAACCCGTCGGCCGGCAACAAGGCGGGTGGCCTCACGACGGTGCTCGAGAAGTCGCTGGGCGGCATCGCCAAAGCTGGGTCGACGAACCTCGTCGACGTGTACGAATACGCGCAGCCCGTAGACGCTCACGGACTGGTGTTCATGGACACGCCGGGCTACGACCCAGTCTCCGCGACGGGCCAGGTGGCCGGCGGCGCCAACCTGATCTGCTTCACGACCGGACGGGGTTCGGCCTATGGTTGCGCACCGTCGCCTTCGATCAAGCTTGCGACCAATACAGCGCTTTGGGAACGTCAGTCCGACGATATGGACTTTAATTGTGGCGAGGTGCTGAGCGGAGCATCGATTACCGAACTCGGTGCGCAGGTGTTCCAAATGATGCTGGAAACCGCGTCCGGCAAGGCGTCGCGCAGCGAAATACACGGCTATGGGCAGCAGGAGTTCGTGCCTTGGCAGATCAGCGTGATCACATAATGTGCTCATGCTGACTAGCCGCTCCGAAATCTTCTCTGGGCGGCTCCTTCGCCGAATTCAATTTCAAGGCAACTTTTCAAACCGGGAAATTTCGTGCCATCGTTTCCGATTGTCGATTCCATCTACATATTTGGGATCCCGCTGTCCTGCCATACTCTTGGCACAAAGCCGTGCCATCGCTTAATCGCGCCTATCTTCTGAACGACCTGGATGCTGCAAGCGGTGTGGGAACCGTGGGAGCGATGGTCTTTGTGGGATGCGACGTTGATTCCCCTTACTCGCTTGACGAAATCGCCTGGGTCAACGAGCAGGCCCGACTGGATCCGCGCATTGCTGCCTTTGTCGCACACGCCCCGGTTGAGCAAGGGGCTGGCGTACTAGCGCACCTGGAGGAACTGTCAGAATTTGGACGTGTGCGCGGCGTGCGTCGTCTGATTCAGTCGGAAAGCGACCGCGACTTCTGTGCGCGCCGGCAGTTTATCGCCGGGGTGCGTGAACTTGTGCGCTTTGGGTGGACTTTCGACATTTGTATCAGACACTTTCAAATGGAGAGTGCGATCCGGTTGGTTGTCGCATGTCCACGCGTCCAATTTGCTCTAGACCATATACGCAAACCCAATAGATCTTGCGCGGTACCGGCCTCGAGCGCAGCACACGCTTGAAGAAACGTTTGGCCGCGGCTTTGTCGCGCCGCTTATGTAGCAAGAGTCGAGTTCTGCGCCATGCTCGTCGACCGCACGCGGCGGCAGGTGCGGTTCGCCACGCAGCGCGATGAACATCTCGTCGAGATGCCATGTGCTACCCGGCTTGCGTCGCGCAGCCTTGACCCGGTGTCGCGCAAGCTCAACTGAAAGCGGGAAATACCAGCGCACAGCGCAACTGTGTCGCGCATGAGTGACTGCGCAGGCCCGGAGCGACCTAGTCAATGTGAAACACGTTATCCATCATTGCCCAATGCTCGCCCTGTTTTCGCGACTCAAGAGGCACTTGACATGGGTCGGTCAATTTCCACCACCTTTGTGTTTCTGGATCGGCCGCAATCGCGGCCATATCCGCCTCGAAGTCTGTCCCGACGTATTCCCAGTATCCGAAAAGAAGATTTTCTGGTTCCTTGAGAAATATCGAGTAATTGGTGACATTGGAACGCTGGAGCCGCTCGACAATCGCAGGCCACGGAGCCGCGTGCAGCGCCTTGTATTCGTCGATCTTCTCGGGCTTGATGTGGATGACCATTCCCATTCGTTGCATTGAGTGTTCTCCGTGTTTCGCTTGCATACGCGAGAGGTATCTGTCCGGTGAGAATTTTGGTCGTGCTTAGGCTGCGGCCTTCGTAGCGGCGTATTCGTCGCCAACCATCATCTTGACTACCGATTCGCCGTCGGTTTCGCTTACCCGCTTTTCTCCCACGGCCTCGCCACGTCGAAGAACGAAGATGCGATCCGACACACTGAAAATGTCGAGCAGATTGTGCGAGATCAGAATGACCGAGACGCCCTTTTTCTTCAGCCCAAGAATCAGTTCCATCACCTTTCGCTGCTCTGGCACACCCAAAGCAGCCGTGGGCTCGTCCATGATCAGCACCCGCGCATTCCAGTAAATTGCGCGTCCGATTGCGATAGCCTGACGCTGGCCACCAGAGAGCATCTTGACCGGACCGTGGATCTTCTTCTCCGGAATGACGATGTCGAGCTGATCCAGCACCTCGCGCGCGACGCCAGCCATGCGCGGGCGGTCGATGGTGCTGACGCCGAAGCGACGGGTCACCGGCTCACGTCCTAGAAAGATGTTGCTGCCCACATCGAGGTTGTCAGCAAGCGCAAGATCCTGATAGATCGTTTCAATGCCTCTCGCGCGAGCGTCGTGAGGGTCGCGCATGTCGAGAGGTTGACCGTCGAAAAGCACCTCGCCTTCACTCGGTTGATAAACGCCCGATATGATCTTAATTAACGTCGACTTACCTGCACCGTTGTCACCGCACAATGCGACGACCTCGCCGGGGTAGACCTTCATCGACACTTTCTTGAGCGCCTCGACGCCTCCGAAGCGGATTGATACGTTGCGCACTTCAAGTAGCGGTTGGTTCATAATTTTAGACTCCGAGACGTTCCTTGTACTGGTCGATCAGCACCGACACGATGATGACAACGCCAACCGCGATGAACTGCCAGAATGCATCGACGTTAATGAATACCAGACCAAACTCGATCACAGCGATAATCAGGGCGCCGATCAACGTGCCGATCAGGTTGCCGGTACCGCCAAAGAGGCTTGCGCCTCCGATGACGACCGCGGCGATGGAGTTGAGCAGCATGGGTTCGCCAGCCGTGGCCGATCCGGCAGAGAATCGAGCCGTATAGACGATGCCGCCGACTGCGGCGAACGCTGCCGCGAGCATATAGATCACGATCTTGTGCCGACGTACGTTAATCCCTGCTCGGGCGGCAGACTGCTCATTGCCACCTACCGCATAGGTATATTGGCCGAAGCGGGTGCGCGACAGGATGAAGTGCATGACGGCCAGTAGGATCACCGTGACGATGACCGGATTCCACCCGGAGCCCAGCCATTGCAGTCCCGCGTTGTCCACCGACACAGTCATGCCACTGCCTGCAGCGAGAAAGCCGGCACCGCGGGCAATACCGTACATCCCGAGCGTCCCGATGAATGCTGGAACACGATATCGCGCAACGAGCGTGCCGTTAATAGCGCCTGGAATGACTGATACAGCAATGGTCAGCGGCACAGAGAGGCCGAGCGCCCACGGTGATGAGCCTCCGAGCAAAGTGAACTGGGCAGCGCACACCGCTGCAAGGCCCATGACGAATCCGACAGACAGATCGATGCCCGCTGTGATGATCACGAACGTCTGACCAATCGCGAGAAGCATCGGTGCGCTTGCCGCAAGTGCTATCGACTGCAGGTTGTAGGCATTGAAAACGAAGGACCTTTGCTGGATTACCTGCGACCAGATTTCAAAGAAGAGGCAGAGCACCGCCAGAAATAGCCAGGGCCAGAAACGGCCAACCAGCGCCTTGTAGTCGATCGTCCTTGGAGCCGGCGATGTGCCAGTCGCTCGTGGCCGACCGGAAAGTGAGGTGGCTTTTTGCATTGCAGTGTCTCCAGATAGCCCTTACCAATCACCGACGGCGGTTTCGAGCCGCCGCCGGCACAAATCAGTTGGAGTAGATGTATTGCTTGACGTCAGCGTTGTCGATGTTCGACTTGTCCATGACGACGAAACCGGTGCTTTTCTCCTTCGGGACGGGCTTGCCCCGGATTGCGTCGACTGCATACTTGACGCCGTAGTAGCCCATGTCGGCTGGGCGCTGGGCGATTGCGTAGTCGACCAGGCCGCTCTTGATATCCTTATCGATGCCCGGTACGGCGTCGAAGACGATTAGCTTAACCTTGCCGCTCTTTCCGGACATGTGGATCGCCTGCGCCACACCTTTGCCGGAAAACGTATTCGTGCCGAATACGCCGGATAGACCAGGCTCACGCGCCATCACACCCGATACATCCGAAACCGCCTTGTTCGCGTCGTCTTCGCTATACAACGTCGGCAGCACCTTGATGTTCGGATACTTTTTCATTTCTTCCTGGAAGCCTTGCACCCGCGCATCGGTGCTCGAGACACCCGGTTTGAGGCTTTCGCAGAAGACGATGCCCTTTTCACCGAGCGCCTTCGCCAGCGTTCGCGCTGCAATACGGCCGCCTTCCTTATTGTCAGACGCTACGAACGAAAGCGGGAAGTCCGCGTTTCCGCTGCCCGTCTGATACCGGCCGGTGCCGATGTAAGTGTCCACAGTGATGACCTTGATCCCCGCATTCTTTGCTTCCGTCAGCGGCTCGATCAGTTGCTGTGCGTCCACGGGAGAAACCAGGATCGCATCGGGACGTTTGGCAATGAATGCCTTGAGGATCGGCACCTGCTCTGTGGTGTTCCAACTTTTCGGAAGCTGGAAAAGCAGCTGGGTGTTGTCCTCCGCTGCCGCCTTCTGGGCACCGCGGTACATCGTGAAATAGAAGGGATCGACCACCCCGGGCAACAGGGCCACAACGGGGTGATCCTTGTCCGCATGCGCCGGAGGTGCGGCTAGCGCCGAGAGCATAAGCGCGCCCATTACTGCACTGATCACACGACGGCATGTACGCACGGGGCGTGTTGTGTACAGCGGCTTCGTCAAGCTGTCCATGTCTGTCTCCTGTCTCTTTCTGGGGTTTGAAAAACCAGTGGTGCCGGCTTCGCGACAAAACGTTTAGCGAAACGTTTCGTTGAATCTAAAACCTGTTTTGTGCAAAGTCAATCTATCTCGGGTAAACATGAACAGGTCGGAGCGATATGTGTCATTTCAGCCTTGAACGCGGAAGCGCATAGTGGAAACCCGGATGTATCTATCAATCCCCGTTTGCTATAAATCTCCTCAACGAAACGTTTCGCTAAACGTTTCGCCAGATAGCGAAATTGACGGAGACACGACTCATGTACACGAGACAGGCGATGCATGAACTGGGCATCAACGACGAGTTGGCCAGCGAGCAGCTGAAAGAACTCGACGAAAAAGGATTTTTCGTCGTCGAAGATGTGCTGAGCCCGGACGAGTGCCGCTCGATGGCCCGCGAGTTTGAGCGGCTCCATGAAGCCGAGCGCCTCACGGGTGGACATGAAGTTCACGTCGAGCCCGGTGCGCGGCGCGTGTCGAACATCTTCAACAAGACGTCAGTGTTCGACAAGTGCCTGGAACTGCAGCCGGTGCTGGCCGCAGCCCACAAGCTGCTGGGGGAGATCAAGGTGCACGGCGCCAATCTCCGCGATCCGGTGAAGGGGTTCGGTCACCAGCAATTGCACGTCGACGTGCCGAAGTACTTCGAAGATGACTGGTGGGCGGTTAATGCCGTCATCCTGTTTGACGACATGACGCTGGAAAACGGCCCGACCCGGGTTGTGCCCGGGTCGCACAGATGGGCACCGATTAACGTGCCTGTTGTTAACCAGGGCGACTGGGAGCCCGGCCCCATTTCCGAAGAAGATCGCAAACGGATTCCCGCCGATCTGGACGCACCGTATCCGGGTGAGGTCTATCTGACTGGTCGGGCTGGCACCGTCTTCATCATGAACGCGTCGGGCTGGCATAGCGGCACACTCAAAAAGAACGACGCAAACCGCCGGGTACTGCATCTCACGTATACTCGGCGTGACCTCCCGCAGCAGCTCGTCCAGATCGACCATCTCACCCCGGAACTGTACGAGCGCATGTCACCTGCACAGCGGTTCCTGCTCGAAATTGAGCCGCTTCGTACGCCGGACGGCATCTTGCGGCAGCCGAAGCGCGAGCATGCGGGATGGTGGAACTGAACGAATATGAAGCTCGGGGCACAACTGCGTGGCGGGAAAATCATGGCAACAATGAAAGATGTCGCACGTCTAGCGGAAGTAAGTCTGGCGACCGTCTCGGCGGTCCTGTCAGGATCGACCTACGTGAGTCCGGACCTCACGGAGCGCGTGCGCGTCGCTGTCAAGGCGTTGGGTTACGCGCCGAACACAGTCGCGAGCAGTCTGAAAAAGGGCACCACCAAGCTATTGGGCCTGGTCGTCCCGGACATCACGAACCCATTCTTCACCGAGTTCGTGCATTCCATTCAGAAACGCGCTCACGTCCACGGCTACTCTGTTCTGTTATTCGACAGCGATCGGGATCTTGAACAAGAGCATGCGTATCTCCGCATGCTCCGCGCCCATCTGGCCGTCGGCACGATCCTCTGTGCATCGGCACCGGAAGAAGCCTACGACAAGATTCGTTCGGAGCTCGGCATCATGCCTGTTGTAGCGGTCGACCACGTGGTCTGCCCCAACGAGTGGGATTCGGTTGCTCTCGATAACGTTGCCGCAGCACGCCTTGCAGTACAGCACATCCTGGAATTTGGCCATCGGCGCGTCGCAATCATCTCCGGTCCGCAGAACCTGCTGCCTGGTCGTGATCGCTTGCGCGGCTTCGCCCAGGCGATCGCAGCCGCGAATCTGCCGGTCAATCCCGACTACGTAAGACAGGGCGCATTCGGTGAGCACGACGCCTATACCGCAGCGCTTGAGCTAATGGATCTCGCGGAGCCACCGTCAGCCATCTTCGTGGCCAATAACCAGATGCTGATTGGCACGATGCGGGCATTGGCGGAAAAGCGTTTCGCGTGTCCTGCGGACGTATCGGTCACCGCGATCGACGATTTTCCATGGGCGAACGCTTTCTCTCCCGCACTGACCACGGTCCGGCAGCCCGTTGACGCGATGGCCGAAGCGGCGCTCAACATGCTGCTCGAGCGCATCAGGGGGGACGAGCGAAGCCCTCGGCATATGGTCTTTCCGCCGGAACTGGTCGTGCGTCAATCGTGCAGCAGTCCGGCGGCGGGCGGCAAGACGGAAAGCCAGCGAGCCGGCCGGAATGCAAGCGTGACGGCACGCAACAGTTCCGACAAAAAGTCGCGCGTGAAGAAGACGGATATAGCAGGAACGGAAGAAAACATCGATATTCCGACGGCTGCGCGCTGACTGGCATACACATTCACGCCTGCACTCCATTCAAAACTGACGGCTGACTTTGATCAGCGTATTACACATGCGATATCGGGACGCTTTGGATGTCAAATGGACGACCTCGTCGTTAACTCTCCAGACAATCGATGCACTAATTGGGAATAGGACCGGTCATGAAGGTTGATGCACATCAGCACTTCTGGACGACTGCGCGAAGCGACTACGGTTGGCTCACCCCTGATCTCGCTCCACTATGGCGAGACTTTTTGCCATCGGACCTTGCGCCACTTGCGCAGGCGGCGGGCGTTGACAAGACCATTGTCGTGCAGGCCGCACCGACGATGAATGAAACGCTGTATCTGCTGGAGCTGGTCGCGGACGATCCACTCGTTGGAGGTGTCGTGGGCTGGGTTCCAATGCTTGACCCCGACGCACCGACCCTCATCGAGAGGCTGGCTCGTGAGCCGAAGTTCAAGGGTGTCAGACCCATGCTGCAGGATCTGCCCGACGACGACTGGATTGCAAATCCTGAATTAGATCCGGCTGTTGCCGCGATAGTCAGGCACGACCTGGCGTTCGATGCGCTGGTTTACGTGCGTCATCTACCATATCTCGCCAGGTTTGCAGCACGACATGCCGAGTTGCGGATTGTGATCGATCACGTCGCCAAGCCTCGTCTGCGCGACGGTCAGGGAAGTGTGCGAACAACCACGGGCGTACGTGTAGGGGAAGACTGGGTTGAGTGGACTCGCTGGATGGGCGAATTCGCCGAGATGAACAACGTGGTGTGCAAGCTCTCCGGCATGGTGACAGAGGCAGCTCCGGGTTATGCCGACGATGCGTTCTCGCCATATTTCGCTTTTCTGCTCTCGCGATTTGGCGCTCAGCGCCTGATGTGGGGGAGCGACTGGCCGGTCCTGAATCTGAACGGCGATTACGCGTCGTGGCACGCATGCGTCGAACGACTGTCCTCCAGTCTCGCCAAGGAAGACCGGGCGGCGATCTTTGGAGAAACAGCCCGCTCATTTTACCGGCTGTGAGATCACGCCCGCGCGCTGGTGAGACTGGGATTTTGCGTGGAGCCAGTTCTGCCCGTCGAAGGCCAGGATCGTGCAGATCGATATCGACTCCAATCAAATCGGCCGTCGCCATCCGGTAGAGGTCGGCGTGGTGGGCGACATCAAGGATACGCTGGCGGCATTGCTCCCGCGCCCGGGACAGCACAGGAGCACCGACTTCCGCGACAAGTTCGTGATGCGTTACCAGCAAGGCGAGCAGGCCGCCCGCGAACATGCCCGCCCGGGATATCACAGCGGGTTGTCCGGCATCCACGTGACCGAACTGATCGACAGGCACGCCGCCGAGGACACTCTCCTCGCCTGCGATGACGGCACGCCTGTCGTGTGGGCCTTGCGCCATATGCGGGCAAAATGCAAGCGCCGATTCTTTACCAGCCTCTTGCACGGGTCCATGGCGAGCGGCATGGCTCCGGCAGCGTCAGTTGCTCGGAGCGGCGCGGGCGCGCGATCGCTGTCCGAATGCCTTACCGAGCGTAGGAAGCAACTTGATAGCCCACCGGTGCACCGTCGAATGATCGACCGAAACTGCCCGCTCGGACATTTTTTCTTCCAGATGCGCAGACTCAACCGATAGGCGACGTACCAACGAACGCATGTCAGCATTATGTCCAGCTTTGCGATGCGGGTGCGGACGTGTTTTCTCCGCAGTAAGACGCTCGCGAGGCGCAATCGGAGAACGGTACGGGAGGACGCGGGGCGCTAGCAACGAAGCATTTTGCTGATTCTTGGCAGTGAGCGTGCAATGGCGCCTGGCGCTCGTCACGCGGCCACGCCACGAGTTATTTCAACCCTGCCACTGCGCGCCGACGCGCCAACACCCTCACCGCAAGCAGACACCCGCCCATCACGGTCAACGACAACACCGTCGTCATCGTGCCGAGCGCATATATGACCGGCGTCGTCACCGACGTGGTGAGCCCCTGAAGCTCGAGCGGCAGCGTGTTCTGATCGCCGATCGCCTGCGAGGTGCGAGCGATCTCGTCCCATGACAGCGTGAAGCCGAACATCGCGACGCCGACCACCGACGGTCCGATGATCGGCAGCACGACATGCAGGAAACTCTGCCACGGCGTCGCGCCCAGATCGCGCGACGCCTCTTCATAGGCCGGATTGAAGCGGTTGAACACCGCGAACATCACCAACAAACCGAACGGCAGCGTCCACGTCAAATGCGCTCCGAGCGCGGAGGTGAACAGGCCCATCGACGTCGTATAGCTATCGGAAAACGATTGATGCCCCCATGTCGACGCGAGGTACTTCACCCCATTGTCGAGCAGCCGGAACGTCAAACCGATCCCAAGCGAAACAATAATGGACGGCATGATCAGACTCGCGACCGACACGTAGAACACCGCCGTGTCGCCGCGAAACTTTCGACGAAAGGCGAGGCCCGCCGCCACTGAAAACAACACCGTCAGCACCGTGACCGCCAGCGCGAGCCGCACGGATCGTCCGAACGCGCCCCAAATATCAACATCGCCGACGCCGTCGCGCAACGCGGCGAACCAATGCAGCGAGACACCGCGCATCGGAAACGTCAGGCCGCCCTCGGGGCCCTGAAAGGACAGAATGAATATCGTAATCACCGGCCCATACAAGAACAGCACGAACAGGCCGAACAGCAGCGCAAGCCAGTAGAAACTGGCTGGACGGCGTTCCCGATGTTTGACGCGAATGGCCTGCATTTTCACAGCTCCTTGCGGATATCGACGACCCGCGTCAAACCCCACACGATCATCAGTACGACGGCGAGCAGAATGATCGCATTGGCTGCCGCGGCGGGAAATTGAAGGTAGCCGGTCTGCACCTGAATGACCTTGCCCACCGATGCAATCTGTTGCCCGCCCATCACGCCGACGGTCAGAAAATCGCCCATCACGATCGTGATCACGAAGATCGACCCGATTACGATGCCCGTCTTCGACAACGGCAGGACCACGTCGCGTACCACCTGCCAGCCGCTCGCACCGGCATCGCGCGCGGCTTCGAGCAGCGACCGCTCGATGCGCATCATCGCGTTGAAGATCGGCACGATCATGAAGAACGTGTAGAGATGGACGAACGCGAGCACCACCGAGAAGTTAGAGTACAGCAGCCATTCGAGCGGCTGGTCGATCAGATGCGCGCCGAGTAGCACCTGATTGACGAGGCCATTGCGGCCGAGCAGCGGCATCCACGAAATCATCCGGATCACGTTGGAGGTCCAGAACGGAATCGTGCAGACGAGGAACAGCACCGTCTGCATGCTCGTCGTGCGTACGTGAAACGCGAGGAAGTAGGCGATCGAAAAGCCCAGCAGCAAGGTCATTGCCCACACGATCGCGCAGAACTTGAGCGTCGACCAGTACGTCTTGAAGGTCACGCAAACGTCCGTCATCGACGAACAGCCGTTGAAGATCGCCGCGTAGTTCTTCAGCGTGAACGCGGGAATGATCTGGTATTCGTTGAAGTCCCAGAAACTGACGATCAGCGTGATGACCAGCGGCACGATGAAAAACAGCAGGAAGGTCAGCGACAGCGGCGTCGCCTGCAACCATGCCGGTGCGCGGCGATGTTTGACGGTCGTGTCCTGCGCGTGCGAGGGAAGGTCGATGGTTGCCATGGGCGGGTGTCTATCGAATGACTGCGCGGCGCATCGCTGCGCGAGAACGAGAAATGACTACGCTGCTCAAAGGAGCCGTGCTTGCCGGCGCGTCACACCTCGGCAAGCACATCGAACCGCGGCGTCGATCAGGCCGCGATGAACTCGTTCCACTTCTGAACCATGTAGATGTTCTCGTCCATCACCGCGTTCCAGCACGCAATCGCACTCATGCGCTGGGTGTATGAACCGCCGTCCCGCACGGCGCCGGCCTTTTCGAGCAGTTGGCCGTCCGGCGCCTTGATGTCCTGCGCGGCCGCTTTGCCTTCGATCCAGTAGTCCCATTCGTACGGCTGCATGTGCGTCTTCGCGGTCTCGATCACGCCGGGGTAGTAGCCCTGGCGCATCAGGTAGGCGCCGGCCCAGCCGTCCTGGAACCAGTTGACGAATTCGTACGCGGCGTCGAGCTTCTTGCCTTGCAGCGAGCGCGGAAAGCCGAAGCCCGAGGCCCACGAGCGATAGCCTTCCTTGAGCGGCTGAAATTTGCACGCGATGCCCATCGTGCGCACCTTCGTCACCGCCGGCGACCACATCGACTGGATCACCACTTCGCCCGACGCCATCAGGTTCACGCTTTCGTTGAAGTCCTTCCAGAACGCGCGGAATTGGCCAGCATGCTTGGCGTCGATCAGAATCTTGATGGTCTGGTCGATCTCGGCCCTGGTCATATTGCCTTTGTCGCCGTATTTCATGTGACCCATCGCCTCGATCGCCATCGCCGAATCCATGATGCCGATCGCGGGAATGTTCAGCAGCGCCGCCTTGCCTTTGAACTGCGGGTTGAGCAGCTCTGCCCAACTGTCGATCGGACGCTTGATCAGGTCGGGACGAATGCCGAGCGTATCCGCGTTATAGGTGGTGGGGATCAGCGTCATCCATCCGGTCGGCTTCGCTGAGAACTCGGTCGAGCGCGGGCCGGTCAGGAACATCACCTTCTTTGGCGCGGTGCCCTGGTCGCCGATCGTCTTGCCGTTGACTTCACCGCGCGTCAACACCGGCGTGATCTTGTCGGCGAGCTTGATGCGTTTGGCGTCCATGCCCGCGAGCGTGCCGGCCGGAATCAGCTTCTTGAGCGCGAAGTATTCGGTGTCGACAATATCGAACGAGTTGGGTTGCGTGATGATGCGCTTGGCGACGTCGTCGGTGGTCACTGGCACGTATTGAATCTCGATGCCGGTGTCTTCCTTGAATTTCTTCGCGATGTCGGCACTCTGATTGACCGCGGTGCCGAGGTAGCGCAACGTGATCTTTTCCTGCGCATGCACGTACGGAAAGCCGGCAATGCCGGCCGCCGCCACCGCGCCCTTGATGAACGTGCGGCGCGACAGGCCTTTTTCCTTCACATCGGTTGCGGCCACTGCCGGGCTCTCGTTCGTTTCACTCATTGCTTTCTCCTCAGTTGACGTTCAATTCGCGCTTATTCGACGCTCGGTTCACTGCAATGCGATCCGCTGCGATGCAAGCACTCAGGCTGCCAGCGGATGCGCGTCCCGCTCGTTCCACCAGATCACCACGCGCGCGTCGGGACCGAGCCGTGTCGCGTCGTAGTCGCCGTCGCTCACGAGCGAGATCAATTCGGGCGAGCCGTCGAGTGGGTCGAGCGTCATGCGCAGATGCGTGCCCTGGTATTCGGCTTCACGGACCCTGCAGGGCACGCCGCCAATGCGTGTCAGGCCGCTCTCGCCGCCGGCGTTCTGCACCGGCGTGACGCCGTGCGGCACCACGCGCAGATGGTCGGCGCGCACGGTAAACAGGTGGCCATTCGTATTGAAGACGTTATGGCCGCCGAGGAAGCGGGCCACGAATTCGGTACGCGGACGGTTGAATACTTCGTGCGGTGTGCCGCTCTGCTCGATACGGCCATGGCTCATCACCACGACGAGATCGGCCAGCGCCATCGCTTCTTCCTGCGAGTGCGTGACATGCACGAAGGTAATGTCGAGATCCTTCTGCCAACGCTTGAGTTCGGCGCGCATCTGCACACGCAGAAACGGGTCGAGCGCGGAGAGCGGTTCGTCGAGTAGCAGGCAGCCCGGTTGATTCAGTAACGCGCGCGCGAGTGCCACGCGTTGCTGCTGGCCGCCGGATAACTGGGCTGGTTTGCGATCGGCATACGCGGACATCGCGACCAGTTCGAGCAGTTCGGCGGCGCGCTTGCGCCGCACGTCCTTCGCGACGCCGCGCACCTTTAGGCTGAACGCGACGTTGTCGAGCGCGCTCAGATGCGGGAACAGCGCGTAGTTCTGAAACACCATTGCTGTGCCGCGCGCGGCGGGTTCGGCGCGCGTGACGTTGCGGCCCGCGATCAGAATGTCACCTTCAGTGACGGATTCATGCCCGGCGATCATGCGCAAGGTCGAGGTCTTGCCGCACCCGGATGGGCCGAGCAGGCAACAGTACTGGCCGCCGGCGATGCGCAGGTCGATCGCGTCGACGGCCAGCGAATCGCCATATTGCTTTGACACGTGGACCAATTCAATATCGGCGGCTTTGGTTTCGAGCACCGTTGAAGCAGGCTGAATCATGAAGGATGTGTCCTCGTGAACGGCGAACAGTGGGGCACGCGTCAAAACCAATGCGCCGCCCATGCGAAGCCATGCAAACGCAAGACGTGTGCCATCCATCGAATTGTGACGCTCGCGATTGCCGACGTACCGTTGTGCTTAACGTCTACGAGTTGGCTCACATATTGCAAACGATCCGCAGCGTCGATCGTTTGCGATCAGAAGGATGGGATTGCGCGATCACGGTGCGTCTTCGATCCGTCTCGGGGCATGAACTGACCAATCCGGTTCATCCATTACGTGTCGTGGCGCTTTTCGACATCCACGATTTCTTGCTCATGAACGACACACGGAACATGCCCGTAGCAGAGAACCGCGCGCGTCAATCGCTTGCCACGCATGGCCGCTTTGCCTACCGCCCGATCACCGATAGTGACGCGTTCCGCTGGCCTGGCGACACCGGACTCGCGGTCTATCTTGGCTTCAACATCGAGCACTTTGCGTTCGGCGAAGGCCTCGGTGCGGCACTCGGTCCGCTCTCGCCGCAACCGGATGTGCTGAACCATAGCTGGCGCGAGTACGGCAATCGCGTCGGCGCATGGCGCTGCATCGAACTGTTCGATCAGCTCGCGCTGCCCGCGGGTACGCTGATCAATACCGCGCTCTACGATCACTGTCCTGAACTGATCGAGGCTTGCGTCGCGCGTGGCGATGAACTGATCGGCCACGGCCACACGAACGCGCACCGGCAGAGCGACCTCGACGAAAGCGGTGAACGCGAGCTGCTTTTGCATTGCTGCGAACGAATCGCGGAAGAATCCGGTACGCCGCCGCACGGCTGGCTGTCGCCGTGGATTTCGGAGTCGCATCTGACGCCCGATCTGCTGGCCGAGACCGGCTACCGCTACACGTTGAACTGGTGTCACGACGACCGCCCCATACGAATGGCCACGCGTGGCGCGCCGCTGTGGTCGATCCCGTATCCGCAGGAACTCAACGATCTGCCGATGATGGTGGGCCGTCACATGGACGGCCGCGCGTTCGCCGACATGATCGTCGATCAGTTCGACGAGATGCTCGAACAGGCCAATCGCGGCGCGCAAGCGCAGGCGCTGGTGATGGGCATCGCGCTGCATCCGTATCTGGTCGGACAGCCGTACCGGTTGCGGCATCTGCGCCGCGCGCTCGAACATATCGCCACGGCGCGCGCACGAGGCGATGTGTGGATTACCACTCCAGGCGAGATCGCGAGTCATATGGACGATCTGGAGCGGGCCGGCATCGTGCGCCCGGCCGTCGCATGAGCGCGAAAGCCGGCGCGGCCACCGCGAAGAAAAACGCCGGTGACGACACGGATATCAATGCACGCATCTATCAGTCGATCTTCGACGGCGTGATGAATCATCGTTTGATTCCCGGCACGAAGTTACCGGAGCCCGAACTATGCCAACTGTTCGGCGTGGGCCGCGCGGTCGTACGTCGTGTGCTGGAAAAGCTCGCCTATGACGGCATCGTCGTATTGCGGCCGAACAAGGGCGCGGTAATCGCCGAGCCCTCGCCCGAGGAAACGCGCGAGATATTCGAGGCGCGGCGCTCAGTCGAACGGATGCTGGTCGAGCTTGCCGTGCAGCGCGCGAGTGCGATGGACATCAAGGCGCTGCGGCAACAACTCGCGAGCGAGCATGACGCCATGCACCGCTACGACCAGCCTTCGTGGGCGACGCTCGCCAGCGGCTTTCATATGCGCATCGCCGCGCTGGCCGGCAATTCGATCCTGCAAAATTATCTGAAGGAACTGGTATCGCGCTGTTCGCTGATCGTCGGGGTGTACGAGCCGCCGGGGCATGCGCCGTGCGAGCACGCCGAGCATGCTGCGATTGTCGACTGCATCGAGGCGCGCGACTCGGCGGGCGCAATGGGGCATATGGAAGCGCATCTGCGCGATCTCGAAGAACGCATTGAAACCTCGCGAATGCGCGGCGAGAAAAGCCTCGGCCAATTGCTCGGCATCATTGAACACGCGACTACGAACCAGGCGGTCCGACATGGAAATTGATTTCGAAGCGATCACCGAATACCAGCGCTACAAGCTGATGGCGAGCCTGATCGTGCCGCGTCCGATCGCGCTCGTCACCACGCTCGGCGCCGACGGTACGATCAACGCCGCGCCGTTTTCGATGTTCAATATGCTCGGCGAAGAGCCGCCGATCGTGATGATCAGCATTAACCGCGTGGCGGACGGCACGCTGAAGGACACGGCGGTCAACATCGTGCGGACCGGCGAGTTCGTCGTGCATCTCGCCGACGAGACGATCGCCGAAGAAATGCATCGCTGCGGGGAAAGGCTGCCGCCCAACGTTAGCGAACTTGTCGAGGTCGGCTTGACGCCGGTGCCGAGCTCGTGCGTTGCGCCGCCGCGCATTGCCGAAGCGCCGGTTGCTTTCGAGTGCACGATATGGGAGACGCTGGAGACCACCACACGGCAGATCTTTATTGGCCGCGTACATCGGCTGCATGCGCGCGACGAGTTGATCGACACCGAAACGTGGCGCGTGCGTTTGCAGCACTACTTTCCGGTGGGCCGTTTCGGCGCGAGTGACTATGTGACGACGCGTGACCGCTTTACGTTGGGTTGACGTTGACGTTGACGCGTATGGACCACAAGCGTTAGCCCGTTCAGCGATCAACGCGCGTATAGACGCGCTTGCGTTAGCTGGTGAATCACCGCGTCTGGACCGTGTGCGTAGGCCGCCACGTAGGCGAACCTGAACGGCCCGCGTGAACCAGCACGCGGGAAAGAACCCACGCGCCGATCCATCACACGGTGAGCGCGCGGCCATCGCTGCGCGGATCGTGCGCGCCTGACACCGCGCCGTCCGCATCGATGCGTATCACACCAGGGTGACCCGCCAGCGGACTCTGCGTCGGGATCGCGCTCACCTCGTGGCCGCGCGCGGCGAGCGCCGCGAACACGTCGGCGCCTGCGTCTTCTTCGAGCTTCAACGCATCGCGCGTGTCGGAGAACGTCTTGCCGAGCAGAAAACGCGGACGGGCGAGTGCGGTGAGCGGGTCCATCCCGTAGTCGATCAGCCGCGTGAGAATGGCGGCGAGCGTTTGCGGCTGACCGTCGGCGCCTTGTGTGCCGAACAGCAGGTACGGGCGGCCGTCTTTCAGGTACATGCCGGGGTTGAGCGTATGAAAAGGGCGCTTGCCCGGCTGCACCGCGTTGTGATGCGCGGGGTGCGTGCTGAACGACGCGCCGCGGTTGTGCCACAGAATGCCGGTATCGCCCGCGACTACGCCGCTGCCCCAGTCGAAGTAGACCGTTTGCAGCACGCTGACGCTGCGGCCCTGGCTATCCGTCGCGCCGATGAACACCGTGTCGCCCGGATGGAACACGTGTGGCCACTCGCGCGCTCGATGTGGGTCGATCGAACGAGCATGGGCGTCGAGCGTCGCGGGCGACAGCATCTGCTCGACGGGCACGGTGTTGAACTCGGGATCCGATACAAAGCGGTCACGGTCGACGAACGCGCACTTCACCGCTTCCACCAGCAGGTGATAGTAATCGGCACTCCCTTCGCGAATCGCGCCGATGTCGAAGCGATCCAGCGTGCCCATGATTTGCAGCGTCGTCACGCCTTGCGTAGGCGGACGCAGGCTCACCAGTTCGCCGTCGCGATACGCGACCCGCAGCGGTGCTTCGTCGCGCGCGCGCGTTCTAGCTAGATCGCTCGAAGTGAGCGGCGAGCCGGCCTGCTGCAAACCTCGCGCGATGCGCTCCGCCAGTTCGCCTTCATAAAACTCGCGTGCGCCGAAACGGGCAATCCGCTCCATGCTCTTTGCCAACGCCGGTTGTGTGAAACGCTCGTCGACAGCGGGAATCCTGCCGTGCGGAGCGAAGGTTGCCGCGAAGCCCGGCAACGTATTCAGTTCGCCGGCACGCAGGCTTTGCCAGAAATGCTGCGACGGCGTGACGGGAAAGCCGTCGCCGGCATAGTTGAGCGCGCGGTCGAACAGCGACGACCACGACTGTGTGCCGCCCCATGCGCCTTTGCTGACCTCGTATGCGTGCTGCCATGCATCGACGGTCGCTGCGGTGGTGAGCGCGGATGCCGCGCCGCGCAACGGGATCGCGCCGTCGAACGCGGGCAGTTGCGCCGGGGCCTGGCCGATGCCCGACAGCGTGCGCAAGGTTCCCTCGCGGTCGCCGATCACCCAGAACGCGTCGCCGCCGAGTCCTGTGAAATGCGGATACGTCACGCACAGCGCGGCACCGATCGCGATAGCCGCTTCGATCGCATTGCCGCCGGCGCGCAACACGTCGCGGCCGGCCTCGCTCGCCAACGCGTGGGGGCTGGTGACCATGCCGCCGGTCGGGCCGGCGAGTCGCGTGTCGCGCATCGATTGCTACTCCGTTACAGGAGACGAGCCGCGCGTGAGCTCGTCGGAGTACGGATTATATGTTCACGGAGCGCATCGAAAAAAAACGATGCCGATCTATAACGCTCGTTCGACTCGGATCCGGCCAAGGGCACTGAGGGCAAGGTGGGCACCTATCTCGCGCTGGTCAACTATCACGCTAACCCGATCACGTCGGCGATGTTTTTTGACCGCCACCGCCCCCAATCCACTCGTGATGTCCTACATCGCGAAGGCGACTAATCAGAGTCTGCAACTGACCGGGACGAGCTGGGCGCTGAGCATGCTGCTGCCCGGCAAGACGTCGATGCTTGGCGCGGTATCGGGTGCGATCGCGGGGCTCGTGGTCATCACGCCCGCATGCGACTTCGTCGGACCGATGGGCGCGATCATCATGGGCTTTATCGCTGGCGCGCTTTGCTACTGGGGCGTGCATGGCCTCGAGCGCCTGCATGGCGTGACGATTCACTCGAAATGTTCAGCGTGCACTGTATCGGCGGCATTGCGGGCGCTTTGCTCACCGGCGTGTTCGCCTCGCCGAAGCTGGGCGGCACCGGCGTCTATGACAATGTCGCGAATAAGGTCGGCGACCGCGACATGGCGAGCCAGATGATCTCGCAACGCTGGGGCGTGGGCACATCGCTGGTGTGGTCGGCGGCGGTGTCGTTCGTCGCGCTCAAGCTCGTCGATATGGTGATCGGTCTGCGCGTGGATCAGGAAGGCGAGCGCGAAGGGCTCGACGTCAGTTCACACGGCGAGACCGCGTACAACGGCCGAGCATGTTTAGGCCTGCCGCAACCGTCCAGTAACCTTTGCTGAACGCTCGCAGCGAACGTTCATTTGGAAGGCAAGCCTGAATGCGTCTTCATCGACGAACACGGCAGCTCGTAGGCAGCCATTTGGATGCTCGAACTTCTAAGACTGCCTTTCGATTTGCACCGATGACCGGCCACACCCTATGACTGCCAATACAGAATAGCTTCCGACCTTAGGTTAGCCCGGCTGGCGCACATAGTAGATGTCCCATTCTGCTTCGCCCGTACGTATGAAGCCATAACGCTGGTAAAAGCGATTTGAATCACTGCCGCGTAATGCACCGACGCGGATCGGCATGCGTTGCACGTCGGCCGCCGCGAATACTTCCTGCAAGACGGCCGCGCCAATTCCTTTTCCTTGGTGCTCCGGCAGAATGTAAAGGTGGTCCAGGAGCCAGTGGTCTTCCTGTGGGCGAATCAGGATAAAACCTGACCGAACACCATCGACCTCTATGAATCGACACAGCGCGGGGTCGAACGACGCGAGGAAGCGCTCGCGAGCACGCTGCGGGTCGAAACGACCGACTCGCTCCAAGCTCTCGCGCATCGCGGCGATACGGATGGCTACGAGCGTATCTGCATCCGATTGGGTTGTATTTCTGAAGGCGATGTTCACTGGCAGCGCTTCCTGGTCAAAAGGATTGTCGCGGAAAAGCGCGACAAGCGTCCCACCGCCGAACTCGACGATCGTCCGCGCCGCGCGACTCATGCAAAATCCATGACTCGACCCACGAAACCGACGCTCGATCTCCCGGATCCTGGTGATGACCCATGTTCCGAAAGGCAATTACGTCAATATCGCTCGTAGCCTCCCAATCGTCACGTGCACGGGAACCATAGAGAATCGCTGTATGGCACCCGTATGTCAGACGCAGGTCGGCGGCTAGAGATTCGATCAACTCGTCGTTAGTCATCTTCTACCGGCACATGTTGGTGATGTCACGATGGTCGCGGATTTTGGCAGCGGTGCGGACGACGGACCGTGGCCGACTAGCGCCCGACGGCCGAGTGCGGCGATCACGTCGGGTCCGCAGTCCATGCAAACGGTAAGACACGACCGGAGGCCGTCGCGTGGCTTTTCCACCGCGGACATTGAATCATATGTCGCCGGCCGAATTGTTGACGAATAATTTCTGATTACACTACTTCACCGTGCTTTCAATGGAGGACGACGTGACGAGGGTTCACATCGATGTACTACCGCGTGAAATTTTAACGGCACGCCTGAAACTTGTACCGGCATGTGAGCAATTCACGCATGAGTTGCACGAATACTCCATTGAAAATCGCGCTCACCTGCAGCCTTGGGAGCCGCTTAGAGCCGAAAGCTTCTTCGAAAAAAAATCAGTTAGCCGACGGCTGTCCATGATGGCGCACAACAACAACTCAGGAGTCGCAGTGCATCTACTCCTATTTTCGCCTGGAACTGGCGAAATAGTCGGTGAATGCAACTTCACCAACATCGTGCGTGGCCCGTTTCAGGCATGTCATCTTGGGTTTTCGCTTGCCAAACGGTTTGAGGGACAAGGTTTGATGCGCGAAGCATTGACCTCTGCGATCACCTATATCTTTGACGAAATCGGCTTGCACAGAATAATGGCGAATTTTAGACCTGAAAATGTTCGTAGCGAACAACTATTGAAGCGGCTAGGGTTTGAGCGTGAAGGCTTGGCTCGTTCCTATCTGAGGATCAATGGGGTATGGGTCGACCACGTTCTCACATCGCTAATCAACCACATTCGAGAACGTTGAACCAGTCTGGCAGCTTTCGCTCCTACCTTACTATCTTCGCGGACGCAAAGCTGGCGGCGCCGTCGGAAGGGCGGAAATAAGTTGAGCCTACCGAAAAAGGGCCCAACGGATCTTCATCGTTAGCGATCAATTTCGTCACTTCCGGGCCGCAGTCGCCGGTCGCCGGCTCACGCGCACGGAATATCCGACAAGGTCCGAATCCGCTTTCCCATCTCGAACGCGCGAATCTCGTAGCCCAATTCTCGGTACAGATTGACCGCCTGTTCGTTAAACTGCCAAACGGTTAGTCTGATATCGGTGGCACCCTGCTTCCGCGCCCACTCTTCTGCGAGTTTAATAAGAGAGCTGCCGACCCCGCGTCCTCTGATTTGTTCTAAAACCGCGACGGAACCGATGCGACCGACGACCATCGGTTGCAATAGCGGGCTTATCGGCTTCACCACCTGAATCGTAATGAAACCGACGGCGTTGCTGCCAAGTTCGGCAAGAAACGTCGCTCGATCTTCTCCTTGGAGGCTGGCGAGCCAGTGCTGTTCGTCGCGGCCGAATTCTGTGGTGGCATCTGCGTAGATGTCGGGGCGTGCCAAGTGGTGGCTCGCATTCAAAATTTGACCCAATTCGCAGATTGTCAGAACGTCTTCGATAGTCGCGCGTCGATAGCTTATCGGATAGGTCATCGTCAGCCCTGGTGAGGGAAATTTTCGGGGGCGGTCGCCTCAGTGCGACCCCACAAGCGACGTGCGGACCGCCGGTAAGAAGACCGATACGCGATAGGGTCAGGCGCTCCACGCTGCATTTTGCAAGACGAGCCGATAGCCGTCAGGATCCTCGAATGTTCGACCGGACACGTCCCAGTAAGGATTGAATGACTTTACGCAAACAAATCCATTTTCGACAAGGCGATCACACATCGCCCTCCACACTTGTCGATCCGGTATGTAAAACACCAGCAAGTCCTCACTCGTTGGGCGAGGCATCACGGGATGTTCGCTGCAATGGGTAAGCTCAAAATGATAGTCCATGCCGGGACTTCCAAGCATCACCCCGTCGAATTCCTGATGATCCTGAAATCTGGCGAGCACGGCCAGACCAAGCGCTGAGCAATACATGCGTTCAGTACGGGCAAGATCGGAAACGGGCCGTGCGACTCTGAGATGCATCTTCATCGAATGGAATCGTGGAGATTGGTAAGCGCCCGGTCATCCCATCTTGAGTCACGGTGAAAGTCTTGGGAGCATCGTGTTCACTTAAATAGGTGGACACGTGAACACTATTGAAGAAGCAGCGGCACCTAGCCGTCGACGACGCCGGC